>JBCCLB010000069.1:0-35915 GCA_039027095.1 Myxococcota bacterium
CCCGGAGCCCTGTTCCCGGAGCCCTGTTCCCGGAGCCCTGTTCCCGGAGCCCTGTTCCCGGAGCCCCGGGTTTCCGGGTTTCCGGGTTTCCGGGCTCGGGGTTTCGGGTTTCCGGGCCTCCGGGCCTCCGCTTTCGGGTGTCGGGTCTCCGGGGGGGGTCCGGGTGTCAGGGGGTGGGCCCCGACCAGAGCATCTCGTGGGTCTGCGGCGCGCCCAGAATGGGGACGTGGACGACGAGCCGCTCTCCCTCGTCCTTGACGATGTGCGCGGGGAATGAATCGGCTGGGTAGAACGCCGAGTGAGAAAAACCACTCGCGTCGAGCCAAAACAGATGAACGCCCTGGGGCGTGGGGCCGTGCATCAACAGCATCCGACCGCCGCCGACGAGCATGAAGTCGAGCCACTTGAACCCGAGCTTCGTGAAGCCCTCGGGAGTCGGGAAGTGCTCTCCGACCCCGCGTAACTCAGGAAGCCGCGCCTTCAGGTACTTGTGGAGCAGGCTGTAGTCGACCTTCTTCAGCCTCGGTAGCTTTCGGCCTGGGGTGGCGATCACGGGGAGCGCGTCGGGGTTGGCGCGCGGCACTTCGACGAGGAGGCGGTAGCGGTCGGCGAGACGGGGCTCGTCGATCTCGTCGTCGCTGAGCGACTTGAGCCACCACTGGAAGATCGCGAGGTCCCCGGTGCCCGCCCGCGACGTGAGTTCGACCCGCGATTCCCACAGAGGCGAGCGCACCTGCCACCGCCCTTCGTGATTGCGCACGATGCAGGCCCCCGTGTAGACGGCGCCGTGGGTCGCGAGGTGAACGAGGGGGGGCACCGCCGGCGGCCCGCCCGCCGCCGAACCGTCGTTGGCCGGTCCCCCGGTCGTCTCGAGGCCTGGCGAGAGCATGGCGTCTCGCCGTTTGCGGTCGACGGCGGCGGCGAGGCGATGGATCGAGGCGTCCGAGTAGTCGAGCACCAGGTCTTCGGCATCGAGGGCCCGGGGGGCGACGGTGGTGAAGGTGGCAGCGATGGCGTCGAGTTGGCCAAGGATCCGCGGGTTGCCCGCTGGGTTGGCGTCGGTGGTGCGCACCGTGTCGAGGTTGGTCCGCGCCTCCGGCGGATACAGCGGAAGAAAATACCGGCGAAAAAGGGTTTCGGCCGTCAGCTCCATTCCTGTCTGCATGCCGACCCCGATGCGCCCTGACAAGTGGCCGCCGAGAGGCGCTATGCTTCCCCATGTGGGCGAGACCATCGAGGTGGCGGGGGTCTCCGACGAGGAGCAGCGGCAAATCGACGCCGCCGTGGCGGCGATCGCCAGGGGAGGCGGCGAAACCGTCCGTGGCCTCGCGCTCGTGGGCGAAGCGGTGCCGCCGCGCCGACACCGCGGGGCCGCGCGCATCCACCTCGTCGCGCTGGTCGCCCACGCGCACGTGGCGACGCTGACGAACCTCGGGCGGGACCTTCCCGCGTCGGTGGCGCTCTCGGTCTTTTCGGCTGCGGAGCTCACCCGAGCGGCCGATGTGTTCGCCTTGGAGCTGGCGGAGCAGCGGAGCCGTCACGTGACCCTCCGAGGGCGCATTCCTTACGACCAGCTCCCCATCACCGCTCGCCTTTTGCGCCTCGCGATCGAGCGGGCGCTGCGGGTCGAGGTCCAAGCGCTCCGCAGTGCGCTCTGGTCGGGACCGGAGCCATTGCTGGGCCAGCTACGGCGAGCGGTGGAGCGGCTGGCCACGGTCGCCCACCAGCTTCCCCCGGTTCTCGGCGCCCCGGGACCCGAGAGCGTCGAGGCGGATGAAGCGGCGCTTCTCCGCGACCTCTTCGGTCGCGCGGACGCGGATGGGGCTTGGGTCGACCGCTGGGGGGCCTATCGGCAAACGGGGTCGCTGGAGGGGCCGGTGCGGCTCGCGGGGGAGATCCTTCACGGTCTCGACGCGGTGGTCGCGCTGGTCGACGGTTTCGGCGCCCCGCCGGGCATGGCCCCGGGACCGGGTGACGCGTGAAAGGCGTCAGGGAGGGGGGGCGAGCGCAGAGCGCACCTCGACCGAGGTGTCGCCGTAGACCAGCATGAAGATCCCGGGGACCATCACCCCCGCGCCGATCCCGGTCAAAAGCCCACCCGCGAGGTAGAGGTCATCGGCCGTCTCTTGGTCCCCCCGGGAGTCGCTGGAGTCGACGAGGCCGGCGACGAGCAGGGTGGACAAGCCGCCGATGACGGAGAGTCCGCCGAGGGCCGCGAGCCACCCGCCGGCGGTCACGACCGCTCCGTTGCCAGGGTCGACCTCGAGCTCGAGCTCGCCTTCTCGGTCGAAGAAGTTGAAGGGACCGGCGGCCGGGTAGTCGGGGCCGACCACGAAGACCGGTTGCCCCATCCGCGCATCGAGCCACTGGTCGCAAGGCGCCGTGCAGATGAGCCGACGCGGGCCGAGGTTCACCATCTCGCGGCCGCGGGGCTCGAGCAGGCTGACGCCGTCCCCCTGGATTTGGGTGCGCTCGTCGACGCCCTCGCCGGTGATGCGGAGCTTCACCACCCCGGGTCCTCGCTTCACCGTGCCGAGGCCGAAACGGCCGGGCGTCTTCGCGTCGGGGCTCGGCACCAGGTTGCCCAGAGCAAACGGCGGCGCGCTTCGGCCCAATACGGCCGGCGTGTCCGCAGCCTGTGCCAGCGGGGCCACCTCGACGCGGAGAATGGCGCTGCAGCCCGCCGGAGGGGCAAGTCCGTCCGTGGTTTCGCAGGCTCTGGGATCTCCGTCGCGGTTCAAGACTTCTTTGCTCGCGTCGGAGCGCCCCCCCGCCTCCGCCCCGAAGGCCGACGCTCCGGCCGACGCCTCGGCGCTCCCGCCGGCAAAAAAGGTGAACGCCCCGGCGGTGAGCCCAGTGATCACGTGGGTCGCCTCGGCGCAGCGGCCCTCGAGGTCGGCGAACGTGAGGCCGCGGGTGTCGCCGTCGAAGCGCCCCACCACCGTCATGTCGACGTTGAGCTCCCCGGCGCGGGCCAGCTTCGCCTCGAGCTTGGGCGCCCCGAGCGGGACCTCGGCGTAGAGCTCGTCGGCGTTGGTGATGCTCAGGCGGTCCTGTTTGATCGACGTCCCCGTGAAGGTGTAGCCGCCGCGGGCATGACACTGGGGCAGCAGCTCCATCTCGCACCCCTCGTACCGCACCACCACGGTGCCTTGTTTCGCCAGCGCTTCCAGGGCGGCGCGATCCGCCGACGGCCATTCGACGACCAAGGGCCGTCGTTGGCTCGCGGCCACTTGGCATTTCGTTTGGCTCGGGGGCTCGAACTCGGGAGCCGCCGCGACAGGGGCCAGCGCCGGACTGCAGCCCGACAGGAGCAGGAGGGCCACGACGACCCCCGAGCGCACGACGCCTACGTTCATGGCGCCGTATTACGATGGCGCCGCGGCGCGTCTACCCGACTGGGCACGTTTCTGCCCAAGCGCCTCCAGGCCCAGCGGTGGAACCAGTGGGTGTGGCGAGCAGCCGTTTTGCTAGAAGAGCTTCTTGCGCTTCGCCGAAGAGAGAATGCCGAGCATCTCTCGGTATTTGGCCACAGTGCGGCGCGCGATCTTGATGCCGCTGTCCGCCTTGAGCTTTTTGACGATGGCCTGGTCGCTGAGCGGCTTGTCTTTATCTTCCTCGGCGATGATTTGCTTGATGGCCTGCTTCACGCTCTCGGAGGCGATGTCGGCTTCCCCGACGCGTGCGATCGACGAATTGAAAAAGTACTTCAGCTCGAACAGGCCCTGCGGGGTGTGAACGTACTTGTTCGACGTCACCCGAGAGATGGTCGACTCGTGCATGCCGACCGACTCGGCCACGTCCCGGAGGATCATCGGCTTGAGGTGGGCCACGCCTCGCTCGAGAAAGTCCCGCTGCTTTTCGACGATGCACTCGGTGACCTTGATGATCGTCCGCCGCCGCTGCTCGATGGCTCGGATCAGCCACTGCGCCGACCGCAGCTTGTCGTTGATGAAGTCTTTGGCTTTCGGGTCGCTCAGCATGCGCTTGACGAGCGACTCGTTGATGTAGAGGCGTTGCATCCCGCGGTCGTTGTCGCTCACCACGAATTTGTCGCCATCTTTGAGGACGAACACGTCGGGGGTGATCGCGATCGATCGTTCGTCGACTTCGGAGAAGTTGCGCGCCGGTACGCTCTCGAGCTTTTGGATCTCCATCACCGACTCGATGATCTCCTCGAGCGGCTCTTCCAACGCCTTCACGATCGCGTTGAGGTTGCGTCGCTCGACGTCCTTAAGGTGATGCTGGATGATCGCCTTGTCGATGTCGTCGAAACCGAGAACCTCCGCCTGGACGAGCAGACACTCCTGGAGCGAGCGGGCAGCGACTCCCACCGGGTCGAAGCGCTGAATGAGGGCGAGCACTTCCGGGGCGTCTTCGGGATCGAGTCCCGCCTCCGCGGCGAGGTCTTCGATGGTCAGGTCGGCGAGGGGCTCGCCGTCGGGTCCGACCCCGCCCTCGAGGTCGAGGTAACCGCGGTCGTCCAGATTGCCGATGACGAGCAGCGCGAAGTGCTTCTCGGTATCGACGAAGTCACTCATCTGCAGCTGCCACAACAGGTGGTCGCGTAGGTTGGGCTGCTTGGTGAGGTTTTGCTCGATCGGGGGCAACTCGTCGAAGCCGCTCCGCGCCGTGCCCGACGGTTGCTTCAGCTGCGACTGGTTCTCGAGGTAGCGCTCCCAGTCGATCTCGTCCGTCTTCGTTTCGGTCGAAGCATTGTCGCTCGCATTGGGCTCGGGCGGGGGTTCTTTGGCCGCCGCAGGCGCTTCCGTCGGGGGAGGCGCGTCTTGGTTCGCCTGGACGTTGCGCTCGTTGCCCTGAGGCTCGATGTTGTCGTCGGCGAGGACCGGATTTCCGTCGAGTTCTTTGCGTACCTCTTCGACGAGCTCCATCCGCGACAGCTGCAGCAGCCGGATCGCCTGGACCAGCTGCGGCGTCATCACCAGCTGCTGGGACAGCTTGACCTGCAGCTTCATCTCCATGCCGATGGGCATTCGTCTTCCTCCTCCAGATGCGGCGGGCGTCCCTCCAAGGCACCAACGCCTCGCCACCAGTTCTCCACCTTAACACCGGCCGGCGAGCCCCCGCTCCAACTTCTCGCATGACGGCCCGCAATTTGCGTGCTCGGCATCGACGTACCTTCGACGCGACCCTCGTGCCGGTTCGCGGCCCGTCATCCCGCTTACATTTCGATGTCGCGACGGTCGATGCGTGCCTCGTCGTACACGCCGAGCCCAAGCTCGCTCGCCACGCGAAGGTAGGTCGGCTCGCGGCCCGCATCCGCCAGGCTGGGGAGGCCGTTGTCGCGACGCAGCCCATCGACGACCCGCCAGCCGACGACGTCGATCGCCACCGGGTCGGTCGCCGCGTAGATCGACTCGTGCAGCACGCGACGCCGCGGGTTCTTGTCGATCGGCCCCTCGTCGTAGATGACCTGAAAGGCGTCGGCGATGTGGAGGGCCATCCGACTCTTCACCACGTCTTGCGCGAAGAGATGCGCGATCTGGGGGCTCGCGTTGTGCTTGTGGTAGTCGTGCGGGTTGATGTTCGAGCCGTGGGTGATGTTCTTCATCGCTCCCGTGTAGCCGCAGATGTTGTGGTCTTTGACCTGCGGTACGTTGATCACGACCGTCGCGTCGGTGAACGGCGTGACGTACTTGGTGGCGCTCTGACCGACGACGATCGCATCCATGACCGCCTTCTTGTTGAGATGGACGTCGGCCTGGACCCCCGCCGGAAACTCCGGGGCCAGGGCCAAGGTCGCCTTGTCGGTGATGCACCGGGTGGCGAACAGGAAGTCCCGGTACTGCTCGTAGATGGTGATCTTCTCCGCGGGGACCCCGGCCGCGATCACCCCCCGCACCACCTCCAGCACGACCTCCTTGTTGGTCGCCATCTTCATCGTCTTTCGCCCCGCGATCCCATTCGGCTTGATGGCGACGACGTCCTCGGGGTGGATGAGCTGTTTGAACGCCGCGGCGGCGGTGGCCTCCCCCGTGAGCTCGGTCATCGCGCGACGCACCATCGCCGCGGCCGCCTCCGGCTCTGGGTATACGCCTCCCTCCTGCATCGAGCCGGCCTTGTGAACCCGCACGACCTTTCCCGGCAGCGACAGCCGCTGAAAGGCCTTGGGGGGCCGCGCCGCCCAATCCTTCGCGGCGTCCTTCGCGGCTCGAGCGGGCTCGGCCGAAGTGAGCCCGGTGGCGGCGACCCCGGACGACGCGAGGGTGGTGGCCAGCACGTGCCGGCGGCGCAGCTTCGACATCGCCCCAAGCTACCTCACTTGCCTGTCGTTGTCGGGAGGCGCGCGCTCGGGACCGGGGCAGACGCTGACGTGGTGCCCACGGAGGCCGCCGGCGGCGGGGGCGGTTCGAGGGTGATGTGGGGGATCAGTTTCTTCAGCGAGCGGGGCCCGATGCCGCGGACCCGCATGAGTTGACGAACGCTGCGAAAACGATCGCCGAGCCGCTTGCGCACCGCCAGAATTGCCTCGGCGCGCTTCGGTCCTACCCCCGGGAGGCGCACGAGATCGCGAACGCCAGCGCGATTCAGAATGACCTTTCCGTCCGCCGTCGTTGCCTTGGGACCCTCGGGCGACGATGTCGGGCGGCATGGGGTCGCCGAGGTCGATGGCCGCGGGGCGGTCTCTGCGCGACGTTCGAGCAAAGCGGCGCGGGCGTGCGCGGCAAGCCCCGACCAGCCCCACCGTGCGCGCGAGGCGGGGCCGTCGCGATGATGCCATGTCGCCCCTCCGAGATGCGCGAACACCGCGAGGGCGAAGGTCCAAAGAAGCCCGCGTCCCACCAGGGGAACCCAGGCGCGAAGCGCGCCGAACGACAACATGCCCGAGGCCCGGTACAAACTGCGCGCCAACGCGGAGAGCCGACATGACGTCGACTTACAGATTCACGGGGGTGGCGGCCGCCGGCGCCCGCCGTGTCGGGCGCCACATGCTTCGCCGAGGTGTCGAAGCATGGGTGGTGGACCCGCTGCGTCGGCTTTGCCCGGGAACCCTCGTCACCGGCGGCAACAGAGGACGCCACCGTCGGACGTTGTGGGTTTGGTGACGATCGTATGCTCTGACGAAAGAAAGTTCGCTTCGCTGCCACAGTCCCAACCCGCCGCCAGAGTGCAGTCTTGGTGATAGAGAACACGGTTCAACGGTGCACACGTTGCCCCCGGAACCCTACCGATGATGTAGCCGCAGCCGGCGACGTCATCGATGCCGTCCGAGGAACACTCCTTAGAGGCAGGTAAGCCGCCCTGACGCGTGGCCCACATGCCCGGAGGGCCGGCGGGAGGGCATCCACCGTTGGCCGCGGCCGCGGCGACCTCGGTCGCTGAAGCGCAAACGGCCCAACCGGCCGCGCAGAGGTCTTCCGCCGAGCATCCGGTACCGTCGGGATTGACCCCGTCGTTGCCGCCGTTTCGGCCACACTGCGGCACCATCGAGGCGCCGCTCAGGAAGCCCTCGACGCTCCAAGCGCCACTACAGCCGGCGATGTTCGGCTCCTGCGAGATGTCGACGAAGAGCTCGCGGGTGCCGTCGGCGCATCCGTTCGAGGCGCCGCCGCCGCCGCCACCGTCGCCGCCGCCACCGCCACCGCCGGCGTTCGAACCCCCACCCCCGGCGCCTACGGTCGCCTGTGCGGCCCTTCCTCCGCCCCCATCGGACGTCCCGGCTCCGGACGACGACCGCGACGTCGAGGTGACCGCGGGTCCTCCCGTCTGGTTGCCGCGCGGATCCACCTCGTCCCAGCGCAACGAGCAGGCCACAGCGACCGTACCAACGAGCGCGACGGCCGCGTGGCGGCGAGGAGAAAAGCCCGCGGGCATGAGGTCATCGTGCAGCGTAGGGTGCGTTCATGTCCACTCACAGCCATGCCATCGATCCGGCCCTCGCCAAGTTCATGCGTGACCACGCGCTCTCTCGAGAGCCTCCGGCGCTGGCTCGGCTCCGCGAAGAGACGCGCACGATCGAAGGCGCGGTCATGCAGATCTCGGTGGAGCAGGGCGCCGTCATGCGGTTTCTGGTGCGGGCACTCGGCGTGCGACGCGCCCTCGAAATTGGCGTCTTCACCGGCTACAGCGCCCTCGCCGTGGCCTTGGAACTACCCGCGGACGGCCGCCTCGTCGCGTGCGACCGTTCGGAAGAATGGACCGCGGTCGCGCGTCGACACTGGCGCGAGGCGGGGGTCGAAGACCGCATCGACCTACGCTTGGGGCCCGCCGTGGAAACCCTGGATGCACTCATCGACAACGACGACGCGGCACCGTTCGATTTCGCCTTCATCGATGCCGACAAGGGCGCGTACCCTCGTTATTACGAACAATGCCTCCACCTGGTGCGAGCCGGCGGGGTCATCGCGATCGACAACGTGTTCTGGGGAGGCAGCGTCGCCGACGAGGCCCGAACGGACGACGTCCCCGTCGTCCTCCGGGAGCTCACCACGACCATCATGGCGGACGACCGCGTCGACCCTTGCCACCTGCCCCTAGGAGATGGGGTCCTCCTGATTCGAAAACGCTGAACCACCCCGCCGGGGGCTGAAAAACACCCCGCCCGGACGCCCGTACCGACGCGACCATCAATGGTATTGCCCGTGGTTTGCCGCTCATCCGACGGGTGTCGCAGGCCGCAGCCAAGGGGTGTGGGTCGAAAGCCACCACGCCACGAACCGCACGGAAGCGCCGACGGGTCCGTGTCGGCGTCGGGCCGGGAGCGTTGTGTCTCGCGCTTATGCGCCGGGCACTCCGCCTCGTCGTCGCCCCGGTCGAGGACACGTCGATCGCCCCGTGGTACGAGGTGGCATGGCGGGCGGGAGAGTTAAGCGTCGGGCCTCCGGCACACACGAGCGTCGGGCCTCCGGCACACACGAGACCGCTAAAGCGTCCGAGCCCTCGGCCACGAAAACGGCGGAAGGGATCCCGACGACGAGTCCTTCGGTCGGGCTAAAGGTGGTGGTCCTCGACGGGCCCGGAGCGGGGACGGAGGTCGGGCTGAGAGGTCGTCTGGTCGTGGGCAGTGCGCCCGAGGCCGACCTGGTATTGAACGACGATACCGTATCACGGCGCCACATGGTGCTTTCGTTTTCGGATCGACGAGTTCGGGTTCGCGACCTCGACAGTCGCAACGGAGTCTTCATCGGAAGCGTCCGCGTGCAGGACGGTACCCTGCGAGAAGGGACCGTGGTCCGCGTGGGCCAGACCTCGATGGCGATCCGTCCGTCGTGGGCGCCGCGCGAGCTCCTCCCGTCGACGGCCACGCGCTTCGGCGAACTCTACGGTAAGTCGCTCGCGATGCGGACGGTGTTCGCCCTGATGGACCGCGCCGCGCCGAGCGAGGTACCGGTGCTCATCGAGGGGGAAACAGGAACGGGCAAAGATTTAGCGGCCCGGTCGATTCATTTGGCTTCGCCGCGTGCGGGCCGACCGTTCGTGGTCTTCGACTGCGCCTCGGTCCCCCCCAACCTCGTCGAATCCGAGCTCTTTGGGCATGCGCGAGGGGCCTTCACCGGAGCCCACCAGGAGCGGCGGGGCGCCTTCGAGCAGGCGGACGGCGGTACGATTTTTCTTGATGAGCTCGGCGAGCTCCCACTCGAGCTTCAGCCCAAGTTGCTTCGGGTCATCGAGACGCAGCAGGTGCGGAGGGTCGGCGACGAAGAGGGGCGTCAAGTGAACGTCCGCATCATCTCTGCCACCAACCGTAAGCTCCACGCGGAGGTCGAACGAGGTGCGTTCCGGAGCGACTTGCTTTATCGACTTGATGTCGTTCGCATTCACCTACCACCCCTGCGCCACCGACCCGGCGACATCGAGGGATTGGTGGTCGATCTCCTGAAAAACGACCTCCCCCCGGGAGATCGCATCGAGGGCGACAACCTGCATCGGCTCACGGGTTATCACTGGCCGGGCAACGTGCGGGAGCTCCGCAACGTATTGCAGCGGGCGCTGGCGCTTGCCACGGGGGCACCGAGCTTCAGCGATCTCGCTCTTCACGTGGGAGGCGGACACCGTCACCCCGCCACTTTCGGTTTCACCTATCCCGGCGTGGAACCGCCGCTACCTTTCAAAGAAGCAAAGCGGACGCTCATCGAAGACTTCGAGCGCGTCTACCTCGATGCGCTTCTCCGTCGCTTCGACGGCAACCATACCCGGGCGGCTGCGGCGGCTGGGATCAGTCGCAAACATCTCCACGAACTCCTCCGCCGACTCGACTCGCGGGACTGAAACCCGTAAGCCGGCCCGGTTCCGTTACTCGAGCAGCGCGGTGCAAGCGGCGTGGCTCGGCGGTACGGGGTGAAATCGGACCGTGCGAAAGACCCCTTCGAAAGGCGTGCCGTCGTGCTCAAACCAATGCGCTGAAAGCCCCACTTCGACGTCGAGGACGGTGCCGAAGTTAAGGTCGCCCGACGTTGCCCCTTCGTATTGGGGGCTCGCCTCGTCGTCGAGGCGCCGATGAAAGGAAAAGCTTCCCCCGATCCGGCACACGAGGAGCCTCCCTCGCCACGCCGTGGCGACTTCGGGGGAATCCATGGTGAAGCTCCTTCCCATCCCGGCCGTGCCGGAGGGATCTCGCAAGCGAACCTGCGTCGCGAGCTGGGAGTCTCCTCGCACCGAGAGGTTGTAGTAGACGAAATGGTTCAGTTGGCCCGGGTTTCGCACCACGATTCCCGCGCCCGAGTAGTTCGGGTCGAGTCCCGTGGACTCGACTTCGACATCGACCTCGATGGCGAAGTTGCCTTGAACCGGCTGATAGACAAAGGGCCCACTCTGGTCGACGACCGTACCCCAGTCGAACCAAGCGTATCCCGCATCATCGCCGGGCTGGCCGGCACGGATCCGCAAAGCGCCCGGGCAGAGCATCGCAGTGGAGGGAACGGGGCCCTGATAGCCGCCTTCGTTGACGACGAAGAAGCGCGCTCCCCACCGCGCCAGAGGCGTCGTGGCCGACGCGAAGTCCTCATCGGCGGGACCGAGGGGCGGGTTCCCGACGAAGTCGCTTTCGGCCACGTGCCGACACGAACCGCCCGCACCGCCCTGCCCGCCACCATCCTGCCCGCCACCACCCCCGGCCGCATCGCCGCCGGAGGCGGTTGCACCCGACGGGTCTCCTGCGGCCCCGGCCCCCCCCGAGCCCGCTGGTCCGGATCTCGGGGACCCACCGCGAGACGACGTCTCCGTGGGGTCGGTCTCGGACGCACCCGGATCATCCTGGTACCCCAGCATGAGGTGACAGCTCGAGCCGCACGTCGCGACCACGAACAGCGGCCAGACTGCGCCGCAGTCGACCATGCGACCCCCTTCTCTACGGCTCTCTCTGGTCTTGCGCCTGTCGCGCCTCATATGTCTTTGTCCCCGCCGAACTCGATCGAAGGCGGTGATCGTCTTTGTCCCGCCCCGGCCCACGATAGCACCAGCTGGCACTCGTAGAGCAACGCTTCTACGCTGGACGCGTGCGGAGCGCGGGCATGCTGCTTCTCGTCGCAGCTACGGCGACGGCTGGACCGACCCGTGCAGAAGAGGCAAGCGCTCATGGCGATACCGCCACGGAACGTGCCATCGCGGCCGGTCGCGCCGGGAAGTCGGCATTCGATGCGGGCCGCTTCGAGGAGGCGCGCGAACACTTCGCTGCCGCGGACGCCCAGGCCCATTCGCCGGTGTTCGTGCTCTACCGGGGGCGCAGCGAGCGCGCCCTCGGGCAGTGGCGCGCCGCGCGTCGGTCGTTTTTGGCCGTCGCCGCAGAACAGCTCGATGGGTCCGCCCCGGCGCCGTGGCGGGAGGCCGTAGTCGCCGCACAGGCAGACCTCGCGCGCATCGAGGCGCAGATCCCCCAGGTGCGCATCAAGCTCGACGGCGCGCAAGGAGGTGAGGTCGTGCGGATCGACGGCCGAGTCTACCCCACCTCTCCCGTGCGACTCGATCCGGGCGCCCACGCACTCACCGTCACGCGCGGCGACACCCGCATCGCCTCGCTTCAGTTCCGCGTGAAGCCCGGCGAGCGGCGGGTCCTTTCCGTCGAGGTTTTACAACCGCCATCGCCCCGGCGGACGCGGTCCACGCGTTCTCCGATCGCATCGCCTTCCCCCGACCCGCCGCCAGACCTGCGTCCTTCGGGCTCGTCGGCGGTCGAAGCGGGCCATCCCCCCCCCTTGCGCGTGGCGGGCTACACGTTGCTCGGTGTCGGCGGGGCCGGTCTCGTCACGGGGATCGTCACGGGGGTTCTGGCCCTCGATCGTGCCTCAGCCGCCCGACAACGTTGTGGTCCAACCGGGCGCTGCGACGACGATGACGACGGCGAGCGAACGGCGTCCGAGCGCTTTGCCCACGTCGCGACCGCCACGTTCATCGTCGGTGGCGTTTCCACCGTCGCAGGTCTGGTATTGGCCGCCGTTCCGCTGACGCCGTCACCCCGGGACGAGAACCTGAAGGTGCGCGTGGGATGGGGCACCGTCTCGATCAGCGGCCACTTTCACTGAACGGTGCCGCGGGGCGAAGAGGGGATCGGAAGCCCCGAAAACGGGTCCACCGAGGGGACCGACCCCGGCCGAGCGTCTCGAATGGCGGGCGACGGTGAGGATTTCCTCTCCGCGGTGGGCGACGGCCCAGGAGGAGGAGGAAACCGGCTCGGCCCGGACCCGACGTGACGGGGGCGCGGGAGGTCAGGATGCACCTTTGGCGTCGTCTCGGTGGCGGTCGGTTGGTCGCGGGCGACGCGTCCAGGAGCCGGACGCACCTGAGGAGCGGTCGACGCGGCGGGGTCGCTCTTCTGGTCGGGCCCCGCCTCGACGCTGAGAACCGGTAGCAAGGCGGGCAGAGCGCGTGCATCGCGGGACATAGAGGCGCTCACCTCGACCGAAAACGAACGGTAAGCGTACGCAAGGCTCAGGAGCGTCCCCAACCCGGCGGCCAGCCCCCACGCCAACGTTCGCCGCCGCGGCGCGGACGCGGTAGCCGGCTTCGGGCGGGAGCTGGTCGTCTCCACCGGGGCGCGTGCTTCGCCTCGACCCGCAAGGGAAGAATCACGCGACCGCGGTGCCTCCGCTCCCGAGGCTCTATCTGGCGACGCGTCGAGGGCCTCATCCTCGGGTGGGGGCAAGGTCTTCGTCCCGGTGGCGCACCGCGAGGGCGATGGCACCCGTGGCTCCGGCATCTCCGGCTCGACGCCCCCGAGGGCCTCGCGCAACGCCTCTACGAGTTCGGTCGGGGAGGAGAAACGCGCATCCGGGCTGAGGGACAGACTGCGCCGGAAGACCGCCATCAACGGAGCCGAATCGATGCCCTCGATCACGAGAGGGCGCACGTTGCCGGCAGAGACCTCAGCGTACTGTCGACCGGGGTCCCGACCGTGGAAAGGCTGCTCCCCGGCGAGCATGACGTAGCCCAGGCAGGCCAAGGACCAGAGGTCGCTCCGCCGCGTGATCGCGTCTCCGACGATCTGCTCCGGGCTCATGTAACCCGGTGAGCCAACCCGAACCCCGGTAGCCGTGGTCGATCGATCGTCGTCGCCGCTTTGACCCTCGAGCATCTTGGCGATGCCGAAGTCGAGGAGCTTGGTCGTCACGTCGCCGCCGTGTTCGGCGAGAAAGACATTCGAGGGTTTGACGTCGCGGTGCACGACATCGCTCGCATGAATGACCTCGAGCGCGCGGCCAAGCTGGCTCAGGACGTAGAGCGCCTCCGAGCGCTTCATCGGACCGTCCTCGAGGTACGCCGACAAATCGTGGCCCTGGAGCAATTCCATCACCAAGAAGAGGAGTCCCCCCGCCCGACCGAAGTCGTGGATCGTCGCGATGAAGGGCGACCTCAACCGGGCCGCCGCCCGAGCCTCCCGCCGAAAGCGGCGCTCCGCCGACGCGCTCCCCACTCGGTCGGGGGCGATGAGTTTGACGGCCATGTCCACCTCGAGTTCGAGGTGCCGCGCAACCCAAACCTCTCCCATGCCACCGGCACCGATCCGGCGGCGGAGCCGGTAGCGACCCGCGATTTCGCGCCCCGCGAGAACCTCCACGAGCGGAGTCTAGGGAGCATTTTCGAGTGGTGCCACCGACTGACAGAACGGTGGAGACCGACGTCAGAACGGCAGGAACGCCTGCATCGGTACCGGGCGCGGGCACCGAGCCGCTCGCGGGGCCCCTCACTTGATGACGAGGGCATGTAGGCAGCCGAGGTGCAGCTTCGGATGGGTCGCTCGGCCGTCGTCGGTGGCCCATGGCACCGTGCGTTGGCGTGGCCGGTCACGGGGACGTGGCTTCCTCGGTGATTGCGGTCGCGGAGGGTACGGGCTCCGCGATCTGCATCTGCACGTCGAGGAGAACCGTCTGGCCCGCACGCACTTCCACCGTTCGGGTCACCTCGGGCGCCTGGGGGTGGCGGAAGGCGACGACGTGGCGCCCGGGGGCGAGCGGCACGGGTCGACCGATGGGGGTTACATCGATGCGCTTGCCGTCGATGAACACCTCGGCCCACGGATGGGCGAGGAGGCGTACGGCGGCGGGGCGGGCGACGAGGCGCTGATGCTCACGGCCCAGGTCTGGGTCGGGCTCGCCGCACCGGTCGAGGCCAACCACGAACAGCGCGAGGCCGCCGACCAAGCCCGCCGCCGCCAACCAGGGCAGCCATCGCGACGAACCGTCTTGGTCGCCGAGGAGATGGCGGCGCCGCGGGGTCGGGAGCTCGTCTGCGAGGCCCATGCCCGCGAGCGCTTGTGCGAGGATCGCCTCTTCGGGCTCGGCGGTGTGTTTTCGAAGCACCCGCACGAGGGCGCGCTGCGCGTCGGCCATGTCGAGATAGCGATCGTCGGGGCGTTTCGCGAGGCACCGCCGCACGATTCGGGAGAGTTCGACCATGGCTCCGTCTTGTTTGCGTGTGGGGAGCGCGGGGGCCTCTTCGTGTCGGATTCGTTGCGAGACCCCGTCGTTTTCGTCGTCGTCGTCCCCCGCGAAGGGGTGGGCCCCCGTCGCGCAGAAGTGGAGCAGAAGGCCGAGGAGAAAAACGTCGGCCGCGTCGGTGGGTTCGTCGCCCAGGATCATCTCGGGCGCCATGAACGCCGGCACCTCCAAGAGCTCGTCGCGTCCGCGCTCGGCCCCGCGGGGTCTCATTCCCGCTCCGTGAAGGTAGAGCTGGCCCCGGTCGGTGATCTCCACCAGCTCGGGGCGTAGGGCACCGTGAACCTCGCCCGCGCGATGCAAGGCCGCGAGGGCTCCGGCCAATTGGGCGCCCAGCACGAGGATCGCGTGAGCGGACAGATGCCGCGTCTCGTTCAGGACGGCGCCGAGCCGGTGTCCACCGTGGTCGGGAAAGACGAGCGCGAAATGATCCGCGGCGCGCGACACCTCCAACGAGGAGGGCAGCCGCGGGTGGTCGACCGCCGCGAGCACGCGCGCCTGGCGCTCGAGGATGGACCGCGCCCACTCGAGGCGTCGTGCCTGGCCGCGGGGGCTTTGGATGAGCACTGCGCGACCGTCGGAACGCCGTCGCCCGCGTCGCACCCAGATGGTGCCGTACGTGATGACGGCGTCGCCGACCTCGTAGGCCACCCCGAGCGGGTCGCCGTCCTGCGACGACGGGGTCACGTGCCGGGCCGGTCGTCGTCGTCCGAGGTCGGCCCCGACGCCTCGCTCTCGCGGTGAAGCGGGGCGCCGACCATGGCCGAGGGGACGGGCAGGTCCAGGAGCGACAACAACGTCGGGGCCACGTCCTGGAGGTGGCCGCGCGCGCGGAGGGGGCCGAACGTGCTCCACACGGGGACGTCGGCCGCGGTGTGGCCCGGGAAACGATCCCCGCGGTCGTCGCGCATTTCTTCCACGTTGCCGTGGCTGGAGGTGACCAGCAGGTGGCCGCCGACCGCATCGACCGCATCGCGGAGGCGCCCCACCGCGCGGTCGACGGCTTCGATGGCGGCCACGGTCGCCGTCGCATCTCCGGTGTGGGCCACCGCGTCGGGGGCGATGAAGTGAACGAGGACGAAGTCGTGGTTGGCCAGCGCATCGGTCGCCAGGGCCGTCACCTTGTCGGTCGCGAGGGCGGGGCGGTCCTCGAAGTGTTCGACCAACCGCGGGGTCTGCGCGACGAGACGAGACTCGCCGTCGACAGTGGCGGTTCGGTAGCCCGAAAAGTGGCGACCCACGTGGCGGGCCCCCTCCGTCTCTCCGACGCGCGCCTGGCGTTTTCCGGCGGCGGCGAGGGTGATGGCGAGGTTGTCCGCGACGGGCTCATCGGGGATCACACAGGGAATGTCGAGACCGTGGTCGACGAGGGTGAACAAGCCCGCGGGTTCGAAGGCGATCACCTTTCGCCCGCGATCGCGGAGCAGGTCGACCTCGACCTCGTCAGGAAGCCCCGCGCGCCGCAGCATCGAGACGAGCTGGCGCGAGCGGTCGGCGCGGGTCGTCGCGACGAATCCGACGTCGAATCCGGTCCAGTCCCAGGCGGGATTGGGGCTGCTGAAGTCGGCCAGGAAATTGCCCTCGACGCCCCGGTAGTCGCCGATTCGCACCGGCTCGAGCCACGCGTCGGCCACCCCCCTCCGGTACGCGCCACGAAGGGCTTCGAGCGCATCGTCTTCCTGCGGGGCGGGCTCCCCGAGGATCCGGTCACGCACGATCGCGTGAAAGGTCCGGTAGGTCCGATCCCAGTGGCCCCCAGCGTCGAGGGCGTAGTTTCGGCCGCTCAACGTCCCCAACGTCACCCGAGGCTCGTCGGCGTAGTGATTCAAGAATCGGTCGACGTCGGCGATCCCCTGGCGCGGGGCTGCGTGTCGACCATCGATGATGCCGTGCACGACGACATCGAGCTCGTTGAAGACGAAGTGGTCGATGATGGTGTGCAAATGGGCGACGTGGCCGTGGAGACCGTCGGTCGAGAGCAGGCCCACCAGGTGGAGCTTCCCCTCGGAGATCACCTGGCGCACCGCGGCATCGACCGTCGGATGAAAGGCGAACCGTCCCCCGTCGATCAGCGCGTCCAACCGCTGCCGCTGCGTCGGGACCACCCGCCCCGCGCCGAGGGTCGTGAAGCCCATCTCTCCCGTCCCGCGCGCTTCGAGTTCGAGGCCCCCGGCGGCCTTCAAAACAGAGCGGTGGGGGAAGGCGTCCAAGTTGGGCGTCGACGCCTCGGCGAGAGCATTGCTGTCGGTGGCCGCGCGCTGCCCCAACCCTCCGACCACGCACAAGACCACGGGCGACATGGGGGTAGCCTATTCCGAACTCGAGCCGACCGGGACCACCCGACGCATCTCGTCGCCCAGCTCGACGGCGCGCCGGGCGAGCTCGTCGGCGCGCTCGTTGAGGTCGATCCCCGCGTGACCCTTGACGTACGCCAACCGCACGTCGGGACGCTCGGCGAGCGCATCTTTGATGCTCGCGATGAGCTCGCGATTCGCCTTCGCCTTCCACCCCTTCTTCAACACGCCGATCGAGTACTGACTGTCGGTGTAGACGATGGCCGGACGGGAGCCGATCTCGTCGAGGGCGCGGGCGATCGCGGAGAGCTCGGCCACGTTGTTCGTCGCCCGGCCGAGGTATTCGAAACGCTCGATCTGCTCGCTCCCGTCGAGAACGACGACGCCGAGACCCGCCGGGCCCGGGTTGCCGGAGCACGCCCCGTCGGTGTACGCCACGATCTCGCCCTCTCGCGGCGCCGGGGGCGCCTTGGTCGCAGCCGCAGAAGAAGAGGAGGTGCGTTTCTTCGGTCGCCCGCGGGCGGACGTGGCGGCTGTGGGCGCAGCATCGGCGGTGGCGCACGCGTCGTCGGGGAGCACGGTGGCGTCGACGACGGTGAGGTTTTTCACCCCGGCCCGATAGGCACGCCCGTCGCGGGGCTTGTAACGGATTTCGACCCGTCCCCCCTCGGCGGCGAGCTGGCCGTTCGCCGTGGCGCGGGCGTACACGCGCTTGCCCCGGAGCTCCGCCATCACCCAGGGCATCGGGTAGCCTTGCTGGACGCGAGGTGAGGTCGCACCACCGACTCAATCCGTGCTGGTGCGAATGGAATCGATGGCGTGGACCGGCGCGTCGTGCCCGGCCATCAACTCCTTGATGGCGCCCAGCACCATCCGGTGGCGTTGGAGGGTATTCTTTCCGGCAAAGGCCGCCGAGGTGACCGAAAGCTCGTAGTGCCCTCCCCCGCCGCCGCCCACCTCGACCCGAGCCCCTTCGATGGCCCCTTCGATCGCGGCGGTGATCGCGGCCTTCATGTCCGACATGGGGTCGAGGTAGCGCGCTCCTCGCGCGTTGCCAAGGGCCGCCCGATGGGTCAGAAGGGCGCCATGAGGTATCGCGTCCTCAAAGCTTCCGGGGCGCTCCCGACGCTCGGACTCGACATCGTGCTTTCGCTCGGCGTCGGCTTTTTCGGGGGACGCTGGCTCGACGGGCGCTTCGGCACCGAACCCTGGTTCGCCATGCTCGGACTCGTCTTCGGGCTTGGGGCGGCGGGGCGGTTCGTCTTCCGCGCCACCCAGAAGATGCGTCGCGAGACCGAGGAAGACGAGTACGGTCGCCGACGTGGGCGCAGTCGTCACGCGGCCGAGGAGCCACGAAGTTAGATGACGCGATCCCCACGCGACGTGCCCGCCCTCGACCAGCCGATCGTGCTCGCTCTCATCGGCACGGCGGCTTGGGCGCTCCTCCTCGCCATCGGGGCGGCCGCGACCGCCGGGTGGGGTCCGGCGGTGAGCACGGGCCTCGGAGGGCTGTTGGCGGTGGCCAACCTCGCCGCCTTCGCGTTCATCGGCCGCGGCGTCCTCGGAGGCGGCCCGAGGGCCCGCTTCTGGGGACTGATGGGCACGCTGAAGTTCGCCGCCCTCCTCGGCGTCGGGTTTCTGCTCCTGCGCCACGAGGGCATCGACGGCTTCGCGTTTGCGGTCGGGTACGGGGCGTTGCCGCTGGGCGTGGCCTCCTCGGCATTTGCGGGCGGCGGAGAGCCGGGGGCGCGGGTCGAAGGAGACGCGCACCCCGAGGACGCGTCGCGGGCTGGCGACGACGGAAGGGATCTGGTAGGCGAGTCGCCCAACGAGGGGCCGCACGACGGCGTGCGGTTTCGGTAGACGCCATGCCCGAGCACATCTCGCTGCTGCACTACGTGCTGTACCGACTGGGGTTCCTGCGGGAGAACAGTCCCATCGACCATTCGTTCTCCGGTGCCCACCTCGGGTACCGCGACTACGAGCCCGTCTTCATGGCGCTCGTCATGATGGTGGTCGTCATCTACCTGACGACCGAGGTTCGCGCGACGGTCAAGCGGATGCGGGACGCGGTCATTCCCGAGGAAGAGCTGACCCTTCGCACGTTCTTCGAGGTGTTCCTCGAGTACTTCTACAACATGGCCAAAGAGGTCATGGGCGCGAAGAACGCCAAGCGGTTCTTCCCCATCATCGGCGCCTCGGCCCTGTTCATCTTTTTTTCCAACGCGATGGGCATGGTGCCAGGGATGCTCCCGCCGACGAGCAGCCTGAATGTAACGGCGGGATGTGCGCTCTTCGTGTTTCTGGCGTTCAACTACTATGGGCTAAAGGAAAACGGCTTCGAGTACATCAAGCACATGTCGGGGTGGGGGATCTTCAAGGGATTTCTCCCCAACCTGGCCCTCGCGCTGATCATCTTCCCCATCGAGGTCATCTCGCTGTGCGTTCGCCCGATCACCTTGGCGATCCGGCTGATGCTGAACATGGCCGTCGACCACCTGCTGGTGGCCATCTTCATGGGGTTCTTCGCGCTGTTCCTCCCCCTCCCGATCATGTTCCTCGGCCTCATCGTGATCGTGGTGCAGACGTTGGTGTTCTGCCTTCTCACCGCGATCTACATCGGCCTCGCCACCGAGCACGCGGAGGCGCACTGACCCTGCGGCGGTACCGCCTCGGCGCCCTTCGTGCTCTCGCCCGGCCATGGTCTGAGAAAGGCGCCCGACAAGGCTGGTCAACCCTCAGTGGATCGACTACACGCAGGCCCCACACGGCGCGACGCGCCGCCCCGGGGCGCTCCCCCTCACCTCGCTCCTTCTACTCCCTGGCCCAACATCGCGATGACCTTCGCCGCGATCGCCCGGGCCCGCCGCCCTTCGCGGCTCCCCCAACGAACTCGCTCCTGGAAGAAACGCATGTCACTCAAGAAGAAGCTTTCGCTCTACCTCGCCATCGTGACCACCATGGTGGCTCTCCCCTCCCTCGCCTTCGCCCAGGCGGCGAACGCCGCGGCGAACAAGTTCGATGCCAGCGGCATGATGGGGCTCGGGGCGGGCATCGCCATCGGGATCGCCGCCCTCGGCGGAACCCTCGGACAGGGCCGGGCCACCTCCGCCGCCCTGGAGGGGATCGCCCGTCAGCCGAGCGCCGCGGCGCGCATCCAGACGCCGATGATTCTCGGGCTCGCCCTCATTGAGTCACTGGTCCTCTTCGCCTTCGTCATCGCGTTCTTCTTGCAGGGCAAGATCGAACTCGGCGGCTGAACGCGAGGACGGAACCCCCCGCGCGGTCCGTGCCGGCTTCGCTGGCGCGGTCTGCAGAGAAAGGTCGTAGCGACATTGCTGCGACCTTTTTTCGTGTTGGCGGAGGGGTACGCGACGCGCGGCGCGGGGTTTCCGGGCCTCCGGGTTTCGGGTTTCCGGGCGTCCGGGTCTCCGGGCGTCGGGTTTCCGGGCGTCCGGGCCTCCGGGTTTCGGGTTTCCGGGCGTCCGGGTCTCCGGGTCTCCGGGTCTCCGAGTCTCCGGGCTTCCGAGTTTCCGGGTCTCTGGACCTCCGGACCTCCGGACTTATTCAGCGCCTTCGTTGTAGCTCCGGGGGCGATACGTGGGCGCGACGCCGCCGTGCGTGTCGTAATTCGCGAGGGTGTCGTCGACGAGGTAGGCGAGCCAACTCCCCGGCGCGTCCCCCGCGAGGGTTCGCAGTTGGCGCTCGTAGTCGAGCAGTATGCCCTCGTCGTGCATGCACTGGAGGGCGAGCGAGATGAGGTTTCGGTCGTTGGGGGCGAGCTTGAAGCCGTGTTTGTAGTGAGGCCAGGCCTCGTGCACGCGGTGCATGCGACAAAGGGTATCGCCGGTATAAATCGAGGCCATCGACCACCCCGGGGCCAACTCGAGCGCGATGTGGCTTTCGTGGAGCCGCGTCTCGAGGTCACCCCGCGCGCCGACCATGACCGAATAGTTGAGGTGCGCTTTGGCGCTGTAAGGCGAGGCGTTTTTGGTCGCGCGCCAAAACGCGAGGTCGTCGCGGTAGTCCATCGCATGACGACGGGCGAGCTGTGCCTGCGTGCCGAGGAACGCGGCGCAGGCGAGGGCGGGGAGGTACATGCGTCGCCACCAACGCCCGCGGAGCCGATGGCAGATGCCGGCGAGGCCAGCCGCGATGCCGAGAGAGGTGCCGATGACGGGGAAGTACCAGAATCGCTCGGCCCGGACCGTGGGCAGGATCTTGGGGATGTTGGAGTGGGGGAAGTAGCTCACCACCGTCCACACCATGGCGATGGCGACCATCACCGGGCCCACGAGGCGCCACGGCCACGGCCCGAGGGCGTGCAACGGGCGTCGCACGCCGGCGCGCCCGTCGACCACCAGGCCGAGGCCCGCGCACCACATCGCGACCGCTCGGGGCACGACCTCCAGCCATTCGACCTCTGCGGCCCACCACCGCTGCCCGTCGCGGATCGAAAGGCAAAGCGCCGTGGCGGTCAGGACGCATCCGGGTCCGAGCACCCACCACTGCCGTGACCGAGTGGCCGCCACCACCATCATCCCGGCGGGTCCCGGCGGGGCGGCGGATGCCGTGATGAGCGGCGCGGCGCGGCGTCGGTCGCGGGCTTCCGTGACCAGGGCACGGAGCCAGAGAAGAAACCCGAGCACCGGGGGCACGAGCATCAGAACGCCCCCGGCGAGGGTCTCGACCCCGTAGAGCGTGTCGGGCACCGGCTCCTGTCGGTACGAGTAATCCCCGCTCAGGCGAACGGGAAAAAAGACCTGGCCCAGACCGCGAAGGTAGACCCGTAGCGCGCCCGCGATCCGGTCTGCCTTGGGGGCGCCAGCGAGGGGGTTGTTGATCACCGGATCGGTAGGCAGCGGGGCCTGACGAAACCAGAGGAGGAAGTCGCGAAAGAGGTACTGAAGCGTGCCGGCGTCGTCGGGAAGCGGGGCCGTGAGCTCGGCGGGCAGCGGCGAGGGGAACCAATGACGCCGCAACTCGACGTACAACACCATCGCGGAGACCCCGGCCAGCAGCGCGAGCAGGGCGCGCACGAGCCGGGCCGGGCGCTGCGGGTGCAACATGGGCGCGGTGAGGGCGGCGGCGACGGGGACGAGAGGAACGCATACGATCGCGCTCTCCTTCGAGAACATGCCGAACGCGACGGCGAAGAACACCCCTGGCGCCATCAGCGTCGCCGGCAGCCGCAGGCAAAGCAGGGCGAAGAGGGCGCCCATGCCACCGAGCACGTCGGCGATCCCCACGATCCCGCTCACCGCCTCCGTAAGCACCGCCGCCGTCACGAACGTGAGTCCGCACAGCCATCCGTAGAGGCGTCGTTTCGTGACCGCGTAGGCGAAGCTCGCGAGCATCGCCCCGTTGAGCCCGTGGAAGAGCAAGTTGTACAGGCTGTGGACGAACGGGTGCTTCGAGACCGCCCACGTCGCGCGCCAGATCACGTTGGGGAGGGGGCGGTACGAGCCGATGCTCGCCTCAGGCGGCAACCCCCAGAAGTCGCGGTGAACGACGTCGGTGAACGCGAGATCCTGTTTGGCGTTCACGTAGGGGTTGGCGAGCAAGGCCTCCTGCTCGTCGAAGATGTAGTTGGTGTCGGGCCACCGCAGATAGAGCACGACGCAGAGCAGGACGAACGGCACCACCGTGGCCCCCACCGTGGGCGCGCGACGCCCGAACCAACGCAGCAACGCGCGCTCGAAGCGAAGCCACTGCCGCATGACCCAACGCGCCGCACGACGGGTGACCCGAGACGGGACCCGTCGCGCCGCAGAGGGGTGCTGGAGGCCGCCCATCAACCCTGAGGATCGGGGATCGGCCACGTGTCGCCCCAGAGGCTCTGTCCGCCGTCGACGCGAAAGATGCTGCCCGTCACGAAGTCGTTGACCGCGGTCGCGAGAAACACGATGACCTGCATCACCTCTTCCACGGTGCCCAGCCGTCGGAGCGGGGTCGCCTTGCGCCCGAGCTCGAGCAGCGCTTCACCGTACTGGGCGGTGCCGCTCGACCGGATGACGCCCGGAGCGACCGCATTGACCCGCAGACCATGCTGCGCCCACTCGATGGCGAGGGTCTGGACCAGGTTCTCCACCCCGGCGCGGGCGGCGCCGGTGTGGGCCATGCCCGGAAAACCACGGGCCACCATGGCGGTCACCATCACGATACGGCCCCGGCGGGCGGGGATCATCGCTCGGGTCGCGACCTCGCGGGTCATGAAGAACGTGCCGTTGAGGTTGTTGCGTACGACCGCCGCAAATCCGTTCGGGGAGAGCTGCTCGGCCGGGCTCGGAAACTGGCCTCCGGCGTTGTTGACCAGCACGTCGATGCGGCCCGTAGCGTCGAGCACGTGGCCGACGAATGCGGCGATCTGATCCGGCTCCCGGATGTCGCACGGCCGCGCGATGACCGGGCCTGGCCCTTCCATCGCATCGAGCTCGGCGGCGGCCCGACGCAACTTGTCCGCGTCGCGGCCGCAGATGGCCACCTGCGCTCCGAGCCCTCGCAACGCGATGGCCGTCGCGCGTCCGATCCCGCTGCCGCCGCCGGTGACGATGCAGGTCTGACCGGCAAAGAGGCCGGGGGCGAACATCGAATCCATGGCGCCCTTGGCCTACACCGCGACGCGTGGTGCGGCCATCAGCTCATGCGCTTCATCAAGATGTCGAGGCTCACGTCGCACGCCTCGAGGGCCGTCCGCTGCTTTTCTCCCCGCGCCCGCACGGCCTCGATCCCTGCGTCGAGCATGGTGTCGAAGTCGGAGCGGGCGATGGCGCGACCCTCGGCCGTACCCTGCACTTCGACCAAGTCACCGGACGTGCTCGCAACGATGTTCATGTCGACGCGGGCGTTGCTGTCCTCGGCGTAGTCGAGGTCCACCCTGACCTCGTCGTCGACGAATCCGACGCTGATGGCCGCGATCTGGTCGCGCAGGACGCCGATCAATCCGAGCCCGTGGATGGCGATCGCGGTCGCGACGTATCCGGCGGTGATGGAGGCGGTCCGGGTGCCGCCATCGGCTTCGAGCACGTCACAGTCGACGGTGAGGACGCGGGCACCGAGTCGTTTCAAGTCTAGCGCGGAGCGCAGCGACCGACCGATCAGGCGCTGGATCTCCATCGTGCGGCCCTTGGGCGGGCGGCCCCGGCCTTCGCGGTTCTCGCGACGGGACGGGTTGGCGCGCGGATGCATTTGGTATTCCGCCGTGAGCCAGCCGCCGTCTTCCTCCTTCATCCACTTGGGAAGGTTCTCGTCGATCGACGCCGTGGCGAGGACCACCGTCCCCCCGGCTCGGTAGAGCACCGAGCCCTCAGCATTGCGTTGAAAGCCCGTCGTCATGTCGACCGGCCGTGGCTCGTTGAGGGTGCGTCCCTTGCGTTGAGGCATGTCGTAATGGTCCTAATCAGGTCAGGGAGCCCAGGGTCAGGGGGCCCAGGTCAGGGGGCAGGGTGACTCTGGTTGAAGGCTTCGATGCGCGGGCGCAGACGGTCGATGGCTTCGTCGATGGTGTCGACGCAGACCGCCAGCGACAGATCTTCGGCGCTCGCCAAAGGTGGGTCGTGGCGGACGATGTGCTTTTCCGTCCAGCCGATGAGGTCGCGCCACATATCGCCGACGAGGATCATCGGTACGTCTTCCAAGTGCTTCACCTGGAGCAGTTGCCACACGAGGAAAAGCTCGAGGGTGGTTCCGATCCCGCCCCCGACGATCACGAATGCGTCCGAGAGACGGATGAAGTGGTGGAGCCGGGTGAAGAACGTCTGGTGGGTGTAGACCTGCTCGACGAAGGCGTTGGCCTCCTTTTCGAAGGGGAGGGCGACCCGAATTCCAATCGAGCGAGCGACATCTTCGGGGTCACCGTTTTGCGCCCCTTCGTTTGCGGCCTGCATCAACCCCGGGCCCCCGCCGGTCACGATGTCGCAGCGCATCTCGGACAGGACCGTGGTGAGGCGCTTTACTTCTTCGTACAGCGCCTCGCCGGGCTGAATGCGCGAGGAGCCGAAGACGGTGACGCTATAGCGCTCGCGCCGGGCCGGGCGAATGCGCGAGAGTTGATTGGCGACGGCCCACAGGTTGTCGAGCGCTTCGTCGACCACCCCCAGGGTCTCGGGGTTGTCGCTGCAAATCGGATGGTTGGCGGGGTCGTCCTTGGGCACGGGGCGCGGACCCTGGGGCCGAGCGTCACCGCTGTCAACGTGAGGTCCGACGACCGGGTCAAAGCGACGACAGTTCGGGTCGAACCCCGGTCTTTTCGAATCGCATGAGGGCCTGCACCCACGGGGCGAGGTGGCGGGCCTCGGTCTGTCCGGCGTCGGGGCGGAGCAGGCGGGCGAGGACACGGCCCATCTGACGGGCGCTCTCGAACCGATCTCCCGGGTCGCTGGCGAGCGCGCGGTCCACCGTCGCCGCGAGTCGCGTCGGGACATCGTCGCGCATCTCGGAGATGGGCGGGATGTCACCGTCTCGTGCTGCCGCCATGACTTCGGCGTCGGTGCGACCGGTGTAGAGCCGCCGACCCGCGAGGCTCTGCCACAGCACCACGCCAAGCGAGAACAGGTCGGTCTGAGGCGACGCGGCGCATCCCTTCACGAGCTCGGGAGCCAGGTAGCCGACCTTGCCTTTTACGACGTTGGTCGCGGTGATCCGCACGCGGTCCATGGCGCGGGCGAGACCGAAGTCGGTCAGCTTCACGACCCCCGCTTCGCTGAGGAGGATGTTCTGTGGGGTGACGTCGCGGTGGTACACCGGCGAGACCAACCCGTCGTCGCTCACGCGGATGTGGGCGGCCTCGAGACCGCGTAGGGCTTCGATGCCGATGGCGGCAACCAACGGCCACGGCAAGGGCTCCTCCAGCTCGCGCAAGAGGTTGAGGAACCGCCCCAGCGGCATGCCCTCGACCCACTCCATCACCAAAAAGTAGCGCTCGTCATCGACCCCGAAGTCGATGGTCTGAACGATGTTGGGGTGGACCAGCGATGCGCTGACCCGCGCTTCTTCGACGAACATCGCGCGAAAGTCATCGTCGAAGCTCAGAGGTTCGCGGATGCGCTTGATGCACACCGGTCGGGCAAACCCCTCGGCGCCTCGCAACATCGCCTTCCACACGGTCGCCATGCCGCCCGAGCCGGCCACCCGCACCAGCTCGTAGCGTTCGGCGATCGTCTGACCAGGCCCGTCCACGCCCGCACTCTACAGGCAGAATCGCCTCAGAACACGGCCTCCAGGACGAGCCGGCCCGTCACGTAGCCGGCGACGTCGCGCCGCAGTGGGGTCGACAACGGAAAGGAAACGCCCAGCGTCGGCGTGACGACGGGAAGATGCCATCGCACCGCGGGCGACATCACGAATTGAGCCCGAAACTCGTCGCACGGTTCGACGCATCCCGGGGCCGTCGCATCTCCGGTGATCCGGTACACCTCGGAGGCCTCCAGGGCGAGCGTCATCAGGTCGAAGGGCCGTACGCCGACGTACCCGACGAGCACGGCGGTGAGGTCGTAGCGGTTCTCGCGGTCGCGGAGATCGCGGGCCACGAGGGACACGTCGAGGCCCTGACGGAGCTGGAGGGTGACGGGGCCCGTGACATGACGAATGTCGAACCAGGGCCGCGCGGTGAAGACGAGGTCTTCGAAGTGAGGAACGTCCCACGGCCGCACCACGCGCACGGCGCGGACCACCGTCGCTTCGAGGCGCGAGAACCGCCGCGGCACCGGGACGACCAACCCTAAGCCACCCCCCGCCGACAAGCCCGCCTCGCTCGTCCACACCCCGCGTGCCCAGATCTCGGGGTTGCCCAAGATCCACGTTGCGCCACCACTGGTCGGGTCGTCCCCGGTGGGTACGCTGCCGCCGGCGACGTCACTGGTCACACCGATGAACCAGCGGCGGTCGACGAGGGAGGTCTCCAAGAGCCACCGGGCCGCGAAGGCCAACCCCCGACCGGCCCCCAACGAAGCGGCGGAGTCGAGATCCGTGGGCGCCACCGCCGCGACCGTGTACTCGTACACAAACGCATTGTCCCGATGGGTCAGCCCCGGAAGCGCGGGCGCCCCCTTCGCGTCGAGCTGACGCTCGAGCCGTTGGCTCATCTCCGGCGGGGTCGTCGGGGAAGGAGGCTCGGCCGCGGCCGCCGCGCCCGCGCGGACGAGGCCCGAGAGGCAGAGCGTCGCGTGACCCAGCGCCGAGAAGTAGGCCGCCCTCGTACCGCGGGCCCTTCGGGCGCGACCGACCGCGGCTCGGCGATGCCGGCGCGGCACCTACTTGCCGAGCGCGAAGTCGTTGAAGATGGTCACGTACAGCATGAGGCCAAGCAGCATCATGAGCCCTACGACGTGGATCTGCGCCTCCATCTTGGCGTCGGGGCGGCGCCGGGTGGCGAGCTCGTAGCCGAGGAACACGAGGCGGCCCCCGTCGAGGGCGGGGAACGGAACCAGGTTGAACGCGCCGAGGTAGGCGGACAAGAAGCCGAGCAGTTCGAGCCAGTCGGGGATGCCACGTTTGGCGGCCCGCGCGCTCGTCTTGACGATCTGCACCGGGCCGCCGAGCTTCACGTCCGCGTCGCCGCGAATGAGGTCGTAAATCCCCACCACGATGTCGCGGACCACCAGCGGCGGTCGGGTGACGGAGAGCTTCGCCGCCTCTCCCACCGTGACGTCTCGCCGCTCTTCCTTCAGGGCGACCCCGATGACCCCTCGCTTCTCCTTCGCCTCCTCGTCCTGAACCTTGGGGGTGACCTCGAATTCGAGCCGTTCGCCGTCGCGCATCACCACGATGGCCAGCGGCTCCTCGGGGTGGGGCGACACCGCGTCACGGATCTCGAGCCAATTGGCGACCGGTTTGCCGCCGATCTCCACGATGGTGTCGCCGTTCTCCAGTCCCGCGTCATCGGCCCTGCCTTCGGTGACCAGCACCGTGGTGGTTCCGGCGGAGGAAAGGTCGGTGTCGACGCGGACCCCGCCGTAATAGACGCTGAAGAAGAAAAAGACCGAGGCGAACAGGTAGTTCGCCAACGGGCCCCCGAAGATCGTCGTGATGCGGCCCACGAGCGAAGCATTGGCGTAGCTGCCCTCGTCGTCCGGGTCGTTGTCCTCGAACGGATTCATCCCCGCGATCTGCACGTACGCGAGAAAAGGGATCATCGCGACTTGGTAGACGGTGGGCCCGTGCTTTTCCTCGTCGTGTTTTCCGAGCCGAAGACGAACCTTGCCCCCGAAGCTCGTGAACCAGAAGTAGCCGTCTCGGGGCTCAATCCGAAAGAAGGTCGGTCCGAACCCGATCGAGAACGTGGTCACGCGCATCCCGAACGCGCGCGCCGCGAGCAGGTGCCCCGCCTCGTGCACGATCATCAGCAGCGCGAGGCCGAGGATGCCGATGAGGATGAAGATGACGTTCTGCAACGCTGGCGAGTGTAGTGCCCCCCGTCTCCGCTCGCACCGCCCGAGGGGCGAAAAACCCGGGCGGTGCGGTGCGGCCCTCAGGCTTCAGGCGTCAGCCAGAGAACCCTGTGGCTGATGCTGGCCTGCTCGACGTCGTTCTCCGTGAGGTACACCGCTCCGAGGTCGCGGAGTACGGCGCGGTCCGAGGGCCCGATGAAGGCCGTCCCCACCTTGTCCGAACACCCGTGAACCTGAGTGGCGGCATCCCGAGCGTTCGCCTCGACGCGGAAGTAGACCCGATCCGCCGTCGTCCCGGAGCTCAGCGCACGAAACGTCCGCCCCGACAGCCCCTCTTGGTCGCCGTTGTATCCGATGCCACCGACCTTCAAATCGATCTGTTTTGCCATGACTCGATGACATCCTGGATCGCCGCTCCCGACAACCCTTCGGCCGCATCGCGACGGCAGTATGGTGCTCGCCATGTGGCAACGAAGCACGACGACCCTTCTCCTGGTGGTTGGGGCAGGAGCCGGTTGCGGCGGGGGCGGAGGTGGGTCCTTGCCCGCCAGGCCTCCCGAAGGAACGCCGGCCGCCGCGGCAGAAAAACCGGTGTCCGTCGCGCGTGGCGGGGGGACGGTATCGTCGGTGGGCGCCGCGGCGGGGGGAGAGGCGGTCTGTTCCGTCGATGGCTGGTGCTGGCGGAATCCGTGGCCTCAGGGCAATCGCCTGAACGACGTCACGGGCGGCGAGGATCGCTCGTGGTGGACGGTGGGCGACCGGGGCACGGTGCTCGAACGCACGGCCGCGGGCGCGTGGCGCGCGCATGCGGTCGGGACGGAGGCGGAGCTCGAAGGAGTCTGGGCGCGAGGGGGCACGGTCGTCGCGGTGGGCCACGGGGTGATCGCCGAGCGGTCGGGGGAAACGTGGCGTCTCGTCGACACCGGGGACGACAAACTCCAGGCGGTCGGAGCGGCCACCGACGATGAGGTCGTGTGGGCGGTGGGGCGCGCCGGTGCGCTATGGGCCCGCCGAGACGGCACGTGGTCCCGGGCGACGAGTGGCGTCGAGAACAATCTCGAGGCGGTGTGGGGCCATGCGGCGAACGACGTTTACGCGGTCGGGGAAGAGGTGGTGCTTCACTTCGATGGCGCGACGTGGAGCCCCTCGCGGCGGGCGCCGAAGGACGGCCTGGCCAAGGTGACGCTGCTCGGCGTCGGGGGCACGGCGGCAGATGACGTTTACGCCGTGGGCTGGCATCGCCGGGATGGTCAGACCGTCCTCCACTACGACGGGGCGACCTGGTCGACTGAGGGGAAGGGTACGCCGGGACAGATCCGGACGCTCTACGACGTGTGGTCGGCGGAGGGACAGGCCTTCGCCGTGGGAACCCGGGTGGCGCTCCGCCGCGACGCACAGCGCTGGCAGCGGTGGTCGCTGCCCGAGGGCGACTTCTTCGGGGTGGGGGGCCTGAGCTCGAGCGACGTGCTCGCGGTCGGCGCCCGGGGTCAGATCTACGCCTACGACGGCGTGGTCACGCCCGTATCGAAAGGACCGACGGCGACCTTGGAGGCGGTGGCCATCGACGGGGCGGGCACCGTGTGGGCGGCGGGCGAGAAAGGCAGCGTCCTCCGCGGGGGGGCTGAGGGCTACGCTCGGGTGCCGCTGGAGGGGATGAACGATGATGCTCCGCGGCTCCGGGGCGTGGCGACCGCGGGCTCGGAGGTTGTGATCGTGGGCGACGACAGCGTCGTGATCACCATCTCCGACGGCACGCCGACCGTCGACGATGCGGGGCTCGGGGTCGACCTCCACGGGGTCGTCTTCGTCGGCGACGTAGCGGTGGCGGTAGGCGCGGATGGGGTCGTGGCCCGCCGGCGCGCGCGCACATGGGAACGCCTGAAGACGGCGACCGGAGAGGATCTCGAGGCGGTGTGGTCGGACGGTACGTCCGCCTTCGCCGTGGGCCGTCGGGGGACGCTGCTGCGGATCGTGGGTGACGCGGTCACGGCGCTCCCCTCGGGCACCGACGCCCACCTCTTCGGGGTCAGCGGTCGCGGCGCCGACGACGTGGTGGTGGTGGGCCGCAAAGGCACCGTGCTTCGTTACGACGGAAGCAGCTTCCGCAAGCTCCCCGCCGTGGCCGACCCGCGCGGCCGACCCGCTTGGCTCACGGGCGTGACCCCCGGCGATGATGGTGGCTATCTCATCGTCGGCGGCAACGGCACCATCGCCCGCCTCGTCGACGGGGCCATCGAGGCCCAAGCCTCGGGTGTCGCCGGCATGCTCCGCGCCGTGGTGACGAAGGGCCCCACCCAGGTCGTGGTCGGCGACCACGGCGCGGTGCTCGACCGCGCCCGCTAATGGAGGCGCGCCGCGGCAGTGACTTGGTGGATACGCGCGGAGAAGACACCCGCTGGCTCGGTCCGAGCCTCGAGTTGAAGCGTCCGCGCATCGAATCCCAGTTGACCGGCCCGAGCCGTCGAACCCACACCCAGCCGTGCGACGGCGGAGGCCGCTCGACGTACCGCCGACCTGGTGCGCTGGCGCCGCCGTCGTCAGAGCGGGGCGTAGCCGTGACCAAGCACCAACGCACCTGCCTCGAGACTCGTCGTGAACCGAGGTTCCTGCTCGCGCCCCAGAGTCCTCGCGTCGCGCGCGACGCGCGGCGTGACATAGGTCACCAGCTCCTCCAAGCGGATCTGCCCGTCGCCATCGACATCGGCGCGTCCCTCCCCGAGGCCTACGACGACGTGTTTGGTGAGGAGCCCCATCTGCCCCTCCGGGTCGGCGCCGGAGAGCTGACCCGCGCCGGCAGCGGTCAACACCGCGATCCCGGCCGGAACCACCGACTCCTTGTGTCGTAGCAGCGGACGGGCTCCCTCCGGAATCACGGATCGTCCCCCCGAGCCCGAATAGCAGGCGTCGATGAAGGCCACGACCTCGCCGGCAGGACTCGCGCCGAGTTGACCGAGGATGTCGGAGAGCAGCAGTCCGCTACGCTCGAGTCGGGTTCGGTCGCTGTCGTAGGGCAGCAACAGGGGCTCGCCATCATTGGCTCGGGCCGATCCGTGGCCGCTGAAGAAAAACAAGACGCGCGCACCATCGGTCACGTTGCGCACGAGCCAGTCGATGTGTCCGAGGACGTCCGACCGCGTCGCGCGCGGCCCCGCCGCGACGCGAACTTGTCCGGTCGGCACGCCGAGGGTTCGCGTCAGCAGTGCCTCCACGCGTGAGCGGTCCTCATCGGCGCCGGTCGCGGCGGCATCGATGTCGCGATAGTCTTCAATCGCGACGACGAGCGCATACGTACGTGGCTGAGGGGTCGCGGTGACCAATGCTCGGGCGCGGTACGCATCCGCATCGGGGAGCGGGGAAGGAGTTGCTTTAGGCAGGGGATTGCGCCGCGGTGACGTCGGTTCTGGGAGCGAAGCTGTTTCCTTTTCGTCGGCCCAGGGGGTCGGAAACGCCTCGGTCGAACGGCCGAGCGCCACCGATTCTCGAATCCCCGTCGGCGTGCAACCGAGCGCCGCCCCCAGGATCGCTGTGGCCCACACTGCACGCTTGGGCGACGTCATCAGAGAGACCCCGACGATGGGGATCGTGCGTCGAGGAGCGCGATCTGTACGGCCTTGGCGAGCGCCCGGTGACGCGCCGGCGCGTAGATGCTTCCCCAACTCGCCGCGCGCCCCTCTCCGGCGAACCGATCGCCACCTATGTCCATCACCAAGTTCACCGCCACCTCGTCGTATTCGATGTTGAGTCCCAAGGGCGCACCGAGCGGTACGACGAGGACCGGCGTCCCGAGGAGCAACCAGACGGACCCATCGGAATTGTTCCCGGTAAAGGTCCCGCTGAGCATCGATACCTGCGCATAGAAACGTAGGGCCGCTCCATGCTCCGCCGGCGGCCCGATGGCCTCCCCGAGGATTTCGGCGATCTCCTCGCGAACTTCCTCCGCATCCTCTGGATCAAGGTCTTCTCTGAGATCGGTGACGACCACCTGCGAGGCGGCGCGATCGATGGCGCCAAGGGGCGGGAGGTGCGCCGGCACTTCGATGGGCGGCACGCCGTACGAGCAGCCGGTCGTCAAAGGCACCGCCACGAGGGCCGATGCGACGAGGGGGCGGGCCATCGCGACCCTCATCGCCTACCTACCACGGTGAGCGGCGCAGCCGTCCTTTGGGTACCCATGGCTTTCTGGATGGCGAGGACAATCGCGCGTTCGGCCGCCGATGCGTAAGCGCCGCCGCCATCTTTCGCCGAGGCCGCGACCTCCACCTTCCCGTCGGCTGATTGCAGGGTGAAGGTCACGTCGGCTTCTACGTGGTCGACGGTGGCACCCAAGAGCGCCGGAACCGCCATGAGGAGCCACATGGGGTCGGGCATTCTGTCGCCGCGATCGATCGTCACCACCATCCGAAACCGAGCGGCACCCTTTGTAGACCCGGCGTCCGCTCGCTCGAGGTTCGCCTCCTCCAACGTCTCTGCAACCAGCGTCCGCAGCTCGGTCGCCCGGTGGATCGAGAGGTCTTCGCCGACGTCACGGAGCACGACCTCCGACGCCTCGACATCGACCTCGGAGAAGGCTGGAATCGTCGGCGGAAGGTAGAGGTCACGCCCCCCATAGGCGCACCCTGAGCACCAGATGAACGAGAGGGTGAGTAAGACCAGACGGCCCGACATGCCGGTCGGATACTCCAGCGCCAACGACGCTCCCAACGGAAAAGATGCGGCGGCAGGCTTCCGACGAGGCGTCGGTCGGCGTCGCATGCTCCCGACGTCACGGCTGGGGCCGGATGACGTAGTGCACGACCCTGCGTGTCCACGCACTGGTCGGCGTGTCACTGAGTCCGGCGGGGAGCGAGGCGGCGAACGCGCCACCGTCGTCGTCGGTGGCCCCTGCATCGGGTCGGACCCGAACGAAGTCAGCCTCGTTTTCGAAGGCGTAGACGATCAGCGTTTCGCGGGTGGCCTCGCCGGGACGAGTCAAGTGCGCCCGAAGGTCGATTCCCGCTGCCCGCTCCGCAGGACTCGGCAACGAAATGAGGCCTCCCGCGTCGTTATGCGGTCGCGGCTCCTCGGCGGACGGCCACAACACCGACGCGCGGCCGTCCGCATCGAGGAAAAACACCACGAACCAGGCCGCGCGGTCCGTCGTCATGGTGACCCGAACCGATGCTCCTTCGTCGATCGTGCTCGGTAGCGTGACCTCGAGGTCGAGAGGCGCAGCGGCCACCAGCTCGCTGACGTCGTAGCCATAGGCCTGCGGCTGCGACCACTCGAGGGTGTCGTTTAGAGCGCCCACCGACGAGGCTTCCACCCCGGGCGTGACGCCCAGCGGAAGGGTGCCCGAAGCCACCCCGCGCGCTTCTTTGGATCGCAGCAATGACCGTCGTCCCGAGCCGATGAACACCTTGCTCACGACAGTTTCGCCGCAGTCGCCGGATAAGGATTCCACCTCCAGCAACGCGACGTTGTCGATGTCGACGTCAACGTCGTAGGCGGCTCCGTAACGCGTCTCGACCTCGACCACTTTGGCGAAGCCCGCCGCCAACGAAGTCATACGCTCGGCTTTGACCCGGCGCTTGACGCGGTATTGCGCCTCCGTCCGTTTCGCGTCGACGCGACATCCGCGACGGCGGCGGTCTGCGATCGTCCACCGCCCATCTTCCGTTTGCTGTACCGCTCGGCCGAGCAATTCCTCGCCGTCGGCGACGGGAAAAGTGAGGAGGTAACTCTGGTCGGTACGCTGTGCACTCACCGGCGACGCCCCACCGACGTCGGTGAGCGGATTCGATGCGCTGCAACCCCACGCGAAGACGGCCACGGAGGCCACCTCGGCGAGCTTGCGCGGTCGGCGTCGGCGCCCCGGGGGAACCGAGGGGCGGGCGTAGCTCGAGAGCCCGCCGGACCCGGCGCAACAACTCCGTCGGAGGTCCATACGGCGCCCTACCCGATCCCTGCGGCTGCTTCAGCAAAACCATCCGAGGGAGCACGATTCCTGTGCGGTAGAGGCTCCTGTGCGGTAACGGCGGGCGCCGGCGAGATGGTGGTCACCGACCGCGCCGCGGGCACGGGACATCTGCGCTTCGACCTCGGCTCCGAAGGCGGTCACGTGCGGGTCGAGCCCCTCCTCGTCCGCGTCGCCGGCGACCCGCAGCGCGCCGCCGACGCGCCGGCCACCTGGACTCCGCGCTTCGCCGCCGTCACTAAGGCGCTCGCCGAGTGGACCACCTGAAGCGGGGGGCCCGATGCCCCCAGGTAAGCGCACACCTGACCGTCTTATTGGCCACTGCTGCGGAGCGATGAACCCGCCGAACGGCTGGCGACCTACGACGTTCTATCGAACCTCGAAGAGGATCTTCGGGCGAGGTCCTCGGTGGTCGGGTCGTCGTACGTAGCCGTGCTACGGTGACATTGTGAGTGCTGCGCGTAGAGAGAGAGCCGAGGCTCGCCGCCAGAAGATGCAGGGGGGGGTGGCGAATTCTCATGAGGCCGTCGAGGCGTTCGACGTCACCTTCTGGAGGTCGGTGTCGCCCCCCGAACGCGTGCGCGCCGTTCGTATCCTCATCGAGGAAATTCGAGAGTTGAGAAAAGATGGCCCTCTTCCCCGACTTTCGGGATCTGCTGGCGGAGTTCGCCGCCTGCGACGTTGAATTTGTACCCCTCGGGGGTTACGCGGTGGCGTTCCACGGGCGGCCACGAAGCACAAAAGACATCGACTTTCTCGTGAGTACGTCGCCGGAGAACCGGGCGCGCCTGGCCAATGCACTGAACCGTTTTGGCGCCCCCGAATCGATCGTCGAAGGCGCACGCCAGCTCTCCAGCGACGAGGTTCTATACTTTGGCGTCGATCCTACGCGCGTCGACATCCTGGGGTCAGCGAGCGGCGTCACATTTGGCCCCGTGTTCGAGCGAGCGGTCATCGCCGAACTCGACGGCATCGCGGTTCGTGTGATCTCACGCGACGACCTGATCACCAACAAGCTCGCGTCGGGCCGACCACGAGATCTCCAGGACGCCGAAGAACTTCTGAAGTTCGGACCTCACGACGAATGATCGACGACGCCTCAGCCGCGGCGAGTTTTGCTGACAGAGCAAGCAGCGGTGTCGGCCGTAGGCCCCCCCATCGGGCCGCGCTACGTGGCGTCTCCCGCCCAACCCGTGGGCTCATCGTCCACACGCTCGGCTACGGGCCAGCTGCACCCAGCCTAGGGCCAGCTCATAGGTACGATCTTAGCCGTTTTGGCCAACGATATCGATCGCTTGGCTGAACGCTGGTTCAGGAAGGTTGCGAAGGCATCGGGCGACCTCGTAGATGGGGATTACCAAAGCTCCACCCCCGAGGGCCCGATGCCGAAGAA
>JBCCLB010000070.1:0-35094 GCA_039027095.1 Myxococcota bacterium
CCCCCCGCCCCCCGGTGTCTATTTTTGCTTTTCTCCCCCGGTCGCGCGCCCCCGGGGGGGTGGGGGCCCGCGGTCCCCCCCGGGTGGGTGGGGGGGCCCCGCGCCCCGCCGGTCGCGACCCGCCGAGCTTCGGCGTGAGCGGCCATGCGTACCGGGCCCGGTCGGGGCCCGCCTTCCGAGGGATGCGGAGGGCGAGCCGGGCCGGAGTTCACCGGACCTCAGGGTCCGGTGATCGTCGCCGGTACGCCTCGCCTCGGGGTCGCCGTCCGCGTGCGGTGTCGCGCGGCCCCGAGGCGATTGCGCGCTTTTTTTCCCGGCTCCGGCCGGGAGAGCGTCCGGCGCTTTCGCCGGCATTCACCCGCCACGTGAAGACACGATGTCTTCGCCCCCAACTCCAAGAAGGAGAACCCACCCATGATGGTCATCAACACCAACGTCGCCTCCCTCAACGCGCAGAATCAGCTCAAGGGCACCCAGATGTCCCTGCAGAAGTCCTTCGAGCGTCTCTCGAGCGGCTTTCGCATCAACACGGCCGCAGACGATGCGGCCGGGCTCGGCATCAGCGAAAATCTAAAGAGCAAGATCCGCAGCTACACGGTCGCCGAGCGAAACACGAACAACGCCATCAGTATGGCGAATACGGCCGAGGGGGGGCTCAATCAGATCAGCGGGATCATCATCCGCATGCGAGAGCTCGCCGTGCAGTCGGCCAACGGGGACCTCACGTCGACCGACCGGGGGTACCTCGACACGGAGTTTCAGCTCCTGAAAGAGGAGATCACCCGACTCGCGGAGACGACGGAATTCAACGGCAAGGAGTTGTTGGCCGGCACCGCCACCAGCTTCTCGTTCCAGGTCGGCATCAACACCTCGAGCTTCGACACGATCTCCTTGGACTTCGGCGGGGTGAGTCTCGATACCCTCGGGATCAGCGCTTCCAGCGTGTCGGGCGCCACCGCCGCCGGCGCGACGGCAGCCATCGATGCGCTCGACACCGCCCTCCAGACCGTGTCGACGAACCGGGCTCGGTTCGGGGCCGCCACCAATCGCCTGCAGGTCGCGGTCTCCAACTCGCAGACCATTCGTACGAACCTCCAGGCGGCGAACAGTGCGATCCGCGATGTCGACGTCGCGGAGGAAACGGCGGCACTGGCCCGGAGCCAGGTCCTTCTCCAGGCCGGAACGTCGATTCTCGCGCAGGCCAACCAGTCGCCTCAGCAGGCGTTGGCCCTGATCGGTTGAGCCCGGGCCGCGACCGCGCCGCTCGGCTCCAGGCCGGAGTTTAGCGAACCTCGCGGAACGTATTACCCTCGACCGGATGTGGGCGGCGCGTCTGGTCACGATGGTGGGGGTCGCGGCGACCTCGGTCGTCGCCGCCCCGGCCGGGGCCCAGCCGGCCCCGCTGGACGCCGTGTCCCGCGATTATCCCGCGTGTCGCGCCGGGGCGCCTGCCCCGACGGTCGAAGACGTCGCCGCGGCGAAGGGGCTTCACGCGGCGGCCCGTCGTCACTTCGAGCGCGGGGCCTTCGAGGCCGCATCGCGACGGTGGGGGGAGGCGTACCGACTCGATTGCTCCGCGCACCGACTGCTCCTCAACTTGGCCCGGGCCGAAGGCCGCCGAGGTCGGAAGGCGCGCGCGTGGGCCCTCCGGGCCCTCTACGTGGCGCGGACCGGTCGAGATGCCACCGCGCCCGAGATCGTGGCGATGGTCGACCGCGATCGGCCTCCCGACCCTCATCGACCCCGCTTCGCGGCCTCGGAGGCGTCCTTGTCGACCGAAGTATGGCCCACCCGCGGAGCCGGTACGGTGGTCGCGTTTGCGGCGACCCTTCGGGCGGCACTGACGTCCGACGTCGTGGTGGACGTGGTGTTACCGGCGGTCGTTTGGTTCGACCCCGACGCCCTGGCGGACCCGCGCGGCGACGACGTGGAGGATGTCCGGGCGGGGGCGGGCAACCCTCGGGTCGGGGTCGGGTACACGCACCGATGGTTCACCGGAGGGCTGGTCGGAGGAGGACGTCTCGGCGTCCCCCTCACCAGCGTCGACGACATCGACGCGCAGACGGCGGCCGGACTCGCCGGTGACGTGTACGGCTGGACCGAGCTCGGGTTGTGGGCCCCCGCGCGGGTTCCGGGATCCGGTTTCGTCGCCGTCGACCAGCGGGTTTCCGGTCCGTTCTCGGTGGGGGCTGAAGCCGAGACGACCGTGCTGCTGCCGTTGGGCCGGGGGGCCTACCGCATGGCGGATCGCGGCGTCGATGTCGCTCTCGAGGGGGGCGTCGAGGGCCGGGTCGAATTTCCGTTGGATGGCCCCCGTCGGCACCGCTTGTACGGAGACCTAGGGGGGCACGTCGTCTACGTCCCCACCTTCGGCGGCGACGACGCCCAGGCAACGCTGCGCTTCGGTGTCGGGTATCGAGGCCCCGCGCTCTCGGCTCGGATCGGCACGCGATGGGGACTCGACGAACCGCTCGGCTGGGCGTTCCGTGACCGACGCCTCGCCACCGTCGCCGTCTCGATCGGCGTGCCCATCCCCGGTCTCGCCGACGCCGCGGGATCGCTTGCGTCGCCGCCGTGAGGCGAAATACGGTCACGCCGTGTCCGACCTCTACCTGGGCCGACTCGAGCGCGCGCTCCGCTTCTTTCGGTGGCGGACCGCGCTCCTGGTCCTCGTGTTCGGGTGTGGGGTCCTCGCCTTTCAGCTCGGCGTCGAGGTGAGTGACCGCCCGGGCATCGCCGAGGGAAGCCTCCTCACGCAGGCCTACTACGGGATCGGCCTCTTCGTCCTCGGCGGGCTCGACTTGGGGGTCCCGGTGGCGGGTCCCCCGGTGGCGCAAAATCTCCTCTGGTTCGCCTACTTCGCGGCGCCGACGATCACCGCGTCCGCCGTCGTCGAGGGGGTGCTCCGGATCGTCCGACCCTCGGGGTGGGCCATCCGCCGCCTCCGTCACCACGTCGTCATCGCTGGCGGGGGGCGTCTCGCCATGCAGTACTTGCGGCGGCTTCGCGAGCAGACCCCGCGCAAGGCGGTGATCCTCGTCGACCATCGCGCTGACGCGCCGGGGCTCGAAGAGGCGCGCGACATCTACGGCGTGCACGTCGTCGTGGGCGATGTGGCCAGCGAAGGCCTGCTCGACGCGTTGCGCCTCGACCACGCCGACCGCCTCATGATGCTCACCGGCGACGATTTCACCAACCTCGACACCGCGGCCAAGATGTTGCGCGCGGCCCCCCGGCTTCCCGAGATCGTGGCCCACGTCTCCGACCTCGCATTCCTCCGGGTCGTCGCCGGAACCCACGTCGCCGAGGACGTGCACATCTTCAACACGCATCAAATCGCAGCCCGGCACCTGGTGGACACGAAGCTGCTGCGCCACTTTCAGCGGACCGAGCCGCGCGACACGGTGGTCCTCGCCGGCTTCGGACGCTTCGGACAGACGGTGCTCGACGAGCTCCAGAAGCGGGCCCCCGACGCCTTCGACCGGGTGGTGCTCATCGACGTGGCCTGCGCCCGGCGGGCGATGGTGTTCGACGAACAGGTCGGCTTCGCCGACAACTACCGTCACGAAGTGCGCGAGGGCGATCTCCGCGACCCCGCGGTGTGGCTCGATCTCGACCTCGGTCACGAACCCGTGCTCATCATCGGGTCGGGGGAGGATGGCGTGAACCTTCGCACGGCGCTGTGGCTTCACGCCCGCTATCCGAGCGCCTATGTCATCGTCCGCAGCTTCCGCCCATCGTCCTTTGGCGCCGAGGTCTCGGTCGATGGGGCCTTCGAGGTGGTGAGTGTCTCCGAGCTGATCGAAGCGAGTTTCCCCCGCCGCTGGCTCGGGTGAGCGGCGGATATCGATCCCGGCGTTCACGCGTCCTCCTCATGGCGCGGTTCGGTCAAGCGGCCTCGGGTCGGTTCGGGTCGCCGCGTAGGTGGGGATGGGCGCACGCGCGAGGGAGCGGTCGTCGCAGCGACAGGCGACCGTCAGGGCGTGTTCGGAGGTGGGCCGAGACGTATCGAACCGCCACGTCGTGGTGTCGTCGTCGGGGGGCCCACGCACCAAGCGGGAGGACGCCACGTCGAAGGCGAACGCGTCGAGCGCAAGAACGCCCATGCCTAGTCCGCGAACCTTCAGGTAGGCCTCCTTGAGCGTCCACAGGGTGAAGAAGGCGTCGACCTCGCGCTCGCGCGACATCGACCGGAGCGCCTGTTGCTCTTCCGGTGCAAACACCGTGCGCTGGAGCTCGGGGGTCACCCGGGAGGGCACGATGCGCTCGACGTCGATACCGACGCGGCCCCGGGGGGCGATCGCCACTGCGACGAGTCCAGGCGTGTGGGAAAGATTGAAGTCGACGTCCGCCCGCGGGTCATCGAGGCGCGGACGGCGGCGGGGGCCTTCGACGAGGCTCAGTCTCGCCGGGTCCACGGTCAGGTGGCGCCCCAACATCACCCGCACCAGGGCGTGGGCGACGCGGTAGAGCTGACGGTCCCGCTCGAAACGGTACCGCGCGTGCCGGGCCTGCTCTTCGGCCGACAGAAGCCCGAGCAGCGCCGGTTGGTCGGTGGCGGCCGGGTCTGCGAACGCCACCGCGACCGCGCCGGGGGCGAGCGTCTCGAGCCAACCGGGCGGCGCGCCGGGAAAATCAAACACGCACCGCGAACGTAACGAACCCCGACGCGCGACCCAAGCCGGGGTTCGGCGGGCTCGGGGTTGTCGCAACCGGGGGCCCGTCCGATAACGGGGCATGGACCCGGCGGCGCTGCAGGTGTTGCAACACGTGCTCACGGCTCGGCGCCGCGGGGAGAACGAACGCGTCGTGCTGCCGGGGATGGACCTTCGGGGGGCCAACCTTCTGGGGGCCGACCTTCTCGAATCCGACCTCTCCGGGGCCGGTCTCGACTGTGCGCACCTCGCTGGGGCCAAACTCGGCCGTAGTGCGCTCCGGGGGGCGATGCTCGGCGGGGCCAACTTGGCCGGGGCCGACCTCACCGAGGCGGATCTCCGCGACGCCGACCTCTCCGGCGCCCGTCTCGAAGGGGCGAGCCTCGCCGGCGCCGACCTGCGGGGCGCCTGCATCGAGGACGTCATCGGTGAGCCCTCGACGGTGGCGGGGAGCCGGATCGACAAGGCTCTGGTCGACCGGTCCCATCTCCGGGACGACGACGTGATTCAGCTTTGGAGCGAGGGCGTCGTCATCGACGACCTCGAGGCGTTCGACGAGGTCGTCCGCACGGTCTGCGACCTGCCCGCGGCGGCGTCGGACGTGGGGCCTTCGTCACGCCATGTGGCGGAGATCGAGACGGAGGCGCGACGACAGCGGCTGACCGAAGAGCGGTCGATGCCCCCGTCGGCGCGGGTCGAACGAGCCGTGGCCGAAGCCGCGGCGGCCGAGGCCGCGGCGGCCGAACGACCTGGGCGATCAGGGCATCGTTCCCTCTCGCTTCGGTCCCTCCGCTTGGTGGCGGACATCCTCACGCCCGAGATGCTGGCCGCCCCGAGTTACGGCGTCGGAGATCGCGTGATGGGCGTCACCCTCCAGGCCGAGATCGGGTCCGGCAACGTCGCCGTCGTCTACCGGGGGACCTACGACGACGGGGCCGAAGTGGCGGTCAAGTTGTTCAAAACCCACATGACCAACCAGGGGCTCTGCCTCCCGTCGTTTCGGAGGGGCATTCAGGTGATGAACCGGCTCACCGCGGCGGGCACCGAGGGGGTCGTCCCGGTGCTGGCGGTCAGCATCAATCGGCTCGGCATGCTCATGCCATTGGCGCAAAATGGAAGCGCGGCCGATCTTCCCGCGCTCGGGTGGGACACCGAGCCCATTGTCGACTTCATGCTTCGGCTCTGCGGCAGTGTGCAGGCTGCCCACGATGCGGGCGTGCTCCATCGCTGCCTCAAGCCGTCGAACATTTTGCTCGACGACGAGCTTCGTCCCTTCGTGGCCGACTTCGACGTGATCGACCTGCCCTCGCTCTCCGACCGGGCTGGGGTGGGCGGCTACGCGCCGTACGCGCCCCCGGAAGAATTGCTGGGGCAGAGCACGCAGAGTCCGACGAGCGATGTCTATGCGCTCGGACGGATCCTCGCGTTCTTGTTGCGAGGCGACCATCCGCGGGCGACGGCGGAAGCTCGCCCGGCCCTGCGCGATCTGGGTGATGCGCCGGAAGGTCTGGTGCGGATCGTCCGTCGGTGCACGATGCGGGCGCCGGAGCGGCGCTACCAGACGGTGGCGGCGCTCCGAGCCGATCTCGAGCGCTACGACGACACCCGGAACGTGGGGATCGGGCGCGACGACGGCGACGACGGGGGGACCGACCCCCCGCACCCCGTCGGCACCGGGGGGCCTTCCGTGAGCGGGCTTCCTCACCGCACGCGCTGGCTCGGAAAGCGAGACCGGGCGGCGAACGCGGCCGCCTCGTCTCCGGTCGTGCGCGAGCGCACGCCGGCTCCCGCCCCGGCCACGGCAGCGGCCCGAAGAAAGCGCCCCCCGGGCGGCCCGGACGTGGATCCCGAGCCGCGCAAGCTCTCGGTGGACCGGGCGCTGGGATCGCTTGGGATCCTCGCCGTCCTCGCGAGTCTCTTGGTGGTGCTGAGCGTCGACGCGCCCAGCGACCGGATGGTGACGCAGATGCGGTGGTTGTCCACGGCCGGCGGGGCGTTGATGGTTCTATGGCTTCCGCGAACCATCGCCGGGGGCAACGTCCTGCGCTTCCTCTTCGCCCTCGCCCTCGGCGCGGCGCTCTACTTCGTCGACCTGCCCGCCTTCGTCATCGGCCGGTGAGGCGGGGTCTCCGTCGACCTCGGGGTGGAGGGCCGCAAACGCCAGCCACGCGCTGACGGCGTGTTGCACGTAATCGATGCGGACCTCCGTCGCCCGCTCGTCGACGCGGGCTCCGACCGCCTCCGGGCGCGTCATCGCGCGGGGGACGGCGCCAGGGTGCGGCCCTTCCGTCCGCTGCGCCCGCAGAAGAAAAGCGATGGCGCGGGGAGCGGCGTCGTCGACGGCGGCGGCGCGGTCGCGGTCTCGCAGAAAGGGGCGCATGGCGAGCATGCCTTCGAGCCGCGTGGCGGTGGGCGTCGTGCGCCCGTCCTCATGAAAGGCGCCAAACGCAGGATCGTCGGCGTCGCCGTCGACCGACGTGAGCATCCCGTCGATGACTTGACCCGCGTGTCGTCGAAGATCGGCCTCGAGGGCGGGGTTCAAGTCTCCCTGGGCGAGCCGCTGGGCGGTGGCGATGAGGGCCCAATGGTCGGGAGGGACGCGGTCTCTCCCGCGCCGCTGCTCGGCGAGATGGCGGAGGGCCGCGGTGGCGACCTCGCGCGGCGCCGGGTCGAGGTCGTCGGCGTCGCCGGAGACATCGTGAAGTCGGAGCAGGCCGAGCGCGGCTTCGCCGGGGTAATAAAGAGACGTCCACCGGTCGTCGGGCCCCCGGTCGACGAAGTACTTGCTGAAGAAGCTCCCGTCGGGCCGTTGCATCGAAACGATGAAGCGCGCCAGGCCCGTACGCACCGCCGGATCACCAAACGGCGGGTCGAGCGCCGTGAAGGCCACGAGCGCCAGCCCCGCGCCTCCAAGCTTCGCCTCGTCGGTCCGACGATGCGACCACACCGCGTACCGGCCCTCCGTCTCATGGCCCGGCACCGGGCGCACGTAACGCTCCTGAAAGTAGCGGAGCGACCGACCGAGGGCGGCGGCGCGCGCCGGGGTGGGCCACCGGGCGTAGACTTGGCCCAGGGCGTAGAGGGCGCCGGCGTGTCGGAGGACATTGTACTTGCGCGGCACCGGTACCTCGGGGTCGAGGTTGCGGAGGTAGACGAGTTTCCCGTCGTCGCGGGTGTTGGCGGTGATGTAGTCTGCGCCAAGTTGGGCGGCCGCTTCGGCCCGACGGGCGAGGGCGCGGAGCCGACGCGACGATGGGGTCGCAGCAGGGATCGGGTGCGGGGCTCGGGCCGCGCCCGCCGAGGAAGAGGGAGCCGTCGAAGGGGCGGGGCGCGCGGGCGTCGCCATCGCGGACCGCGCGGGTCGGGCGGGTTCGCCCGGGGGGACGCAGCCCATCGTCGCGGCTCCGACGAAGCATGCGATCAGCCTCGCGGTCGGCTTTTCGAGACCCATGATGGACCCCGTCTCGCATGAAGCGACCCGGCGCGCCACGGCCCGCTTTCAGGGCGGACGAACGTCAGCCGCCGCGGAGCGGCCCTTGGCGCTTGTCGCGAGGCGAGGTAGGCCCGCGGCCACAGACAGGAACGCGACGATGTCGAAGCCGAAGAAGCGGAAACCGAGCAAGGCGGAACGCGCCGACATCCACGACCTGTACCAACACGCGGTGCAGGACCCGACCAACGAGCTCGACACCTTCGACCGCTTCTTCAAGCGCTACCGAAAGCGAAAGCCGAGGTCGCTCAAGGAAGACTTTTGCGGCACCGCCCTCTTCGCGACCGAGTGGGTGAAGCTCGGCAAAAAGAGATGGGCCGTCGGCGTCGATCTCGACGGCCCGACGCTCGAATGGGGGCGCGAACACAACGTCGCCCCGGCGGGGCCCAGCGTCGCGCGGCGCCTACAACTGCACCAGGCCAACGTCCTCGACGTGCACGAGCCGCCGGTCGATATCGTCTGTGCCCTCAACTACAGCTACTGCGTCTTCAAGACCCGTGCGGACCTCACGCGTTACTTTCGCGTCGCCCGCCAGAGCGTCGGCCGGGACGGCATCTTCATTTGCGACATCTACGGCGGCACGGAAGCGGTCATCGAGCACACCGATCCGCGTCGCAAGTACAAGGGCTTCAGCTACGAGTGGCAGCAGGCGGCGTACGACCCCATCACCCACCACACGCGGTGCCACATCAACTTCTACTTCGCCGACGGCTCCTCGCTTCAGCCCGCCTTCTCTTACGACTGGCGCTTGTGGACGGTACCCGAGATTCGGGAGTGCCTCGCCGACGCCGGGTTCGCCGCAACCGACGTTTGGTGGGATGACGGCGACGAAGACAGTTGGTACCAGCGCCGCGAGGCGGCCGAAAACCAACCGGGCTGGCTGGCCTACATCATTGCCTACGATTGAGCCGCATGGCGCAAGGGGGAAGACGAGCGGCGATCTCGCCTGACCTCGGCGATGCATCGCGCGTCGGCGCCCCGGCCACGAGCCCGCCTCACATCGGGCGGGCGAGAAGGTACTGCAGGCTGAAGCGGCCGCGGGTGTCGGTCCAAAACGCGTCGACGTTGAAGCCGGCTTCTTCCGCCACCCGCGCGAACTCTTCCCGGCTGTACTTGTAGGACTCTTCGGTCCGAATCGTTTCGCCGGCCTCGAAAGCAAACGTCTGGTCGCCGATGTCGATGGTTTGCGCGCGTTCACTCACGAGGTGCATCTCGATGCGGCCGAGACCTTCGTCGTAGCGGGCCTCGTGGCGAAAGTCGGCCACGGGGATCTCCGTCCCCAGCTCACGATTGATCCGCGTGAGAAGGTTGAGATTGAAGGCAGCGGTGACCCCTTGGGCGTCGTTGTAGGCCCGCTCGAGTTGTGCCTTGTCCTTCTTCAAATCGACCCCGATCAACATCCCGCCGTCGCCCGCGGTATCCTGGTCGGAGATCACGACCTCGCGCAGGCGTCGCAAAAACGCGATGGCGTCTTTGGGATGAAAATTGCCGATGGTCGAACCCGGGTAGTACACGACCGTCTTCTGGAAGGGGCGAGAGGGCGTGGGGAGGGTGAGGGGACGCGTGTAGTCGGCGCGGAGGGGGAGCACCTCGAGGTCGGGATAAGCGTCACGCAGGGCGGTCACGCTTTCGTCCAACGCATCGCTCGAGATCTCGACGGGGATGTAGGCGGCGATGTCCGGGAGGTGGTCGAGAAGGACGCGGGTTTTCGTGCTGCTGCCGCTTCCGAGCTCGACCAGGCGCACGCCGGGGCCGACCCGAGACACGATCGCCTCCACGTTGGTGGTGGTCGCTTCCAGGTCGGCGCGCGTGGGGTAGTACTCGTCGAGGCTCGTGATCTCCTCGAAGAGTTGTGAGCCCCGCTCGTCGTACAAGTATTTGCAGGGCAGCGTCTTCGGTGATGCGGCGAGGCCTTCTTGCACGTCGCGGAGGAATTGAACGTCGGGTTGGAACGATTGATTTTCGGACGTGCTCATAGATCTTTCGCCAATCGGATGCAGGTGAATTGCCAGCGCGCGGAGGCGCTGAAGAAATTTCGATAGGTGGGACGGACGTGGGACTCGGACGTGGCGCAGGACCCGCCGCGAAGGACGTGCTGGTTGCACATGAATTTACCGTTGTATTCCCCCACCGCGCCGGCCGGGGGGCGGTAGCCGGGGTACGCGAGGTAGCTGCTCAGGGTCCATTCCCAGCCGTCGCCCCAGAGCTGTTGCACGCCCTCGGCATCGGTCGCCGCCGGGCGCGGATGAAAGTGTCCCGATTCGATGAAGTTTCCTCTCCGAGGGGTGGCGTCGAGGGCGAGCTCGAGCTCGTGCTCGCGGGGAAGGCGAGCGCGCGCCCAGCGGGCGAAGGCATCCGCTTCGTAAAGGCTCACGTGAACGACGGGCTCGGCGTCGAAGAGCGCGCGACGCCCCGACAACGTGAACGCCGTCGGTGCCTCCCCGTCCCGGTTCGCATCATCGCCCCAATACATGGGCGCGCCGACGTCATGGGCGAGCGCCCAATGCCACCCTTCGTCGAGCCACAGCTCCGGACGCCGGTATCCGCCGTCGGCGATGAAGGCCCGATACTCTCCTACCGTCACCAGGCGGTGGCCGAGCGAAAAGGGAGGCACGAGGGTGCGGTGGCGCGGTCCTTCGTTGTCGAAGTGAAAACGGCCGTCGTCGGGATGGCCCACCTCGACCTCGCCGCCTTCGTAGTCGATGAAGCGAAGCGAGGCCGTTGGCGCGCCGGGTGCCTCGGGGGCGGGCGCTCCGAAGTTGGGGGCGAGCGGGTTTTGGCCGAGGACGTGTTTGATGTCGGTGAGGAGCAGCTCTTGGTGCTGTTGCTCGTGGTGGAGGCCAAGCTCGACGAGCGCGCGTTCGTCGGGGTCGAGGCCCACGTCGAAGGCGCGCCGCATCGCTTCGTCGACGGTGGCCCGGTACGTCATCACTTCGCGCACGCTCGGGCGTGAGAGCATGCCCCGGCGGGCGCGGGGGAACTGGGCGCCGACCCCGTTGTAGTAGCTGTTGAAGAGGACGGCGTACGCGGGGTCGGGGGCGACGAAGCCGCGCCGGGCGAGGACGAACGTGTCGAAAAACCAGGAGGTGTGCGCGAGGTGCCACTTGGTCGGGCTCGCGTCGGGCATTGATTGCACGACGAAGTCCTCGGGCTCCAGCCCATCGCAAAGCCGCGATGTTTGGGCCCGGGTGCGAATGTAGCGGTCGCGCAGCGCGTCCCGGGGGCGGGCGGATGGCCGACGGTGAGGTCCAGATGCGCGGTCCCCGGGAGGACGCCGTAAATCGGTGGTCATCGGCTGTGTCTCGCCTCGAAAGCTCGAGCGTGGCGTCGTTCGACGCAATGCGACCGCGTTCGTGGGTGGCCCCCACCTGGGCGTGGAGACCGTCCGCTCTGGCGACTCGCCTGACTCTTCGTTGGTTTGCGCCCCGCCTCCGGCTCGGCTTCGAATCACCTCGATTCGTCGCGCTGCGGAGGCTCCCGCGGGGACCACCGCATACGCGACGGTCCCGAGTGGGTAATGACCGCACCATGCGTCCACGACGCTTGACTGTCAAGCTCGTCATTTCCGCTCGGAGCGGCCTTCGCCTTCCCGCGGTCCAAGGCTCGTGCCGTCCTCGACGACCCTGCGCCCCATCCGCTACCTTGGCGCTCATGGCGGTGGCGGTGCTCGACGCGTGTGAGGCGGCGACGCTCGTCTGGTCGATGGGTGGCCAGACGTTTCTGACCCTCGTCGTCACCGCGAGCTTCGGTCTGTCGGACCCGGGGCCCGCTCGCCGCGTCGCGCCCCGGCCTTTGAGTTTTGCGGAATCGGTCCGCTCCGACAGCCGCAGCCTTCGGTACGCCGTCGACGTCGTCCCGTACCGACCGCGGGCGGACGTCACCCTCGTCGGCCACGTCTACGCACCCGCGAGCGGCGCCACCCGAGCGGCGGGGCGGCTAACCCTCGAGCGCGGCCCCGAACTGCTCATCAACAAGACGGTCGCCGTGCACGCGCCGCACACGTTCGCCGCGTGGCCACTGCGCTGGGAAGAGGCGCTCGGCGGACCCGAGGGAGACAACCCCGTCGGCACGGGGGCGCCGACCGTCGTGCTCCCGGGGGCGCCGCGCGCGCCCGCCGGATTCGGGCCTCTCGCTGCGACATGGCCGAGTCGGGCGCGCTTGAAGCACGGCGCCCCGCGACGCCGGGCCGGGGCCTTCGTGTATCCCGATGGATTCGACTGGGCCCACTGCCAGGCGGCGCCGCCCGATCAGCAGGTCCGACACTTGATGGGCGACGAGTCGATCCGGCTCGATGGACTTCACCCCGACCATGCGCAGCTCGTGGTTCAACTCCCGCAGGTGCGGGCCGTGGGCGTGGTGTTCGGGCTGGGTCCCCCCGACCGGCAACTCTGTCCCTTCGTGGCCGACACGTTGATCCTCGAGCCCGACGAGCGCCGGATGTCCGTCGTGTGGCGGGCGATCGTCGAAGCGACCGACGTGGCGGCCGCGCGCGCCGCCGACGTCGCGGTGGGGGTCGCCGAGCGAGACCGACCGGTGCTCCTTCCCGAGCGAAGGGACGATGCGGTGCGCCTCGCGGGCGATGCCCCACCCCAAGACTTCGAGGGCACCATCGCCATGTCGTCGGTCGCGCCCTCGCCCCACGCCGATGCGCCCTTTGCGCTCGCCTCGGTCGCACCGGCGGGCGCGACGGCGGCTGAGTCCCTAGATGCGCTCCGGGCCGAGACGCCGCCGCCGCCACCCCTCGCGGGATTGCAGGGAACGCTCGACCTCGGGGCCGACGAAGCGGACGCGGAGCCGTCTTCGTCGGCGCGCGACACCGTGACCTCCGCCGTCGAAGCGATGGAGGCGGCGATGGCCGCGGCCCGTGTCCGGCGCGGGTCGGGGTCCGAAGGCCCGGGCTAAATTGGTGCGCGGGGCCGGGTGGGTGGTCATCGTGGTGGCGGGGTGCGGTCGGGCCGAGGACCCCGGACCCGAGTCGCGGCCGGACGCGACGCCCACGATCGATGAGACGCATTCTGAGGTGATGACATCATCGTCTCGCCCCGACGCGGCGGCGCCGCTGCGCAAGCAATTGGTGCGGGCCATCGAGACCTTCGAGGGACCCTGGGGCGCCGCGCGTTGGTCGCCGACGGTGTTGGCCGCGATGCATACCGTGCCGCGGCATCGGTTCGTGCCCGACGACGTGTCGCTCGCGACGGCCTACCGCGATCAACCGCTGCCCATCGGCTACGGCCAAACCATCTCGCAGCCCACGGTGGTCGCCCTCATGACCCAGGCGCTCGCCCTCGAGGGAACAGAACAGGTGCTCGAGGTGGGCACCGGCTCCGGGTACCAAGCGGCGGTGTTGAGCGAAGTCCTCCCGGGCGGCCACCTTCACACCATCGAGCGAATCGGTCCTCTCGCGGTGCGTGCCCGCCGCGCGCTCGCCGGCCGCCCCAACGTCACGGTCCATCACGGCGACGGCTTCGCGGGCCACCCCCGTGCCGCCCCCTACGATCGAATCCTGCTCACGGCGGCGCCGCCGCAGGTGCCGCCGGCGTTGGTGACGCAATTGCGCGAAGGCGGCATCCTCGTGGGCCCCATTGGGGTGGCGCCGAACCAGAGGCTCCGCCGGTACCGCAAACGCGGCCCCCAACTCGTCGCCGAGGACCTCGGCGAGGTCCGCTTCGTCCCCATGGTCCAAGGGCAGAGGTAGCCCTACGGGCCGACCGGCGCGGTTGCGCCGATGGTCAGTCGCCCCTCGAGACACGCCCGCGCATGCTCAGGGAGCGGCGGCGCCCCGAGGGACCACGGATCCTTCGGCGGTCGCGGCGGGATGCGCCACGGGGCCGACGCGGACGTCGATCTTCGTGGGTTGGGGGAGCTTGTCGTCGAAGTACCAAGCGACGTTACCGCGCCAAACCTCACCGGGCTTCAGCACCAACATGTCCGGAAACGCCCCCGCCGCCGGCCAGTGCATGCCCGACGTTCCCCCCACGGATGCTCCGACGTAATCGTCGGCGAGCCGCACGGCGTAGTTGGCCCCGTTGTTCACTTCGAGCGGCACCACCACCGTGTGGTCGCCGTCGTCTTGCCGAAACGTCGAGGCTGGACCCGTAACTTTGGCCTCTAGACTCCCGGAAATGGTCTCGGGCACCGGTTCGTCGGCGGGCGGGATGGGAACGGTACGCAGAGGAATCGAGCGGCGCCACACGCCGAACGACAGGGTGACGGTATTCGGGGCGAGCTTGGCGCTGTTGAACATCGATGCGGGCGCGTAGACCAGACTTCCGCTCGCCTTCTCGCCCATCTCGAGGCGCACGTTCGCGGACAACGTGCTCGATTCGGCCTGCAGCTCGAACTCGTCCACGACGATCCCCGCGCGGGTGATCTCGATGGGCACGTCGCCCGTGTTCTCTGCGACGAACACGACGCCCACCTGCCATTCACCATCACCATCCTGCCAAGTGACGCCGTCCTTCGCGTCGAAGGTCGGGCTCGATGCCCGAGCTGGCTTCGCCGCCGACGAACTCGTCGCCGCACCCACCGCGTCGCCCTCGCCACCTTTTCCATTGGCGGCGACGGGGGGCGTATCGCACGCCGTGAGCGGCGCGGAGAGCAAGAAGAACAGGCCCAAACAGCGAGGTGACATGGCGCCAAGTGTCGTGAGGTCTCCCACCACGGCAACATGCTGTCGGCGTCGAGAACTTGCTTCGCACCGACGCGGGCGGAGGCGCCAGCATGGCGGGGGGGTCACGGTCAGAAGCGCCGCTGCGATCGCGCCTTCACCATCGCGCGGGGACCCTTCGATGTGGTTCAGGGCAACAGCTCGCCGGCATCGACCTCGTCGTCACGTCCGGGCCACTCGATCCGCTCCCCGGCGACGAAGACGCGCTTCTCACCGTAGGTGCCGTCGACCCGCGGGGCTCGGTACACCTCCACCTCGGCCATCTCGACGTTGACCAGAAAGTACGCGGGTACGCCACCCCGGGCGTACACGTCGGCCTTGTCGCGATCGTGGGAAAGGGTGGACACTGCAACCTCGATCACGAGGACGGTGTCGGCACCGCGGGGGTGCGCCTCGACCGTGGGCGTCCCCCGGATGAGCGCGAGATCGGGCTCGGGTTGATCGTGCTCGGTGAGGTGGAGGGGACTGTGGTCTCGGACGTAGTGACCCGCGCCGTACGTCTCTTCGAGGAGACGACGAATCATCACGGTGAGACCCGCGTGAATGGGGCCTTGGGCGTTCATTTCGAGGAGTTCGCCGTCGATCAGCTCGACGCGGGCATCGACCAACAGACCCGCCGCGCACATCCGGTCGAGTTCGGAAGCGGAGAGCCGGTAGCGCGTTGGGCGAGAGGCAAGCGACATGATTCGAGGAAAGTAGCACGAGGCAAGCCGTGGGCCTTTGGGGAGCGCCTTATTGCAGGACAGCGGTAGGCCGTAGCGACGGTCGTCCGCGGAGGAGGCCGAGGTCCCTCTTCAGCATACTCGAGCGGGACTCCGCGCCCGGACACAGAAGGTCCGCGCCACCCTAGTCCCGCCGAGGTTGCGACGATGAATGGCGGGCGCCAAGGCGGACGAGTGGAGCGGGCTTCTTGTTGCGTGCTCCGCGCCGAGACATAGGACGCGCCATCGCGATGGTAAGCCGTTGACGCACCCTCGGAGCCAGCTACTCTGCGAAGGTTAGGTTCGAGTGGGACCCCAACAAGAACCACGAGAACCAACAGAAACACGGCATCTCCTTCGAGCAGGCTTCTGGGCTCTTCAAGGGGGAGGGCGACTACTTCGAGATCTACGACTTCGAGCACTCTGACGAGGAAGACCGATTCATCGCGATCGGTGCGATTGTTGATGGGGTGCTTGTCGTCGTGTTCACGGAACGAGAAGAGGACCTCATCCGTATCATCAGCGCTCGCCCTGCAACCCCACGGGAGGTACGAATGTACCAGAGCTACATGGAACGCGAGTCATGAGCGATAGCCGAGAATTGACCGAAGAAGAATTCGCTCGAGCGATCCCTGCGAGGCAGCGTCGACGCCTCATGTCCGGGAAGTTTGAGGCAGGAAGAGACGTCGCCGCCCTGCGGAAGTTCGTGGGACTGAGTCAGCGTGAGTTCGCGAGTGCGCTTGGTATCAGCGTTCATACACTGCGGAACTGGGAGCAGGACCGTCGCTTCCCGGAAGGCCCTGCGCTGGCCTTGCTCAGGATCGCAGCGCGTCATCCACGGATCATCCGCGAGAACGTCGAGTCCGCGGTGTAGCCGCACAACATGTCGTGGCAGGCTGGCGGTTGGCTCTTCGGGGCGGACTTTGTGCGCCAACGTGCCGCCGGTACCCACGATGGAACCGTAGGCCGGAGGGAGGCCGTCGTCTTGTTGCCCCAGCATCAAGGCCGCCCCTGAAGTAGACTATATCGGCCTTCGGCTCTCCGTGATTCGCGAGTCGAGCAATGTCAGGCGACAGATGACGAACGAGACAAGATATCGTTGCAGGGCCAATTTCGGTCATCATCCCGAGGGAAGGTCCGATAACGTCCACAGGGACCAGGCATGCCTCCTGCTCCGGTGGTCAGGATGAGTGGCCGTCAATCAATCTGCGCTGCACTCCTGGTCGTTGCTGGCCCTGGTTGCAGCGACGCGTTGACGGTCGACCAGCTCGACCCCGCCAGCGATGGGTACATAGGTGACGTCGTTAGGGTCAGAGGTCGGCCTTTGGTCGTGACGACCAGGACCACCGCGCGGTGTTCTCCTCCAGCCTGCGCCTGCAACGGCTCTTTTTCGGAACTGTTCCTCACGGGTGATGATGATCCTGAGCTGCGAATCGCCCTGCCTGAGTTCGCAGGGAGCGGAGATGAATGTCACACCCGGTGGCCGCTGAGTCATCCAAGACACGATGGTATGGAGCTGGTTGGCAAGCTCATTCGCGTGGCGTCCTTCCACGCTCCCTTTGCCTTGGTCGAAGTCTCTCTCGACGAATCCAAAGTCTTGGTTGGCTCGGGGTCGCTCGAGACGATGAGTTTCGAAAGCTTCGACTGGGGGCCCTCGACGTGCGGTTGTCCTGAGGCAAGCTTGGTAGAGGCGTGTGCACGGCCTTGGGCGTGCGAATAGGCGCCATCTGATGCGGAGGACGCCGATGGTCAGGCGCCGGTCGAAAGACGGGCGCGCAGGGACCAGGGCGCACCCTTGAAGACGGACCACATCGCTGCGGCGACGTCGCCGGCGGGGGTGTCGCCGGCGAGGTAGGCCGACCACCGGGAGCGTGGGAGGCCGAAGAACGTCCGGAAAAACTGGGCCTGCGTGGCGGCGTCGAAGCGGGCCACGAGTCGGGCGCCGTAAAGGTAGAGGGCGCGGGCCCGGGTGCGGGGGCCGGGCCACATGGTGCGGTAGGCTGCGCGCGCCACCTTCGCGGGGGTCGCGTCGGCGGCGAGATGATGGGCGATGGTGGCCGCTACCGGCGGGGCTTGCCGCACGCTGTGGCCGAACGAGTATCCGGTCGCCGGATGCACGAACCCGGCGGCGGCGCCGAACCCGATCACCCGCTGATTCAAGTCGGGCAGCGGGGCGTCCATGGGAAAGCACACGCGCTCGGTCTCGGCGACGTCACCGGTCACCCGGTATTCGTCGACCCGCTTGGACAACGCCGGGGCGAGGGTGTCGGTCGAGCGCTCCGCGTCGATGAGGCGGGTCTGCTCCATGAAGACCTCGGTCTCTGACATGGGCATCGCATAGAGGAAGGACTTGTCGTCGGAGCGGAAGTCCATGAACCGCATGGCATCGGTGGGAAAGGGATGGGCGCCGTCGCGGAGCCGCTGGCCGAGTGCGGTCTGAAACAACACCGGTGCTTCGGGGCGCTCGAGAAACCGACCCGACCCGGTCGCGTCGACGACGATCCGCGCGCGGAGGGGCCCGGCGGTGGTGTGGACCACCGTCTCGGTCTCGTTGGGTTCCAGTCGATCGACCCGTCCTTCGACAAGGTCGCCGCCGGCCTGAAGGCGGGCACGGGCACGCTCGTTGTCGACCAAGACGTAGCCGCGCCCGAGGTCGAAGACCTCGCCGTCGATGACGGCTTCGGTGCGGGGCCAGCGGTGCCGGATCGGGATGTCCCCCTGCTCGGCCTCATCCGCCCACAGACCGTAGGTGTTGGGCCACGCCGTGCCCGGATCGACGGTGACCGTCGCGAGTCCGTGCGCGCGCAGCGCCCGCCCCAGCAGCGAGCCGGCGGGGCCCGCGCCGACGATCAGAACGTCGCAGCGGTCGGAGATGGACATCTCGGGTCGGACCTAGCGGTTTTTCTCGCCCGCGCGAACTGCGACGAGGCTTTGGGCTTTGGTAACGCCCCGGTACGGTTACCCGATGCGGTGGCGGTGGAGGTGCGTTCTGTTCGTATCGATGGGACTCGCGGCGACGGGAGACGTCCCGACGGCGTGGGCGGACGCGATACCCCCGCCGCCCGACGACTGTCCGCCCGGAAAGGTGGGGGTAACCGGCCACGGCGGCCCCGAGTGCGTCGACGAAAAGCCGGACGACTGCGCGCCCGGCTACCGTGGGAGGCTCGGCGGTCGATGCGTGCTCGCCGCGTGCACCGAAGATCGGCAGTGCGATGCGGGTCAGCGATGTCTCGACGTCGAGACCTGCCAGGAGTTTCGCGAGCTGACCTGGACCGGCTGGGGGTGGAGCGCCCAGCGCCCTCGACCGGCCGGCAACGTCATCGGGGCGCCGCCGATGGCGCAACCGCCGGGGCCGCCGAAAAAGGCGTGGGTGGCCCTCAGCATCTGTGGTCAAGACGGGCCGTGCGCCGCGCCCGCCGAGTGCCGCCCGTCGCGCTTGTGTTACCCGACCGACAAGGTCGGAGCGACGAAGGCGCGCGTGAACCCAAAGGAGAAGCCAGCGCCGCCTGCCACCGCGACGCCGCCTGCCACGGCGACCGGAAGCGCGACCGCGGCGTCGCGTGAATCCGCCCCGGTCGTGGTCGACCCTAACGGTTACGATGCGGACGCGGGGGGCGGTTGTCGCAAGGGCTGCGCGGTCGGAGCGGGGAGCGACAGGGTGCGGATGCCCGTAGCCGGGGCGGCGCTGCTTTTGGGTTTGCTCGGCGTGCGACGGCGCCGCGGGTCGAGACTCGTCGAGGACGGCGCGCGGCGGCGCTCCTCGAGGCCGTGATGGCGCGCCGGCGGGAGGGCCTCGTCGTGGTGGCCGTCGCGTGGTGGATGGGCGTGGTGTCATGCCTCCACGCGGAGCCCGACGACCGCGCGCAGGTCGTCGTGCAGCAGCTTCGCGGTCACCGTGATGGCGCATCGATTTTCGCTGCGGCGCCGCCCCATGCGCTGGTCTTTGCGGCGGAAGCCGGGGTGTCGCCCGACGGGGTGGTTCGGCTCGAAGCGGACATGCCGACCCGAGACGCGGCGGCCCGCTACGCCCATCTGCTCGTGCATCTGGCCGAAGGAATGCCCTTCGAGGACGACGCGCGCGGTCCTTGTCGCGAACGGTTGCGGCGGGCCAGGCAGCGGGAGCTCCGCGCGATTGGCGTCGAAAACACGCTCCGGCGCGCATGGGGTCTCTCGCCGCTCCCGATGCAGGTCGCGCTGGAGCGTAGCCTCGCCGGCTACCGCGCGCGGTGCCGTGAGCCCGCAACCGCCTCCGGGGGAGAATAGGTGCGACAACGTAAGGCATTGTGCGCCCTTGGGCTAAGCGCCTACCGTGGCGCTCAGGTCCCGAGCCCATGCTTGTCTCTCGAATCAGGTTTCCTCTCCTCCTCTCGGCGTTCATGGCGGCGGCGTGCGCCGGTCCCGCCGATCCTCCGCTTCTCGACGCCGAAGACGACGTCGCGGGCCCGGGGGGAAGCGCAGACGAGAATCGGCCGATGCCGCCGACCGGCGAGGGCGGGGCGGCTCCCACGGACGACGAGGGGGAAGGGGGCGGCGCGCCAGGAGGCGGCGGTCCGAGCCTGGACGGGCCGCCGGACGCCACGGCCCGGCTGCTCTACATCAACCAGCGCGTGTACCGCGAAGACGACGCGTTCGCCCGCGGGGGGACGGCGGTGCTGGAGGTCCACGCGCCGCAGGCGCTGCCGGTGGACGATCGGCCCGAATTCTTCAACGGCGATGGCGAGCGTTGCACCCTCGAGGTGGGGACCGAATGGCCCACGAGTCTGGCGGGAGGGGCGACCTGGCCCGCGGGCCCGTTTCTCGACGCCGGCGACCTTCGCCTCGCCGTCTCGGGCTCACCGGGGCTGGTCGTCTACGAATATTACGACAGCTACTACCTCCGCGCGGCCCCCGCTCCGGTTCAGCTCGGCAACTTCATCCACAGCTACTTTTATCCCCCCGTCTTCATCCCCCACGGAGCCGATGCGGCGCTCGAGGCCGCGGGCGGGACCGACCTCGGCGCGTTCGAAGTCTCGGGCCTCGAGCTCGCTCCTGACTACACCGTGACCTCCCCGAACTTGGTCGTCGGCAACGACACCATCGACACGGGCTCTGCCCTGACCTTCACCTGGGGCCCTCCGTCGCCGGGCGACGACATGGTCGTCATCGTGAAGGACAGCTTCAGCTACCTGAAGTGTGTTTTCGACGACGACGGCGAGGCCACCGTTCCCGCGTCCGCCATGGGCAACCTCGTCGGGGGCGCATTCGCGACGATCACCATTCAGACGTGGCGCGAACACCACGATGAGCGGCGGGTCCTGTCGGCTGATGGCCAACGCGTCGACGTCGCGTTCACCTCGCGCCACGTCCAGATCGGCCGCTTCGGCTCGATGTAGCTCGGTGGTGGATGGCGGGGCGTCGCCACGCCCGCGCGCGCGGCCCGTGTCAGCTGCCCCAGATCAGCGCGCCCAGCAGGACGAGCCATACGACCCCGAGATAATCCCAATACACCGTCAACAGGATCAGCGGCTCGGTGCGCGAACTCGAATACTCGCCCTGGCCGGCCCGTCGCGTCATGAGGGCCAGCGGGATCACGCCGCCGGCAACGTGGAGCACGTGAAGCCCGGTAAGCATGTAAAAGGTGAAGGCGTACATGGTGTTGTGCACCGCCTCGACGCGGTAGAGGTCGCGCCAATTCAGCACCTGCGCCGCGCAAAAGGTCACCGCGAGCAGGAGCGCCGTGTTCAGGCTGCGGTGGCAGCGCCGGGGGGCATTGTTGCGCGACGCGCGTACGGCCACGTGCATGGCGATCGACAGCACGACGAGCATGGCGGTGCTCAGCCACGTCCCCGCGGGCAAGCCCCGACCGGAAAAAGAAGCGGGTTGGGCGCTTCGGGTCACGCCGTACGCGACCAGCGAGCCGATGAACATCGCGCTCACCGACAGCAGAAACAAGAAGAGTCCCAGCCGCACCGTGGTCCGGCGCCGGTCGTCCGCTTCGGTCACCACGACCGGGGTGTAGAACATTCAGGGCGCGGGTGCCGCCGAAACCGCGCCCGAGCCTCGCGCGGCCAAGGAAGGCCTCGGCAAGGCCCCCTCCGAGCCGATTCCGCCGGACCGGCGATCTTCAGCCGGTCACCGCGCGGAACAGGTCGAGCGCGCCCCGCACGAGGAGAAAACAGAGCATGGCAAAGAGCGCGAAGCTGAGCCAGGGCATGCGGTCGATGAAGCGGCCCGAGCGCCGCACCGTCGCTTTGACGAAGGAGATGTGGCATTGCACCCGCGTTCTTCCCTCGAGCATGCGATTGATCTCGGCGATCATCTCGTTGGCGCTCGAGAAGCGGCGATCGCGCGGGCGGGCCATCGCCCGGCGGAGGAAGTGGTAAATCTCGATGGGGGGCATTGGCTCGATGCCCGGGCGATGCCAATCGAGCATCGACCATTGCCACCCCAGGGTCGCGATCTGATTCATCACCAGCTCGGGGAGGGCATTGCCGTAGGCCGGCCCGAGGTAATGGCGGAGCTTGAGGAACTCGTACAGCACCACGGCGGCCGAATAGAGATCGGAGCGATGGTCGATGGGCTCGCCGCGGGCCTGCTCGGGAGACATGTACAGCGGGCTCCCAATGGTCGAGCCCGGGGGGGCGATGTCGGGCTCGTCGTGGGCGAGCGCGACCCCCCAGTCGACGAGGAACACTTCGCCGTTGCGCCCGAGCATGATGTTGTCCGGCTTGACGTCTCGGTGAACGACGCCCCGCTCGTGCGCGTACTGAAGCGCGCGAAGCAGGGCCACGAACACCTCGAGCCGCCGCTCGATACTGAATTCGCGCACCGTCTCGGGGTCGCGTCGTTGGAGGGCCTCGATCACATCCGCCAACGATCGGCCGTCGACCACCCGCATGACGACGTGGTCGGCCCCGCCCTCGGGCGCGACGAAGACGTCGTGCACGGGAATGATGTTGGGGTGCTCGAGCCGCGCGGTGATGCGCGCCTCCCGGAGGAAGAGACCGCGCTTCGTGCCTTCGGTCGTCTCGTCGCGCACGGTCTTCACCGCGACGTCTCGTCCCAACGCGTTGTCGCGTACCAATCGCACCACCCCCATCGCGCCCTGCCCGACGGCACGACGCTGCTCGAAGCGATGGGGGGAGGGCGACGCGGCGGCGGTGAGCTCGGTGCTCAGCCCCGACCCCTGCGGCACGGTCGAGGCGGGTTGATGCGACGCCGCTGCCGTCGGGGCAAGAGAAGATGCGGCGCCCGCGGAGCCAGATGGCGGTGCGGGTCGCGACGTCCTCCGAGGCGGCGGGGGCGGTCGCGACGCCACCGGCCGTGAGAGAGGCCCCGAGGCGCGCGCAGATGGCGGCGGCGCCTCCTCGCCCGCGACACCCAACCCTGCCGTGCCCCCTCCCGACGGACGCAACGCCGGCGCACCCAACTGCGCCGAAGTCAGGGGCGCGCCCCCGGCGATCATCGTGGCCGCCGGTGAGGCCGAGGAGGGGGGCGACGACGCGTACGGCGGTGGCGCTGCGGGCGGCGAATGCGGCATCCCCGCCAGGGGCGCATGGGTGGCCACGGTCGCCGGTGCGGAGGCGTACGGGTGTGGCGTTCCGGCGTGCGGGTGTGGCGCTTCTGCGTGCGGGTGTGGCGGCTCTGCTTGTGAGGGTGGCGTTCCGACGTGCGGGTGTGGCGGTTCTGCTGGTAGGGGTGGCGTTCCGGCGTGAGGGTGTGGCGCTTCTGCGTGCGGGTGTGGCGTTCCCGCGTATGGCCCGGGCGGGGCTACGTACGGGTGTGGCGGGCTTGCGGGCGGGGGTGGCGCTCCTACATGCGGCCTTGGCGCCGAACCCGGGGGGCGTACGGCGGCCGAATCCGGTGCTGGGTTGGCCGTCCCGCCAATGAGGGTGGCGTTGGGTCGTGCGCTCGCGGGGGCCGCACGATCGACCGGCGGGTAGACGGCCGTGGATTTCGCAGGGACTTCGTTCATCACCGTGACGCCCCCGATGGTGCCACACCTCGGCAGAGGGCGCCCGAACCTACGACGACGTCGCCCCTGAACGGACGAAGACGCGGCCAGGGGGGCCGAACCGGACGTGTCGCCGGTGGGGCTTCACGCACCGCGTGGCGGGCACGATCCGACGACCCCGATCAGCGCAGCCGCAGGAGCACGACGTGGTGCGGCTCGAGCTCAACGTCCAGCCGGATGGTTCCGTCCGCCGCCGCGATATCGGACGCTTCGGTGACGAGGGCGGCGGCCCCGTCGTTCACCGCCCACGGGTCATCGCAGGCCTGGCCGTTGCGGATGCAGACCGTGTAGGCGTTGGCCCGGCGCGCGCTGACCTCGGACCGAAGGACGGTTACGCGATCGTTGACCAGACCGCCGACGGCGAGGCTGACCGAGCGTATTCGTGGGGCCGTCGCCGCTCGGTCGAAGTGCGCCCACCAGCCGTCGAGTATCCGCCGAAACGGCTCGGTGAACGGGTAGCCGTCCACCTTTCGGTCCACGAGCACGGCGAGGAGGTCGGCTTCGCTGCAGAGTCCCTCGTCGGCGCAGAGATCGACGGCACCGCGCAACCTCAGCAGCCGCGCCGCGAAGGCCCCCAGCAACAGACGCGGGTTGGCGGTCGTGTCGGGCACGAAACGGCTGAGCACCACCCGGGTCTCGCCCTTCGCTCGCGTCGCGTCGGCGACAACGAAGGGAGCTTCGTCGCGAGCCACGGCCACCTCGAGCGACGCCCCCTGAAGCGCCCCCATCGCTGCGAGCGCATGAAAGGTGGGCTTGATGATGCCCGAGGTGGTGAACAGGCCCCAGTCGCCGCTGAAGTCGCCGCCGCCATCCGCTTGCTCGAACAAGGTCCCGAGGGTGTGACCACGATAGCCCGACCGTCGCATTGCAATGAGGGCCGCGGCGGTGTGCGCTGCGCGGTATTCGGTGTCGTGCTCGGCCGAGAGCCACGGATGCGGGGTCGTCGCCCCGACGCCGGGAGTGTTGAGCTCCCACGTCGTCCCGTCGGTGAGCATGAGCTCGACGTCGTCGAGACCGTGGTCGGAGAGCACTTTCCGCACCGACAGGGCGACGTCGGCATAGGCCGAGGATGCACCCGCCTCATCACCCTCCACCTCCCAGGACGTGGGATCGAGGGTGAAGTTGTGGCCGAACACGAGATCGATGGGGCAGCCGAGGCTCGCGCATCCAGCCGCGAAGTCGACCAGCACGGGCCGGTCGGTCGCAATGGGCTCGGTCTTGGTCGCGAAGGCATCGAGCCGGCCACCACCCCCGAGCCGCGGCTCGGCGGAGATCGCCCGCACGCCGCGGCCAAAGGCATCGTACGCCGGTGCGTACGCCTCGATGGCGCCGTAAAACTCGTGGTTTTCGAGTTCGGCGCCATAGAGCAAAATCAGGCGTCCGTCGGCCGAAGCCTCGGGGTGCCGCTCGATGAACCACTGGGTGATCCCCGCCGCTCCGGCGCGCCACAGCGCGTAGTCACCCGTCGAATCGGGAGGCGAGCGCGACCACACCGCCGCCTGGTTCGCGCTCGAAACCGGACGTTCGTCGTCCGGCGCCGACGACGCCCAACGCGGTGGCCCGACGACCTGCAAGGCGAGCGTCCCGCCGCCACCGAGCACCTCGTCGGCCAGCAACCCGTAGAGGCGATCCATCTCTTCGACGAAACGTTCAGGAGTGGGCGCGGTGAGCGCTTCTTGATCGGGCCACGTCGCGTCGACGAGCACGATGCCGGGTGTCACCGCTTCGAAAAAGCGCTCGCGGAATGGCGCGGCCAACGCCGGCTGGCTGACCCAAGGGCCTTGCCAGCGATACGCCGTGACGCCGCCGCCGTAGAGCCAAGGCGAGCTCGTGACGCCCGCCGTGTTCCCCGCGGCCGCGACCATCACCGTCGCGTTCATGGCCGGCCTCGGCGCGTCATCGGCGGGCGACGATGAACCGCAGCCGCTTGCGCCGAGCAGCACCAGCGCGAGCGTTGGTATCCGGCGCCTCTTCATCCTCCGACCAAACCGTAGCCGTGGTCGCTCGGAGGCCATGCGCAGAGCACGATCCGGCCAAGCAACGTCGCCCCGAACGGAGGCGCAAACGTTCGCGTGCCCCGTCACGAGGGGTCGGGAGCGACCCAACCGCCGTACCACGGGACGCCGAGCCACCCTTCACCGGCGTAGACCCAAGCCCGCTCTCCTCGCACGAAGCTCGCGAACTCGTCGCCCGGGACGCGGAGCTCGATGACGCGGTCGAAGGAAGCCGGCGGAGACAGCCGGACGTAGGCTTCGTCGTTCGTTCGAAAGCCCCCCACCACCTCGACCGCTTGCCAGGCCGCGGGGCCTCCGAGGACCCGATTGATGCATGAACCCGCGCCCAGGGTGAGCATGGGGATTCCGAACCCAAAAAGGAGGCACAGGACGTGGACTTCGTTCAGTACGTTGAATCGACCGCGCAGCAGGACGAGGGAGGCCAACGTGGCCGTCGCCCATCCCATGACCGCTACGGCGAGCAAGCGGATGTAAAGGATGAAGTGAACCGGCACCGACCCCGTCTTCTCCGCGGCGAGCATGGTGGCCAGCCCGAGGACGATGACGCCCAGACTCACGCCCAATAGGGTGGCAGACCGACGCGGCCAGGGGGGCCGGTCGGGCAGTCGCGCGAAGGGAGGCGCGTGCTCCGCGTGAACGACGAGTGCCTCGCAAAGCGTGCGAAGTCCGCCGTCGACCAACGGGTCGGTCCGGCCTTCACCGGGCACTTTGCAACGAGGGGCGCATCCGGACCGCCCAACACGACGGTCGCCCCGGCGCGCACCAAGGTGGTGATGCTGTCGCGCACCGCGGAAGAGGCCAACCAGCGGGCCAGGGTCTCGTCGTCGGCGAGGCCTTCCACGTAGACCGATTCGTCGAACGCGGGATCGTCGAGCTGAAGCTCACGGGCGATCCGCAGCCTTTTTGCCCACCGATCGAGGCGGCCCTCGGGGTGAAAGATCACCATGGGCAGCTCCGGCAACGGGACCTCACCGTCGTGGTGGTAGGCGGTGCCGGTTCTCGGCCCGGGTCGAGGTACGAGCTCGACCTCAAGGCGCACTTCGGTCTCGGTGCCTTGCACGGTGTGCTTCCGCGCCGTCACCCGGTGGTCGCGCACGGGCAAGGTCCATGCTGACGCCCGGCGGTCCTCGGCGTCTTCGATCGCCCAGTCACGCGCAACGGCGCCGCCCAGGTCGATGAAGATAGGGTCCGGGCTCCTTATGAGCTTGCGCAACACCCACAGCAGCGCCTGCGCCGCGATCCACAAAACGCCCACCGCAAGCAAAAGGCGGAAACAGAAGAAGAAAGGCCCCACGGAGAGACTCTGGCGCGACCGACTCGGGCTGTCATGCGGCACGACGAGACCCCGACGAGCGGGACCGAGTCACGTGGTCCCAGGGCGACTTAGTCGCGTTTCACCTGCGGTCCTCCACGTTCGACGTGTCGCGTCGGACCGCATCTTTCGTTGCATGCTACGTTTCGTCGATGGGAGAGCCTGCCTTCCCTCGCCTGCGTCGGCTCACCGTCGACGAAGCGCTGCGCATGGTGCAAGCCGGGGTCTTGGGCGAGCACGAACCCGTGGAGCTGCTCGATGGGTGGTTGGTGGAGATGAGCCCGCAGGGACCATTGCACGCGTCGAGCACGACCAACCTCGCCGACCGCTTGCGGGAGACCTACACCGACGACGGCCACGTTCGCGAAGAAAAGCCGCTTGCGTGTGGCATCCACAGCCTTCCTGAACCGGACGTCGCCGTCGTGAAAGGCATCCCGGCGGACTACGTCACACAGCATCCAAGCGGTTCCGATGCGATCCTGGTGGTCGAGCTCGCGTGGTCATCCCTGGACGAGGACCGGTCCAAGGCGAAGATCTACGCCGCGAGCGGCGTGCCCGTGTACTGGCTCGTCGACCTCGTGGCCCGCACCGTCACGGTTCATACGAGCCCCTCCAGCGGCGGCTACCGCGATGTCGCCCCACTGCATGAGGGCACGATGGTTCCCCTCCCGGGCCGCTCCATGGCCTGGCCCGTGAAGGAGTTGCTCGGCCCCGCGGCGACGAATCGGTGAACGCTACGAGCGCGGTGGCGATGGTGATCGTCGTCGTGTCGGGTATCTCGTCGTCGGGGGCGGAAACGTTCGCGTGCGCGGGCTCGTGGGGGTGTGGGGCGGCGGGGGCAGGAGGGTGGGGGCGTGCGTCGCGACTTCGCCGGTGAAACGGCGGTGCGGCGCCTCGTGGTGGCGATGTGGCGTGTTTCATCCGCCGACCCAGTTGGGGGGGCCCTGAGGCGGCGTGCCGTCGCCGCAGGTGTCCGTGCCGGCGATGAGCGGGCACTGCAGCGGCCCCGGGCAAGCGTAGGTGCAGCGGTTCGGGAGGTTGCCGTTGTCGAGGCCGCGGCAGAGGGCACCGGGGACAGGCACTTCGTTGGCGGGCGCGTTGTCGGGGCTGCACATGCCGTCGGTACCACTGCAGCGCCAGTTATTCTGAAGCGCCAGCACCGCTTCGCAGGTGGTGAGGTCGAACCACTGCCGCCATCCGCCGTCCGGAAAGCCGGTTCGCGCTCAGTTGGGCGCCTCGCGGCTCCGTCTCTCAGGGGAAACCTGGTCCGTAAAGAGCACCGCCATCGCGAGAAGCAAGCGCGCTGCCTCGTCGGCGGACGGATGGTCGAATTGAAGCAGGTCGCGCGCGATGCCCTCGATGTGCGTCGCGATCTCGGCGTGGGTCATGTCGCTCATGACATCCCCTCGACCCGGCCCGCCGAAAGGTTGCGAAGATTCGTGGACGAGGTCCTCCGTCCGAGGAGTAAACGCCGAGGCGACGGAGCAGAGTGGTGCTATCCCCGACGGCATGCTCCGCCGCGCTCGAAACGCCTGCTTTGCCGCCTTCTTGGCGCAGGGGGCACTCCACGCCTGCCATCGAGGAGATGAGGTGCCGGCGTGTGCCGGCAAAACCCCCAATTGCGCCGATCTGGCCCGCATGTATGAAGTGGGAGACGGGGTGGCGGTCGACGCCAACATGGCCGCCAGGTTGTACGACCGTGGGTGCCGAGCGGGGGAAACGGCCGCGTGCGAAGGTCTGGGTCGTCTGTATGAGGGCGACAGTCCGGCGCTGTCCCGCTCGCACGTCGAGAGTGAGGCCGACGCGTACATGTCGCGCCAAATCCCGACGTACAGGAAGAGCTGCAGCGCCGGCGACCGAAGGGCGTGCGAGGTCCCGGGAGATCTTTACGCCGGCGGCCTTTACGGACTGGCAAAGTCCGCCGACAAAGCCGTGACGTTTTACGAAATGGCCTGCCGGTCGGGCTCCGCTACCGCTTGCGACAAGGCCACGCGCCTCTGAACGCCGTAGAGGTCGGCGCCGCTTACACTGACTCGTCGAAGGTTGTCGCGGCCGGGGTGCGGTCACCTCGGTCGTCCTCGTCACCACGCGAAGGTTAGCTCCGGCCTGGTGTCGTTGCCGCCGACATTCGCGGGGCGGGCGCGAACGCAATGGCGTGCGGGACCAGGCATCCTGCTGCAGAGGCCGTTTTCGAGGACTCAGCGGAGGTGGGGACGAGATTCGAACTCGCGTATGATGGTTTTGCAAACCATTGCCTAACCGCTTGGCTACCCCACCGCGGAGCCGAGGCTTAGCACGGATTTTCCGCCTCGGGGGATTTTGGGCTCGGGTCGGTTCGAGACGTGGGGTATACGGCCTACGTACTCGGAAACACGGGGAGAATCGGATGAGCGAGATCGACGACAAGTGCCTGGACACCTTCCCCCAATGGCTGAAGGGGCTTCCCACCGATGCGACCGACCTGGCCGAAGCGGTGGAGGATGGCGAGGCGCCGGAGGCGGTGCGTCGCTACGCCGCGGCGGGGCTGAACTACCTGTTCAAGTCGCTCGACCTGATCCCCGACGGGATCGAGGATTTGGGCTTTTTGGACGACGCGTTCGTGATCCGGGTCGCGGCGAAGCTCGCGGTCGAGGAGGCGTCGGACGCGGAGGCGAAGTCACCTCGGGTCGCGCGGTTGGGCGCGGGGGCGGCCCTCATCGAAGAGCTGCTCGGCGACGACGATTATCCCCGCCTGGTCTCCTACGTGAAGAACCTCAAGAACGGAGCGGCGCGGGGCCGCACCGTCGACGACATTCTCGGCGATGAGGCGGTGCGGCGCGAGTTCACCAACGAGGTTCGCGGTTGGGCGACGAGCTACGAGGCACCGTCGTTCGGTCGCGACGAGAAGAACCTCGTCAAGCTGAAGTCGTTCATGTCGGCCAAGCTGCCGTAACGCGCCCCTACCTACGCAACGCTCCCTCGGGGCCGAGGTCGCTCGGCTCGGCTCGGCTCGGCTCGGCTCGGCTCGGCTCGGCTCGGCTCGGCTGGGCGCAGGGCAGGCGACATGCCGTCGTCGAGCGCCAACGTCCGGGTGAGCGTCGTCAAGAAGCTGCCGGCGCCGATGGGCCGCTCGCCAGCGCCGCGAGGGCGTACGCGGCGCGAACCAGCTCGGGGGCGGAATGCGGCATTCCCGTGCGTTGCGCTCTCGCATGGCCTTCGGCGATCCAAAATTCGTAGGTGGGATCCGCCTGGGCCAACGCGTGACGCACGGTTTCTGGGTGGAGCCACGACCGCGCCGCTTCGGGTCGTTGGGTCTTGATGACGAAACGCGCGTCGAGTTCGGCGTGGCCGATCACCACGTCCTGCATGCCGACGGCGCGCGCAAGCGGCGAAAAACCCGTGGGGCGGAGCAGACGAAGCTCGAAGGGAGGGGGCGCGGCCGCTGGAGCCTGCAGACAGACCACCTGCTCCTTGCCGCCGCCCCTCGAGGTCGCGAACTCACGAAAGCCGCGGCGTCGATGGTCGATGGTGACCGGGCACCCGGCGATCACGGCCTCGATCCGTCGGGACTGATCGGGGATCCAAAACGCGCCGCCGGGGAGAAAACGCGCACCGAGCGCTCGCGCGGCTTCGGCCCACAGCTCGTCCTGCCGCTTGGCCTCGCGAGCGAGGTACCAAAGAGGAAGCCGCTCACCGGGATCAGGGCCACGGAGGCGACGAGCATGGCGACGAGCGTGTTCACGCACCGACCTTGGCGAACCACCGCCCGCGACGCTACCGGAGGTTCGGAGGCGCGCCCCTAGAGGGTATCCAGGGGCGGGGTTCCGGGGCGGGGTTTCCGGGGCGAGGGCTCAGGACGTGCTGACGCGACGGTTGTCCGAGCCGCGTCGGCCGTGGCTGGGGGCGGGGCGTTCGTCGTCCAGAAGCTCGGGGAGCAGGTCGCGGCACTCGGGCTTGTCGCGGAGGTTGGCGAGGAGCTTGTCGGACACGTCGCGGAAGGCCTTCTCGAACCGGAGGCCTTCGCGGGTGCGTTCGGCGACTTGGTTGCGACCTCGGGCCAGGTCTTCTTCCAGCGCCTCGGCGTAGCGGGCGAGCTGCCCGCGAAGCTGTTCGATTTGGCGGCGGAGGCTCCGCGCGGTTTTCTCGCAGCCCTGCCGTCGCTGGTCGTAGCGCTGCAGCTCTTCGGTTTTCGCCTTCACCGCGGCGGTGGCAGCGCCAGCGCGCTCGAACACCCCGGGATCGAATTGGCGTTGTTGCACGCACGCTTCGGCTTCGGCCCGCGTCGCCTTCGCCTGTCGCTCTGCCTGGCTGAGCTCTTGCTCGGCTCGCTCGACGTCTTCGCCGTGCGCCGAGGCTTCACGCAGCACGCGTGATTCCTCCTGGGCGAGGTCTTCGACCTTACGGCCGATCTCCGCCCGCAGCGCCCGACCGCGACGCTCGAGGGCGTCGAGCTTGCGGGTGAGGCTCGCGACTTCGCCCTCGAGACGGCTCGCGCGGGCGGCGAGGTCCCAGGTTTGGGAGAGGGCGCTGAGAATCTCGTTAGGCGCCTCTTTGCCGGAGTACGCTCGCGACACCATGCGGGTGAAGATCGCGGCGCGGTTCGCCCACTCGGTCACGCCCTCGGACTCGGGGGGAGGCGGCGGCGGCGGCGCCGGGGCGGCCGGCTTGGCGTCGATGTTGACTTCCCACGCCTGCGACGACGGCAGCGAGCGTTGGAGCTTGCGGAGGTCTTCCTTCAGGTGGTGGGCGTCGCGATAGCGTTCTTTTTGGCCCTTCTGCAGGAGTCGAAGCGCAATGTCTTCCGCGTGCGGGTTGACGTCGCCGCGCACCTTTCGCGGGGGGGGTGGGGCTTGCTTCTGCTGCATCTTGAGCAGCGTGTCGCGGTCGTTCGAGCGGAACGGAAGCTGCCCGGTGAGCATCTCGTAAAACAAGACCCCCAGCGCGTAGAGGTCGGACGATGGCGTCGCATCCTCGCCGCGCGCCTGCTCGGGCGACATGTACTCGGGCGTCCCGAACACGGCGCCCTTGGGGGCGAGCCGCGCATCGCGCTTCAACGCGGCGAGACCGAAGTCGAGGATCTTGACGAAGTCTTTCCGGCCGCCGCGTTCGGTGAGGAGAATGTTGTCGCTCTTGAGATCGCGATGAACCACGCCCAGGTCGTGCGCGCGACCGAGGGCCGCGCACATCTGCTCGAGAATGTCGGTGCTACGCACCATGTTCATCGGGCCGTTCGACAGCTCGGCCGACAGGGGCGTCCCGACGAGGTACTCCATCACCAGGTACAGCTCGCCGTCTTCGGTCTCGCCGATGTCGTGAATGTCGATGATGTGGGCGTGGTCGACCCGGTTGGCCGCCTTGGCCTCGCGTAGCATCCACGCCCGGAGGTGGGTCTCGGCGCGCAGATCGGGCCGGATGAGCTTGAGCGCCACCACGCGGTCGATGAGGACGTGCCGCGCACGGTAAACCAACCCCATGCCGCCTTCACCGAGCCGGGCTTCGAGCCGGTAGCGACCGGCCACCACCTTTCCGATGAGGGGGTCGCTTCCGCGCTTGCGTCGACTCGATCGCTCAGCTCGAACGTTCATGGATAACGCGTGCATCCTAGTACGGAACGTGACGCCGCCGATAGGTGTTCTCCTGTCGTAGGGGCGTCGCCTTCCTCCTCCTCCTCCGAGCTGAACGGAGCGGAGAGATCCGACTTGAGCCGCGCGTCCCGTGACGCCGTGGCGTCGTCATTGGGCCGCGGCGTCGGGGGCGTCGATCGCCGACTGTCGCGACGGTCGCGAGCGCACCGCGGGGGGGAAGAGCGGGAGGTCGCAGGTGAACCGCGCGCCGCCGAGCGCGCCCTCTGCGACCGACAGCCGGCCCCCGTGGCGGCGCATGATGTCGCTCGAGATCGAGAGGCCGAGGCCCGTACCGAGCCCCTCCAGCTTGGTGGTGAAAAAGGGATCGAAAATGCGGTCGCGCAGGGCCGCCGGGACCCCCGGGCCGTTGTCCTCGATCGCCACCTTGACCCGATCCCCGCTGCGTTCCGTGCGGACCTCGATCCGGCCGCGCTCGCCTTCCGGATGCGCTTCGTCGACGGCTTGGATCGCGTTGGTGAGCAGGTTCATGAACACCTGGTTGATCTCACCACCTCGGCACACGATCGGCGGGAGGTCGGGGTCCGCCGCGAACGAGAGGGCGATGCCGCGATGATGCAACCGATGCCGGAGGAGACTCATGGTCTCGGTCAGACCGGCGTTGACGTCGGTGGGGACCGCCTCCACCGGCTTGCGAGAGAAGGACTTGAGGTTGCCGACGATCTCTACGCTCCGAGAGGACGCGCTCGTCACGACGCGAAGGATCCCCTGAAGGTCGTCGAGGGCCCCTTCGATGTCCAACGCCTCGGCGTGCGCCTCGAGCTCGGCCCGCCGGGCGGGGGGGAGGTCGGGGAGTGCGCGCTCGTAGTGGGCGAGCATTTCCGCCAACTCCTCGCGAACGCGCGCGAGCGGCGTCGTACACCCCACGATCGCGTTGAGCGGGTTGTACACCTCGTGGGCGACGCCGGCGACGAGCTCGCCGATGAGGGCCATCCGTTCGCCCTGCACGAGGGCCGTTTGCGCTTGCTTCAATTCGTCGAGGGCGTGGCGCAGCTCGGCGGTGCGGAGCTGGACGTGGGTCTCCAGCCCGGCCCGCTCTTCCTTGAGCTCGGCGATCGTCAGAGCGAGCGCGGTGCGCATTCGCTCGATGCTGCGCCCGAGGCCGCGCACTTCGAGCGGTCCCGCGACGGGGGGCACCTCTTGGTCGAGCTCGCCCCGGGCGACGCGATCGGCGGCGGCTTCGAGCTTGGCCAAGGGATCGGAGAGCTGACGGGCGGCGCGGAGAAACATGCCCCCCACCGCAAGGACCAGCATCGCGAACGAGGCGCACAGCGCGCTGATGGCGTTGAAGTCTTCGCGGAGATTGGAGTCGGTGCCGAGGGCCCGGTACAGGCCGATGGTTGCGAGGAGCGACAGCGTCAGGGTGAACAGAAGCGGGAGGCCGAACTCGACGAGCAGGCGGCGGCGCAAATCGATGGCGACGGGTTCATCGACGGTGCCGGTCCAACGCTCGAGCCGACGCACGATGGGCCGGACGGTGTCCTCGTGCCAGCCGCGCTGGTACGACGAGACCCCCCACGCGAAGAGGCCGCCAAAGCCCAGCTGCATCACCGCGTCGCCCAGGCGGCTCCACGACGACGGCGTCCGGTAGTACGCGATGCTGATCACGATGCATCCCAACCACAGGCCGAAGTTAAGCCCCCACAGCATGCGGGGCAGCCGGCGCGCCTGGTCGAGGGCGCGCGCGTGAAGGACCGGGTCGCCCTGCGGACCCGCGCGAAGGGCCGCGAGCAAACGCTCGGTGGCCGGTCGCACGGCCAGCGTGAAGACGATGGTGCCGACCCCGGCGAGGGCAGGGATGAACTCCCACCACGCGCGAAAGACGACCTGACTCGCGGTGCGCAGAAACGCGACCGAGAACAACAACATCACGTGGCCCCCCACGATCCCCGCCACCGCCGCGTTTTCCGCGAGTTGGGTGCGAAGATCAGACCGGAGCCGGACCGGCGACGGGTCGTCGGGCATCGGCTCGAGCTCGCGGCGGTAGATGGCGCGCCGCGCCGCCGCCGCCATGAGGCCGAACCCGAGGCTCGTGACCAGCGTCGGGACGTCCGAGCCGCCCACGAAGGTCGCGATGATCAGCGGCCACCAGAACAGGCGCAAGAGACCGGCGAGCAAAAAGCCGCGCCGACCGCGCTGACAAAACCATCCCGACAGCGCCGACGAGAGACCCAGGCTGCCCACGAAGAACGTGCTCGGCCACGGGGTATCGAAGGCCGCGGGCACGACCGCCGACGAAAAGAGCAGGACGCTGAAGACCTCCCAGGTCGTGGCGAGCACCTCGGCCCGCACCAGTGGCCGCGCGTCGCGCCATCGTCGGAACAGGCTCATCATGGGGAGAGGCGGCGCCGGCATGTCGGGCTAGCAACGCGCGAAAACCATAGCCTGCGCCTGTGGTCCGGAACAATCGCGGCGACGGCGCTTGTCGGGCTCGGCCTCGTCGCCTGTCACCCTCCCCGGCCGATCCCGATGACGTCGCCCCCCGCGGCCGACCGTTCGCCGCGGTTCGAGGCACCGCCTGCAGAACCGGCCTTCGGCGCGGATGCCCCCACGACGTCGGTCGACGCGGGGCGCCATCCGTCCCATGTCGCGGCCGCGCCAGGTCGTGATCGTCCGCTCCCCGCCGACGACTTCCCCCAC
>JBCCLB010000071.1:0-34808 GCA_039027095.1 Myxococcota bacterium
GCGGCGCGCGGGGACCCACGACGCCGCCGCCTCCGGCCCAACCGGCGCGTCCCAATCCGACCGATCGTCGGCGCGGCGGCGCCGCCGCCCCCCCCCCGACCGCGGCCCCCGCACCCCCCCCCGCTCCGCGGGCCGCCCCCCGCGGCAGAAACACGGTGGTCGCCGCGGCGCGGGGTTGCTACTCCTGAGGGGTGACGACGAGGGAACCTTTTTTCCAATCGGGGCCGACGCTCGGCGACCAGTATGCCGACGACCGGGTTCTGCAGGGGTGGATCGCGCATACGCTGCCGGAAGACGTACGCGTCGCCGTCGAGCCGGAGTTGCGCGAGATGGGGGCGTTGGCCGGCGGAGCGCTCTTCACGCTCCAGGCCGAGGACCGGCTGGCGGAGCCGCGCCTGGTCGCGTGGGACGCGTGGGGACGGCGCATCGACCGCATCGAGCTCACCGCGGGGTGGCGGCGGGCGGCGGAGGTGGCGGCGCGCTGCGGGGTGGTCGCCACCGCGTACGACAGCCCCCACGGGCCTTTCGCCCGGCCCCACCAGTTCGCGTTGGCCTATCTCTTCGATCCGTCGACCGATACGTACACGTGCCCTCTCGCCATGACCGACGGGGCGGCCCGAACGTTGTTGCACCATCGCCAGCATACCGACGGCGCGCTGGTCGACCGGGCGGTGGCCCATCTGACGAGCCGTGACCCGAAGGAGGCGTGGACGAGTGGTCAATGGATGACCGAGCGCACCGGGGGCTCCGACGTTGGGCTCAGCCAGACCGTGGCGCGCCCCGTCGACATGGGGTCCGTCGATGCGGGGTCCGCGGAGGAAGATGCGGCGTCGACGTTTCCCCGAGGCCTCGCCGCGTATCGTCTTCACGGCACGAAGTGGTTCACCTCGGCGGCCACGTCGCAGATGGCGCTCACCTTGGCGCGGGTCGAGGGGAGTCCGCCGGGAGGGCGTGGGCTCACGCTCTTCTACCTGGAGACGGCGCGGCCGGACGGAACGGCGAACCACCTCGTGGTCAACCGGCTCAAAGACAAGCTCGGCACCCGCAAGCTCCCGACGGCGGAGCTGACCCTCGACGGCACGCTGGCGACGCCCGTGGCGGGAATCGGTCACGGCGTTCGCAACATCTCGCCGATGCTCAACATCACCCGGACGTGGAATGCGGTCTCGTCGGTGGCGGCGATGCGGCGCGGGCTTGCCCTGGCGCGCGACTACGCCCGGCGGCGGGTTCAATTCGGCTCCCCCCTCGAAGGCAAACCGCTCCACCTCGATACGTTGGCCGGGCTCGCGGCCGAATTCGAAGGCGCCTTTCATCTCGCGTTTCGTTGCGTGGCGCTCTTGGGACGGGTCGAGGCGGGAGAAGACCCCGACGGCCACGCCGCCGAGACCCTTCGGTTGCTCACGCCGGTCGCCAAGCTGACCACGGCCAAGCAGGCGGTCGCGATGCTGAGCGAGGTGCTCGAGTGCTTCGGAGGTGCCGGCTACGTCGAAGATACCGGGCTCCCACGGCTGCTCCGCGACGCTCAGGTGCTGCCCATTTGGGAAGGGACCACCAACGTGCTCTCGCTCGACCTGTTGCGGGCGGCGGGCCCGCGGGGCGACTTGGGACCGCTCCGGCGCGAGGTCGAGCTGCTGGTGAGCGAAGTGCAAGACGATGACCTTTCCGCGCTCGCACGCGACGCGGCGGCGAGCCTCGGTCGCGCGGCTCGCTGGCTCGAGGAGACCGGCGGCGGGGGCGCAGATGGGCGGGCGCCGCTCGAAGCGGGGGCGCGCCGATTGGCGTTGACGGTGGGACGGTCGCTGGAGCTGGCGCTTCTGTGTCGCCATGCCCAGTGGAGTCGGAGGCATGGCGAGATGCGACCGGGGCATGCGGCGGCGCGTCTCCATGCCCACGGGATCGATCGGATGGGCCTCGGGGGGGCCTCGCGCGAAGCGACGGCGGCGTTGGCGTTGGCATGACCGGCCGGCGCCGGCCGTGGCGGCGGGACGTGCCCGGAGCAACGGCGTTGTCGGGGGGATGGCCGTCGGTGACCCGGTGGCGGCCGTGGCCCCAGTGGCGAATGGCCTCGGGGCGGCGGTGGCTTCCGTGGCAAACCGCCTCATGGCGGCGCCTTGCGTGGCAAATCGCCTCAGGCCCACGACGCTTCGCGCGGCAAATCGTCTCGTTCCGGCGTCGGCGCTCGTGGCGAACCGCCCCCTCGGGACGTCTCGTGAGGCACATCGCCTCGTGGCGAAACGCCTCGTGGTTGGGCCTATCCTTCCTGGGCCTATCCTTCCCGGGCCTGTCCTTCCTGGGCCCGTTCTTCTTCGGCCTGGCGCTGTCGCTCGCGACCGCGGAGGCGGCCGAGGGACCGGATGCACCCCGTCGCGCGTCGCCGTCGTCGGGAAGCTCGCCCGGGGCGGAGACAACGCCGTCGCTCAGCGACGAGCTCGAGACGCTGGTCGCCGCGTACCGTCGCGCGGGCGCTAAGGTGCATCGCCACCCCGCCCACTTCGCTGAACCGGAGACGCCGCATCGGGTCTCGCTCGGCGCCACCGGAAAGGGGTGTCGGACGGTCGTCGCGTTGACGACGCGGTCGCGCGGTCTGCGCCTCCAGATGCAGCGGGGGACGGCGCCGCTGGGGTCGCCGCGGACGGGGCGGGCCGGGGTGGCGGTCTTCGAAGATTGCGCCGGCCTCGCCGACGGCGTCGCGGTCTCGGTTCTGGGCGGACGGGCGGCGGTGGAGCTCTTGTCGGTCTCGCATGTCGGCAATCTGCCCGACGTCGACGTCGTCCTGCCGCGGCGGGCGGTGGGTCCTCTGGCCGAGGTCGGTCGCAGCGACGGCCCGATGCCGCTCGCGCTGGCGGCGGCGCGACGTGCGCGCGCCGTCGAGGCGGCCCAGCGCGACCGGGCCCGACGGGTCGTGACGGCGGCGACGGTGAGGGCTGACGACGACGGGGAAGGTGCGGTTCAGATCGACCTCGCGGCGGGGTGCCACCGCTTCGTCGTGGTCTCGGACCAAAACACCGCCGCGGGGGGGGACGGAGACGACGACGACCCGGTGGTCGTCGATGTCGACATCGAGGTGAGCGATCCGGATCGCGATCGCCGGATCGGACGCGACACCTCCCACGCCCCGGACGGCCGCTTGGATTTCTGCCGGGGCCGCGACGGTCGGGTGGGGTTGCGTTTCGCCGGGGCGGGGCGCGGGGCGCGCGTGGTGGTCGTCGCCGCGTACTGGCCGCTTCCGGAGGGACTGCCTCGTCGGTGGGGGCCCACCGCGTCGGCGGGTCTCGCCTGGGCGCTGCATCGCCGGCCCACCCCGTCGCCGCGACGGCCCCCGGCGCGGCAATACCTGGGGGCCGCCGGCCGAACTCGGATCCCGGTCCCGGTGGTCCCGGGCATGTGTTATCTCGCGGCGTTCGCGGCGGCCCAGGGAGACGCGCGGGCGGGCCGCATCACGGTGGACCTCGGGGGCGGGGGACCGCCCCACTACGACGAAGCCGCGGGCGAGCAGGTGGTGGGGGCGGTGTCGTTCTGCGCCGAGCGCGCGATGGCCGCCTCGGTTCAGATCGAGCTCCAGGCGCGACAGGGATGGTGGGTCATGGCCCTCTGGGCGTACGGAGACGCCGTCGAATGATCATTCGCCGCGCGCTCGTGGCCATGGCGCTGGTGGCCGGGGGGTGTGGGCCGAGTGCCGTGCGACCCGAGGCCGTCCCTACCGCGCCGGGTCCGCCGTCGGTAACCGCGACCGACGACGGGCTCGATGCGGCGACCATTCTCGCGGATCGGGTGGCGGCTGCGGAAAAGGCGGGCGCGGAGCGTTTCGTGGCCCTCGGCGCCGAAGCTCTGGACGAAGGAGGGCAGGTGGGTCGGTTCGTGACGCGGCCGGCCGCCGGGGCGTGTCTGCTCGGCGTGGCGGGCGCGGGCGACAGCGCGCAGGACGTCGACGTGTTTGCTTACGCCGACGACGGGACGCGTTTGGCGTCCGACGAATCCCCGGGTCCTCGGGCCGCGGTGCTCTTGTGTCCCCCGTATCCCGATCGGGTGTACCTGGTGGCGCGAAACGTAACGGGCGCGGGGGTGGTCGGGCTCGCGGTGATGCAGGTCCCGACCGAGCGGGCCGACGCCGTGGCCCGGGGCCTCGAGGTGCGCGGGCGTCCGGGTGAAGACTCGGGGCGGCTCGCGGCGTGGCCAGGGCTCGAGCGCAGATTGCGCGAGCGGCAGGAGCGGCTCGGCGCCGGGTGGGAAGACGTCCGGCGGGTGGCGATCCCCGTGCACCCTGCCGCGGCGGCCACGGTCTCGGCGCGGATCGACGCCGGGCGCTGCCTCGACGTACTCGCCGTGCCGGACGACGACGTACCGGCGGTCGACCTGTCGGTGTTGGCCGAAGACGGCCGGATCGTCGCGCGCGGGCGGTCGCCCGGGCGCGATCGAGCCACCGTCGTCTGCAGCTCCGTGGGCCAGACGGTGACGGTGGCCGTGCGCCCGCGGGCCGCGGCGGGGCTCGTGGCGGTGGTGATCCGTCGCTCGGCGCCGGGCGCGATCGATGAGCTCGACGCCGACGTCGGCCTCAACGCGGTGACGCCGCTGGGCCCTCTCGCATCGAGCCTGGCGCGGCTGGAGGCGCGTCGGTTGTCGCGGGCGGGATGGGGCGCGTCGGAAGAGCTCGCCCGCTCCATCGTGGTGCCGACCCGGGGCATGACGCGGGTTCCGCTCACCCTACGGGCGGGATGCAGCCGCTACGACGTGGTCGGCGGCGCCCCCCTCGGCGGCTTTACCGCGACGCTTTGGCGGCGCGACGACGGGGTGCGGCTCGCGGTCGGTCGAGGCGGGGAGGTGGCCACCGGGTTCGCCTGCGCCGCGGCGACCACGACGGCGGCGGAGCTCGAACTCGCGGCCGTCGACCGCCCCGGACCGGCGGCGGTGTTGCTCCGTCGGATCGACGATGTCCCGCCTGCGCTGACCGCCTCCCCGCGCGCGGCGGGACGGCTCCTCGGCCGCTTCGAAGGGTTGCAGCGCGAACCCATCACGCCCCGTGACCTGGAAGAACTCGGCGGCCAGCGCGTCGAGGTGGGGCAGCGCGCCGTGCGCCGTGTCGCCCTCGGGGCGGCTCAGTGCGTGGACGTGGTCGCGGCGGTCGACGGTGCGCCCCAACCGCTGTCGCTGCGGCTCGAGGATGCGGCGGGGTCCGTGCGCGCGGCGACGACGGGCTTTGGCGTCGCCTCGGTTCATCATTGTCGCGGCGAGGACGACGACGACGGCGCCCGCCTCGCGCTCCAGCTCGAGGTGCGTCGGGCGCCGACGGTCGTACTTTCCGCCGTTCGGCGACGCTGAGCGCGGCCTCGGGCGAGGGTCAGCCCCGAATCCCCACCCGTCCCGCGCGTCCCGGGCTCATCGCCGCCGTTAGGAGACGTGGCCGTCCTCGAAGGCCTCGAGGTGCATCCACCGCGTCAGCAAGGGACTGAGAAGAAAACACACCAGGCCCGCCGCCACCGCGGCCACCCCGATCGCACCGAACACCTCGGCGTACACGGGGAGCGAGTCCTGCGGGGCCGGAATCAGTGCCAGCCCTCCCTCACTGCCGTGGCCGCCCCCGCCGGTGAAGGTCGCGATGATCCCGGCGAGCAGGTTGGAGAACGCGGTGAACAGAAACCACGCCCCCATCATCGTGCTCACGATGCGCGGGGGGGAGAGCTTGGTGACCATCGACAGACCTACCGGGGAGAGACAGAGCTCGCCCGTCGTGTGCAGAAGGTAACCGAGCAACAACCACGACATCGCGACCGCGCCGCGGGGGTCGGCTTGTTGCGCCCCGTACCAGAGGGCACCGAACCCGAGTCCGAGTTGCACGAGCCCGAGTCCGAACTTCACCGGGGTGCTCGGCTCGAGGCGCCGGGCGGCGAGAAAACCCCACAGGGCGGAGAAGGCGAGGCCGAAGAGCAGGATGAAAATCGGGTTGGCGGCCTGGAACTCCGCCGCGGGCACCTCCGCCGTGCCGAGCTTCATGCCGACGTTGTCGTCGCGGACGCGCCAGGTCACCGCCTTGCTCTCGGGGGGCGCATCGTCCGCCGCGGCCACGTCGCGAAGGACCGTGAGCCCCGTCATCGTCAGCCTCGGCTCCGCCCGCACCTGGGCGACGAGGGCGTCGACTTCCGCCTCGTCGACGGCCACGCCCTTTTTGGCTGCTTTTTCGGCTTCGACCCGACGCACGCCCGCGACGATTCGGTCCTTCATCGCCGGGTCGTCGTTGACGAGCCCGAGCTGCTCCTGGCTCAGCAGCGGCAGCTCGGCCCGGGCCTCGTCGTTGGCCCGCACGCGAAAGGTGAGGTCGGTGCCGATGCGGTCGGGACCGACCTCGTCCGTTTCGAAAACCCGGTCGACGTTGCGGTCGGTGAAGTTTGCCATCGAGCTGCCCGCCTGCTCGAAGAAGGCCCAAAAGGCGACCGAGAAGAACATGAGGACGAGCACCACCCCCAGCCGCTCCCGTTCGATCTTGGGGGCCCGGACGGCTTCCACGAGGATGTAGGCGAGGGCGAGGAGGCCCGTACCGCCGAGGATGTAACTGGCGATCGACACCTCGAAGAACACGAGCGCAAAGAGTCCTACGGCCCCCAGGGAGCCCCCGTAGACCGCGAGGGCGTAGCGCTTGGCGACCGCGGGGTCCTTGGGCGCGCCCGCGTCGTCGGGTAGGCCGCCGCGGCCGAGCGCGAGAAACGCCACCACCCCGGCGCCGGTGAGCGCCACCGCGAGGAGAATCCGCACCGCGAGCTGCAGCGCGCTCTCCTGGAGGAAGGGCATCGCGAGCGACGTTCCCAGCGCACCCACGAGGATCAAGCCTTGGGTGAGGCGGGTCGGCGCGGCGAAGACAGCCACGCCGATCAGCATGCCGAGGGTGGCGAGCCCGAACCCGTAGTGCCAGCCGTAGGTCTCACCCACGTAGCCGCAGAGGATCGGGGCCATGGCCGCGCCGAGATTGATGCCCATGTAAAAGAGCGTGAACCCCGCGTCGCGCCGTCCGGGATCGCGGTCGTAAAGGCCGCCCACCATCGTCGAGATGTTGGGTTTGAAGAAGCCGTTGCCGACGATGAGGAGGGCGAGGGCGCCGAAGAACGCCACCGTCGTCTCGATCGTCATCAGCAGATGACCGGCCGCCATGAGGAGGCCTCCGATCACCACCGCCCGTCGCGCGCCGATGACGCGGTCGGCCAGGATGCCGCCGAAGTACGGCGTCATGTACACCATCGCGGTGTACGCCCCGTAGACCGAGTACGCCTTGGTGTCGTTATATCCGAGAAAGCCCTTCGTCATGTAGAAGATGAGCAGGGCGCGCATCCCGTAATACGAGAACCGCTCCCACATCTCGGCGAAGAACAGGGAAAACAGGCCGGTGGGGTGGCCGAAGATCTGCGGGCGGGCGGAAGCGCTCGGGGTCGACATGGCAGCGTGCGACAGGGCTGGGTCCGACAGGGCTGGGTCGTCGCGGGGCGAAGTTCAGACCGACCCTTCCACGACGACGCGCGCATTCGCGCCGGGTTGATGGCCTTCGCGAGCTTGACCCTATAAGACGGCCGCGGGGCTCACAAGCGAGGGGCGGATGGGGCCGAACCGAGGGGCAGCGAGCATGACGACGGGCGAACGCGGGCGCATTGAGGTGGCGAACAAGGTGGTGGTCGTCACCGGCGCGAGTCGTGGGATCGGAGAGGCGATCGCCACCGCCTTGGTCGGAGCGGGGGCCCGGGTCGCCATCGCGTCGCGGAAGCGCGAGGGCCTCGATGCGGCGGCGGCGCGCATTCGCGATGCTGCGCCGGGCGGCGAGGTGGTCCCCATCGTGGCCCACATGGGTGAGCCCGAGCAGATCGAGGCCCTTCTCGACGCGGCCGAGGCGGCGCTCGGACCGGTCGACGCGGTGGTCAACAATGCGGCGACCAACCCGTACTTCGGGCCCATGCTCAACGTCGACGAGGGGGCCTACGAGAAGACGTTCCAGGTGAACACCCGCGGCTACTTCGAACTCGCCCGCGGGGCGGCGCGGCGCTTCATCGCTGCGACGCGGCCCGGCGCGGTGGTCAACGTCGCGAGCGTGGCCGGACTCGGCGGGGCGCCGCTCCAGGGGGTGTACGGCATGACCAAGGCGGCGGTGGTGTCGATGACGCAAACGCTGGCGGTCGAGCTCGGTCCCTCAGGGGTGCGGGTCAATGCCATCGCGCCCGGGTTGGTCGAGACCAAGTTTGCGGCCGCGCTCGTCCAGAACGAATCCATCGTGGAGCGCGTGGTGGCCGCCACGCCGCTCCGACGCTTCGCCCAGCCCGACGAGATCGCCGGCGCGGCGGTGTTTCTCGTGAGCGACGCGGCGAGCTTCATCACCGGCCACACCCTCGTGGTCGACGGCGGCCTCACCATCAACGCGATGTGAGGCGGTAAAGCTCCCTCGCGCGCCCCCAAAAAAAATAACAGAGCGGGGCGCGTCGAGGGGTCGCGAGCCCGTCGGACGCAATTAGGCGAAGGCGGCGTCGACGAGCATCTTTTGCTCGAGGTTGTGGCTCGCTTTCGAGCCTGTGGCGGGGCTCGCGCTGCTGGGACGCGATGCGACGCTGAGGGGCAGCCGCGTTCCGAGGAGCTCCTGAAGGTGGGCGTTGACGAAGAACCACGCCCCCATGTTGAAGGGCTCTTCCTGCACCCAGACGAGCGGCGTGCCGTCCGGGTAGGCGGAGAGCGTCTCTTCGAGCTCGTGGTTGATGGGATAGAGCTGCTCGAGGCGGACGATGGCGACGTCGTCGACGCCTTCTTCGAAGCGGTGCCGCGCGAGGTCGTAGTAGACCTTTCCGCTGCACAACAAGACCTTGCGGGTGCGGCTGGGCACGACGTCGGGGTCGCCGATCACGCGCTGGAAGCGCCCGTCGGTGAGGTCGTCGATGGTCGACGTGGGCTTGGGGCCCTTGGCACTGAAGGCGGCGCGCAAGAGGCTCTTCGGGGTGAGGATGACGAGCGGCTTGCGCCACTTGCGTCGCACCTGTCGCCGCAGACAGTGAAAGAGCTGCGCGGGCGTGGTCAGGTTGCACACCTGGATGTTGTCTTCGGCCGCCTGCTGCAGGAAGCGCTCGAGACGCGCACTAGAATGCTCTGGGCCCTGACCCTCGTAGCCGTGCGGCAAAAAGAGGCAGAGCCCCGACAGCCGCATCCACTTGTCTTCGCAGGAGGTGATGAACTGGTCGACGATGACCTGACCCGCGTTGAGGAAGTCGCCGAACTGTGCCTCCCACACCACGAGGGCCTCGGGGTAGTCGAGGCTGAACCCGAACTCGTACCCGAGGACGCCGGCCTCGCTGAGGGGACTGTTGACCGACTCGTAGCGGGCGTGGTCGTGAAGACGATTGAGGGCGATGAACGAGGCGCCCGTGTCCTGGTCGAAAATCTCCGCGTGACGGTGACTGAAGGTACCGCGGCCCACGTCTTCTCCGCTGATGCGAATGGGGGTGCCTTCGTCGATGAGGCTGCCGTAGGCGAGCAGTTCCGCCGTCCCCCAGTCGAATTCGGTCCCCTCGGAGAGCCGCTTGTGGCGCTGCTGGAGCAGCATCTTCACCTTTCGGTGCGGGGTGACGTCGTCGGGGAGGAGGTTGATGCGCTCCGAGACCCGCAGCAGCCGCTCCCGGTCGACCGACGTGTCGACCTCGGGGCAGTTGCCATCCTGGCCGCCCACGTAGTCTTGCCACACCCCGCCGAGGGTGGCCGGTACGGGAGAGAATCCCTGCTGTTTCACCTCGTCGAGGGCCTCTTTGAGGCGCTGTCGGGCGCGCTCCCCGATCTCGGTGGCGAGCGCTTCGTCGATCTGCCCCATCTCGACCAGGCGCTTGACGTACATCTCACGCACGGTCGGCTTCTGGTCGATGACCTTGTACATGAGGGGTTGGGTGAAACGCGGCTCGTCCCCCTCGTTGTGCCCGTGACGGCGATAGCAATAGAGGTCGATCAGGACGTCTTTGTTGAAGCGCTGGCGGTATTCGACCGCGAGTTGCGCGACCTGCGCCACCGCCTCGGGGTCCTCCCCGTTCACGTGGAACACCGGGCAGTTGAGCATGCGCATGATGTCGCTCGCGTAGCGGGTCGACCGGGCGTCCTCGTAGTCGGTGGTGAACCCGATCTGATTGTTGACGATGACGTGAATGGTGCCGCCGGTGGTGTAGCCCTCGAGGTTCATGAGGTTGAGGGTTTCGGCGACCACCCCCTGTCCGACGAAGGCCGCGTCGCCGTGGATCAGCAGGGGGACGACCCGACTGCGGTCCTCGTCGTCGAGTCGATGTTGCTTGGCCCGCACCCGACCCATCACCACCGGGTTCACGAACTCGAGGTGGCTCGGATTGAAGGTCATCGTGAGGTGGACCTTTTTGCCGATGGAGGTGATGCGGTCGTTCGAGAACCCGAGGTGGTACTTCACGTCGCCCCGGCCGAGGTACCGCTCGGCGTCGGCGTCTTCGAACGCGTAGAAGATCTCGAGCAGGCTCGTCTCGAGGGTGTTCACGAGCACGTTGAGGCGGCCGCGGTGGGCCATGCCAAAGACGACCTCTTCGATGCCCCGCATCGCGCCCCGCTCGATCATGATGTCGAGGAGCGGGATGAGGCTCTCGGCGCCTTCGAGCGAGAAGCGCTTCGTCCCCGGGGCGTAACTCGAGTGGATGAACTGCTCGAGATTTTCCGCGTCGATGAGCTTGGTGAGAATCTGCACCTGCTCGTCGCGGTCGATGCGAAGGCGATTGCGGCTCGCCTCCATGAGGTTTTGCAACCAGTGCCGCTCTTCGGTGTTCTCGATGTAGCGGAACTCGACCCCAATCGTGCGGCAGTACGTTTCCTCCATCCGCGCGATGATCTCGCGCAGCGGCTGCTCGGTCGGGCCGGGGATGTCGATGGTCGGAAACGGTTGATCTAGATCTTCCTCGGTAAAGCCGTAGGTCTCGAGGCGAAGCTCGGGGGGGCGCTCGGGCCGCTCGTAGAGCGGGTTGAAGTGGGCGAAGAGGTGACCCCGGAATCGATACGCCGTCATGAGGGCGTAGACCCGTCCGCTCTTACCGTCTCGGCGTCGCTCTGGCCCCTCGTAGTCGGCGGCCTGAAAGTCGGTGGCGCCATTCTGGACGAGCGCGGCGGGCGGGAGCGAGACCTCGCGTGCTTCGGATGCGGCCGGCGCCGCGGCGCCATTCGTCGCTCCATTGGCGCGGCCGTTCTGCGCGAAAAACGTCCGCCAGCTCTCGTCGACCGCGGCGGGGTTTTCGAGGTACCGAAGGTAAAGCTCCTCGACCAGGCCCTGGTTGATGCCGAATTGGGTGCTCATGTTTGGCGCTGAAGGTAACGCCCCTGACGAGCGACCGCAAAAGCCTCTCCGCGCCCGTGGCCGGGGCGTGACCGAGGTCCCGTACCGTCCGATCCCGGCGCCGGGGGGCTGCCGGTGTAGGCTCCGTCGCGATGACCGACGCCGCCGACCCCAACGCCCGCTGGACGCGCTTCCGCGCCCTCTCCCTTCACGACCGAGACCTCGGGTTCTCGGTCGATACCTCGGCGATGATGTGGTCCCGCGCCGACTTCGACGCCCTCGTCCCGGCGCTCGAGGCGGCGCGGAACGAGATGGCGGCGCTCGAGGGCGGCGCCATCGCGAACGTCGACGAGGACCGCATGGTCGGACACTACTGGTTGCGCGACGCGCGCCTCGCGCCGACGGCCGAGCTGAAGACCTGCATCGAGGAAGCCCGCCGCGCCACCGAGAAGCTGGCCGCCGGCATCCGCGCCGGTACCGTCGCGCCGGCCGGAGGCGGACGTTTTCGCACCGCCGTCGTGGTGGGGATTGGAGGTTCGTCGCTGGGGCCGATGCTCGTCTGCGATGCCCTCGAAGGTGTCTCCTCCGCGTCGTCGCCGTCGGGGGACGCTCCCGCCGGCGACCCGCTGGCCCTTCGGTTCTTCGACAACACCGACCCCGACGGCTTCGACCGCCTCCGTCGTGACCTCGACCTCGCCACCACCCTCACCATCGTCATCTCGAAGAGCGGCGGCACCAAGGAGACGCGCAACGGGATGTTGGAGATGAAGGCCGCCTACGAGGCCGCGGGCCTCGCCTTCGGCCCTCACTCGGTGGCGGTGACCTCGGCGGGAAGCACCCTCGATGAGACCGCCCGCGCCGAGGGCTTCATCGCCCGCCTTCCCATGTACGATTGGATCGGGGGCCGAACTTCGGTGACGAGTCCCGTCGGACTGCTCCCCGCGGCCCTCGCCGGCGTCGACATCGCCGCCTTTCTCGACGGCGCGGCGGCGATGGATGTCGCCACGCGGAAGGAGCCGGCGCAAAACCCTGCGGCGTGGTTGGCGGCGAGCTGGTTTCACGCTCGGGGCAAGGCGATGGTCATGCTCCCGTACAAGGACCGGCTCGCGCTCATTTCGCGTTACCTCCAGCAGCTCGTCATGGAGTCGCTCGGAAAGGCGCGCAATCGCCAGGGCGACGAGGTGCACGCGGGGATCGCCGTGTACGGCAACAAGGGGTCGACCGACCAACACGCGTACGTGCAGCAGCTCCTCGACGGTCCGAACGATTTCTTCGTCACCTTCATCCACATCGCACGGGCCCGCGAGGGGGCCTCGATCGAGGTGGAGCCCGGGGTGACGAGCGGGGACTATCTCTTCGGGTTTTTGCGCGGCACCCGCGAGGCGCTCTCCGGGCGGGGTCGCGGCTCGATCACGCTGACGTTGCCGGTCGTCGATGCCCGTCGGGTCGGGGCTTTGGTCGCGCTCTACGAGCGGGCGGTCGGCTTCTACGCGAGCCTCGTCGACGTGAATGCGTACCACCAGCCGGGCGTCGAATCGGGGAAGAAGGCCGCCGCGCGCGTCATCGCGCTCCAGGCGTCGGTTCGCGCGGTGCTCGACGCCACCCCCTGCGACGCCGAGACCGTCGCCGCCCGCGCCGGCACCGACGACGTCGAAGCGGTGGCGGCGGTGTTGGCCCATCTCGTGGCGAATGGCGCGGCACGGGAAGAAGACCCGGCCGCCGCGCCCTGGGATCAGCGCTTCGCGACCGCGTGAGCCGCCATCTCGGCCTCGGCGCGGGCCAGCGCCTCCTCGTCGAGCTCGCCCCTGGCGGCGGCCCGGACCACGGCGGTCCGAACGTCGGGAAACACCGCCTCGTCGACCGCAAAGCGGGCCCGACGGGCGACGTCGTCGCGGTCGCGTAGGGGCCCGGCCTCGGTCGCCCGCGCCCCGTCGGTTCGCAGGGCGATCTCGTGAAGGGCCAACGCCGCCCCGACGCGTTGCTCGGGCGCGGCCGTCGGATGCTCGACGATCCGCCACAGCGCCGACGGTTCGAGGGCGAGCGAGCGGTAGTCCGTCGGGGTGTCGACGAGACGCTCGATCCGGCGGCGCCAGGCCTGGGGCCCCGCGTCCCCGCGCGACAAGGCGAGCATCGGTGCGGGGGCATCGGACGCGGCGGCCTGGCGGCGTCGAATCGTGGCCGCGATCTCGCGCAGCTGCGTTGCGTCGCGCGCCACGATGGTGGTGCTGACCCCGGTCGCCTCGACGATGCGGAGATACGGGAAGGCGTAGCCCACTTCGACCTCGGCGATGGCGTCGATGGGGATCCGGAGGGCGCGCGTGAGCAGGGAACGAATTTCGACTCCGTCGGGCCCCACGCAGACGCGTTGCGGCCACAGCTCGCGGAGCGTTCCCCTCAAAAGCAGGAGCATGACGGGAAAGGTCAGGCTCAGCACCATGAGGCCGCGGACGGAACCGAACTCCGGATGGGCGAGGTTGGTCGCGAGCTGAAAGGCGAACGAAACCGTGGTCGCGAGCGCGAGGCCGACGAGGGGCAGGAGCATGACCGCGAAGCACCACGTGACGAACCGCCCGTTGCGGGGAAGTCGCCATCGCCGCACCGCGGAGCCGGTGGGCGCGGCGTACGACCTCGGGCTCCCGCGGGTGACGCGCGCGACGCGGGGCATCGAAAGGGCCCCGCGGACCAGGTCGCGCAATTCCGACACCCACGATCCGTAAACGGCGCGCGCCTCGGGGTCAGGTGCCCCGTTCGCCGTGGGCGAGACGCGCCCAGAATTGGCGCATGTCGTCGTACACGGGGCCTTCGATGCTCAGGGAGGCGCCGGTGGTGGGGTGGCGGACGACCATCCGTCGGGCATGGAGGGCCTGTCGGGGGAGTTCCAAAAGGTCCAGGTCGGCGCCCGTCAACGCCCCGTCGGCGCCGCGGGCGTGCAGGGTGTCGTCGGGGCCGTAGAGCTTGTCGCCTACGAGAGGCAGCCCGAGCGCGGCCGCGTGGACGCGGATCTGGTGCTGGCGTCCGGTGTGGAGGGAGACGCGGAGGCGGGCGTAGCGGCGCGTGGGGTCCTCGGGATGGCATCGGCGGCCGATGACCTCGAAGGTGGTGGCGCAGGCCTGACCCCGCCCGGCACGAGCCACCCGCATCTTGACCCGGTAGGCGCTCGTGTCGTCGGGTTCGAGGGGGAGGGTGCAGTGGTGCTCGGTCCACTCCGGCCAGCCCCAAACCAGCGCTTCGTACGTTTTCTCCACGCCGGCGCGCGCCTCGAACTGCAACTTCACCTCGCGGTCGCAGCGACGGGTGCGGGCCAGCAACAGCACCCCGCTCGTCTCGCGGTCGATGCGGTGGAGCAACGTCAGGTGTTCGTCGGGTCGGGCCGCGGCGAGCAGCACCGCGACCGTGGCCCGGTGGTGTCGGGCGGTGGGGTGGACGACCACGAACGGCGGCTTGTTGATGGCGAGCAGGTCGCGGTCTTCGTAGAGCACGGGCAACGTCGTGTCGGCGGGGATCGTCTCGCCCCAGGGCGGACGCCACAGGACCACCCGCTCCTCGCCGCGAAGCCGATGGTTTTTGCGAAGGCGCCGCCCATCGGCACCGTAGGCGCAGCGCGCGATGATGGCTTGGGCGCGCGTGCGGCTCGTGGCCCGGAGTTGCCTCTGGAGAAATCGGTCGAGCCGGGTCCCCGTGCCCTCGGGGGGGACGCGGAGCACCCGCATCACCGCTTCGGGGTGGATGTCGCGGGGCCGGACGATCCCCTCGTCCCGCCTGCGGAGGCGACGTTCACGATGCTCGAGCGGGTCGACGATCCGGCGCGACATCGCGGGTCAGGCCCCGGCGCGGACGGCCTTCGACCCGCCCGCCCGTCGGGTAGGAATCGTGCTACACGCGGTCGCCATGGATGTGCTGATGGCTTGCGCCGAGCTGGCCCCCGTCGTCAAGGCGAGCGACCTCGCCGACGATGTCGCGGCTCTCGCGCGGACGGTGAGCCGGCTGGATCACCGGGTCACCGTCGTCCTCCCCAAGTATCCGAAGACCGAGGAAGCGGGCCTGATGCTCGCGCGGCGGCTGACGCCGCTCCGCTTCGACGTCGGGGGCGAGACGTGGTCGGCGACGCAGTTCGACACGCGCCTCGGCTCGCGGGTCGAGTTGACCCTGATCGACTTGCCGGGGGACGTTCTCGACGGCGGATCGGTCTACGGCGAGGACGAAGGCCGACGCTTTGGGCTCTTCGCGCGTGCCGTCGAAGCGCTGGTACGCGCGCAACACGGCGCCGGCACCGGCCCCGACGTGGTCCACGCCCATGATTGGTCGACCGCATTGGTGATTCATCTGCTGCGAGACCTCGACGTGCGGCGCGTGCTCACGATTCACGACGCCCGGCACCAAGGGCGGTTCCCGAAGGCTCTGGCCGAATCCATCGGCTTGGAGGCGAGCGCGCTCGGAGGCGGGGTCGAGGGCGACGACATCGGCTTTCTCGAGGCGGGGCTGGTCGCGGCCGATCGCATCGTCGTGGTCTCCGAGACGTACGCCGAGCACCTCGCGACCGCCGAGGGCGGGGCCGGCCTCGACCGCGTCTTCACGGCGCGGGCGGACGCGGTCCACGGGGTGCTCCACGGGGTGGACCATTCTCATTGGAGCCCGAGCACGGATCCGCACCTCGCGGCGCGGTACGACGCGGAGGCGGTGGCCAACAAGGGCCGCTGCAAGGCCGCTCTGTTGCAGGAACTCGACTTTTCCTTGTCGCCGGAGCGACCGCTGTTGGTGTTTTGCGGACCTCTGGATGCGTCGAGCGGGGTGGATCTCGTCGCGCGGGCGCTTCCCGACCTCGTCCGATCTGGCGCGCGCGTGGTCATCGGGGGAGCCGGCGATGCGGCGCTCGAGGGTGCCCTCGACGACGCGACGGCGGGGTTCGACGACGACGCGGCGTTTCTCGGCGCGGTGAGCACCCCGCTCGCCCACCGCCTCCTCGCGGCCGCGGACGCGATCCTCGTCCCGGCGCGCCATGCTCCTTCGGGGCTCGCGTGCCAACGGGGTCAACGCTACGGGGCGGTGCCCATCGCGCGGGCCATCCCTGGCATCGCCGACGTGGTGGTCGATTGCGACGCCGCGCTGGACACGGGCACCGGGTTTCTCTTTCACGAAGACGAGTCCCGAGCGCTCGTGGGCGCCGTCGGGCGAGCCCTCGGCGCCATGCAGCGTCCCGGGTGGGGGCGCTTGCGACGACGGGTGATGCGATTGGACCGCAGCGGCGAGATGGCGGGGCGGCGCTACGTTCAGCTCTACCGCTGAACGCGCCTCGTCGACGGGCGGCGGATGATCGTCGGGTTCTCGATGTCGCCCGACCGTGATTGACTTCAGGCCATGGTCGAGCAGGAGACACGCCGCCGCCGCCGTCGGCCACGGGCCTGGTGGGTCGTCGTGGTCGCCACGGCGGCGGCCTCGGGGCTTGGGGCGATGGTCGGCGGCGCCGCTGGGTGCTCGCTCCCGCGCGGGGGGAACAACACCCTCGAGTGTGCGGTCGATGCCGAGTGCGACGACCAGAATCCCTGCACCGTCGATCGATGTGGTGCGGATGGCTTCTGTGCGCGCGAGGCGTCGCCCGCCGGGTTGGCCCTCCCGCAGGTGGCGGGCGACTGCCTTCGGTCGGAGTGTGGCCCCGACGGAACCCCGCGCGAGGTCGCAGCGGCGGACGACGTGCCCGACGACGCCAACCCCTGCACCGTCGACCGCTGTGCGGCGGACGGGACCCCGACCAACGATCCGACCCCGCGCGCCGGCGAGGCTTGTACGCTGGGCCCCTCGGCGGGGACCTGCGACGCGTCCGGGACTTGTGTGGTGGATTGCACCAACGACGCCGACTGTGACGACGGAAACGGGTGCACGGACGGTCGATGCGATCTCGCCGGGGGCACCTGTCGCTTCACCCCTCTCGACGGGGTGGTCGCGCCCGATGACGTGGCGGGCGACTGTGTCCTCCGCGTGTGCGCAGAAGGCCAGGGCGCCGACCAAGTCGACGACACGGATCTTCCCGACGACGGCGACGACTGCACGCGCGACGGCTGCAACGAGGGCGTGCCAACCTTCGACCTCGTCGCCGCCGGCTCGAGCTGTTCCGACCCCGGCGATCCCGACGCGCGGCTCTGCGACCCGGTCGGGGCCTGTGTCGCCTGCTTGAGCGAAGCGGATTGCACGGGGATCCCCGCCTCGAGCGCCTGCGCGACCCGCGTTTGTACCGCGGGCCAGTGCGGACAGACCTTGGTGCCTCCGGGGACCGCGGTGGCCAATCAGACGACCGGAGACTGCGTCGTGGTGCAATGCGACGGCGCCGGGGGGCTGACCTCCGCCCCCGACCCCACCGACATTCCGGGGGCGTCGCCTTGCGAGAGTGCATCGTGCGTCGGGACGACCCCCACGGTGACCTCCCTCCCCGCCGGCACGGCCTGTGGCGTGGGTGGGGTCTGCAACGGGGCGGGCAGCTGCGGCGCGTGCAACGGACCGACCGACTGCGGCACGGATACCGAATGCCGTGCCTGGTCATGCGTCAGCCAAACGTGCGTCGCCCTCGATGCGCCCTCCGGCACGCCGTTGAGCGCCCAGATCGCCGGCGACTGCGTAGAGCAGCGATGCGACGGCACCGGGGGCGTCGTCGCGGTCCCGGTCGCGGGGGACCCTTTCGACGACAACAACGAATGCACCGACGACATTTGTCTCGGCGGCATGCCCCTCAACCCGTTCCGGGGCACCAACGACCCGTGCTCCATCGGCTTTTGCAACGGGGCGGGTACCTGCGTCGAGTGCAATGGGCCGGGTCAGTGCCCGCCGGGCGACGGCGTCTGCGAAAGCGCCGTCTGCGACGCGAACAACCAGTGTGGGATCGCATTCGATGCGCTCGGGACCATGGCGCCCCCGAGCGAGCAGACGGCGGGCGATTGCCTCCGTGCCGAGTGCGACGGGATGGGCAACGTGGCCCAACCGTTGTCCGTCTCCGACATGGACGTCCCCGACGACGGCGATCCCTGTACCGATGACGTCTGCACCAATGGCGTGCCGAGCAACCCGCCGGCTCCCGCGGGGACGACGTGTCCCGGGGGCGTGTGCGACGGGGCCGCGACGCCGCCCGGCCCCCAGTGCGTCGCCTGCGTCGACGATACGACCTGTCCCGTCGGCCAGGTCTGCAACGTGGTCAACAACGAATGCGTGGGCGGTGTGGGCGCCCCGTGCATCTCGCCGGCGGCGTGCATCACCGGGATTTGTGCCGACGGCGTGTGCTGCGTGTCAGCGTGCGGCGGAGGCTGCGAAGCCTGCGATCAACCGGGCAACTTCGGCCTTTGCCTCCCGTACGCTGACGGTTTGGATCCGGAGCTTGCGTGCGCAGGCCCGGACGTCTGCAACGGCTTTGGCGGGTGCCGGTGCGGCGACGGGGTGGTCAATGGCGCTGAGGTCTGCGACGCCAATGACCCCTTCGCGCCCTGCTGCGCGGCGAATTGCCTCGGTCCCGCGGGCGCCGGGGTTTCGTGCGGGATGGATCCGGACGGTGCGGCGGGGTGCATGGCGGCGCCGGTCTGCGATGGTCTCGGCCCGGGGGCGACGAGCTGCGTGGCTCAGTCGGAGCCCGACGGCACCGCCTGCGGCGTCAACATGACCTGCACTGCGGGGCAGTGTCTGTGAGGACGGCCCTCGGCGCCGTCGCCTTCGTGGTCGGCATGAGCGCATGTGCCGAGCCGGCGGCGCCACCGGGGCCCACCGTGACGTCGATCGACCCGCCGCTGGCCCTCTCCGTGCCGCCTCCGGTGACGTCAGGAACGGCGGCGGGGGCAGACGGCGCCGCCGCACGCGATGAGACGGTGCCACGGCCGGGCGCAGGGCACCGACTCGCCAGCATTGCCATGCGCACTTGGGTCTACCAAGAGCCGCATGATGAGGCGGTGAAGCTCGGGTACCTTCGCGCCGGGGCCGTGGTGGCGCGGGCGGAAGTGCCGGCCGGTCGGGACGGATGCGAGGGCGGTTGGTTTCGCATCGCGCCTCGCGGATTCGTCTGCGTGGGGAAGGGCGCGACGTTGGACCTCGACCACCCGGTGGTCGCGTCGGCCCCCCAAGGTCCAAGGCGGGGGGCACCGATGCCCTACCGCTACGTCATTTCGCGAGAGCCGCCCCCGCATCGATATTTCAAGCTCCCCACCGTCGAGGAGCAGCGGCGGGCGGAGGGGGCGAAACGAACCCGCAGCGTCGCGCTCTACGGCCCCATGGCCCGCGATGCCCTCGGAGCCCCCGACCCGGTGCCGTCGGCGCTCGCGGCGGGGGCCGCGTTGCCCAAGCCCTACGGCGCGGAACGGCCCTTGGCCTACGCCGTGCATCGCGGTCGCGCGAACCCGAACAGCGCCTTCGGTCTTCTCGCCACCTTCGACTGGACGGAGCGCCCGATGGGCTTGACGACGGAGCTGGACATGATCCCGCTCGATCGCACCGAGGTGGTCCGCCTGAGCGCGCTTCGGGGTCGGGTGGTCGCGGCGGAAGAACGAGGGACGCCGGCGGTGGTGGTCAGCCATGGCGTCAAGACCTACGCGCGCAACGACCGGGGCAAGCTGACGGCGGTCGGGCGAGCCCCCCATCGCTCAGGGTGGGTTTTGACCGGCGAGACGCAAGGCGGCGCGCAGGGGTTTGTCGAAACCACGTCCGGGGAGTGGTTGCCGCGACCGACGCTGCGGGTCGCCTCGGTCCGCGACGACCCGGCGCAATTCGCGGAGACGGGCCGCAAATGGATCGACGTGTCGATCGAGGACCAGCTCCTCGTCGCCTACGTTGGTCGTCGTCCCGTGTTCGCCACGTTGGTGTCCACCGGTCGGGGCGGTATGGGGGACCCCGCCGAGACGAACGCGACCGTACGCGGCACCTTCATGATCCACGCCAAACACGTCTCGGGCACCATGGACGGCGACGACACGACCGAAGACGCGTTCGACCTTCGCGACGTCCCCTACATTCAGTACTTTCACCAGGGCTACGCGCTCCACGGCGCGTATTGGCACGATGACTTCGGCAAGGAACGGAGCCACGGGTGCATCAATCTGTCGCCGGCCGATGCGGCTTGGTTGTTCGAGTGGACCGAACCGGTGGTTCCCGACGGATGGCATGCGGCCCTCAACCTCAACGCGGGTACGCTCGTCAGCATTCATCGGTGACCCGCCGTCTCCACCGGGCGGCGCCTCGGCCTCGGCCTCGGCTTGACCGAGCCGGGCTTTTTCCGTAAGACCCGGCGTTCCCTGGCTCATCTAGAGGACCGAAAGCACATGGCAGTTCACATCCGGTTGGCGCGGGCTGGCGCCAAAAAGCTTCCGTTTTACCGTATCGTCGCCGCCGATCAGCGTGCGCCCCGAGGCGGACGTTTCATCGAGCGCCTCGGCACCTGGGACCCGCGACGCAAAGAACTCGTGCTGAAGAAGGAGCGGATCGCCTACTGGATCGGCCACGGGGCGAGGCCCACGGCGACCGTCGACGGCTTGCTGAAAAAGAGCGCGCGCGCCCAGGCCGAGGAGAGCTGACCCGATGCGCGCTCAACCCCTCGTAGACCTGGTCGAAGTGGTGGCGCGAGCGCTCGTCGACGAGCCCGACGAGGTCGAGGTCCGTCGGGCCCGTGGCGGCGGCGACCGGGGAACGCAGCGCATCGAGCTCAGCGTCGCGCCGGATGACATCGGTAAGGTGATCGGAAAAGACGGGCGCACGGCCAAGTCACTTCGCACCCTGCTCAGCTGCGCCGCCGGCAAGGTCGGCGTCAACCGCGCGCTTCTCGACATCCTCGACTGATCCATCCTCGCTTAGCCGAGGCGGGCGCGGTGGTGACGGAAGACGACGACGACGACGACGACTACGTCGCCCTGGCGGAAGTTGCTCGACCCCACGGGGTCTCGGGGGACCTCAAGGTTCGGGTCTACAACCCGGAGTCCGACCTTTTGACGCGAACGGCCGACCTTTGTCTCGTCGCCTCGGATGGCGTGCGCCGCGCCGTTCGGCTTCGACGGGTTCGGGAGCTGCCGGGAGGCGATCTGCTCGTCCGGCTCGACGGGGTCGAGGACCGAGAGGGCGCCGAGGCGATGCGCGGGGCGCGATTCGAGGTGTCTCGCCGCGCGTTCGCGCCCATCGTTGGCGCCGCCGCCGAGGACGAATTCTACGTCGTGGATCTGAAGGGGTGCACGGCGTACCTCGACGATGCGCCCGTCGGGACGGTCGTCGAGGTGTTGGGGTACCCGACGTGCGACGTGCTGGTGATCGACCGGGATGGCGACCGCAAGCACCGACTGGAAGTTCCCTTTCTGGAGAGCTACGTGGGGCCGGTGGATCTCGCCACCCGTCGGGTTCGGCTCCTCACGCTGGATGGCTTGACTTGATTCGGGAGCATGGCGTGCGCATCGATGTCGTCACCCTCTTTCCCGACATGTTTCGTCCCTTCTCGGAGTTGGGCGTGGTGGGACGTGCCATCGCCGCCGGCCGTATCGAGCTCCGGTTTCGCAGTCCCCGCGAGCACGGGGTCGGCCCCCACCGAAAGGTCGACGACACGCCCTACGGAGGCGGCGCGGGCATGGTGATGCGGGTGGATTGTCTGGTGGAAGCCATGGAGGCTCTCGACGCTACGGCGGAGCCCCCCGGGCGTCGCGTGTTGCTCTCGCCGCAGGGACGGCGCTTCGACCAGGCCCTCGCGCGGCGCCTCGCCGAAGAATCGGCCCTCACCTTGATCTGCGGTCGCTACGAAGGGTTCGACGACCGGATTCGTGGGTACGTGAGCGACGAGGTGTCCCTCGGCGATTTCGTGTTGAGCGGCGGGGAGGTGGCCGCGATGGCGGTCATCGACGCGACGGCGCGCCACCGTGACGGGGTGCTGGGCAATCCAGACTCCCGGTGCGATGAGTCTCATGCAGGGCCGGCGGGAGGGCTCAGCCATCCCCAGTACACACGGCCGGCCTCCTTCCGCGACGTCGCCGTGCCCCAAGTGTTGGTGAGCGGCGACCACGCCCGCATCGCGGCCTGGCGCCGCGCGCAAGCGCACGCACGGACCCGAGCCCGACGACCCGACCTTCTCTCCGCGGAGGAGCGGTGAGGCGGCACCGTCGCCAGCTCGCAGTCGCCCTGATCCACCACCCCGTCGTGAATCGAGAGGGCGCGGTGTTCACCACCACCCTCACCGGGCTCGACATGCACGACATGGCACGGTCGGCGCGCACCTTCGGCGCGGAAGCGCTGCACATCGTTCATCCCTACGCCGCGCAGCGCGAGATGGCGGAGCGGATTCGACGTCACTGGGTCGACGGGCCCGGCGGGCGACGCATTCCCGACCGTGCCACCGCGCTGCGTGGGGTGACGTTCGACGCAGACGTGGCCGCGATGCGCGCCCGCTATCCCCATGGCGAGATCGAACTCTGGACGACCGCCGCGCAGCCTCACGGTGAGGCGCTCACCAGCTACCCCGACGCTCGCGCGCGCCTCGCCGGCGAGGGCCCTCCAGTGGTCGTTTGCTTCGGCACGGGGTGGGGGCTCGACCCTCAGTTCATCGCCACGGCGGACGTTCGCCTTCTGCCGATCGAGGGGGTGGGCGACGACTACAACCATCTCAGCGTGCGGGCCGCCTGCGCGATCACCCTCGATCGGCTGCTCGCCGGGCCCCGAGCCGGGGCGCCGTGACCGACGTGGCCGCCGCCATTTCCGCCCGCGCCGAGGCGCTCGGATTCGATGCGGTTGGGATGACGCGGGCCGATGTGCCGTTGGAGGACGACTACGCGCGATACCGTGACTTCATCGCGGCGGGCTTTCATGGAGAGATGGGCTACTTGGCCGCGCACGGCGAGGTCCGGGCGCGCCTCGATACCGACGCCATCCTCGCGGGCGCCCGGACCGTGATCTGCCTCGCCCGTCGCTACGCGGGCGCGGCGCGCGACGAGCCGTCGCCAGGCTCGCTCGGCGCGGCCATCGCCCGCTACGCGCGCGGTCGGGACTATCACAACCATCTCCGCAAGCGGCTGCAACGGCTCGCGGCGTTCGTGCGGGGGTTGGCACCGGGAACCAGAGCGCGCGCCCTCGTCGACACGGCGCCGGTCCTCGAGCGGGCCTGGGCGGCTCGGGCGGGGCTCGGGTTCGTCGGCAAAAATGGGCTGCTCATCGTCCCCGGGGTCGGCAGCTTCGTCTTGCTCGGCGAGGTCGTGACCACTCTGGAGGTGCCCGCGTCCGCCCTCGGCACGCCGATGGCCGACCGGTGTGGGCACTGTCGCGCTTGCCTCGATGCGTGCCCGACCGACGCCTTCGTGCGGCCCTTCGTCCTCGATGCGCGTCGCTGCCTCGCCTACGGAACCATCGAGCGGAAATCGGTGCCGACCACGGCGCCCGAGACCCCGGGGGCCGCGGCGGAGCACGTCTTCGGCTGCGACGACTGCCAAACGGCATGCCCGTACAATCGTGCGCCGCGGGCCGCGCTCCCGTCCGACTCCCCGTTCGCCTTGCATGCGCGGTGGTCGACGACGTCGCTCGCCCAACTCGTGACGCTGGACGACGAGGGCTTTGCCCGCCTCACCGAAGGATCACCGCTGAGGCGGGCCGGGCGTCGCGGACTGGCGCGCAACGCACTGATGGCCGCGGCTGCTCGCGGAGACGCCGACACGTTGGCGGCGGGACGGCGTCACGACGACGAGGACGTCGCGGCGTTGGCGCGGGTGCTCTCGGAAGAGGTCGACGCGCCACGCTCCGACGAAGAGTCTTGACAGGCGAAGCCCATGCGGTAGCTTCCGCGACCCCGTCCCCGGGGGTGGAGACGACCCATGGCGAAGAGCGACATCACCGGCCGGCGCAAGCTGAAGGGGAACCAAGTTTCCCACTCCAACATCAAGACCAAGCGTTGGCAGAACGTCAACGTTCAGCGCCGTCGCGTCTGGGTTCCCGAGCTCAATCGATTTGTGGCCGTCAAGCTCACCACGCGGGACATCCGGACCATCGACAAGATCGGGTTCGTCGCGTTCGCCAAGAAGCACGGCTACCGCGTGCCTGGGCTCTAACGACCTCGAGCCTGGGGACCGCGTCAAGCCGAGGGGCACGGCGTCGAAGGGGCGACCCGAACCACACGAACGCGCCCCCGGTGACTCGTGACCGCGAGTCCCTCGACGCCCGAGATGCGCGGGGGCAGGTCGCCTACCCTCTCACGCCCGCTCGGGTCGGGGGCGTCGGTGGCCGCCACCCACGCCTCGAGCCACGCGTTGAGGTTCGCGTCGGAGGACGGTGGTGACGCCCCGGTCAGGGTCCGCGCTCCCGTGATGCCGACGGCGGCGTGCCAACCGTCGCGCCGACGTCGCATGACCCCTACGGGGAGGTTGGCGGCACACGGCGTGCCCGGGGTCACCCGCGGCACCCCTCTTCGTACGGGTTCGCCATCTCGGGCGAGCGTCACGCCGAGTTCTGGCACCGCCACGCCATCGGGGTCGGGCACGTAGCCCAGCCCCGCGACGAGCCCGCTGAGGTCGGCGGCGACCACGACGCGAGGCGCTCGCCGAGGATAGGACCACCCCGGCGCGTCCCGGTTGGCGCCTCGGTCGGAACGGGACGCGGCCGCGGGCGGCGGCGGCCACGGGGTCACCGCCAGCTCGGTGTCGCCCGCGAAGGGGAGGAAGCGGCCCGCTTCGTCCCCGGGGCGGGCATGGCGAAGATCGTCTTCGGTCAGGGTCCCTCCCGCCACCGGACCGGCCCGTTGCAGGAGCGGCCGGGCCACGTCGCTCGTGGCGAGCGCTCGTGGCCCGCGTTGGGCCATGGCTTCGAGGAGACGAAGCCGCGGCGCGAGCGAAGGCTCGCCCTTGAGCTCTTTCTTGGCCCGCATCCGCCCGAGACGTCCCAGGGCGGCCAGGGTTTTGGTGGCGCCGTACGCGTGGAGAAGGGGCAGCATCGCCGGAGTTCGCGGCGCGGCCACGCGTGCGGCCATCGGCACCGCGTCCTCCGGACGAAGACCGCGCGGCCGCTTGGCGCCGTGGCCGGCTTGCACGGCCCGGCCATCGAATACGCGGACCCCGGCTCCGGGACCCGCCACGATGGCTCCGGTCGGGGCCAACAGGACGCCCGGGCCGAAGGCCGCCGCCGCGAGAAACCCGGCAAGGACGGCATCGACGGCGCTGCCCCCATCGCGCATCGCCTGGGCCGCCACCTCGGCGACATGCCGTTCCGACGCCAGAACCCCGGGCCCGGGTGTCGTCACTGCTCCTCGTCATCCGCCTCGAGGGCGGCCCGGGGCTTGAAGACCAGGGGGACGGCGCGAGGCGCAGGACGCGCGTCGTCGATCGTGGACCCCAGCGCCGCCCGCACGCGCCCGGCGAGGGCTCGATCCGCTACGAGGTACGCCTCTCGGCGGTCGACCAGCTGCTCGGCGACCGCGCGGAGGCGATCCGGACCGAGGGCTGCGTTGCGTCCCATGGCGCGCAGGCGGGTGTACGCCACAGGGCCGGGGGGCAACGACTCCTGAGCCGCGTCGAAGATGGGAAGAAAGCCCGACCGGTACGCGGTGTCGACGAACTCTTCGGGTTCCCAGATGCCGCGCGCCTCCCAGGCGAGGACGACGCCGTCGGGAGGAAGGCGCTCCCGAAGTGCCGACAGTCGCTCCCGGTTCTTCCGCGTCGGTCGGAACGAGGCGGGGGTGCACAACGCGATCGCCGCCGCCTCGAGGTCTCGGGCCGTCTCGAGCGCCACCTCGAGTCCCGCCGCCGCGTCCTCTCCAAAGCTGGCCACCGCCGCGGGGAGCCGTACCGCGAAACGAAACGAAGGCGGCACCCGGCGGCGCCATCCCCGCAGCTTTCGCCCGCGGGGCACCGGCTGGTCTACGGGCGTCACTTCGACGAATCGGTAGGTGTCGGCGTAGCTTTCGAGTTTGCCCACCAATTGGGGCAGTCCAATGTGGATGCTCGGCATCGCGGGTCGTGGCTTCGGGTCCGGGGGGCAGAGCGCAGGCCGCAGATCGCAGGCAGGTGAGCGCAGGCGGAAGAGGTGCAGGCGAGAGAGCGGCAGCGGTGTTACTGGGCCGCCAAGTCGGCCATGTGGCGGGCCGCGACAACCGTTTTCGTGACCACGTCGTCGGCGTACCGCTGAACCCGGGCAAAACGCTCGGGCACGCGACCCAGTCGCTGCTCGTCGAGGTAGAGGCGCCGCGCGATTTCGATCTGCACTGCGTGCCAGCCCTCCTCGGGCCGCCCGTAATGACCGGTGGTGAAGCCGCCGCGATAGGGTACGTCGTGCTGGACCGTGAACCCGTGGTCGCGGGAGACCTGCTCGACGAGATCGATCCAGGCGCCATCGGCACTGGAGCGCCCCCGGGTCCCGGGCACGATGTCGGCGAGCCCCGCCGCCCCCCACCGAGACGCGGCGCTTCGGCCCCGGACCCGCGGCGACGGCATCGAGTGGGCGCACAGCATGACCGCAAACCCGAATTGCGCTCGCTTCCGTTCCAACGTGCGTCGGATGGCATCGTGGTACGGCTGGTGGTAGCGGCGCATGCGCCGCCGGTACTCGTCTACCGGCAAGCGTTGGCGCAGCACGGGGATCCCGTCGGACGACGTCCGCCAGATGACGCCTCGTGGCCGCTCCGCCCGGTGGCCGCCCTGGACCGCCTGACCGTCGTAATCGTCGGCGCCTCGGTTGAGGTCCACGAGGTAGCGACTGATGTGGGCGTAGAGAAGCGTCGCGCCGAGTTCGGGGGCACGGGCGAACAGCTCGTGCACGTAGAGGTCGGCATCCCGAGGCAGGCAGCGGACCGGGCAGTTGGTCCACGCCGCCGCCTCCGCGTCGAGCCAGAGCCCGGCGTGCGGAACCTCGACGAGCACCGGCGAGGGCTCATCGGGTTCGATTTGGACGAAGGTCTCCTGGTCATCCATCATCTTCGCCGCGTCGTGACCCATGGATGGCACCAACCGGCGCCGGCGGCCACGCCAAACCCTTGGCCATCGCGGGCCCGGTGGACGAATCTCTCCCCGTGGACGCCTGGGTGGATGCCTTTCTCGACCACCTCCGCGTCGAGCGAGGACGCGCGGAGCTGACCATCGAGGCCTACGGGCGCGACCTCGCTCGATTCGTCGACCATGCCGAAGACCAGGGGTGCGGCGACCTCGGCGCCTTGTCCCCGGCGATCATTTCGAGCTTCATGGTCCAGCGTGGACGCGAGGGGGCCAGCGCGCGCTCGGCCGCCCGAGCGCTGTCCGCGATCCGCGGCTTCTGTCGTTTTGCCGTCCGGGAGGGCGTGCTCAGGGACGATCCGAGCGCCCTCGTGGTTCGGCCCCGGATGGGTCGCCGACTCCCGTCCGTCCTCGACGGCGAGGAGGTGGAGCGGCTCCTCGCGGCGCCCGATGCCACCACATCTCGGGGAAGGCGTGATCGCGCCATGCTTTTTCTCATGTACGCGGCCGGACTTCGGGTGACCGAGCTCGTGCAGCTCGAGGTGGCGGACCTCGACCGCCGCCGCGGCGTGGTGCGGGCCTTCGGGAAGGGAGGACGTCGACGCTTGGTGCCCGTGGGGGAGCCCGCGGTGGCGGCCGTCGACGCCTACCTTCCGGATCGCGCCCAACATCGTCGGGCCGACCGCTCGGCCGTGCTCTTTCTCTCGCCTCGGGGCGCTGCGCTGACGCGGCAGGCTTTTTTTTACGCAATTCGCAAGTACGCGCGTGCCGCGGGGATTCAAAAGTCGGTCTCACCGCATAAGCTTCGCCACTCGTTCGCCACCCACTTGCTCGAAGGGGGCGCGGATCTTCGCAGCGTGCAGGCCATGCTCGGCCACGCCGACGTGGTGACCACGGAGGTCTATACCCATGTGGTGGGGGCGCACCTGCGCCGCGTGTACGAGCGAGCCCATCCGCGAGCCTAACCTTCGCCGCCCGATCAGCGGGTTCGCTTGATGAGGTGGAATCCGAACACGGTTTCCACGAGCTCGCTCACTTCACCCACCTTCAGGCCGAACGCGGCATCGGCGAACGGTTTCACCATGACGTCACGGGAGAACATCCCCAGGTCGCCTCCGCGTTCTGCCGCGCCCGGCTCGTCGCTGTAGGCCTCGACCATTTCGGTGAAGTCCGCGCCTCCTCGGAGTTTGACGAGGCATTCGGTCGCACGGACGCGGGCCTCAGCCCGGGAACGCTCCACCCCCTCGGGTCGCGATTGCGATTCCTCGTGCATCACGAGGATGTGACGCGCGCCGATCTCGGCCGGTTGACCCGCGCGCGACCCTCCATCGCCGGTGGAGGCTCCGCTCCGCGCGTCGTCGTCGTCGTCGTCATCCTCGAAACGCGCCAAGGGACGCATCGGACCTGTGACCACCATGCCCCCGCCGACCCAGGCGGGACCCGTGGCGAGGGAGCGACATCCGACGGACAGGGAGGCCAGCCCGCCAAGGAGAGCCCGACGGCGCGACACCGGATTCACGGGTAAGGTCTCCCACGTCGCAAATCCGCCGGCAAGGTGTCGCCGGCGGCCTGGGCAGCCACCGCTTCGAGCCAGTTGTCGAACACGCGACCCGCGCCATCGTCGAGCCACGACTCCGGATGGAATTGAACCCCTTCGAGGGGAAGCGTCACGTGTCGCAGCGCCATGATGTCTCCGTGGGGGTCGAACGCGGTGGCGTAGAGCGAAGCGGGGAGCGCGCTCGGCGTCACGACCAGCGAGTTGTAGCGCGTCACTTCCAGCGGCGAGGGGAGGCCGCGGAGCACACCGGTGGCGTCGTGTCGCACGGTGACGTTGCGCCCGTGGACGGCTTCGCGGGCCCGTACGACGCGCCCGCCGAGGGCCACCGCCAAGGTTTGCAGTCCGAGGCAGATGCCGAGCAGGGGCCGCCGATCCGCTTGCGCCATCACCAGCTTTTCGACGAGCGCGCGACCGACCTCGGCGTGGGCGGGCGTGCATGGCCCGGGACCGAGGATCCAGCCCCCATATTTCGTCGGGTCGAGTAACTCCGTCAGGCGCTGCGCTTCCCGGGGGATGACATCGCAGTCCCAGCCCCGTCGACGGATGGCGTGCGCGATGTTGTGCACGAACGAATCGGTGTGGTCGAGCAGCGCGATCGAGAGGCTTCGGCCGGGGGGAACCGGCTTTGTCGCCGGCATCCGGATCTCGGTAGTGATCTCGGCGCGTTCGCCCGTCGGTCGCGTTGACATGGCGCGGACGCAGTCGGTAACGTGCGCACGCTCTGAGGGCAATGTTGCAGTGGCCGCGCGCGCCCCGCGCGCAGGGAACACCCCGGCGGACGGCCGTACCTTGCGTTTCCGTCCCCGTCACGGCACAAGCGTCGCGCGAGCGACCGAGGAACCGATGGCAGAAGAATTGACCGAAGGCAGCCCCGAGGGCGTGGAACATTCATCCTCCGTGGCGGATCCCCCGACGGAGGCGATGATGGATGCCGCGGCGCCGTCGGTGCCCGCGGCCGCCTCGGTTCCGCCGGTCGGGGCTTCGGTACCCCCCGCCTCGGTACCCCCCGCCTCGGTGCCCCCCGCGGCGGCTTCCGTGCCCCCCCCCGCCTCGGTTCCCCCGGCCGCAGCTTCGGCGTCCCCCGCCGCCGTACCTTCTCCTGGCGCCGACCCCGACGTGTCGTCCTCGGCCACCGCCGCCGCGGCCCCACCGGCGGGGGGCAAGAAAAAGCGCCGTAAAATCGATTTGAAGTCGCGCCTCAGCAGCGTGCGCGCGAGCGGATCCATGGCGAAGGCGGGGCCTTCCGAGCGACGGTCCGACCCCCTGTCCTTTCCCCCTCCTCCTGCGTCCAGCGTCCCGGCGCCGAAAATTGGCGCGATCTCATCGCCCTTGATCTCGTCGGCATTCGCGCCGCCCGAACCGGAGAAAAAGCCGACCGCCGTCCAACAGACGATCAAGGTCGAGGTCGGCGAAGAGATCGTTCAGGAGCGGAAGAAGGCATCGAAGCGGACGGCCACCCTGGTCGCCCTCGGCGCCCTCGTGGCGGGTGGCCTCGGGTTCGCGCTCGGCGGATTGCAGGCCCGGGGTGCGGTCGCGTCGGTGGCCAAAGAAGGCGCGAAAGACCTCGCGGCCAGCGTCGACGCGGCCAACCAGGAGCTGGTGAAACTCAGCGACGGCCTCCGAAAAGCGAACGAGGCGATCCAGCTCGGGGAGTACCCCGCGGAGCTGGGGGACTTGCTCAAGAGCACGAACGTCCCTTTCGCCGCCGAACAGATGAAGAACAAGAACGTCGGCCAGCTCCCGGCGGTCGCGTTCAATCGTTTGCTGGCGTACTCCGAGGGCGCGCAGCGGGTCAACGACCAGAAAGACACCCTGCTCAAGCGGGTCGAGGCGGCCAAAAAACCCATCGAGGCCCAAATCGCGGCCGCCAAAACGCCCAAGTACGCCTACGGGGTCGTTTTTTCCAAGAAGAAGGATAACTTCCTCGCGGAGATCCTCCCGCTCAAGACGGCCTTCGAAACGGAGGCCGAGGCCTGGCCGAAGGAGCTCGTGCTGCTCAAGGGCCGGCAGGCGGATGAGCGAGAGGAAGTAGCCGGGGTGCCGTGGGACGGCAAAGCCAAGCTCGATGGCGGCGAGACCAAGCAGGTCGTGGTCGTCGGCGGCGAGTCGACGGCGCCCCCGCAGACCCCCGAGGAGGTCAAAGTGACGCTTCAGCTCCAGCGGTTGCTGACGAGCATGCGCGACATGCGTGTCCTCATCGACGGAAACCCGTCGCCCAATCCGGCCTTGCAGACGGACGGACTCATCAAGACCGGAGAACTCCTGAGCGAGGAGCTCGGGAAGGTCCACAGTCGATAGACAGCCCATCCTCAGGGAGGGTCCAGGGGAGGCACGGCGAACCCTCGCCGCACCCGGGGCGCACCGTCGCCGCCGTCGGGTGGACCTTCGCCGACCGCGACGAGGACCCCATCCGGGCCCAGCCACGCCGACGGTACCCCCGGAGGAACCGGCGCGAGGAAGTCCTCGGGACGCATGGGTCCTCCGCACCGCGCGCGGTCGACCCCGGGCGGAGACAGCGGCACCAGGGGGAGGACTCGGACCGCGGCGTCGGCCACCGCCATCAGGTGGGCGTCTGACAGCGCCTCGAGTGAGACCGCTTGGTCGAGGGTGAACGCACCGCTCGCCGTGCGCCGAAGGGCGCTGAGGTGCGCGGGGACGCCGAGCGACGTCCCGAGGTCGCGGGCGAGGGCGCGCACGTAGTAGCCCTTGGCCGCGGCGACGGTGAGCCGAGCAAGGGCACGGCCGGTCTTCGGAATCGCATCCACGGTGCCGCGAAGCCGTAGCGAGCGAACCGCTACGGGGCGGGCGGGGAGGGTCACCGTCTCTCCGGCGCGCACGCGGGCGTGCGCCGACTTTCCCGCGACCTTGATCGCGGACAGGGCCGGCGGGACTTGCTCCGTTCGCCGCGTTTCGTCCCTCAAGGCGGTGCGCAGCCGCGCTGTGGCGCCGGCGATCCAGGCAGACGAGAGCGCGCGTTCGTCCAGCACGACGCCCTCGGCGTCCCCCGAGTCGGTGGCGACCCCAAAGGTGACCTCCGCGTCGTAGTGTTTGTCGGCGGCGGTCAGGTACGGGCCCAGTTTCGTAGCCTCCCCCACCATGACCACGAGCACCCCCGTGGCCATCGGATCGAGGGTCCCCGCGTGCCCGACGCGACGGGTACCGAGGCGCCGCCGAACTCGGGCGACCACGTCGTGGCTCGTGAGCCCCGCCGGCTTGTCGACGACGACGACCCCCGCCGGGGCCGGACGGCGCGTCACGGACACACGTCCGGCGGACACGCCTCTTCGGGTCCGAAGGTCAGCAGTTGTTCGGCGCCGGACCGGTGATCGGCATCGATCCATCCCGCCGAACGTGCGACCCGTTCGAGGCGGATTTCGTCGATTTGACCGTCGAAGCTGCGCGTTTCTTCCTGCGCGTCACCGATCCGCATCGGCGTCGTGAGGTCCAACGAAGGACCGCCGAGAGGCACCGGACCCGCGCTGGTCGCCGCCTCTTTCCCATCGACGAAAAAGCGAACGGCCGAGGGTTGTGTGTCGTCGTACACGACCGCAACGTGGTGCCAGGTGCTGACGTCGATGAGAGACGTGCTCTGCGTGACGTTGAAGTGATGGTTGACGCCGAAGCCCCGCTCGAACTGGAGTCCAAAGGAACTCGCGGTGGTCTGACCGCTGTCGACGTGGAACGACCACCCGTTGGCGCCCGAGAGGTCGTCGGCGCGGTCGACGAGGCGCCCCCACCCCGCGCCGCCGGTGGACACCGCTCGGATCCACGCGGAGACGGTGCCCCCATTGGCGAAGAGGTTGGCGCCCGTGGACTGCGTCTCGACGTTCAGGTGGGTCGGCTGGGTCACGAAGTGATTCGACGCCTGTCCGATGTAACCTGGCACGAGGCCGCTGTCCTGACTGGCCATCAACATGCCTCCCCCCCCGGTAGCGTCGATGTAGTCGTCGAAGTGCCACACGGCGGCGTATTGGTCGAAGGGAAGGCCGGCGCCATCGGTCGGGTTCGGGTGGTCGTAGTAGAGGTACATCCGGGTCCCCGTATCGAGTGACGGCAGCCGCACCCACAGCTCCCGCTCGCCTCCTGCCCATCGTTCGACCTCGTGCACCAGCGTCGTCATGTGGTCGTCGGCGACGAAGCGCAGACCTGCTCCTCCGGGGGTGGTCGAAAGGTCGATCCGACTCGCGTCGAGCCGCACGCGGACGACGAAGTCGGTGTGGGGGCCACCGGTCACCGTGCCGACCTCGATCACACGACGTCGCCGGTAGTCGGCGTCAAACCACATCGTCGAACCGCCGCCGCTCCCGCCCCCGCCAGACGAGGAAGAGGTGGATTCCTCGTGGCCTCCGCCGCCATGCACCGAGCTGGTGCTCGTCGATGGCGTCGTCGCGGTCGTCGCCGTCGCACCGCCGCGGCCGCCGGTGCCCCCGTCGCGTCCGTCGGGTTCGAACGCGCCCCAATTCATCGTGCACCCTGCGCCGGCGATGATGGCGCCGGCCGCCAAGGGGGCCCTCATCACCCACATGGCTCAAGGGTACCACGCGCGCGGCGTGGGAAGTGCCAGCGGCGGGTGAGCGGCATGAGGCGTTAGGGGCCGACGGCGCATTGCACGCGCAGATAAGCCACCGTGGTGCGTTCGTTTCGATCCGCCGTCCACATCCACAGTCCCAGGTCATCGTCTCCTTCCGCCGCGAGCGCGAAGTCATCGGCCCTTCCGACGACCGAAGGCGGCGCAGCGAGGCCGCGGTGGCGATGGACGACGGCCGCGTGGACCTCGTGGGTCAAGCGACTGCCGCAACGGCGGGGAGCGAGCCACACCGCAAGCCACGCGTCGCTGGACAGCGCCACCAAACGCGCCCGTCGGGCCCCCGTCGGGGACCGCAGTCGCCGGGTTGCCTCGGGGGTCACGAGGCGTACGCCCCCTGCCTCCGGCGAGCAGCCGCGGGGGTCGAGATCCGTGATGGCGGTCACGGCGGCGGGTCCCGTGGCGACGTCGAGCACGCGGTCTGGCGTGGCCAACGTAGCCGCGACGTACCCCGTCCCCCCGGGCTCAGGAACCTGCGTCACGTACACGCGGAGGTCGTCGGCGGTCGCCACCGCCAGCGGCGACATCGAGAGGATGCGAAGGCCCCGTCCGCGGGGGAGGGGGTGGCTGATCCAGGGGGAGGAGACGTCGTCGGGGCGGGTCGGCGCGAGACGGAGCCAAAGCGCCGCGTTATCCTCGTCGTCATCGCTCGTGAGCAAGGCGCACCGTCGCTCGGGGCCGCAACGAAGGTCCACGGGGGCGCGTTTGCCATCGACGACCCGCCCCGCCGGGGCGGCTTCATCGTGGGGCCCCCACACGGTGGACGCGCCGTGTGCGTTCGCGCTGGCGACCCACCACGACGTGGGGCCGAACGCGCTGACGCGTGGGGTGGCCCGGGCGTGCGTGCGCAGGGTCCGCGCGATCGCGGTCGTTCCGTGTCGCATCAGCATGATGCCCGTGGCGGAGGCGGAATCCCCGGGGGTCGCGGAGGCCGCCTGCACGATCGCAGCATCGGTTCGGCCCGCAAGGGCGGAGAGGCGAAGGGAACCGTCGACGACCGCGACGAGAGGAGGGTCTCGTGAGGTACATCCGGCCGGCAACACGTACCGATCGGCGGATCCCGGGCCCATCGTCCACGGGCTCGGCGCCGAGGCGGCGGGGGGGGGGGTCGCGTCGGTCGTGGCGCCCGCGTTTCTCCGGTCTCGGTCGCCACATCCCGCCGCGATGACCGTGAAGACCGCCAGGCACCACGATGCGCACCTCGCCTTGCGGGAGGGCGGCGCGCGACGAGTCGAAGCGATGGTGAGGCTCACGCGGACAGGGAACGCCGGTAGACGGGGTACGCGTCGGGGCCATCGTCGATCCGTTCGAACCCCAGCTCGTCGAACAGCGCGGCCGGACCCATCCAGATCTCATGGTCGCGGGCGACGGGGTCCCGGGGTCGGCGCGGTGTGGCCTCGACGGCGGAGGCGCCGTGCGCGCGGGCGAGTTGGACCGCGCGCCCGACGCGGGCGCGGGCGACCCCCCCCCCGCGGTGCGCGGGGGCGCCCC
>JBCCLB010000072.1:0-34747 GCA_039027095.1 Myxococcota bacterium
ACGCAAGACTCGCTTCCGGCTGGGCGGCCTAGCCCTTGGCCGGGCGGGGATCTCACCCGCTGGGTTCCAACGAAAGGTTTCAGCATCTCAGTTCATCGCGTTCCCCTTTCCCAGGCTTGGCCTGGCGCACCGCAGGGTCGCTCAAGGGCGCAGCCGCGCGCAGCGCGGGCGAGCTTGCGAGCCCCTTGACCGGCCCGAGCACGAGGGCACGCTGAAACAAGCCGAGGAGAGCTCTTTCCCCGTGAACCGGGAGCCCACCGACAGGCCAGAGACCCAGGGCGCACGACGGAGAAGCCAAATCGGCGAGCTTCGCTCGCATTTGGGGCCCTTACGTCACCTAAAGCGCCTCAAATGCGAGCACTCCTCGCCAATCGCGCCCTTGCGTCTGACGCAAACCCGGAAACCCGGGCACCCGGAAACCCCGGAACCCGGAGCCCGGAACCCGGAGCCCGGAACCCGGAACCCGGAACCCGGAACCCGGAACCCGGAACCCGGAACCCGGAACCCGGAACCCGGAGCCCGGAACTCGACACCCGGAGCCCGGAAACCCGACGCCCGGAAACCCGGAAGCCCGGAACCCGGAGCCCGACGCCCGGAAGCCCGGAAACCCGGAACTCCGGAGCCCCCGATACCCGGACACCCGACACCCGGACACCCCGAGCCCCCACCACCTGGACCCCCGAAAACCCGCTCCAACGCGAAGGGGCCCCCGACTCAATCGCGCAGGCGGTAGGTCACCGTGCGGCGCGCGCCGTCGCGGGTCAGCGCCAGCGCCACCCGGTCCAGCGTGGCGAGACGGGGGTAAAAGGCGTCGAGCTGGGCCGGGCGCACCAGGACGTCGCCGTTGATCGACTCGAGGCGGTCGCCGTTCTTCAGCCCCAGCACCGCGAACAGGCTCCCGGTACGTACGCGCGACAGGCGTAGCCCCACGGTACGGTCGCCCTCACGCTCGGGGCGGGCCCGCGCCACGCCGACCAGACTGCGGCCGCGCTCGGCGATGACTTCCGCCGCGGGCCGCTCGATGACGAAGGCATCCTCGTTGAGGCGCACCACCTGCGCCCGCCAATCGGCGGCCGACGCCGGGTCGTCGGCGGACGCCGAAGCGGCCTCTCCCGGCCCGCCGTCGTCCGCGCCTTCCCCGCTTCCCGCGCTTCCCCCGAGTTGCAGGAAGCACCCCACGCCGTCTTTGCTCAACCACACCCGACGCTCGGTGATCTGCACCACCCGGTGCTCGTCGACCGCCTCGCCCACCCGCCGTAGCGCCACCCCCTCGTCGCGGCCCGCGATAGACGCAAACGACCACCGGGGGTCGTCTTTCGACGTGGTGATCATCACCACCCGTCCGAAGGAACAGGCCTCGGGCGACGACGCGTCGCGGGGCGGCGCCGGAGGCTCGGCGGGCTCCCGTTCGGCGGTTGGGGCCAAGGCGCGAACGGCGGGCCCCGGCGTGGTCTCGGCAGACGAGCTCGCCACCGCCGAAGCGGCGAGGGGCGGCATGCGCGGCGGCGACGCGGGGACGGCAAACCAACGGTCGATGCCGCGTCCGACCAGTACAATTACCGCCAGGGCCGCCCCGACGACGACCACCGGCAGGGACCGTTCGACATGTCGTTTCGCCATCACGCGCCCCGTCGCCTCGACCCCCGAATGGCTTCGTCAGGCGCCTTCAGCCACCGAAAGGCACACGACAGCATATCGCGCCGCATGGGGCTCAGGCGAGCAGCGCGAGCAGGTCGTCGCGGGTGATGCCGACTGCGCGGTCGGCTTGTCCGAGGGCAGCGTCGGCGAGGGCACGCTTGCTCGCTTGAAGGGCGAGGATGCGCTCTTCCACCGTCTCTTCCGCCACGACCCGGTAGACCATGACCGGGCGCTCTTGACCGTACCGGTGGGCGCGGTCGGCGGCTTGGTCCTCGACGGCGGGGTTCCACCAAGGGTCGAGGAGAAAGACGTGGTCGGCGGCGGTGAGGTTGAGCCCCGTGCCGCCCGCTTTGAGGCTCAGCAGCATCACCGGGGGTCCTTCGGGGGCCTGAAACGTCCCCACGACGCCGGCGCGATCGCGGGTGCTGCCGTCGAGACGGCAAAAGTCGATGCCGGCTGCGGTCAAGAACGGCTCGACGCGGTCGAGGAGGCTCGTCCACTGGGAAAACACGAGGGCGCGGTGTCCGTCGGCGGCGACCTGCTCCAGCGCCTCGAGGAGCCGCCGGATTTTCGAGCTCGCCCGGGGCGCGCCGTCTTCGGTGCGGGCGAGGTCGTCCTGCCCCGGCACCAACGACGCATCACAGGCGGCCTGGCGCAGCCGCAACAGCGCTTCCAGTGCCCCGAGCACGCTCCCCCCTTCGTCGAGCTGCGCCACCACGTCGCGCTGGGTGGCGAGGCGAAGGGTGTCGTAGACCGCGCGCTCGGGCTCATCGAGGGTGCAGAGGAGACGGGCGTCGGTTCGGGGGGGCAGATCGGACAGGACCTCTTGCTTGGTCCGCCGCAGCACGAAGGGCTTGATGCGCTCGCGCAGGTGCGCCGCCGCTCCCGGGGTGCCCGCCGCGATGGGACGCTCGTAGCGCTCGCCAAAGCCCTCCCGCCCCCCGAGAAGCCCGCGGTTGGTGAAGTGCATTTGACTCCACAGCTCCTCGAGTCGGTTTTCGACGGGGGTGCCGCTGAGCGACAGCCGGAAGCGCGCCTGCAGGCGGTAGGCGGCGCGGCTGACTTGGCTGTCGGGGTTTTTGATCGCCTGGGCTTCGTCGAGCACGACGGTGTCCCACGCCTCGGCGGCGAGGGTGTCGACGTCGTTGCGGAGCAGCGCGTAGGTGGTGATCACCACGTCCGCCTCACGGTCGAGCGCGCGGGTGGTGCCGTGGTAGACCGCGAAGCGCAACGAGGGACGAAACCGTCGGATCTCGTCGGCCCAGTTGTGCATCACGCTTCGCGGGCACACGACGAGCGTACGTCCCGAAAGCGCCGCAAGCGTCTGGACCGTCTTTCCGAGCCCCATGTCGTCGGCGAGAATGCCGCCGAGGCCGGTCTGACGGAGAAACTTCAGCCACGCGACGCCCTCGCGCTGGTAGGGGCGCAGATCCGCCTGGAGATCCGAGGGAAGGGCCACCGTGCCCAACCCCTCGAACCCCTCGAAGAGCGGCCGCAGTCGGGCCAGCGCCGGCGGCGGCGGGGTCTCGAGGGCATCGCAGAGGGTGACCATCACCGGCCGCGCGTGGGCCGCCACCTCACCGTTGGCATCGCGCGCCGCCAGCAGGTCGGCGAGGCGCGCCCCGTGTTTTTCGAGCCACGCCTCCGGCAGCGGCGCCCAGCCGCCATCGAGCAGCGGCACCGCCCGCGCCCCCCGCATCCAGGCGTCGACGACGGCGTTCGCGTCGGCCTCGCGGTCGCCATCGACGAAGCTCGCCTCGAACGCCAGAGGGTCCAGCGAGAGGCGGGGGGTGAGCGCCGCCGGGTACTGCGTGCGGTGCACCTCGCCCTCCACCGCCACCACGTCGTCGTCTTCCCAAGCCCGGAGCTTCGCCGCGAGCGCCACCGCCCGCGCCCCCACCGCTTCGATCCGCCGCCCGGGCACCATGTCGAGCTCCTCGCGCATGCGGGTCAGCAGCGCGCGCTCTTTCGCCGGCATGCGCTTCGGCACCGGACCCCCGAGGTGCACCAACTGGTCGTCCTCGACCCGGGCGCAGGGCGGGTCGCCGTAGACCAACGTCGGCAGCACCGACAGGGCGCCCCCTTTCTGCGTGACCTCGAGGTGGGGCCGTGGCGCCAAGTCGCGGACCCGGTCGGGGAGGCGCTTGGTCGCGACTTCGATCTCGGCCCGCTTCTTCAGGTCGGGCAGGACCGAGGTGATCAGCTCCGCCACCTTGTGCGGTCCGAAGCGCATTTCGGCCGGGAGCTGTTCGAGTTGCATGCCGGTGATCTCGGTGAGATCGAGCTGGTGCAGCGTCGGCGGGTCGCCCGCGACCATCGCCACCCCGTGGGCGACGACCCGATCGAGCGCTTTCGGCGCCTCGAATCGGATCACGAAGCCGCCCCCCTTTTGGTCGCGAAGCACGATGCGGGGGCCCGCTTTGCGGGCGCTCACGCGGACCTTTCGACCGTCGAAGGTGACGTCTTCGGCCTGCGCCAACAGCGTGAGCAAACTCTCGAGCGACTCGGGCGGCCAGAGGCGCACCCGCTTCAGCTGCAGGAGCCGGTCGATCTGAAGGTCGGCCTCCGTCGGCGCGATGCTGGGACCCCCGCCTCGCCCGGCGAGGTGACCTCCGACCGAGGTGGTGAGCGGGGTCTCCCGTTCGCCCTGCACCGCGACCCGGCGGATGGCGAGCCGCCCCTTGTCCATCGTGAGCCGGTAGCCGATCCGCGCCCCCGCTTTGTCGCTTTGGGGCATGGGGGCCCCGCGTTTCCGCGCCTGGCGGGTGGCGATCACGGCCGCGGCGACGTGTTCGCACGCCGCCGCCGTGCTGTCGCAGTCGCAGACCCACTCTTCGTCGAGGGGAAACAGCGTCACCACCGGCGGCACCGGGCGTCCGGGCGCCGCCACCCGAAGCATCACGCTGTCCTCGTCGTGGGAGATCCCATCGACCGCCTCGGCCCGGCTGAGCTCGATCCCACGGGACCACGTGCGCCCCGGCGCGGCTTCCCGGATGGCCGCGAACAACCCTTCGAACGCCGTGGACAGGTCGTCGCTCACCGCGGAGTAGCTACACCCCGACCTCGACTCGCGCAAACCGGGCGCGACCTGATATCAACGTGGGTCATGAAACGGCGCTGGCGTCGACTCCTCGGGGGAACGTGGTTCGTGTTGCTCCCCGCGGCGTGCCTCTTCGACCCCAACGGTACGGGCGCGCTCGATCCCGGCACAGGCGGCGGCGGAGACAGCACGGTCTCGGTCGGCGGCACCGGCGGCGAGGGTCCTCCCAACTGCGTCGCCGCGCAATGCCCCGTCGCATCGGGCCCCTGCTTCGAGCCCGCATGCGACCCGGCCGGCGCCTGCACCGAGGTCGCCCGCGACGCGGGCAGCCTGTGCGGCGACGCGGGGCAGACCTGTGATGGCGCGGGGAATTGCGTGCGCCCCGACGGGGCAAACTGCGGCGAGGCGACCGCCTGCGCCTCCGGGTTCTGTAGCGACGGCGTCTGCTGCGACACGGTTTGTAACGGTCCCTGCGAGCGCTGCGACGACACGCCGGGCGTGTGTGGCCCCGCTCCAGCAGCAAGCGTACCGAAGACCTCCGCCTGCGCGGCCGTGTGCGATGGGCTCGGCGCCTGCGCGGAGGGGACGTTGGTCGATACGCTCTCGTTCACCGGCCCCGACCGGCAGCGAGGATGGGCGGTGGCCGTGGAGGCGGCTTCAGACGACATCGTCGTGGTGGGGCAGCTCCTCGGCGAGATGACCGTCGACAGCCAGACGCTCAGCGCCGATACGGGGGCCGACCCCTTCGTGCTCAAGCTCTCGCCGGACGGGACCGCCCTCCGGTGGGGCCGCGTTTTTCTCACCGGGAACGGCAGCGGGGGCGACACCGAAAACTACGCGCGCGACGTCGCCATCGGGCCCCAAGGCGACGTCTACGTGTGCGGCAACTTTCGCGATGACATCGAGCTCACCCCCGGAACCGTGGAAGACGACGACGCCCAGCGCGACATCTTCGTGGTGCGGCTCGACGGCGCCACGGGCAACACGGTGTGGGGGGAAGTGTTCGGGGGAAACGGCGACGACCGCTGCACCGGCCTCACCCTCGACCCCAACGGCGACGTCGTCGTCGTCGGCATCAACAACCTGAGCATCGACTTTGGCGGCGGCGCCCTCCCGCGCGACTTCGAAGACGAAGGATTCGTGGTCAAGCTCGACGGAGCCAATGGCGCCCACCTCGACTCGTGGGCGATTCAGACGGGATTCGACCAACGCCTCTACGACGTCCGCGCCACGTCCGATGCGATCTTCATCGCCGGCACCACGCGGCGAGAAAACCCGTTCGATGCCGCCCAGATGTTGAACTTCAACCACAGCATCCTCGTCGCCCGCCTCGACCAGACCGGCGCCGAGGTGTGGCACCACGTCTTCGACAGTGACGAAGACAACATCGTCACCGAGCTCGACGTCGATGAGGCAGGAAACGTCACCGTGTCGGGCGCGTTCCGAGGCACGCTCGATTTCGGAACGGGCAACGCCGTCACGGCCAACGGGCTCGATGCCTTCGTGCTCCGGCTCGACGGAAGCAATGGCGGGGCGACCCAATGGGTCGGGACGTTCGGCGGCCCCGGCGATCAGTGGGCGTACGCCATGGCGGTGGGGGCCGGCGGCGATGTCGGGGTGGGGCTCGAGTTTACCGGGTCCGTGACGGTCGGGCCCGACACCCTGATGGCCGACGGTCGCGACAGCGTGCTGGTCCGCTTGGGCGCCGACGGCACCTTCTTGTGGTCTCGCCCCCACGGGGGCCCGGGGGAGGAGAGTGTCGAGGGCCTTGCGGTGGCGGCGGGCAACAACAACCCTCGCTGGGTCCTGACGGGCTGGTTCACCGACGCCCTCACGGTGGGGAGCCAGACCCTCAACAACGCCGACGCGGAAGACCTGTTCATCACGGCGCACCGGCCGTAGAGGCCGCGCCGCACGGTGGCCCCGCGTGCCGCCCCAGTAAGCACTGCGCTGCCTCCGTGGAGGGCGACGGCCGGCGAAGCCGCGAGCTGCGACGTCGCGGGTTCAGCTGCCGCCGGCGCGGGCCCGGCGGGCCGACGAGCCGGTGCGGCGGGGGAGACGGCGCGCGGGAATTTTGACCCGGCCGAGCTGGTGGACGTGGCCCTCGCGCGGGATCCGGTAGGTTTTGCCGGCGAGGATGCGCGCACCACGGAGCTTGTTGGCGCGCACGATGTCGTCGACCGAACAGTCGAAGCGCTTCGCGATCCGACCGAGGATGTCGCCCTTCTTCGCGGTGTAGCGCGTGTAATACACGTGGGGCTTGATGATGCCGGCGCTCACCAGGTGGGGGTAGGCCCGGCGGCCGAGCTCCTGCGCCCGCGGGTTGTAGAAGCGGATGTGGATGTGGGTGTCGTGGCCGGGGCTATGGCGCACGATCGGCCACGGGTCCCTCGAGCGGTACTGAAAGACCCGGTCGAGCCACTTTGGGTCCTCGCCGATCTTCAGCGCGTGCTCCTTGAGCAGCTTCTGCACCGAGGTGTTGATGAAGATGAACTTGACGTCGGTCTCGGTGATGAGGGCGCGAACGAAGGCCCACGTCCGCACGACGTCGAGGGTCTCGGCGGTAGCGACCCGGTACCAGCGAGCCGGCTTTTTCCGGCTGGCCCGGTAGTAAAACGAGGTGTCGACGTCGCGTCCCGCCTGGTGGCTCCGGTGTCCCTTGAGGCTGCCGCCATGGCGGGCGCTGATGTCACCGATGAAGAGTCGGTGGCCCCCAGGGTGGGTCTGGTGGACCTTTTCGATCGCCCGCTTGAGAAAGTCGATCGTCTCCGTGGTCCCGTACGCGTTGCCCGGCGACATCAGGCGCCAGAGCTTGCCGTCGGGGAAGCGCTTCGGGTTGACGAGGGCCCCCTGTTGCGGGCGCCCGACCGACATGGGCCCGAGGCCGCGGAGATTCTTGCGCACCGCCTGGCGCAGCGCGCGGGAGGACATCGCGATGTCGACCGTCCTGTCGTCGCGACGCGCCGGTGCCGCGCCCGAGGGCTCGTGCCCGTGGTCGTGGTCGTGCGCGGGGGCCGTGCACTTCTTGGCGCGGGTCCGCTTGGGGGCGGGCGCGCTCCTTTTCTTCGGCGACTTCTTCGCCGGGGGCGACGCTTTCTTCGCCGGTGGTGGTGGTGCCTTCTCTTTCGGCTCCGGCGCGTCGTCATCGGCGGCCGAAGCGCCGTGCGATGGCCCGCAATCGTGACACTCGAGCTCTTCCTCGGCTTCCGGTCGCTCGTGCTCGGCGGCCCCGGCGGGCGCGATGTCAACCCCGACGATCATGGGGAGCACGAGCACCGCCATCGCGGTGAAGGCACCGCGAAGGCGGCGGACGATGTCGCTGCTCCAGGCCATGTGGGCGCCGACCGTACACGACCCATCCGGTCTGGACCAGTCTCCGGCGGACGTCATTGGCAGAAGCCGAGATCGGCCGCGAACGCATCGACGTGCGGGGGCCCATCAAGGCACGGGCCCATCAAGGCACGGGCCCATCAAGGCACGGGGAGAGTGACCTTCGTCGTACCCTCGGGCGCAGGAAAGGTCGTCGCCTGGATCTTCTCGACCACGCAGGCCCCCGCCGTCCCGCCCGCGACATCGGAGGCGCTGGTCCCCACGGCCTGCACCAGCCCGTCTTCGTCGAGGTAGAGGGTGGCCGTCATGGCCCCCGCCGCACCGGCGGCCCGACACCCCGCGAGCGCCTCCGACAGCGCCGCGAACGGATCTTCGCCCTCCGCCGCCTCAGCGGTCATGGCCGCGCGAAGGTCCTCCGCGCCCCATGTCGCCGCCGCCGCGAGCTCGGCCGCCGGCGGAAAGGTGAGGGTATGGGTCACTTCGCCGAGGTCTCCGCCTCGCGGCGACGGCCACCGGCGCGCCCGAAACGCGTCCAGCACACACCGCTCGGTCACGTCGAAGCCGAAGTCGTTATCGGCGAGGTAGCTCTCGGTGACCTCGCCCGCGCCGTTCACCACCAAGCGCACGGTCATGGCGCCTCCCGCCGCCGGCACGATCTCTCGGGCCTCGGCGACACAGGCTTCGGCGGCCGTGGACGCCGCGGTGGTTTCGCGGGCCACCGCGGCCGCGTCGAGGGTCCCGCGCGTGCCCCTGGCTGGCCCGGTGTCGCCATCGGGGCCTCCGCCGGGCGACGTCGGCCCTCCCCGAGCCCCGCCACAGCCGAGCGCGACCCCTCCGAGCGCCAACGTCAACGACCACGACCACGACTTCGCCCTCGGCATGACCGCGCGACCCTACTCTCTTCGTGGGCCCGACCGTAGTGGGGGGTGCCGGCGGCGGTCGGGGGGAGTACGTCCTGTATGGCCGTGTCCCGTTTCTCGCCGCGTCCCCTCCTCCGCCGATTGCGCGCCCGCCGTCTCGGGTCGGGCCTCGTCCGCTTGGGGCTCGCGGTGGTCGTCCTGGCCGTCGTCCTCCGCTTCGGCGGAAGCGAGGTGTGGACGAAGGTCGCCCACCCCGAGGTCGTCCCCTGGCTCCTGCTCGGGGCCGGCGTGCACTTGGGCCAACGGGCCGCGAGAATGGCCAAGTGGTCCGACATGCTGCGCGACATTCCCGTCCGCCGTCGGGACTTCCAGTTTCTCTTCCGCACCCAGCTCGTGGGCATGCTGGCCAACTTGGTGGCCCCGGTGTCGGAAGCTCTCAAGATCGGAGCGCTCGCCCGTGACCGGAGCGAGGCCGTGGTGGTCTCGACCACCATCGTCGCCGACGTCGCCCTCCATGCCGCCGGCATGGGCGTGGTCGGTGTCCTCGGGGCGCTGGTGCTCGGCATCCGCCATCCCCTGGTGGGAGGCGGTGCGCTCGCGGTCTCGGCCCTCGCCACGCTCATTCTGCTCGGCCTGCAGCGATGGCCACGGCGCGCCCGAGGACGCATCCGCTACGCCCGCGGTCGTACCCTGGCGTGGACGACGGCCGAGGTGGCCCTTCAAGTGGCGGTCTACCTCATCGCGTTCCGCGCCCTCCGCGTCGACGTCGGCCCGGGGCGGGTGGTGGCCATCGCGCCGCTTCTGTTTCTCGGCGACGCCATCACCGTCACCCCCTCGGGCCTGGGTCTTCGCGAGGGCCTCTTCGCCGCCATCTTCGAGGTGCTCGGCGGCGCCCCGGCCGACACCGCCATCGCCGTCGGCCTCACCATCTCCGCGATGATGTTTGCGGCCGCTCTGGCGGGCGGGGTCCCGGCGCTGCTCCTCCGCGGCCCTGCCCGCGACGATGCGGCGGCCGCGGTGGCGGCGGTCGAGGACCCCGCCGCCGATGGCCTCACGAGAACGGCGCGTCGGCGCCCAGAGACGGAAGCACCGACGGAGCCCCCGTGAGCTGCGCGTCGATGGCGCGCGCTGCCTCTCGGCCCTCCCGGATCGCCCACACGACCAGGCTCTGACCCCGCCGGGCGTCCCCGGCGACGAACACCCCGGGCACCGACGTGGCGTAGGTCTCCTCGTCGGCGGCCACGTTGCCGCGGGCGTCGAGCGCGACCCCGAGCGCGTCGGGGAGGCCCGTCAGGTCGGGCCCGACGAACCCCATGGCGAGGATGAGGAGATCGCATTCGAGGCGACGCTCGGTCCCCGCCACGACCTCGAGCCCACCTCCGGGAGGGTGGCGTACCTCGGCGCCGACGAGATGGGTGAGCCGGCCGTCGACGCCCTCGAGCCGCTGGGTGGCGAACGCGAAGCGGCGCTCCCCCCCTTCCTCCTGGCTCGACGAGGTACGGAACACCATCGGCCACTGCGGCCAGGGGTTGTCGCCCGCGCGCGACGAAGGCGGTGCGGGCATCAGCTCGACTTGGGTGACGGCAGCCGCCCCCTGCCGGTGACACGTCCCCAGACAATCCGAGCCGGTGTCGCCACCGCCGAGGATCACGACCCGCCGCCCCGTCGCGACCGCGGCCGAGACCACGTCTTCGCCGACGACCCTGCGGTTCTGAGGCTCGAGAAAGTCCATGGCGAACACGACCCCCGACAGGGAGCGTCCGGGCACGTCGAGGTCGCGCGGGCGGCGGCTGCCCAACGCGAGCAACAGCGCGTCGTGCCGCGCCCGCAACGTCGACCAGGGGACGTCCTCGCCGGCGGCGACCCCGGTCGTGAAGGTCACGCCCGCCGCCTCCATCAGCGCGAGCCGACGGTCGAGGACCGAGCGCGCGAGCTTGAAATCGGGGATCCCGTAGCGGAGCAGCCCCCCCACCCGATCGTCGCGCTCGTACACGGTGACCCGATGGCCCGCGCGCACCAATTGCTCGGCCGCCGCGAGGCCGGCGGGACCCGAACCCACGACCCCCACGTCGTTCCCGGTCGGCGTTCGGTAGGGCGTGAGATCGACCCAACCCTCCCGCCACGCACGCTCGGCGATCTCCTTCTCCACCTGCTCGATGGTCACCGCCGCCCCGGCGAGCGCGAGGGTGCACGCCGATTCACACGGCGCGGGACAGAGTCGCCCCGTGAACTCGGGGAAATTGTTGGTCGAAGAAAGCAAACGATACGCGCTCTCGAAGTCCCCGCGGTAGACCGCATCGTTGAAGTCCGGGATGGGATTTCCCAGCGGACACCCCTGCTGACAAAACGGAATCCCGCAGTCCATGCATCGACCCGCCTGCTGTCGCGTGTGCTCCGGCGTGGCGCCGCGCTCCACCTCGGCAAAGTCCTGGGTCCGCAATTCGACCGCCCGCCGCGGGGCGAGCAGCCGCTCCCATTCGATGAATCCCGTCGGTTTGCCCATGCTTCAGCCCCCCCCCACCGCGCGCAGACGAGACGGTTCGGGATCCGAAGGGGCCGTCCCCGCGGCTCCCCGGCGCTCGAGCACCCGTCGGTACTCCGTGGGCATGACCTTCACGAAATGCGGGATCATCGTTTCCCACTGGTCGCAAATCCGACGCGCGTGCGGTGAGCCGGTGTGGCGTACGTGATCTTCGATCAAGCCCTGAACCAGCCATTGATCCGCCGCTTCGAAAAAGGGCTCCAGCGTGACCATGTCGCCATTGATACGTCGCGACAATTCGTTGTCGGGGTCGAAAACGAACGCCATTCCGCCGCTCATGCCCGCCGCAAAGTTCCATCCGCAATGGCCGAGCACCACGACGACGCCTCCCGTCATGTATTCGCAGCCGTGATCTCCGACCCCTTCGACCACGGCCTGCGCCCCGCTGTTGCGCACCGCGAACCGTTCTCCGGCCTGGCCGGCAAAAAACGCGGCGCCCCCCGTGGCGCCATAAAGGCACACGTTGCCCACGATGACGTTTTCGTTGGTCACCAAACGGCTTCCCGCCGGCGGGCGCACGACGATGCGACCCCCGCTGAGGCCCTTGCCGACGTAATCGTTCGCGTCGCCCTCGAGGTCGATGGTGATCCCCGAGGCCAAAAATGCCCCCAGACTCTGGCCGGCCGACCCGCGCAGCCGGAGTCGCAACGTGTCCTCGGGAAGGCCTCCCCCCGCGCCGCGCGCCTCGTGCACTCGGGCCACCCATCCCGACAGCATCGTCCCCACCGCGCGTTGCGTGTTCTGAACCGTCGAGGCGATTTCCGTAGGCGTCCCCTCCTCCACCGCGGATCGCGCCGCCTCCCACAAGCGTCGGTCGAGATGCGCGGCGAGGCCGGGATCCGCGACCGAGGCAACGAACCGGCGCGGCACCTCCTCCGTCGCTTCCTTCGCGGTGCGCGGCGGTCGGCCGTAGCGTGCGAGGAGCGGCTCGAGGTCGAGCATGGCCGCTTTGGCGTGCCCCAGTTCCCGCCGTCGGAGCCATTCGGTCCTCCCGATCGCCTCGTCGAGCCGACGAAGGCCGAGCCGGGCGAGCTCGCGCCGCACCTGCTCGGCCACCAATTCAAAATACCGGACGACGTGGTCCGGGTCGCCCGTGAAGAGACGCCGTAGACCCGGGTCCTGCGTCGCGATCCCCACGCTGCACGTGTTCAGGTGGCACTTGCGCAACATCACGCAGCCCTCGACGACGAGGGCCGCCGTCGCAAACCCGTACTCCTCGGCCCCGAGCAACGCGGCGACCACCACGTCCCGACCGGTGCGAAAGCCCCCGTCTGCCTGAAGCCGGACCCGCCCTCGCAGGTCGTTTTGCATGAGCACTTGCTGGGTCTCGGCCAGCCCCATCTCCCACGGCATCCCGGCGCGCTTGATCGACGACAGCGGCGACGCCCCCGTACCCCCCGCCATGCCCGCGATCACGACCGCATCCGCGCCCGCCTTCACCACCCCCGCCGCCACGGTCCCCACCCCGAGCTCGGAGACGAGTTTCACACTTACGCGGGCCCGCGGATTGGCGCACTTGAGGTCGAAGATGAGCTGCTTCAAGTCTTCGATGGAATAGATGTCGTGATGCGGTGGCGGGGAGATGAGCGTCACCCCCGGGGTCGCACACCGAACGGCCGCAATGCGCTCGTCGACCTTATGGCCGGGAAGCTGCCCTCCCTCGCCTGGCTTGGCCCCCTGCGAGACTTTGATCTGAAGGTCGACGGCGTGATTGAGGTAATCGATGTGCACGCCGAAACGCGCCGAGGCGACCTGCTTGATGGCGCTGTCCCGGCGGTCGCCGTTGGGGTCGGGGCGGTAGCGTCGTGCTTCCTCGCCGCCCTCGCCGCTGTTGGAGCGACCGCCGATGCGATTCATCGCGATGGCCAGCGTTTCGTGGGCCTCGGGGCTGATCGATCCAAAGCTCATGGCCCCCGTGACGAAACGTCGGCAAATGTCACGCGCGGGCTCGACCTCGTCGAGGGGCACCGGCGTCCGGCCCCGACCGTCGATGGCCAACAGTCCGCGTAGTGTCACCGGGGCGTCCTCCTCGGCGTCGACCAGGGCCGAAAACTCCTCGAAGCGCGCGGTCGCCGTGTCGTGGTCCTCGGCGCGCGTCGCCGCCTGCAGCTTGGCGATGGTCGCCGGATTCCACTTGTGACGTTCGCCCCGGCGGCGCCATTGGTAGTCGCCCCCCACCGGCAGCGGCACCGGATCCGCGTCGGCCCCGGGCCCGAATCCGCGCGCGTGGCGGGCGAGAACTTCGGCGCCGAGTCGTTCGAGACCGATCCCACCGATACGACTCCGGGTCCCCGTGAAGTGCTGTTCCAAGAGCGATGGCTCGAGCCCAACCGCTTCGAAGATCTGCGCCCCGCGGTAGGCGTGGAGGGTGCTGATCCCCATCTTGCTCATGATCTTGAGCAGCCCCCGTTCGATGGCGCGGATGTAGTTGCGTTCGGCGGCGGCCAGTGCGGATGACGGGTCCCCGGACCGTGCGTCATCCTCCTCCCCCTCGGCGGGCGCCCGCGAGGGCAGCGTGCTCCGCAGGGTATCCAGCGCCAGGTACGGGTTCACCGTCGAGGCCCCGTAGCCCAGCAGGAGGGCGAAATGATGGACCTCACGCGCCTCCCCGGTCTCGGCCACGAGCCCCGCTTGCATGCGGATGCCCTCGCGGACCAAGTGCTGATGCACCGCGCTCACCGCGAGGAGGATCGGGATCGGCGCATGCTCGGCGTCGACGCCGCGGTCGCTCAAGACGAGGATGTTGTAGCCTTGGGCGACGGCCTCGGCGGCCCGCGTGCACAACCGATCGACGGCCCGGGCGAGGCCCCCGGCGCCCTCGCGCACGGGGAACAAAAGCGCGAGGGTCGTCGGCTCGAAGATCCCCTCCCGCACGCTGCGCACCTTGGCCATGTCGGCGTGGGTGAGCATGGGGCCATCGATGGCGAGGGCGTGACATTGCTCCGGCATCTCGCCAAAGGGATTGGCCCCGGCGCCGGTGAAGGTTCGCAGCGACATCACCAGCTCTTCGCGGATGGGGTCGATGGGCGGGTTGGTGACCTGCGCGAACAGCTGATGAAAGTAGTTGAACAGCGACGGGTCTCGATCGCTCAGCACCGCCAGCGGCGCGTCGTGGCCCATCGAACCGATGGGCTCCTTGCCCGTTGCCGCCATGGGCCCCAGCACCACGCGCCGGTCTTCGTCGGTGTAGCCGAAGGCGCGCTGAACCCGGCGGAGCTCGGCCCCGCGGAGGGGCAAGTGGGCGGTGCCTCCCGTCACTTCGGAAAGCGGGACCACGTTCTTGTCGAGCCAACGCCGGTAGGGCCACCGGCGCACGATCTCCCGCTTCACGTCGCCATCGTCGAGGATCACGCCCTCCTCGGTGTCGACGAGCAGCATGCGCCCCGGCCGCAGTCGCCCTCGGACCCTCACGCGGTTGGGGGGGATGTCGAGAACGCCCGTCTCCGAGGCGAGCACCACGCGATCGTCGTCGGTGATCACGTACCGGCAGGGGCGCAGGCCATTTCGGTCGAGCGTGGCCCCGACGAGGCGCCCGTCGGTGAACGCCATCGCCGCCGGGCCGTCCCACGGCTCCATGAGATTGGCCGCGTACTCGTAGTACGCGCGCCGTTCCTCGCTCATCAGATGATCGTTTTCCCAGGCCTCCGGGATCATCATCATCAGCGCCTGGGGCAGGCTGCGTCCGCCGAGCACCAACAGCTCGAGCAGATTGTCGAACTGAGCGGAGTCGCTCTTGCCGGGCACCACGATCGGGTGGAGCGCCTCGAGCTTCCCCCAAAACCGCGGCGACTGGAGTTGGGAGCGGCGGGCGCGCATCCAGTTGCGGTTGCCCTGCACCGTGTTGATCTCGCCGTTGTGGGCCACGAAGCGCAGCGGCTGCGCCAGATCCCACGTGGGAAAGGTGTTCGTGGAGAAGCGCGAGTGAACGAGCGCAATCGCGCTGACGAAGTCGGGGTCGCCGAGATCGGGAAAGAAGCGTGGGAGCTGCTCGGGCAGCAACAAGCCCTTGTAGACGATGGTTTCGGCCGAGAGACTCGCCACGTGAAAGCGGCGGTCGGGGTCGAGACCGAGCGCGCGCACGCGGTTCTCGACCCGCTTGCGGATCACGAAGAGCTTCGGCTCGAAGGCGCTCGGGGGCAGCCGTCGGCAGGCGATGTAGACCTGGCGGATGTCGGGCATCACGGTCCGGGCCGAGGGCCCGAGGTGGGCCTCGTCGACCGGCACGTCGCGCCACCCGAGGAGTCGTTGGCCCTCCTCCGCCGTGACCTGCGCGAAGATGGAGGTGATCGCGCGCCGCGCGACGGGATCGCGGGGGAGAAAGACCTGACCTACCGCGTAGCGACGCCGACGCGGCATGTCGTATCCGAGGCGGGCGCCTTCGCGGGCGAAGAACTGGTGCGGGAGCTGCACCATGATGCCGGCCCCGTCCCCCGTCAGCGGGTCGGCCCCCGTGGCCGCCCGGTGGCTCAGCCGACGCAGGACTTCCAAGCCGTCGGCGACGATGCGCCGGCTTCGCTTCCCCCGGATGTTCGCCACGAACCCCACCCCGCAGGCATCGTGCTCCGTCTCCGGGTCGTACAAGCCCCAACGTCCCGGGGGCCCACCCCTAGCGTATCGCTCCACCTTACAACCCTTAATGACGCGTTGCGTCGGGTCCAGTTTTCGCCGTGCGGATCGGCGGTTTGCCCCCATGATGGAGCGGCATGTCCGACCTCACGTTCGCGCTGCTTCCCGGCGACGGGATCGGGGCCGAGGTCATGGCGCACGCCGCTCGGCTCCTCGGGGGCATCACGACCGCGACGTCGATCACGGTGCGCACGGAGGAAGTCCCTTGTGGCGGGAAGTACTACCTCGAGCACGGTCGGGACTGGCCCGACGGGGCGGACGCGGTGTGCCGCAGCGCCGACGCCATCCTCCTCGGCGCGGTGGGCTGGCCCGCGCCCGAACGGCCGGGAACGCCCGTCATGCGAGCGGACGGTCACATGGCGGGCTGGTCGGCCGTCATCGGCAATCGCGTTGGCCTCGACCTCTACGCCAACGTGCGCCCGGTCAAGCTCCACCCCGGCGTACGCCATCGCCTCGGCGGGGGCGCGAGGGCAACGGGGTGGCGCCCCGAGGACGTCGACCTCGTCATCGTGCGCGAAAACACCGAAGGTCTCTACGCCGGACTCGGAGCGACCTCGGCGGCCGCGGGGCGGGCCACGGACACCCGCGTCATCACCCGCCGCGCCTCGGCGCGGGTCATTCGCCATGCCTTCGCGCTGAGCCGGGCGCGCTCGGAGGCCTCGCGCAACGGCCGGCCGCGGGTCGCCGCGGTGGCGAAACCCAACCTCCTCCACGGGTGCCGGTTGTTCTGCGAGGTCTTCGACGAGATCGCGGCCAGCTTTCCCGACGTCGCCCGCGAAACGGTGCTCGTCGATGCCTTTACCGTCGCGCTCATGCAGGAACCCGAGCGCTTCGACGTAGTCGTCACGACCAACCTGTTCGGCGACATCTGCACCGACCTCGCGGCGGTGCTCCAGGGGGGAATGGGACTGGCGACCGGCGCCAACCTCGGCGACGACCACGCGATGTTCGAGCCCGTCCACGGGTCTGCCCCCGACCTCGCGGGTACCGACCGATGCAACCCCATGGCGATGATGCTCGCCGTGGGTCACGCGTTCGGGTGGCTCGCTTCCCGCCGGGTCGACCCCGCGCTCGCCCGGGTCGCCGGCGCCATCGAAGCATCGGTCGCCGCCCTCCTCGCCGCCGGACGCCCGCTCACCGCCGACCTGGTCGCGTCCCCCGCCGCCGCCGCCTCGACGACCTCCGTGGCCGACGCCATCATCACCGGGGTCATCGACCGCCTCACCTCGGAGCCGTGACCTCCGCCTCCCGCATTCGATCGAGGTTAGCGACCCCGTCGTCCGTCGGCGCCTTCACTCGGCCGCCCGGTCATTCCGCCCAGCCAAGTCGTTGCGCACCGCCCCGTCATTCCGCGGCATCGTCGACACGGCCCGCGACGCGCCGCGCCTCGAGCTGTCGGCTGCGCGCATCGAGAAGGGGATCCCGTTCGAGGCGCCGCGTCTCGTAAAGGCCGAGCGCCCATAGCGGAAAGTACTGCCGGTAGAGTTCGTAGTGCAGGAGCGCGGTGTGAAAGAAGACGCCCGAGGGATCCTCTTTCGGCCATCCCCCGTCCGACTGCTGACGCGCCGCGAGAAAATGAGCGCCGCGATCGATCACGTCCCAATCGGGGTCTTTCGCTTCGAGCAATGCCGAGAGCGCCCAGGCGGTCTGGATCACCTGGCTGGCGGCGTGGGGACGATCGGCATCCTCCAGACTCGCCCGATGGGACTCACCCCACCCACCATCGTCGCGCTGATGGGCGCGCAGCCACGCGCAGGCCCGACGGATCGCCGCGTCGACGGGGGGTACGCCGGCGGCGAGAAGCCCCCGAATGCCGAAGAGCGTGCCGTAGATGAAATGAATTCCCCAATTGGCCGACCACGCTCCGTCGGGACGTTGGCGGTCGCGAATCGACGTGACGCCCCGGGCGATCGCCGTATCGATACGTTCCCCCATGACGTCGGGAAAATGCCGACGGAAGGATGCGAGTGCGGCCACGGACGAGGCAGTGCACTCGAGGTACGGGTGCTCGGTCATCGAGTCGCCGAACATCTCCGCCGGATTGAGCCACTCGAGCTCGATGCCCCCCCGTTGCGGCTCGTAGCTCCCGAACCCACCGTCGCGACATTGGGTCCTGAGGATGAACCTTGCCGCGGCCGTCATGGCCTCGCGTCCCGCACGCCGGACCGGTCCGTCGAGTCGGGCGATCATGGCCTCGGCGGTGCAATCGCTCACGGGCCACCCATGCCAGCGCTCCGCGAAGGTGTATCCCCCGGTAGGATCGATCCGGTGGTGCCGGGCATAGTCCGTCACGGGGGGGTGAAGGATCTGCTGGTGGGCGAGGAACGCGTCCGCCCGCTCGAGCGCGGTGCTGACGTCGTAATGCGGCGCGGCGGCGGCCAGCGCTTGCGCCGCGAAGGCGGTGTCCCAGGTGGCGCTGCGGGCGCCCGCAATGCGACACCCCGCCTCGTCGTCTTCCCACATCCAGCCCGAGAGACGATCCATACCGCGGATGAAGTCCTCGTCCTTCGGGTCGTGATGGTACAGCGCCAAAAGGTTCAGCATGCCGTTGACCGGCGAAATGCAGGTGTCGTCGGTGCTGTGGAGTTCGAAGCGTACCCGCTCGAGCAGTTCGGTGCGGAGGCGCTCTCGGCGCGACTTCGACAGCGCCCCGTCGTCGAGGCGGCGGAGTGCGTCGTACGCGAGCTTCAACGCCCGACCGGGGGGGGTGAAGATCTCGGCCTCCCGAAGTTCGTGCCGCGCGCGCCCGAAGTCGACGCCGTCGTAGCCCTGTGGGTAGAGCTCGCCTCGTAGTGCCGTCACCATGTTCTCGGCTCCGAAGCCCGCCCCGACGGGGAAGGTCTCGCCATAGAGGCACGCCATGCCCAGATAGATGAGGCGCGTGTGGCAGTAGTAATTCGACGGATGGAGGGGCAACCACGAGGGCAACGACCACACTTCCGGGAGCACCGGATTCACGCCTCGCCATTCGTACAGGCCGACGAGGGCGAGCCAAAACTTGCCCCAACTCGGGATCGCCGTGGCGCCGCCTTCGTCGGCGATGAAGGCGCGCGCACGTCGGAGCAGCGGACCGTCTGCCGGAGCGCCGAGCAATCGCGCCGCTGTGTACACCAGCACCGTGGCAAACAGATACGGAGGCGACAATTCGTGCAGGCCCCACGTACCGGAGGGGAGTTGCGTCACCTCGAACTGCCGCAGCAACCGTCGCCGACGCACAGGGTCGATCTCGGTCCCCGTCGCCGCGCAGAGCAACACGTACTGGGCAGGAAGCATGGGGCACCACACGACCTCGCCTTCCCAGCCTCCGTCGGGGCGTTGGTTCCGCTCGAGCCAATGGATAGCCCGCTCGAGCGCCATGTTGGGACGGCCGGAGGCCGCCTGGCGTAGCTCGGAGGCCGCCCGTCGGGCGGGATGCTCCATCACCTCGGCCCCCGCGCGAGCGGCCTTGAGGGCCGGACCCCAGGTCTCGTCTTCGGCGTAGTCACGCGAGGGGCGGGCGTCGCTGAGGTGCATGGCGCCGCTCAGCAACCATCGGCACCGCTCTGCAAGCTCGGCGGTGAGCCGAGCGCTGTGCGCCCACTTGCCGGAGCGAACCGTTTCCCGCAGCAGTGACCCGCCCGCGAGCGCGCAGGCGCGCACGAAGGAGCCCCCGAACCGTATCGCCCGCGTGTCCTGACAGGCGAGGAATCGCATCGTGCGGCGGCGCTCGCCCGGGAAGCGCCGCCACATTTCGTACACGGCGTGACGGATCGCCACGACCTCGTCGCTGCTGTCGGCGAACACTTCGTACAGGGCCACCGCGAGCATCTCGGCCACTCGCGAGTCTCGGACCCGCCGAAACCGGTAACGCCCGAAGCTCTTCTCCTCCGCCAGCGCCACCCCATCTTGAAACCCGAGGGTCATGCCCAGCGCGGTGAGGGGATGATGGTGACCGACCGCGTCTCCCACGAGCGACATGCCCTCCTTGCCGTACGCGAGTCGGGGGCGATTTTGGTTGGACGCCCAAGCGATGTTGCCCGCCTCGAGCGCGCGAAAAAAAGGACGACGAAGCGCGGGGGGCAACACCGGGTGATAGGCGTCCCATAACGTCGCGTCCCGCTGCTCTTTCACCGGCAACGAAAGAGGAACGTCGATCGTCATCCGGATCTGGTCGTCATTGACCCGGTAGGCGAGCACGGGCCCCGGCGCCCCCAGGAACACGTGCCCCCGCCCCGGAAACGGGAGCGTGCAGTCCTCGAGGAGAATGCCGGCCATTCGCGAGTAGGTCGAAGGCTCGTTCTTCATGCCGAGCGCCTTGTGCACGACGCTGTTACGGCCGGCGGCGCCGATGATTCGACCCGTCGTGACGGTTTTTTCTCCTTCGCCGCGAACCTGATACGTGACGCGGCCGTCCTCGACCGCCGTGACCCGGGCCGGTTCGCGATACGTGATTCCGGCTCGGTCCTTCAACTTATCCCTGAGCCGCGACACCAATTCGTGATGGTGGATCGAGAACCCCGGGCCGTCGGGATACGGAAGCTCGATGGGCTCAGACCCGTCGTCGGGGAACACGGCGAACCCCTCGCCCGAGGGGTAGGCCGTTTCGCCCACGTCGCCCACCCCGTAGCGTTCGAGGATCGAGAGCGCGGGAGGGTGCAACCACTCTCCGGCGAGGCGCCGACTCGCGGCCGGGTTGGCCTCCAACACCAGCACCTGCGCCCCGAGGTCCGCGTGGGCGAGGGCGGTCACGCATCCCACCGGCCCGCCGCCCACAATGACGACGTCGTAGCTACGTTCCATCACCTGCTCCCCATTGGTCGCGTCATTCCGCCGCGTCAGCGTGTCGGTTGCGACGGAGCTTGACGCTCCCCTTCGACTTTTCCCGCTCGAGGTAGGCTTCCCACTTCTTGATGGTGAGGTTCTGCATGGCGTAGACGGCCGGGTTGATCTCGGCGACCGGCGCATCCCAGTGCGCCTCGTAGCCCGCCTGCTCCGCCTCGCACGCCATGATGTCTTCCTCCATCACCGGCTTGATCTGGACCTCGTTGGCGACCTTCAGCACGGTCTTCATCAAACGGTGCGGAAAGCGCAACGGTAGAAAGGGAACCTTGAAGGACTTGAAATAAAAGATGAAGAAGGTCTTCGTCGTGCGCTCGTCGATCGGCAAGACGCTCAACCAATGCTTGATCTGCCCGTCGGTGTTGGACCACTGGTACGGGTACTCGTACCCGAGCTCGATCGAGTTCGTGTCGATGTTGTCGCGGTCCACGAAGTACTTGGTCGCGCCTCCCCCTCCGATCACGGTGTCGTAGGCGACGAGGACCCGGTCTTTCTCTTTCTTCAGCTTGACCATCTTCGCGTCCCAGAACGGCTTGTACTTCCGGTGCAGGAACGCGTGGGTGAAGTCGCTGACGTTGTCGAGGATCATCGAATGATGGGCCTTGACCGTGAAGTCGAGGGGAATGCAGGCCCAGGGCTTGTCCTGCTCCAACTCCGGGATCTCGGGCATCGGGACGTCGAACGCGATGGCGGGGTCGCCGAAGAACACCCAGATGAGTCCGTAACGCTCTCGAACCGCGAAATGCTGGACTTTGCACTTCGGGAGTTTCTTCCCGAAGAGGTCGTGCTCGACCTCGATGAGGTGCCCGTCGCCGTCGTATTTCCACCCGTGGTAGGGACACACGAGCATGTTGCCTTCGACCAACCCGAGCGACAGCTTGAGTTGGCGATGGGCGCAGCGATTCTCGATCGCGTGCGCCGCGCCCCAGGCGTCGCGATAGACCGCCACGCTCTGCCGCCAGAACACGACTTCGGTCACTTCGCCAGGGCCGAGCCGCGCGCTGTGCTCGACCGCATACCAATAATTGGGGTCCATCCCCGCCGCGCGCACTTTTTGGCGCTTGTTGCGGGCGTGCTCGAAGTCGGGAGGAGGGGGCTTTTTCTCGCGCGTAAAGTCCATCGTCATCGTCGTCGTCGCTCGCTCAGGCGGCCGCGGAGGCTCCCGTCGCCGTCTCGGATTTCGTTTCTGCGGCCGCATCCACGACAGAAAGCCGGGGCGGCACGAGCCCGCGACGGGCAAAGTCGTCGTACGCCTCCTGCATCGCCTCGTGGATGTCGCCGGGTTCGAAGCCGAGCTCCTCGCGGGCTTTGGTGATGTCGGCCCGGCGAGAGAGCATCAAGATCCGCACCGCATCCGGTGTGAATCGTTGCGGCAGACGAGGAAAAAAGTTGGTGAGGACGAAACTGCTGACGTGCCCGAGACCGAGCATGACCCGCGCGGGCAGCCGTCGCCGGGGCCGCGGCACCCCGGTGATCTCTTCCCAGGCGGCCATGATGTCGTCGAGCGACAACCATTGCGTCGATATGGTGTACTTGTGGCCTGCCCGCCCCTTCTCGAGGGCCAACACGTGGCCGCGCACCAAGTCGCGGGCGGAGACGAATTCGATCCCCCCCGGAATGTAGGCGCGCAGCCGACCGTGGGTGTAATCGATCAGGGTGCGTCCCATGCGCGACGGCTTGTAATCGTGGGGCCCGAGAATGGCGACGGAGGTGCACATCACCACGTCGACGCCGTCGACGACCACGGCCTTGAGCACTTCGTGCTCCATCTCGTGTTTGGTCCGCGCGTACGGAGTGTGGACCGCGAACGGGTAAAACGGCACCGTCTCGTCGGCCGGGCGGGTGGGATCGTCGCGGTGGTACCCGTTGGCGCCGAGGCTGCCCGTGACGACGGTGCGCCGCACATCGCTCTCCTTGATGGCCGCGAGGAGACGGCGGGTGCCGGTCACGTTGCTCTCGTAGACCTCTTCCTTGTGCGCCTTTCCGCCCTGGAGGGTCGAGACCTTGGAGGCGCAGTGAAAGACCGTCTCGCAGCCCTCGACGGCGCGACGGCAGGCCTCGGGGTCGCGGAGGTCACCGTAGACGCGTTCCACGTCGAGGCCCTCCATCGCCGCGTTGTCGCTCCCGCGGCGCAACAGAACCCGTACGGGGATGCCGTCGTCGAGGAGCGCATGAACCATGTTCGCGCCAAAGTGCCCCGCGGCCCCGGTCACGAGGGCCCGCCCGCGGTAGGTGCCCATGAGACGACGACGGCCCCCCTCGGCGGCCACGGGGGCGCGACCGCTGACGGGGGGCGCGCCCGCGAGGTCGTCGCGCTCGCCCGGGTCGTCGCCTTCGGCGGTCATGCCCACCGCGTCGTCAACGCCCAGCACCGTGTGGTCCTCTCCGTAGCGGTCGAACAGTCGCCGCAGCGCTCGGTCGTCGCGCGCCGCCCCCTTGGCGTTCGCAAACACGTCGGTCACCACGGCCCGGGTCACCTTTGGGGTGCGGCCCGGGCGGAGCGTGTCGGGCCCCGCCTCCACCTCGCGGAGGGTGGCCAGGGCGAGGGTCAGGGGTACCGTGCAAAAGAGGCGGACATCCACCCCGGCGCCGGTGGCGGGCCACAACAGGGTGTATTCCTGGGCCCTCCGCAGATGCTCGCGGGCCCGGGCACAAACCCGTCCGATGATGCGGAGCCCCGCCTCTCGGTGCTCGGGAAGGAGAATTTGGGACAACTCCAATCCTTCGTCCGCCGCGAGATCCGTGGGGAGAAAGCAGTCGCCCCGAGGGAGGTCCTCGGCGACGTCTTTGACGATGTTCACCATTTGGAGGGCGAGGCCGAAGCTTACCGCCCGCCCCCGGAGGGCGACCAGGTCGTGGGCCGGAAGCTGCGGCACGTGACGCTCGAAGAGGGCGGTGAGCAGCTTTCCCACCGTGCCGGCCACGAAGTAACAGTACCGCTCGAGTTCGGCCAGGTCCCGGATGCGAAGGGTTCCCCGCGCGTCGGCGCGTTGGGTGAATTCGCGCATCCCCCGCGACATCTCGAGGACGTGCGGCCGGATCGCCCCTCGATGCTCGAGGGTCAGGCTCGCGTAGGCGCGGAACACGGCGCCACTTCGAAGGCAGAGATCGCGGTAGGGGCTGCCGACGGCGAGGTCGAGCGCGCTGGTGAGCTCCTCCAACCGGGCCGCATCGCGGCGGTCATCGATCATGAGGGCGTCGAACTCGGCGTAGAGCCGCTCACGGTCGACGCCGACCACCACGGCGTCGTCCTCGACGGTGTCGACGATGCGACAGAGCAGGTAGGAGACGCTGATCGCCCGCCTGAGGTCGGGGGGGAGGGCGGCGATCGAGAGCGCGAACGTCCGGGACACCCGGGGCAACATCTCGTCGCAAAAGCGCCAGTCGGCCGGCATGACTTCGCGGCGCTTGCCGACCTTGGGGTTCCGGGAACGAACGACGGGGCTCTGGGTGGTCACGGTCGGTCTCCTTCGCGTCAGGCGTTCATGAGGTCGGCGATGGGCTTGGTGAAGAGGTCGCTCATCCCCGCCACGAGCGCGCGAAGGCGCGGATTGGCGGCGACCACGGGCACCTCGAGGGCGCGCTCCCGACGCCGACGGATCTCGTCGAGGGCAAAGGTGAGCGAGCCGACCTCGGTCATCATGTCGATCGCGGCGCGGATCTCGTCGGGTTTGGTCTGGTCCCGGTCCCGGTCGAGAATGTCGCGCAAACGTAGGCGCCGGGCGTCGTCGAGGGCGTTTAGGGCGTGCACGGCGAGAACGCTCCGCTTGCCTTCGGCGACGTCGCTCCCTTTCGCCCCCCGCCCTTTGTCGCCGTACAGGTCCAGCACGTCGTCTTGGATCTGAAAGAGCACGCCGAGGTGTCGCGCCGCCTCGGCCAAATCCGCGACCTCGCCTTCTTCAGCCCCACAGAACTGGGCGGCGCCCGCCATCGGGAGGGCGAAGAGCCCCGACGTCTTACCTTCGACCATCCGGAAGTAGTCGGCCATCGGAGGCGCATCGCCCTTGAGCGCAAACTCGCGCTCTTGGCCGTCGATCACCTGGAGGGTGTCGAGCAACAGGCGTCGCACGAGGGTCTCGCGTCGGGCCGCCGGCGCCCGCGTGCGATGACAAAGCAGCACCGCGAAGTAGAACATCGCGTCACCCAAGTTGATCGCTTGCGCCTGCCCGTAGCGATTCCAAACCGTCATCCGTCCGCGCCGGACGAGGTCGCCGTCCTGGAGGTCGTCGTGGACGAGGGTCGCGTTGTGGAGCATTTCACACGCCGCGCCGAAGGGCAGGAGCCCCTCGTGGTCGGTTTCGAAGGCTTCGGCCACCAGCAACGGCAGAAGGGCGCGCAGCCGCTTTCCTCCCGTCTCCATGTGGTAGGCGCACATCGACACGAGCGAGGAGTCGCCGGGGGTGGTCGAGGTCACGACGTCGTCGATGAGCCGCGCCATCTCGGGCCAGTAGGCCTCGCGAAGGTCGGCGAAACGCGTCAACAGGTCGCCCCCACCGTCTCGATAAATCGGAGGAATGGTGCTCGCTTCCCGCCGCCGGAGCCCGATCTCCTCGAGGGCCTCCCGGGCCGCATCGAGACTCACCGTGCCGCGGTCGGCGATGGTCCGCGCCACCTCTTCGACCGCATCCCCCGTCGCCCCTGCTTCGACGGCGAAGTTGCGCGCGTGAAGGCGCATGTGACCGCGTTGAATGCCCTCCGCCGCGAGGGCACGCAGGGCGCTGAGGTTTTGCGCCAGCCCGACCGCCGCGACGAGCCGGGCGAGGTCGGCCGCACCTTCCACCCGCGCCACCGCCCGCGCCATCTTCACGCTCGGGTGCACGTTGGCCACCCCTCCGACCGTGCCCACGGCGAGGGGAAGCTCGAGGGTGCCGACCAGGTGGTCCCCCTCGATGCGCCAGCGGGCGAGCGCGGTGTACCGGCCGTCGCGCGCCGCGTACGCATGCGCCCCCGCCTCGACCGCCCGCCAGTCCTGCCCGAACGCGATCAGGACCGAGTCGACCCCGTTCATGATGCCCTTGTTGTGCGTCGCGGCGCGGTAGGGATCGCGCTCGGCGAAGACGCTCGCCTCGACGATCGCCCGGGCGAGCTGGGCGGGGCTGTCGTGGCCGCGGCCCTGAAGGGCACGAAACGGCACCTTCCCCCGCACGATGACGCGGCGCCGGTCGGTGAGGTTGGAGAGGATCCGAAGCCCCACGCGCCCGCGGCTCAGCGCTTCGACCCGGGGCGCCAGGCGTTCACACATCGAGTTGATCGCGTTGGCGCCCATCGCGTCGCGCACGTCGACGACGACGTGAACGATCGTCATGGGCCCGCAAGGGTCGTCGCCGAGGTCGGCGTCACCGTCCAATTGGTGAACTTCGACGTCTACGGCGCCTCCGCCCGCGCCGACCAGGTTGGGGTGCCCCGAATTGGCCTCCGCGATCAGCGCGGCCTTGTCCGCCAGGATCGCCTCCGCCGCCCGCGCCGCATCCGGTACGTCGAGGATTTGGATTTGGCCGACCATGTGGGGCGGCGTCACCTCGGTCGTCACGCCGCCGCCCGCCCGGAGCAGCTTGCTCGCGAAGCTCGCGGCCGCGACCACGCTCGGTTCCTCGACGCTCATGGGCACGAGGCGATCGACCCCGTCGATGACGAGGTTGCAGCAAAGCCCCAGCGGGAGGCCCATGACCCCGAGGACGTTCTCGACCATCCGGTCGGCCGCTTCGTCGGAAAGCCCACCGTCGCCCGAGAAGGCCGTCTCCAGTTCGGCCGCGCCGATGCCGACCGCCTCCGCGAGGCTGGCGCGCCGCGCCGCGACCGACAGCTTGTAGAACCCGGAAAGGGCTGAACTCACCCGCGTCATGAGGACGTCGTTCCCATCGCGCGCGCCGCCCAATGCCCGCCGGGAGGCACGACCGCGACCTGTCGGAGGCTCGCGACATCGGGGCTCCCCGTGCAGAAGCAGATCACCCGGAGCTCGTAGATGAGGGTCTCGAGCAAAGCGACCGCGCGGTCTTCGCTCTCGTCGGCCGCTTCGAGGAGGGGACGAGCGAGCGCGGCCACGTCGGCGCCGAGCGCAAGCGCCACCGCGATGTCCATGCCGGTGCGAATGCCCCCCGAGGCGACGACGGTCCGCGACGTGCCGAAGGCGGCACGGCAAAATTGGACCGAGGCCCCGGTGGGGATCCCGAAACCCGCCAGACGCCGCCCGACGATGCGTTGGGGGCTATCGTCGGGCGCACGAAAGCTCTCGACCTTGGCCCACGAGGTACCGCCGACGCCCGAGACTTCGATGCCGGCCAACGGAAGCGCGGCGAGCTTGGCCGCCGCGCGCGGTCCGACGCCCGCCCCCACCTCTTTGAGAAAAACAGGCGTGTCACCGAGCGCCTCGCAGAGGGGGGGGATCTGCGCGCCCAAACCGGCGAAGCGGATGTCGCCCTCGGGCTGAATGGCTTCTTGGAGGGGGTTGGTGTGGAGGTTGAGTGCGTCGGCGTCGACCGCCGCCATCGCGTCGCGGATCTGCTCGGTCGTCACCCCGTAGTTCAGCTGCACCAACCCGACGTTGGCGAACAACAGCGGGAGGTCGGGCGCCGCATCGCGGGCCGCGAAGGTGGAGCGTAACGTCGGGTCGACGATCATCGCGCGTTGCGAGCCCAACGCCATGCCCACCCCGCACCGGGCGGCGGCGCGCGCCAACCGCGCGTTGATGACGCCGGCGCGCTCGGTTCCCCCGGTCATCGCCCCCACGACGATGGGGGCGCGAAGCGCTTTGCCCGCGATGGTGGTGCTGAGATCGACGCGATCGAGGTCGACCTCCGGCAAAGCATCGTACTCGAGGGCATAGCCCCCCAGCCCTGTCGTCAGGCCGGGGGCCCCCACGTCGGCCTCGAGGCACAGATCGAGGTGGGCGTCCTTCCGCCCGGCCACCATGGCGTCGACGCGGGCCGGTTCGTGCGAGGCATCGTCACTCATGGCTTACCGTCTGCCGCCCCGCGGGGCGGCCCGCGGTGTGTACCGGAAATGACCCCGGGTGTGAACATCGTTCATGAACGACGTTCACGCCCCGGACGGCACGAACTCGCGACGGGGAAGCAGGCGGGTAGCCGACCTATTCGGGGACCACAACGGAGTCGCAGGGAAACGACACCGAGACGTCGGCATTCGCGTCGTTGAGGATCGTGTCGCACGCCGTCCCCAGAAACTCGATCTCCGTCGGCGAGTTGAGCTGCCAGCCGTTGGGGTCATTGCATCCGAGCACCGTGCCGTTGACCAAGACCGTCCCGTCGCACTCCTTGCCGGGGATGACCTGCCCGTCGAGGGTGAAGATGCAGGTGCGCTGCCCGATGATGATCTCGTTGAACGCATCGATGAGCGCCTGCTTGCTCGTCGGCTCGTAGGTCGGCGCACAGTTGACGGGGTCGGCCACGGGATCGCACCCGATGGCCGCCGGTACGGGCCGACCGGAGCCTGCGTTGGCCATGTCTTGCTGGTGCTCCTGACTCACCTGGTTGCCCACGGCGATGATGACCGTCTCGATGCCCTGCGCGAACGCCGCTTGCGCCGCGTCCGTCGCTTCGTCGCGGGAAACCTGGTCGTGTGCGTTCGGGTCCTCGCACCGGTCTGGCTCGCCGTCGGTGGCGAGAATGATCAGTTTTGGGCCCGGTTCGGTCACCGCCATCAGCGGCGCCGTGATCGCGGTGATGCTGTCGCCGGTCGGGGTGTCGGCGCGAGGCGACTCGGGGACGTACGCCGCGTCGATGGCGGCATGGTGGTTGAGAATCGGCGGCGCCACCTCGACGAGCTCGGGGCAGGTCGGTCCGTTGGCGTAGGTGTAGAGGGCGAGGCCGAAGCGGACTTGTCCCTCGAGCTGCTTCACCACGCCCGTCGTGGGGTTCATCAGGGCGTCGTACACCACGTCCCAGCGGCTCCCCTGGCCGTTGAAGTCGACGTTCATGCTTCCGGACTGGTCGATGAGCAGCACGACCGTAGGCACCTGGGGCTCGAAGCTCACCTCGACCGCGCCGCAGGAGCCTCCCTCGCCGCCCGAGGTGGTCGCACCGCCCCCGGTGGCGGTGACCGCGATCGACGTCGCGGCGCCGCCTTGCCCGCCCCCGGAAGCGCATCGTCCCTCGTCGTCGCACACCGACCCGGAACCGCAGTGGTCCCCGCCCGGGGTGCAGTCCGCGAGGCAGGTTCCCGAGGCACAGTACTGACCGGCCGGGCAATCCTCCGTGACCGTGCACACGCCACCGCACTGGCCTGCGAGCTCATCGTCGCAGGGACCCCCGGTCAGGGGTGAGACCGTGAACTCGGCCGGCGCGCAATTCGCCGCCGACAGCGCGACCGCGGCGGTCACCGCCAGCAGCCAAGCCAGCGGGCGAAGTGAAGAGCGTCGGAGGAGAAAAGGACGGAGGGGGTGGCGCATGAGTTGGTCTCCGAGGCATGAACGGACGCGTCGGCGCCCCGTCCAGTCGAGACGCAAAGCTTCACGTACACCTGAATGTTATCGGCCCCGGCGACGTCTGGCCAGGGTCGTGGTTTTCCCGAAGTCGCACGGGCGGGCGAGCGGGCGTGGCGCGCCGGCATGTGCCCAGAAGAAAGGGGAGCCGCCTCAGTGCGCCGGCGGCGCGGTGGCGACCACGAATGCCTCGTCTCCCGCGACCAGGACGAGGTCGGGCTCGGGATTGATGATGGAGGTGTGGTCGCGGACGACCCCGAGCACGGCGCAACGGAACTCGACCATGCGTTGGGCGTATTCGATGAAGGAGCGACCCACGTATTCACTCCAGACGGGGATCCGATACACTTCGGCCCCTCCTTCGCTTTCGACGAGATCGTCGAACACTTCGCCGACGCCTTCGTCTTGTGCGGCCCGCACGAGGAGATTCGCGATGGTGCGGCGGGTGTCGATGAGGGCGTCACCTCCTGCGAACTCGAGGTGGTCGCGATTTTCCGCCGAGACCATCTCGACCGCGATGCGGGCGTCGCGGTTGAGGCGGCGGAGACTCATCACCACGAGCGCCGTCTCGTGGTCGCTGCGCGGGTCGGTGGGGTCGGCGGCGAGCACGATGGCCGCTCCGGCCTCCCCCGCAGACGCGCGCTCCAACACGGGTACGCTCGCCCGGGCGCCGCGCACGAAGCGGACGTCGGGATCATCGACGGGCTTCTCTTCGTCTTCGCTGACGATGACGACGTCGGTGGAATGGTGGCGGGGGTCGGTACGGAAGTTCTGAATGGCTTGGGCCCCTTTGCTGCTCCACCCGAGGACGAGCAGGTGATCGCGGAGCACGTAGCTGCGAAGGCCTTTCTTTCCCCGGTCACGGAGCTCGATGAAGGTGGCGGCCGTCGTCGCGGCGACGCCCCCCAACAGGCCGATCCCAAGCACCATGGTGAGGACCGCGACCGCCCGGCCCTCGGCCGTGACCGGATAGAGGTCTCCGTAGCCGACCGTCGAGAGCGTGGTCATGCTCCACCAAAGGGCATCGGGAGGGGTGAGCTCGGGCTGACTCGGGCTCTCGAAACGAAAGAACAGAAAGGCCGACAAGAGCCAGACCACCACGGTCGTCAGGCCGAGGTTGGTGAGGGCCCCGGTGGGCATCGGAACGTCGTAGCGACGCGCGAGGCGCCGCCACACCGAAAACACACGGGTCACCCGGAGGAGCCGGACCAACCGCACGATACGGGCGCTGCGCAGCTGCTCTACGGCCGGTACGGCCCCGAGGAGATCGATCCAGTTGCGGCGCAGAAACGCCCGCCGACGAGGCGCGAGCCACAGCCGATAGAAAAACTCCGCGGCGAACACCGCACACACCGCATGGTCGCCCCACCGGAGCAACGTCGAAAGCTGGGGAGGAAGCGTGAACACCGCCTCCACCGCAAGCGCACCGAGGCTGGTGACGGTGAGCACGATGACCACCAAGTCCCACCAGAGGGGAAGCTGGGGCTCGACGTAGAGCTGCGACGCGCGAGGCCCCGAGGCTTCGTCGGAATTCTGGGACCGCACCGGTCCCGCCGGTCCCGCGACCGGAACGTCGCGGGCCGCGCGGTCCGAGGGCGCCACCGGGGCCGTCTCAGCCACATTCCCCCGCGAACGCCGCCGCGGCCCCCAGCCATCCGCGCCGGGCCGCCGTGAGCACGGCCGCCACGTGAACCCCGTGAAAAATCCGTCCCGAATCGATGGCCGACAGGAGCGCCGCCGGAGGCAACCAAGACGGCTGGAGGTCTTCTCCAGCGTCGAGGGACGGCCGACCGACCTCCAGGGCACCGTCGGCGAAGAAGATGTACGCGGTCGACGTGCCCCGCGAAGGATCGGGGCACACGGTCAGCAGCTCGGTCCACTCTCGCGCCTCGTAGCCGGTCTCTTCGCGAAGCTCGCGGCGGGCCGCGGCCTCGGGCGTCTCCCCCTCGTCCACGACCCCCGCCGGCAGCTCGAGGCTCGCCCGGGCTGCCCCGTGTCGGTATTGCTCGACCACCCCCACCGCACCGTCTTCATGCCGCCGCGCGAGCACGGCGACCCAGTCCGGTGACTCGAGGAGATGGAACTCGTCGATCTCGGCCCCGGTCCCGAGGCGCACGCGCTGCTCGCGCAGGGTCAGCCACCGACGTTCGAGCAGCGTCCGACTCGAGACGACCTCCCAGGGCTTCATCGTCCGAAGGTGAGCGGGGGCAATCGCCCCGTCAACCGCCGGCGCCGCCCCGTCAACCGCCGGCGCGCACGACGTCGTCGCTCATGGTGCGGGTGGCGAGGGCCTCGGCGTCGGCGAGCGCGCGGCGAGCCCCGTCTGAATCGCCTTGGCGCTGGAGTTCGAGGGCATGGACCGCCCCCTGCACCGCCCGCTGCATGGCATCTGCGCGCTCCCCTTCGTCGCGCGCTCGCCGCGCGGCCGCCTCCGCCACCCGCGCCGCCCCCGCCGCTTCTTCCGCCGCCGCCCGCGAGCGTCGCGATGCTTCCGACGCGTAGGCCCAGAGGGCATCGAGACCGCGGCGAACATCGGGATCGAGCGTCATGGGCGCCGCGGCCAACCGTTCGCTCTCGCGGGGATTGGGCTCCCGCGCCGCGGTGGTGTGAATGTCGCGCGACACGGCGTCGTCGCCACCGAGCGGGCGTTGCGCGTCACGGGAACGGTGGGCGACCACGGTGGCGGTATCGGCCCGTCGACGGCGTCGCGCCTTGGTGGGCGCGGCCTCGGTCTCCTCCGTCGGGGGCGCCGTCGCGAGCGACTCCGACGGCAGCGGGAGCTTCTTCCCCGATCGCTCGGACGCCGGTCTTCGGGGCCGAGGCGGCGCGAGCCCGCCGGACGCTTCTGAATGCGAAACCCCGGGCTTCGACGAGGGCGACGAAGACGGGGCCGGGAGCACGCCCGAGGAGGAAGAGGGCGTGCGCGGCGGCGGGGCCCGTTCGGGAGGTTGCAATCCGACCGCCGTCGCCGCCGGCCGGGCGGACGGCGCTCCTTTGGCTCGGGTTCTCGTCGTCGGCGCTTCGCTGGGACCGAGCGGCGGCGCGACCGATGGCGCCGCCGGAGGCTGCGGAAGCTCTACCGACGTCGCCTCCGAGCGCTGCGTCGCCGAGGTGGGCGCCCGACGACGTTCCGAGACTTCCTCCGGCGCGTCGAGGGTGGTGGCCGACGCCTCGGCCTTGAGGTCGCCCCGCATCGCCCGATCGAGCCAACGCATCTGGCGCATCGCGTTGCGACGGACGAAACGCGCGAGATGCTCTTCCGTGTCGTCGTAGCCGTGGAGCTCCAGCCACTTGTCGAGGTCGGCGCGGAGGAGCTGAACGTTTTCGTAGCGGTCGTCGCGCCCTTTGCGCAGACATCGGTTGACGAGCGTGACCAGCGCCTTGTCGATCCGCCCCGCGTGGGTCGCGAGGTCGGGGTCCGGCCCCTTGACGATCTTGAGGAGCGCATCCTTCACCGTGCGCACCTCGAAGGGGAGCTGATGCGCGAACAGTTCGTACATCACCATCCCGAGGGCGAAGACGTCGGAGCGGCCGTCGAGTTGTTTGCCCAGCACTTGCTCGGGCGACATGTAGGCCGGCGTCCCCTTGGTGAAACCGACCTGGGTGTGCGTCACCCGTTGCTTCGCTTTGGCGAGTCCGAAGTCCGTGATCTTCACCGCTCCGTCGAAGCCGACGAGAATGTTCGCGGGAGTCAGGTCGCGATGAACGAGATTGAGAAACTCCCCGTCAGGACCGGTGAGGCTGTGCGCGGCCGCAAGTCCCATCGACACCCGCGACGCCAAGTAGACGACGAGGCGCTCACTGAACGCCTCCCCGGTGGTGAAGACGGTGCGCATGAGACGCGACAGCGCGACCCCGGGCACGAACTCCGACACGAGGTAAGGGCCCCGTTCGTCGCTTCCCCAAGACAAGACCCGCGCGACGTTGGGGTGGGCGAGTGCTGCCGCCATCCAGATTTCGTCGCGGAACATGTTCCGGCGATCCTCGTCGTCGATGAGGTCCTCCGGAAGACGCTTTACGGCGACCAACTGGCCCTGGAGGGGCGCGTCCAGAACGCGACAGAGCTCGACCTCGGCCATGCTGCTGACGGCGAGCACGGCCAGGCGCTCGAACCGGAGCTCCGACCGGGCGAAGCTCTCGAAACCCGTCGACGACGCCATCTCGAGGAGGCTACCTCAAACCATCGGCGCTACGAACCCCCCGGAGGTGGCCAAGCGCGTCCGGCGACCTTAGGTTGCTCGAAGAGATGGGTCGCCTGCTCTCCCTGTTCATCGTCGTACCGCTCATCGACCTCTTCCTGCTGATGAAGGTCGGCGCGGTGGTGGGCTTCGCGAACACCGTCCTCCTCGTCGTTGCCACGGGTATCTTGGGCGCGAGTCTCTTTCGCCACGCGTGGGCCGAAGCCACCGAGGGCTGGCACCGCGCGCTCGCCGAAGGTCGCCTCCCCGAAGAGGGGGTGCTGGGCGCGGCGATGCTCCTCGTCGGCGGGGCGTTCCTCATCACGCCGGGAATCGTCACCGACGTCGCCGGCCTCGCGCTGTTGCTGCGGCCATCGCGCCAGTGGCTTGCCGCCCGGCTGGCGCCCTTGATCCGGGCCCGCTTCGAGCGCGGGGTCGCGACCGGTCGGGTCCGGGTGGTCCACGGGGGCTTCGACCGGCGACACACATCCCCGGCCCACGCCGCCCGCCCCGAAGGCGAACGCTCCGAAGAAGGGTCGCCGGTCGTCATCGAGACCTCGGCCGAGGTCGTGGGACGTCGGGTGTCGGTGCGGCGACGCGCCCGCCCTCCGCGAAAGCGGGTCCTCGACGCCGAGTTCGTGGTCGAAGACGGATAGCGGACCGGCCTCCCGAAGGACGGGAACGACCCGGAAACCCGGAGACCCGGAGACCCGGAGGCGCCCGGTGCCCCGACACCCGGAGACTCGGAAGCCCGGAGACCCCGGAAGCCCGGAGGCCTGGGTTCGGGGCTTCCGGGACGGGGCTCCGGGAGCAGGGTTCGGGGCTCCGGGAGCAGGGTTCCGGGCTCTGGGTTCCGGGCTCTGGGTTCCGGGCTCCGGGCTCTGGGTTCCGGGGGCAGGGTTCCGGCTGTCGGGGCTCCGAGGGCAGAGTAGAGCCGCCGCGTGGGTCAGCATGCGGCGCCCCTCGCGGCGGGGGCACCGCGTCGCGCTCGCATCAGCGATGCGCGAGCTTGTAGAGAATCGCGACGATGCGGTCGATGCGGTCCACCTCGGCCGCTACCGACGCGGCGTCGACGTGACCCACCGCGCCCGCGAGACGCAGCGCCATGATGGCTTCGCGACCCGACGCCATCGCGATGTCGAACATCGCGCCGCGCTTCGCCCCTCGTGACCGCTCCGCCTCGGCCGCGTTGAGCCCCACGCTCGTCACCGCGCGACGGAGCTGGTTCGCCAAGTCCCGGTCCTTCCGCTTCAGCCGCTCGGTGATGCGATGCACCCG
>JBCCLB010000073.1:0-32583 GCA_039027095.1 Myxococcota bacterium
CGCGTCAGCCCCGTGACCTGTCGCCGTCGTCGGCGCCACCGTCGGACGCCGCGGAGGGGCCAGCTTCAGCTGCGCGCCCGCCCCCGGCGATGCCGAGGAGCGGGTTCATGCTGGCCTCGTCGGCGGGGGTGAAGTCGTACCGTTCGAACTCGTGACTCCTGACCCAGGCGAAGGCGTTGACGTTGCGTGCCTCGGGGTCACCCTCTTCGAGGCTGCAGCTGTAGAGGAAGAGGTCGACCCGGTAGCTCGGGTACGGGTGGCGGACGAAGCTGATCATCTCGTGGGGGATGACCTCGACGCCGAGTCGGTGGCGGAGTTCGCGTTTGAGGGCGTCAGCGTCGGACTCGCCAGGCTCCACCTTTCCCCCGGGGAACTCCCATCGGAGCGGGATTGCGGCTTGGGGACGACGCTGGGTGATGAGGTAGCGGTCTCCTTCGGCGATGACCGCGGCGACGACGCGGATGGTGGTCTGGGGAGCCTCGGACGGGTCGTGCATCAGACGGCGATCCGGAAGAGCTGCTGGCCCATGAGAAGAATCTCGCCGTCGCGGCAGCGTTGTTGGCCGTCGATGCGGACGAAGGTGCCGTTGGAGCTGCCTAGGTCGGTGAGGTGGACCTGGCCCGCGTCGAAGCTGAGGCGACAGTGGAGGCCCGAGACGTAGCCGTCGTCGGCGAAGAGTACCTCACCGCGCTCGCGGCCCAGGTTGAGGCCCGTCTCGGGGATGGGGAACGCGGTGCCGAGCGTGCCGCGGCCGAGCACCATCGCGATGCGACCGACGTAGCCCTCGATGGGGGCCCCCATGTGTTCCACGCCCTGGTCGTCGGGGGTGGAGGCGATGACCTGCTCGAACTGAATGAGCTCCTGGCCGATGCGGAACATCTGCCCTTGCTCCAGGGGAAAGAGCTGGTCAGCGGGGAGCCTGCGATAGACACCGTTCAGGGACTGTTCGTCGTGGACGACCACCGTGTCGTCGACGGGCACGAAGGACGCGTGGCGGGGCGATAGGAACATGTCCTGCGCGAACAGGCCGCCGTTGGCGCGGCCCACCGTCGTCTTGCCATGCAACGGGATGCCCACCCCCTCGCTGCCGTCGGGGTTGAGCGCGATCAGCTTGGCGGTCGCCGGCGCCATGTGCGGATTCGACGCCCCGGGGTGGAGGCCAAACCCGCAGGAAGAGCAAAACTTGTGGGTGGGCTCGTTGATGGCGCCGCAGCGGGGGCATTTCACGAGAGGAGCTCCGTCGGCAGGCTAGGGACCGAATGGGCTGGCCAGTATGGGCCAATCCCGCGTCGCCGACCACCATGATGGCCATCAGGCCGAGACAACGGTCAGCGCCTCCCGGATCAACTCGGCGAGAGGACGGTCGAGGTCATCCAGGCCGGCCACCGCCCGTTCTGCGGCCGCGGGCTTGAACCCCATGCGCACCAATGCGTCGATCACCACCCCGGCCGGTCCCGACGGCCCCGAGGACGCCCTCATCGCGCGCGGAGGGCCGCCGGCGGTCCCCCCCCGGGGGGCTGAACCCACCCCGAGCGCAGGGAGCTTGTCCGACAGCTCGAGGAGCATGCGCTCGGCCGTCTTCTTGCCGACGCCAGGGATGCGGGTGAGCGTCGCGCCTTGCTGGCGCTCCACCGCGACCATCAAGTCTTCTACCGTCATGGCGCTCAGGATGTTCAGCGCCAGCTTCGGTCCCACTTTGTTGATGCCGATGAGGGTTCGGAACGCCGCGCGCTCGGTCGGCGAGGCAAATCCATACAACTCTAAGGCATCCTCGCGCACGTTCGTGTGCACATGAAGGGTCACCCGACCGTCGTCGTCCGGCGAAAGCCGCCCGAGGGTTCCGAGCGGGGTGGTGACCTCGTAGCCCACGCCTTGTACGTCCAACACCCATTCGCCCCCGAGGGGGTCGCCCTCTGCCATACCGCGCAGTCGACCGATCACGGCTCGAGGGTAGCGGATTTGGCCCGGTTTCGATGCGTCCCGTACCGTGAGCCAGGCCCATGAATCGTATCGACCATCTCGGCGTCCTGGCCGTCGTCGTCTCGCTCTCCGCGGGATGTGCGCCCCCGAAAGACGCGACCACTGCCCGACTCGACGACCTTCAGCGTGAGCTCTCCCGGGTCAAGGCGGCCAACATCGCGCTCTCGGAGCGCCTCGACGCCGTCGAGGCGCAAGCTCCAGCGCCGGCGGGAGACGACCCGAGCCTCGCCGCGTTGGGCGACGATGGTTCCGGTCAAGCGAACGATTCTAGTGACTTGCGGCCCGACTTGGACGTCATCCGTCTCGGACCGGCCGACGATGCGTCCGATCGAGACGTGGAAGCGCCCACCGACGCGCGAGACGCCGGTCGGCTCGATGGCACGGCGTCCCCCGACGCTTCGCTGCCGGAGATCTCGGGCACGGGCGGGCGCGTGAAACACGTGGACCCGGCGACTCCAGAACCACCGGTCGTGGCCCGGGCGCCGAGGTGGCGGCGATGACGCGACGGTTGGTGTTCCGGGGGCAGACAACCCTGCTCGGCGCGGCGCTCCTCGCCCTCGTGCCGGTCGGCGCGATGGCGCAGGAGGCCCCGGCCGAGCCGCCCGCGGGGGCGACGCCGAGCAACCCGACCCCGACGGGCGTCGATGTCGTCTCTCCCGGAGGAACCACCACCACCACCCAGAGCAGCATCTTCGGCCCCGCGCCGGCGAGCGTCGGTGATGTAAACAGCTACCTGCCGTCGAGTGCGCAGGCATCGACCGACACGTCGCGCAGCGCCGACGGCTTCGACCTCAACCGAGCGGGGGCTGGAGAAGGACGGGTGGTCCGAGGCCGGGCCAACGGCGCTTACATCGTGTCGGGCAGCTACGTGCCCGACCTCCACGTGGCCAAGCGGGGCGACACCCTGTGGAGCATTTCGCGCAAGTACTACGGCAACAGTTACAACTGGCCAGCGGTATGGGCCATGAATCGCCAGATTCAAAACCCGCACTGGATCTACCCCGGCGACCAAATTCGTCTCAAGGGCGGGTTCGGGGTTCGGACGGTGGGGGGCTTCGTGCGGCCCCAGGCGATCGTCCCCCCGAGCACGACCTTTTATCGTCATTACGGCTATGTCCTCGACGGCAAACACGAGGTCTACGGCGAAGTCACCGGTTCGCCGGAAGACCAAATGCTCCTCTCGGAGAATGACGAGATCTACGTCAAGCTCGACCTCGGCAAAAAGGGCGTGTCGGAGCTCGGGCCGGGCGACCTGCTCACGCTGTTCGAGCCCCGGAAGTTGAAGAACCTCACCCCGTACCCGGTGGTGCACGTACGGGGCATCGCCAAGATCAATCGCATCAACAAGCGCACGGGAATGGTGCGCGCCCGCATCGTGGAATCGCTCACCGTCATCGAGCGAGGCACGCTGGCGGGGCCGATGGGCCGAAAGATCGACGTGGTGGAGCCGGTTCGCAACAAGCAGACCGTCGAAGCCCGCATCGTGGGGGCGCTCTATCCCTACGAGTTCTATGCCCAGGGCCATTACGTCTTCATCGACAAGGGCAAGAACGATGGCCTCGAGGTGGGAAATCGATTCTTCGCGGTCTCTCGGGGAGACGAGTGGCGCCTCGGCCTGAAGAACGCAGGCAACCTGGCCGACAAGCGCATCTCCACGAGGACGACCGAAACATCCGAACCGTCGACGACCCCGATAACGGTCAGCCCGAACTCTATCCGGCCGAAACCTACGCCGAGTTGCTCGTCCTCCGCGTGCGCGAGCGAACTGCGACGTGCCTCATCACCGCCTCGATCCGCGAAATCTCTCGGGGTTCAATCATCGTGGCCCGAAAAGACTATTGAGCAGAGGTCAATCGTCAGCGGGTTCCGCCGGGGGCTGACGAGGGGGCGGAACCAGGGCGCGCCGAAGCACGCCAATGTCGCCTGACCCGCCGATGGTGGCGGAGCCTCCGCCGCCGCGCCCGATCCCGTGGAGGCCGAGACCTCCCACGGGGTCCCGGGGCTGGGCACCCCCCGGGTTGACGTCGTCCTCGTCGGGCCGCCCTCCCCGGAGCATCGCGCGTTGGTTTTCGTCGCGTTGGCGCCGCTGTCGCTCGGCCTCGAGCGCCGTGAAGGGGGCCGCGATGTCGTTGGCAACGTCGGTCGCCGATGGGAAACCGGGCGCGATCGGCCCCGCCTCGCGCGCCTCGTCCGAGGGCGGCTCCCCGAGGGTCACGGTCACGCTTGCGGGTGGGGTCGCCGGCGCGCGGCGAGGCGCGCACGCCGCCGCCGAAAGGACGGCGATGGTGAGGGTGAGGGGTACGCGTGGCATCATCTGCGGCTCACGACGCCTCAAAGGCAGGTTCTGCCGGCGGCGACGTAAACGAAGTGCACCATGCTTTTTCCGCCTCGTCATCCGAGCTTCGACGGAGCCGGGCTTTCGCTCCGGGCGGCACGCCCCCGGGCGGCGTGGCTCTTTCTGGTCATGGTCGCCTGTGGCGGGTCATCGTCATCGTCGCCCAACACGTCTTTCTCACCCGCTGCGCCGGCGGCTACGGTCGTCGCTCCTCGCGACGCGTCCGCACGGGTCGAAACGTCGCCCGCGTCGCCACTTCCCGACGCGGATCGGTACGGAGACGTGCTGCCCGAGGGGGCCCGATTTCGTCTCGGCACCCACCGCGGCCTGAAACCCGAAGCCACACGCCACCTGGCCCTCGGTGATGACGGTACCCTGCACGCCTGGTCGCGAGGCCAAGGTCACTTTCTCGAGAGCAACGTCGCGACCGGGGCCGAGATCCGCCGGCTCCCGTGGGGGCGACCCACCGATGGCATCGAGGCGCTGGGCGGCGCCCCTTGGTTGCTGATCGAAGGGGCGACCCAGGTCACGAAGGTCGACCGGGCGGGGTCGGTGCTGGAGACCTTTCTCTTTCCCGCGCCGCGCGGGACGCCGCGACTCCCGCCGCCGGAGGTGGGCGTTTTGGCGATGCTGGCCGAACCGACGAGGGGCGCCCGGGCCTCGCGTGACGGCACCCGCCTCGCGGTATGGCGCGATCGCGCCGTCGTCGTCTACGACCTCGGCACGGGCGCCCCTCGGGGTCGTTTCGACGTGCCCCCTTCGAGCCCGTCCTCGAGCCCGTCCTCGGGGCCGCCTCCGACGAGGGTCGAGGATGTCGTCGGCGACCTCGTCGTCGTCGTCGCTGATGTGTACGGAACCCTATGGGGTGGCCTGACGGGCGGTGCGCGTGCGGTGTGGGACGCACGTCGCGGAACGTCGGTCTCACGGCACGAGGGGCCGGTCGCCCTCGCGCCTGACGGCCAGCATCTCGTGGTCGTCGAACACGGCATGCTGGCGTGGAAAACCGTTGCGGGCTCGGTCCTGCGCCAAACGAAGCTCGGTGCTTCGTCGGACCCGCCCTTGGGTTCTCGGGTCCGTACGCTCGTCGTGTCGTCCGACGGCGCTCGGGTCGTGCTCGCTCGTGGCGATGAGGTTCGCGTGTTCGCTTCGTCGGACCTCACCGAGCTTGAAACCGTAGCCAACGCTTCCTTGGTGGCGTCGTCCCCTCGAGCGCGTCACCTCGCGCTCGAGCGTGACGGGTTCCTCTACGTCCGTCCCCTCGACGACCTCGCGCTGCCCCCCGAACCCCCTGGACATGCGGGGGCCATCGACCACATCAGCTTCAGTCCGGAGGGGCGTGTGATCTCCACGGTCGGGGGTGACCATTGGCGGCTGTGGAACGCCTCGACGGGTGAGGGGCTGCGTACCTTCTCGTCCCCGCCCCGCTACCGAAAGGTCTTCATCTCGAGGGAGGACGTGCTCGTCCTGGCGAATGGTGGTGACGTCCTGAGGGCTCGGCGGGGGAGCGATGCGCCAGCCCGATCGGTGGCCACCAACATCACCATGGCCGCGCTCGGAGCCGATGGGTTCGCCCTGGTCGCCCGGGACATCGATCCCGACGACGAGAACCGGCTACGATACATGGTCCGCTGGTACGACGGCCAAGGGGAAACGGAGCGATGGTCTCACGAGAGCGCCCACCCCGTCGGCCTCGCGCTCACCGCGGACCATGTCCTCATCTCCAGCGTCGCGGGCATCGTCGCTCGGGCGCGCGCCTCGGGCGAAGAGACGGCCCGGCTCGAAGGGGTCAGCGGAGCCCTGACCGTGGTCGGAGGGCGAATCTTCGTCGACGACGGAGCCATGACGGAGGTCGCTTTCGACGGCATCACCCTCGCGCGCGTTCGACGCGACGGCAGCATCTCGTCGACGGTGCGCGCCGTCGGTCCAGACGGTCGGCGCTTCGCCGCGGCGCTTCAGGACGGCTCGATCGTCGTGAGCCGCGGCGACGAGGTGGCGGGGCGTTTTCCGGCGGGTCACCGGGGCGGCGTCACCGCGCTCGCCTTTTCGCCGGACGGGCGCCAGCTCGTCAGCGGCGGTCGCGGCGGGACGCTTCTCGTCTGGGATCTCGATCACCTTCCCGAGGCGCGGTCGCGGGCGCCGACGGTTGAAGCGGAAGGCGGCAAGTGATGCGCGAAGGCCGACGACCGCGCCGCCTCTTGAAGGAACCCATGAGGAGCGCGAGCATGAGCCCCCAGGTCGACCACGGGCCGGAACAGGGGGCCCCCCCGCCGCCAATGACGGCGCAGCCGCTCGCGGTGGCGGTCGAACCGTCGTCATCGTCGTCGTGGTCGTCGTTGGAGACGCCATCTCCCGTAGCGCCGCCGTCTCCCGCATCTCCGCCGTCGCCAGGGCCTCCACCCTGCCCGGGGCCCCCGCCCTCGCCGGTCGATGGGGGCGCGCCGCAACTCTGGCTCGGGCCGCTGCGAGGTTCGGCGGCGCAGAGGTTCGACCAGGTATCCGTTCCATTCTCGTCGCCGGCGTAAAAGCCGGTGCACGCCGCCGACGGTTCCCACGCTCCGGTGACGGCGTCGAAACAGGGGGTGATGTCGAGGCCCCGACTCTGTTCGAAGGCGGCGACCACGACGTCGCTGCGGTGATAGGCGGCGGCCGAGTTGCAGGGGACCCCCGTGGTTCCGCCGAGGAGACTGCCGATGACGCGCCAGCTTCCGTCGGCGATCCGCACGTGAACGGGACCGCCGGAATCGCCGGGACACGGCGACGGGAGTACGCCGGCTTCTCCGACCACCACACGATCGTTGAAGACCGCTTCGATCGTTTGCGCGGCCCAGCGCTTCTGGCCGTCGATGGGCCCGCCGAATTGGGTGACCCCAAACCCCGAGTAGACCACGGGCTGTCCCACCGTGAGGTACTGCTGGGCTTCGCAGCCGTAGATGATCGGCGTCACCGGAACGCCGGAAACCGCTTCTTCGAGCTCACAGATCGCGGCATCGGTGCCGACGTTCACACAAGCCGCAATGACCACGCTACGCGCCGGTGATTGCAAGGTCGGCCCGATGCGCACGATGGTACCGGGTCCGGGGCCGCAGTGAACGGCGGTCGTGACCGCGGAGGGATGAACCAGGGCCCCTGAGCACCCGTTGCCGACCGCGACGGTGACCGGCCAGCCGCAGCCCTCCACGACCGTGCCCTGCACAATCTCGTCCTGAACGGTCCGAGTCGGTGAGGGGGAGGGCGGCTCGCCGTCACTCAGACATCCGGACATCCCGAAGAGTACCGCCAGCGACGTGACCTGAGCGCGAATCGACCTCATCGGCGATGAGATTAGTCGTGTTCGGCGTCCGTGGTGGCGCGAATCGTCGACGGCCCGGTCGGTCGTCTTGCGAGAGGAGGGGAGAGCCGGACCGGTCCATCCTGCGGAGCCGTCGCTACGCCAAGGTCTCCCGCACGAGTTCCGAGAGAACATTCCGGAGCCACCGATGGCGGGGGTCGCGTTGATGGCGTTCATGCCAAACCAACGGAAGTCGCAGTGGCGCCGCCGCGACGGGAAGCTCGCGGACCCGGAGCGGGAACCGCCCGGCCAACCACCGCCCCATGACCTCCGTCGTGGTGACGGCAAGGTCGGTCTCGACCGCCGTCAGCGCGGTGACGAGAGGCGAGGTGTGGCGGAAGCGGACCCTGCGGCTCAGTCCCAGCTCGGCCAGCGCGATGTCGATCTGCCCCGGCCCGTCCACGGTCACCGCCATCAGGCCATGGTCGAGGGCCGCAAAGCGACGCGCCGTGAGTTTCTGGCGAAGCGCCGGGTGGCCTTTGCGCAACAGAACCACCCACCGGTCGTCGAACACGAAGCGTCGGTTGAACTGGGGTTCCTCACCCGCGATGACGCCGAAGGCGATGTCGGCATGACCTTCGTGAAGGTCCCTCCGCCAATCCCGAGAGAACGCACGAATGACGAGGTTCATCCGGGGCCCCCGGGCGGCGAGAAGTTTGATGAGGGGAGGCGCGAGTACCACGGCGAGATGGTCGGGCATCCCGATGGCCACGCACTGGTCCTCCACGCTCGGGTCGAAGCGCCCCGGGGCAAACAGGACGTCGAGATTGCGCATGACGTCCGCCAGAGGAGCGCGGAGTGACTCGGCGCGGGCGGTGGGAAGCATGCGTCGTCCGTCGGTCACGAGCAGGGGATCCTCGAACATCGCGCGAAGCCGACCGAGCGCCCGGCTCACCGCGCTCTGACTCAAGCCGAGTTCCTCGGCGGCACGGCTGACGCTTCGAAGTTCGAGCAGCCGATCGAAGACGACCAACAGGTTCAAGTCGACACTCCGAAGTTGCGTGACGTGCATTTGAGATATGCATCATACGCCATAGCCGAGACGACCAAAGACGGTACACGCTGCGGGCATGACCTCGACCATCACGCTCTTCTACGCCGGGCTCCTCGGCGTCTTCATGTCCGCACTTTCCATTCGGGTCCCCATGCGCCGGGGAGCGCTCGGGGTGACGTGGGGAGATGGGAACGACGATGAACTTGCGACGCGAATCCGGGCTTTCGGGAACTTCATCGAGTACGTGCCCGCCATCTTGGTCGTCATGATGGTTCTCGAGGGCGCGGGGGCCAGTCCCGCCTTCCTGCACGGGTTGGGCATCGCGCTCGTCGCCGCCCGCGGTCTCCACGCCTACTGGCTGCGCCGTCAGTCAGAAGAGCTCTCGCTCCCGGCCAAGATAGGTCGCGCCAGCGGCGCGATGTTGACCTGGCTCGTCCTGCTCACGGGCTCCGGCTACGCCCTAGCTCTAGCGACGGGCGTCGTCGTTCCGCCCTGACCCGAGGTCGTCGTCGAAGGGGACGAGCTGGCGGCGAATGGCGCGAAGCAGGGCGTCGACACTGGGCTTGAAGCCGAAGTCGGCGGCGGCGGGATTGGGTTCGGGGCCTGCGCACAGGGTGCCGAGAACCCCCTGCGGCCCGAGGTCTCGGATCAGGGTCAGCAAGCGCGGGGCCGGGGTGGCGCGGCCAAAGCGTTGCAGCTCGTCGTAGCTTCCGAGGTCGGGATCTTGGCACACGGGGTTGGTGTCGCGAAGCGCGGCCACCCCACACTCACAACGGCCGCCGGCGCAGTTCTGGGGCGTGGGCAGGGGATAGATGCAAGAGAACTGAATCGCATCGACGAGGGCGTGCTCGTGCCCGTTCGTTGGGTTTGCGAGGGGTGGCGCCTGGGGAGGCGCCAGCGCGTCGCCGGTGACGGGGTTGGCGCCCGTGCGGGGCCCGCGTGACCCGACCATGAGCGGATCGGTGGGGGGGCTGCCGTCGTCTTGCGGGAGCAGCCTCTCCCAAGGGGTTTCGGTGGCGGGTTGCAGGCCGCGGCTCAGGTCGTTGGGGGCGATCGCCACATCGGGCCACGGCACGCCGGTGAGCGCGGCGACCGCGACCCGCTCGAACCGCCGCCCGGCCGCGAACAGGGGGTTGGTGACGAGCTGACCCGTGGCGTCTGCGATCTCCAGCGAACGAAAGCCCTCTAGGTATCGCTCGATGGGGTAATTGAAGTCGACGCCGAAGCGACGCTTCTGCTCGAAGCAACGGAGGGCGAGCGGGTCTTCTGCGGCCGAAAGGGCAGACCCTTCATCGCACCGGGGGTCTGCGGGACAACCGGCTTGAGCTTCGCCGCACGAGCGACAACAAGGGTCGTTCGGGTCGATCTCGCATTCGGCTCGGGGAGGGGGCAGGCGAAAGACCTCGCCATTGCGGCGCGCTTGCGCCGCGAAGAAAAACGTCCCCTCGTCGCGAATGGAGCAATCGTCTCGGTCGCTCACGAACACCACCAACACCGCGGAGTCGGGACGCAGAAACGACGCCCGTTGCTCGAGGAGCGACGTGTCGACGCCCTCGCGCCTTGCCTGTCCGTCGACCACCCGCACGGCCACCGGAGGCTCTGGGTCTACGAGAAATCGGTAGGCCGCTTCGAGCGGGGCGGGGTAACGACATCCTTCGGTACCGGTGCCGTCGACCACGTCGCGAATGCTGGCGGCAAAGTTGGCCTGTCCGCTCTCCCCCGGGGGCGACTGCCGCGCGTCGGGATCCCACGCGAGAAACCCCCGGCCATCATAGGTCGCGACCACGCCGCCATCGGCATCGCGGCTCAGCAGACCGGCTCCATCGTCCTGCGATGGGGCGAAGTCGGGATCGGCGGGGCTGCACGTGTCTGCGCCATGGCCGCCGATGCTGGAGGATATCACCGCCAGCCGGACGTCGGTCTGGGAGGCGAAGTCGCGACGCCCAACCGCGCACGGTGCGTCGGGCCCCCCGGGGTTGTCGACGATTTGGCCACGCCCATTGACGCACCTCGGGTTGACGAGCCGGTCGACCATGTAGGGCACGGTGGCGCTCAGGGTTTGCTGAGCGGGGCCGCCGGTGAAGCCGTTGTCGACCACGAGGAGGACGTCGAGCTCTTCCGCGGGCCCGATCGGGGGGACCACCGGCAGCGGCTCCTCCTCTTCGGGGGGGGCGTCGGCGCGCGTCTCCGTGCGTCCACAGCCCATGCCGAAGAGCAGTAAGCCTGCCGCGAACACGCAGACGACGGAGGGGGGCCGGCGGAACATCGAACGTAAGCTACGACGCCCCGGGGCGCGGTGCACCCAAGAGAAAGCACCGCGATCGACGGGCCGACCGGCAAAGGTGTACGGTGCGCGCCGTGCGCTGCCCAATGTGTGGGGAATCCCCCAAGACGCGCGACCACCGCCCGTTTTGCTCGCTCCGATGCCGTCAGCTCGACCTGGGCCGCTGGCTCGACGGCTCCTACCGCATTCCGGGCCGCCCCGTCGACGTCGACCCTCACGACCCCGCGAGCGATGTTGCAATGCCGGAAGAGGATGGCTCCGCGTGGGACGCCTGACCTCGACCGTGTGCTTCGTCACGGCGGTCGCCGTGGGGTCACCGCTCCCCGTAGGCGCCCAAATGCCGCTGCCGCCGCCGGGGACGCCGCCGCCACTGCCGCCGCCGGGGACGCCGCCGCCGGGAACGACGCCGCCCCTGCCGCCGCCGGGGACGCCGCCGCCGGGAACGACGCCGCCCCTGCCACCGCCGGGAACGACGCCGTCCCTGCCGCCGCCGGGGGCTCTGCCGCCAGCGGCGACCCCTACGCCCGGTCGGCCCGGGGCGGGAGGACTGACGGCCCCCGGAGCCGGTACCGATCGTGCGCCCTCGGAGCTCGAGGCGCGACTGGACCGCGCGCGGGAAGAGGATTCGGGGCGGGGGCTCAAGTGGTTCTACGTAGATGTCGAGGGCGGCTATCAGTACCTAGACTTCGACGCGTTCGGCGCCGACGACTCAGAACTGACCGCCGACCTCCTCGATACCGGCGCCAGCGGCGGGTTCGTCGGGGTTGGCGCCGGCCTGACGCTGGCGCGCATCCTCACGTTCGGCCCACGGTTTCGGGCTGGCTTCTTCGAGAATGGGTCCATCTTTACCGTGGGCGGTGAGGTGGGCTTGAGGATCCCCATCGGTCTCGTCGAGCCCCACGTCTCGCTCGGAGGTGGCTACGCTGCGATGGGGGGCCTCGGCGGTCCCCTCGAGGGCGTGATCGAGGCAGCCGACATCCAAGGCGGGTACGGGCGCGTGGGCGGTGGGCTCGACTTCTGGCTGGGCCGCTACGTCACGGCCGGGTTCGGCGCGAGCTGGGCCGTTCTCGGTCTCCAGCGCGGGCCGGTGGGAAGCGACCGCATCGCCTCCCTCGACGGGCTGACCCCGGGGCGACGTCGCATCCTCGAGACCGACGGTACGGGCATTGGCTCCTCGGTCAGCGTCGTCGGACGAATCGGGCTACAGTTCTGACGCTCGCGTGACCACGACGCATTGGATCGCCGCCGGGGCGGCCGCCGCCCTCTTCGTGGGGTCGTTCATCTCGATCCTCATGCGCTCGAGCTATCTGCGCATGCATCTGCGGCTTTTCGCGGGCACGGCGGCCACGGGGGCCGTGTTCATGCTCGCGGTCCTCGCGTTGGAAGGAGCCATCGAGGGTTGGGCCGAGATCGATCTCCGCACGGGGCGCGGAGGGACGATCACGTTGCTCCTCTACAGCGCGCTCATCGCCGCGCCGCTACAAATGGCGCTGTGCACGCTCGCCGTCTGGCCCTTCTGGCGGATGCGACGGCTGCAGATGAGGGCGGGCATGTCGCGGCGTCTCGAGATCCGCGAGGGGCTTGCATTCGCCGCTTCGGCGGCGTGCGGCTTTGCGCTCGTTCGAAGCGGCAGTCATCTCTTCGCCTCGGCCGCAGAGGGAACCGGTGGCGGGTGGTTGGTCATCCGGGCGTCCCTGTGGCCGCCGGTGTTCACCACCCTTTGCTGCGGCTGGGGCTACGTGCTCGGCCGCCACGCCACCCGCGGGATGCGGGGTCGACGTTTCTCGTCCGCCTGGTTGGGGACCGTCGTGATGAGCGCCGTCGCGGACCAACTCGTATTTCGTCGCGGTCCGGTGGCCCTGCTCGCCCTCGTGCCACTGGCACTGTTCGCCTCGGGGTTTGCCATCGTCGTGTGGCGAGATTTGCAGGCCGGGACCGGCGGCTCGAGCGGGGGGCGCATCAGCAGCATGCTCGCCTCGGCCCCGGCGCCTTCCCTCGAGGCCATTCGCGAGGCCTTTCGCCGTCGCGACCGTCCGATCGAGATCCGCTGGATCGCGTTCGGAACGTTCGTCACCACGGGGGTGATCACCGCGGGTCTCATCGCCGCGGTGTGGCTCGGTCACGAATTCGGTCTCGACTTCGCCGCGGTCGACGCCGACGAGACCGGCATGTCGGCGATGGCCCCCGTCGCGTGGTTGGGGATGTCGGTGCTCGTCGCCTTTCCCGTAAGCGGCTACTTGCTCGCCCGTGCTTCGGGAACCTCCAGTGTGCTCGAGCCGGCCGTTGCGTCGTCGCTCGCCATGGTGCTCGTCATGGTGCTCCTCGGCATGATGGCCCCCGTCGCCGTCGTCTTCGTGGTGGCGTTTGCGCCGATCGGGTTCGCGCTCGCCTGCTTCGGCGCGTGGGTAGGGATGGAAGGCTGAGCGCCCCCTGAGCCGGCGGGGAGCCTTCGCCGTCGGGCAGCCTGAGCCGACGGCTCCAGGATCCTCAGCCCCAGGATCCTCAGCCTCGGGCTCCTCAGCCGGCAGCAGGGCCTTAGCCGGCGGCAGAGGTGACCTCGAGCTCGTCCTCGAGGTCGCGGAGGAGTTTCTTGGCGCGGCGGCTGACCTTCGAAGGAACGGCCACCTGAACCACGACGTGAAGCGCCCCCGAGCCACCCCCGTTCACGTTGGGGACGCCGCGTCCGCGCGCGCTGATCACCGTCCCCGGCTGCGTACCGGGCCGGATGCTCACCTGATGCATGCCGCCCCCAATGAGGGGCACGTCGACCTTCGTCCCGAGGGCCGCCTCGGGGAAGCTGATGGTGTGACGGGTGATCAGGTCGAGACCGTCTCGCTCGAAACGTTCGTGTGGTTCGAGTTCGACGTCGACGTAGAGGTTTCCGGCCGGGCCGCCGTTGGGTCCCGGTAAGCCCTGCCCCGCGACGCGGAGGCGGTGGCCGTTGTCGATGCCGGCGGGGAAGGTGACGTTGACCTTCCGGTGCTTTTCCACCCAGCCCGCGCCATCGCACGTGTCGCAACCTTCCTCGACGACCTCTCCGGCGCCACTGCAGGCCGAACAGGCCTGCGTGAACATGATGAAACCACGTGCCGTCGAGACCTGTCCCCGACCACCGCACACCTGGCAGGTGCGCATCGCGCTGCCGTCTTTGGCGCCGGTGCCCCGGCACAGGTCGCACTGCACGGGGGTTCGCAGGTCGATCTCCTTTTTGCAACCGAGGACGGCGTCCTCGAGCGAGAGCTGCTGCTCGACCCGGAGGTCGCGCCCGCGCGCCGGGCCCCGACGCCGGGCCCCGCCACCGCCAAACCCGCCGCCGCCGCCGAAGAAGTCGCTGAAGAGGTCTTGAAAGTGGGAGAAGATGTCGCCGCCGAAGTCTGCGGCCCCCGCCCCCTCGAGGCCGGCGTGTCCGTAACGGTCGTAGCGGGCCCGCTTTTCGTCATCGCTGAGGACCGAGTACGCCTCGGTGACCTCCTTGAACATCGCTTCGGCCTGCTCGCTGCCCTTGTTGCGGTCGGGATGGTGCTTCAGCGCGAGCTTCTTGTAGGCCTTTCGGATCTCTTGCGCCGAGGCCGTGCGCTCGACGCCGAGCAGCTCGTAATAATCACGCTTCTCACTCATCGTGGGGCACCGCGGAGCACCCGCGCAACCTAAGGCGCGGCCGGCGCCTGTCAACGACCCGTCACGTGACGCAAGCCTTTGATTTCACAACCGTCCCGCGCTCCGACCGGGGGGCACACCGGGCCGCCTTACCCGCCGCGGGCCAGCCTCGAAGCGGGGGTAACTCCTCGCGCGCTCATCGGGGCGGGGCGAACAGCGCGCGGACCCGAGGGGTCAGGTTGGCGACGGCCCCGGATCCCTTCACGGAGCCCATGATGCGGCGCGTTTCATCGCATCGACCGTCGGGGGTCACCCGCGCGAACAGCGGGATCATTCGCGAGCGACACCCGGCCGCCGTCAGTCGCGCTTCGTCTTCGTCGAGGTTGAATTCGAGGACCCGAAGTCCCGCCCAATCCGGACCGAGGTCGCCGCGCACTGCCGCCGCGTGGAAGTGGCCGCACGGCTCGCACCACGGTGCCCCCACGTAAATCACGAGCTTTTGGCCATCCGCATCCGCTCGCGCCCCTTCTTCCGCGGCGAGCACGGCGACCGGTACGTGGGGGCGGGCGCGCACGAGCGCGAAGGGCGCCGCTGCGGCCGAAGCCGTCGCGGGAGGCGCGGCGTCGTCGCCCGGCGCCACGCGGGATCCGCACCCGAAGCCCACGACGACCATCAGCGCGGGGAGCCACGCCGCAAGGGCGTGGAACACGGTCATGCCGGCTCGCGTCCCTCGGCGAGAGACTGCCGTAGGGTCGCAATCTCGGCCTGAGCCCCCCGCAGCGCTTCTTCCAGCATGCGCGTCGGCGATGCCTCCGAAGACGCCGCCGGCGCCCCGTCGGCGGGGAGACGCTCTTCCAGCTTCGCGATCGTCCACCGCGCGGCTTGAAGGTCGGCGTCGCTCCGCGCCACCCGCTGGCGCAGCGCCTCGAGTTCACCCGGATTCGGGGAGGAAGACCGCTCCAACTGCCGCAACAACTCCCGACCGAGCCGCTCTCCTTCGCGGAGGTCGGCCTCGAGCCGTCGTTGCCGTCGCGCCTGTCGCAACAGGCGACGTTCCGCTTCATCGAGGGCGGCGTAGCCCTCATCGTGCTCCGTCGACGTCGCGGTCAGCGCCCGCCGCCGCTCGGCCTCGAGCGCGTCACGCGCCCGTTCCGCGTCGTCGACACGGCGCTGTAGGTCTTCGATCTCGGCCCGCGCCCGGCGCAGACTTCCCTTCAGTTCGTCCCGCTGAAACGTCAGCCCTCGCACGTCGAGCTTCTCGTCCTCGGCGGGCGTGGAGCGATGCGCGTCTTCGAGCTCCGCCTCGAGTTCGGCGATGCGCTCGAGCATGTCGTCGAGGTCCTTCTGCTGGGCTTCCGAGGTCCGCTCCAGTTCCGCTTCCCATCGTTGCTTCGCCGCTCGTTCCGCCTCGCGCCGGGCCTGCGCCAGCTCGTCCCGGCGCGCTTCTGCCGTCGAGGACAAGGTGCGGGACAGGTCGCGTTCCAGCGCTTCGATGCGCGCGGCATTCCGATCCTCGGCGGCCTTTGCCGCTTCGCGTTCACGCTTCTGCTCCCGGCGGAGGCCGGCGATTTTTTCCTCCAAACCGAGCCGGCGCTGATGGGTCGCCTCCTCTCGCTCGTCGAGCGCCCGCTCGGCCCGCTCGGCCCGCGCGCGGGCGCGCTCCAGGTCGGCGCGCGCTTGGCTCAGGCGTCTCCGTTCCTCTTCGGCCAGATGGGCTTTCGCTTCGGCCTCCGTCTCCGCCGACTCGAGTTTTCGTCGCAGCCCCGCCTCTTTTTCCTCCGCCGCCGCCTGGAGTTCGGCCAGCCGCGTCGACATCACGGTGGCCGCCGCTTCTCGCTCCTGACCTCGTCGCTCCGCCTCGCGCGCCCGCTCTTGCGCCTTTTCCAGCTCGAGCTCGAGGACGGAGACGCGCACCCGGGCTTCGGACAGCTCGGTGGCCGTGCGCGCGTCGGGGGGACGAGTCGTCGGCGCCAACGCCGACCCCGCCCGGGCGAAGGGCACCTGGATGAGCGTGTAGGGGTCGAGGGCCGTGACCTCGACGTCGCTCGCCACCGCGACGAAGAAGCGCGGTTCCTCCGTTTGGTTCATCAGCGAGGCGTCGATGGTCACCGACGGCTCGCCTTCGAGCGCGAACTCCGCGACCGTAAAGCCCACGAAAGGGGCCTGGCCCAGCATGCGCACGTGCTGGAAGCGTTCGGCGAGCGCGTCGTAGAGCTGGTAGTAGTCGAGGGCGGACGGCTGGGAAGCGTGCGGACTCGCCACCATGACGAGTCCCCGCGGTGAGGTGAGGCGGCGGGCGAGGTCGAACCAGGAAGCCGCGGCGTCGGCGTCGAGGTCGGCGATCAACACGACGTCGAAGGCGCCTTCGACGCCGTCGGGAGCCGCGTCGAGCGGCGCATAATGCACGGGGGCTCCGGGGGCACCGGCGCGCGCGATCGCGGCGGCGACGCGGGTGCGGACCGGATCGTAGACGTGGACCTGGCGCTCGCTCAGCGTCGCCACCTGCGCGCCCAATCCTGAATCGCAGTCGCCAAAGACGGCCACCCGACGCCCCCTCAACAGCGCGCTCGCGTAAGCGGCGAGGGCGAACGATGGCGGTAAGTCGGACCTCGGTTCCCCAACGCTCATGGGCGGTGGATAGTGCAGCGACTCGGCCGAGAAAAGGTGACTTCACGGCTCCTGTTCACAGGTTCAGGTCCTCGATGGCCGGTCGTTGTGTCGCGGCCTCGGGGGCGGTACCCGACCCCGCATGAGCATCGAGGTGCGAGAGGTCACCGACGAGCGCGCCGGTATGCGCGACTTCATGAATGTCGTGGATACCGTGTTCGATGGCGATCCCAATTATGTCCGTCCCCTCGACATGGAGATCGCCGACCGGTTCGACCGACGCAAAAACCCTTTCTTCGACCACGGGGAAGCCGCGGCGTGGGTCGCCTACCGTGACGGCCGTCCGGTCGGTCGGATCAGCGCCTCGATCGATCGCGCCTACGACGAGCACTACGACGACGGGGCGGGATTTTTCGGACACTTCGACACGGTCGACGACCCGGCCGTCAGCGAGCCTTTGCTCTCCGCGGCGTCCGACTGGCTCCAAGCCCGGGGCGTGAGATTGATGCGCGGGCCGTATCCGCTCCACCTCGACGCTGAGGGGGGATGTCTCGTCGACGGCTTCGACGAGCCCCCGATGATCATGAGCGCGCACCACCGGCGGTGGCAGTCGTCCCTCATCGAAGCCTACGGGTTGCGTAAGTGCCGCGATCTGTTCGCTTGGACCTACGACGTGGGGCAGGTCCCGATCCGGGCCCAACGCGCCCACGATGACTTTCTCGCCCTCCCCGAGGTCAGCGTGCGCCAAGGCGATACCAAACGGTACGCCGATGACATTCGATTGATCCAAGAGGTCTACAACGACGCGTGGAGCGACAACTGGGGGTTCGTTCCCATGACGGAGCGTGAGCTGCAGAAGATGGGAGATGACCTTCGACTCATCTTCATGCCCCAGCTCTCCCAGCTCGTGTTCATCGAGGGTGAGATCGCGGCCGTCGCGCTGGCCTTGCCGAACCTGAATGAGCTCATCGCAGACACCGGGGGCAAGCTGACCCTCACCGGGGCGCTCAAGCTTTTGTGGCGCCTCCGGGGCCGAGGGGCCCGGAGCGGCCGCCTCGTCATTCTCGGGATCCGGAAAAAATTTCGAAATGTGCGGCGTTATGCCGGACTGAGCGCTTACCTGTACGTCGCGATGAACCGGGCGGGGCACCTGCTCGGCATGCGGAAGGGCGAGCTGTCGTGGACCCTCGAGGACAATGCCAAGATCAACGTGGGGATCCGCATGATGGGAGGCCGCGTCTACAAGACCTACCGGGTCTACGAAAAGCCGTTGTGATGGCCCATCGGGCGTGGGTGGTGAAGGCCCTTCGGGCGGGGGCTGGGATCGCCCTGCGGGCAAAGATTGGCCCGGCCGTAGGGGCGCTGATGCTCATCGGGCTGTTCGGCGTGTGGTCGTCAGCGCGGGCCCAGCCGCCTGCCCCATCGTCCTCGGCGGCGCCCTCGTCCTCGGCGGCGCCCTCGGCGGCCCCATCGTCGTCCGGGGCGCCCGCCGCGGCCTCGGCGGCGCCCTCGGCTCACGCGTCGTCTTCCGCCGCGTCCCCGCGGGTGCCTCCGCCGTCGCCCTCTCCGGACGGACCGACGCCGGCCGCTGCGTCGCCATCGTCATCGCCGGCGTCGGCGGCGCCGCCGCGGCTGCGGGCCCACGGGGTGGTGGTCGTGGCGGGGGAGGCGGCAGCGCGGGGACAGGCACGGAATCTGGCGCGGGCGGCTTACCGCGATGCCTCGCTCCGTCCGACCATCGACGAGGATACGGCGCGGGTCTTGGCCGGCGACCCTCCTCCCCCCGACCGTCCAGACCTCGTCGAGCTCGCCGCGACGGTGACGGCGGTCGCGACCCTCCGCGACGATGCGGTTCGTCGTCGTCTTCTCGATGCGCTCACCCGAGAGTTGGGGGTCGCCCGGGCGGTCGTCGTCGGCTCGAGCGCGAGCGGCCCGCGCGCGCGGGTGGTCGAAGGAGGCCGGTTTCGACGGCTCACCCTGACCGCGGCCCCTCGAGCCGACGGCGGATGGAACTGGTCCGATGCGGTCGCGATTTTGCGGGGCTTGAGCCGAGGGGTGCGCCCGCCCGGGCCCCGCCGGGGGCCGCCCCCGGTCGCACCCTCCAACGATGGCCCGCGGCCGGTGACCGCCGCCGACCAACCAGACGAAGAAGACGAAGGGTTCAACCTCTTCTCCTCGCCGTGGTTTTGGGGGGGGCTCGGGGTCGTCGTGGCGACCGGGGTGACCGTATTCATCCTCTCGCGGACGGCGCTCAACGAACCCGACGAGGTGATGATCCAGGGAAGGATCGCCCCGTGAGCCGGCGTGCGGCACGAACGTCTCGCGCTCCCGCGAGGCCAGCCGAAGATCCCGTGCGCACCGTGCTCGGGGGTGCGCTCTTGGTGGTGAGCCTGGGGGCCCTGTTCCGTGGCATCGATGCGTGGCTCGGTCATCCGACGCAGGCCGTCCTCCTCAGCGCCGTGGTCGTATCGTTTGCCATGGGCCGCGCCGGCGTCCCGTCGGCGCCTTTCGGCGGGCGGGCGGTGCGCCGGGCCCTGGTCGCAGCGGGCGCGGTCGTGCTGGTGGTCGGGCTCGCCGTCGCCGTGGAGGTGGCGCTCGGCGCTCGGTACCGCCCCCGTCCGCTCGGCGGGTCTGTCTTTTACGCGATCATCGAGAGCCTGGGCCGAGCGCTGCGGGACGAAGTATGGCTTCACGGGATCCCGCTTACCTTTGCGGCCCGCGCCGGGCTCTCGCTGCGGGCGGGGGCGACGTTCGCCGTGCTCGCGAGCGTGGCCGCGGTCGCGCTCGAACCAGGGACGACTGCGGTCGGGCTTTTGGTGGTCGCGTCGTCGAGCGCCGCGTTCGTTCGCCTCTGGCTCTGTGGCCGCGACGCCTGGGCGCCGGTCGCGGCCCACTTCGCCTTCGTGCTGAGCGCCGATGCGCTCCTCGCCGGCGATGGGTTCGTGGTGGAGCGCGGGATCGGGGGTGTGTTGGCCGCTGGATCCAGCGCGGAGGGCGTCGTCGCGGCGGTCGCCGCGGTTGCCTTCACGGCCCTCGCAGGGGGCGCGTCGCGGTTGCCGCTACCGCCCGCCACGGCGGCAGACATGGCGGACGAAGCGGTCTGAATCGGGGCCCCCCGGGCCCGTTTGCGCGCGAGGTCGGGGCGACGGTACCTTCTCGAACATGACGCTACGGCTTGGCTTGGTGGTTCTGGGAACGCTGGTCGGGATGGCCATCGCTGCCTGCGGGGGCGATGACGATGAGACGAGCGGCACGGGGGGGCAGGCGCCGACCACGTCGTCGGCCGGAGGGACGGGCGGGACCGCGACGACGACGACCACATCGAGCGCGGGTGGCGCCGTGAGTGCGTTGGACTGCGACCCCGACAACAAGTGTCGGAGCGACGAGCCGTGCGCGTGCCAGGACTGTTGGTTCCGAGAATCGTGCAACAGCAACACGTGCAACGCCGACGGCGTGTGCGACGACGACGAGTCGTGCGCCTGCGCGGACTGCACCGCCGACCCCGAGTGCAGCGGCTACTGCATCAACTGCCAAACCTACACCGCGTACTTCGCCGGGCGCGATGCGCTTTGCGCCAACGCCGCACCCCTCTTCGACGCCCTCGAGAGCTGCGCCTGCGACGGCTCGAGTGCTTGCTTGGGCGACTGCCAGGCCAACTTTTGCCAGGGGCTCTCGCCCAACCCCTCGTGCCAGGAGTGCATCGAGGACAATTGCGCCGCGCCGCGCGACGCCTGCTTTGCCGACACGGCGCGCTTCGTCCAGTGCAACCCGGTGACCCAAGAGGGGTGCAACCCCGCCCAAAGCAACGAGCGATGTGACTACGTCACGGTGCCGGCCGGGCCCGCGGTGGCGTTCTCGCCGCGCACCGTGATCGGCTTCAATTGCCAGCTCGAAACCAACGACGCCGACCAGTGCACCGCGTGCAACTACAGCTTCGGCAGCACGACCAAGTGCGAAAAGGGCAATACGTGCATCAGCGCTGTCGACGCGAGCGTCGTCAACGAGGGGGTCTGCGGTCGCTACTGTTGCGACGATGCCGACTGTGGAACCGGCACCTGCCAAAAGGGAGCGTTTGCCCCGGCCGCGGGCGACCTCGGAACCTGCACGGTGGGCGCCACCTCGACCGACCCCGGATGCGACGCGCCGGGTTTTGGCGCGAGCACGAGCATGGGCAGCTGCGTGACGACGCCCTGAGGCGTCGCGGCCAGGCTCACGAAGGCTCGGGTGCGCTTTCGAGTTCGCCGAAGAAGCCATCCATCGCGGTCATCGCTTCGAGCAATAGGGTGAGGTCGACCGGCTTCGTGAGAAAACACCGCGCGTGCAGGCGATACGCTTCGTGAATCGCCGCCTCGTCGTCCGAACCGGTGAGCACCAGGACGGGGATGTCGGCGAGGTCGGGGTCATCGCGAAGTGCCTCGAGAAGAGCTTCGCCCCTGGTCCCGGGAAGGCCGAGGTCGACGAAGATGACATCAGGACGTACGGCAGCCGCGTAGGGAACCTTTCGTTGCAGATACAGCAGCGCTTGCTCCACCGTGTGGAGCACGTGAAGTTCGTTTGGCACCGATGCCCGACGGAACGCGAGTCTGGCGATCGTGATGTCGGCCGGGTCGTCCTCGACGAGAAGGATGGTCGTCACGTCACGCATCGGCGGGGGCCATCGAGGGAGGGGGCACGGGCGTAAGGTTGGCGCCGAGCACGCTTTCGATCATGTCGACGAGGACCTCCTTGGAGAAGGGCTTGGTGAGAAGCGGGGCGCCGAGCTCGGCCCTGGCATCCGGATGCGCCATCCCTGTCATATATACCAGCTTGTCGACGTATTCGGGGTGTTCGGTCCGGAGCCAGTCGCCCACTTCCACGCCGCTGCCGTCGTCCAAGACGAGGTCGCAGAGGATGACGTCGACACTGTCGAGGTTCTGGAGTCGGTCGCGCGCCGCCGTGACGGAGTGGGCCTCGTGCACTTTGGCGACGTCGCCGATGAGGCGCTTGATGGACCGCACGATGGCGCGCTCATCGTCGATGACGACGATGCAGAGGCGGCGTCCGACCGGCTTGAGGGTGCGCGATCCGGAGACAGGCGCGGGGGGCGTCGGCGCGGCCAGGTCGACCGAGGGCAACCGCACCACGAACCGTGAGCCCGAGCCCGGCGTGCTGTCGACTTCGATGAAGCCGCCCATTTGCTGGACGAGGCTGTTGCAGATCGCGAGGCCGAGGCCCGTCCCGCCCTGGCCCTTCCGGGTCGTGAAGAAGGGGTCGAAAATCCGCTCGAGGTTCTCCCGGTCGATCCCGGGGCCGTTGTCTTCGATGGCGATGCAGACCTCCTCATCCGCCTGCCAGGTGCGAATCCGAATCCAGTTTCGGTCGGGATCGGTAGCCTCTCCGCGCATCGCCTGCGCGGCGTTGACGACGAGGTTGAGGACCACCTGCACGAGCCGGCTCTCGTTGCCGCGGAGGTTGGTGACCGCCCCCAGATCCCGCCGTAGCCGCGCGCGATGCGCGACCTCGCTTTGCGCCATCCGTAGGGCCTGCACGACCACCCGGTTGGGCTCGAGCACCGAGATCTCGTCGTCGACCCGATTGAACGCCCTGAGGTCCCCCACGATGTCCTTGACGCGTTGCGCACCTGCAAGGGCGTCGTGAATCGCCTCCTGGAGGTCGGCATCGTCCTGGGCCACCAGATGATTGGCGATGACTTCGAGATTCGAGATCGTGTACGCGAGCGGATTGTTGACCTCGTGGGCGACCCCCGCCACCAGCATCCCCACGGTGGCGAGGCGCTCGGCGCGTTCCACCCGCGCCTGCAGCCGACGGCGCTCGGTCAGGTCGCGGCCGATCAGCAACGTCGCGTTGGCGCCCTGGTAGACGAGTCGCATCGTTCGAAGCTCGACCATGCGCTCGGCGCCGTCGGTGCCCACGAACCGAAGGGGAGCGCGAGGCGCCTGGTCGGAGCCCTCCGCGAGGAGGCGCGCCAGTTCGGGACGGTCGACCGGGTGGACGTAGCCGTGCAGCATCGTGCCGAGAACGTCCGCCCGCGGGCGCTGTACCATCTCTTCGAACCGATGATTCGCGTAGACGATCTTTCCGACCGTCGTGACGAAGACCGCATCTGGGGCGAGGTCGGTAAGACGTCGAAGGTCGTCTTCGCGCTGACGGAGGGCCGTCGTGACCGTGCGCGTGTCGTGCACGTCGACGAGGCTCACCAACCAGCCACGATGCGCACCCCGCCGCGCGTAGACTTCGACGGTTCGTGCGCCGTGTCCGTGCGTCATGAGCGTGAGATCCCGCATGTGGGTATGTTCGGCGGAGACGCCATGCAGCCAGGTACCGACGTCGCCGACTTCGGTGCGGGCCACGAACGACAAGAAGCCGATTCGGGGCTCGACCGGACCCAGGAGCTCGCTCGCCGCTTCGTTGTACGCTTCGATTCGCCACGCGGCGTCGAGCGAGAGAAAAGGAATGGGCGCATGGTCGAAGAGTTCGGCGTAGGCGTCGCGCGACCGCTCGAGGTCATGGTGGGTCCGACGCAGCTCATCGCGCTGCATCTCGAGTTCGATTTGATGGATCTGAAGCTCTTCCAGCAGTTCGCGGGGATCCGACGAGGGATGGAGTTCCTGTTGCGCGCGCAGCAGGCGCCTTCTTGCCTCCTGGAGAATGCGCGCCCGACCCGGCGGCGGCGGTTCAGGCTCTGCTTTTGGCGGCGCTGTCACGCGCGCGGCTCCGCTGTCGTCCGACGACACTTCCCCACGAGCACCAGCTGGTCCCCCGGCCCGTGGGGAATGGGCTGCATGCGAATCACAACCTCCGTGTCGTGAGCAAAGGCGTCGAGGAGGCGGCAGCGGGTCTCGAAGGGCTGGCCATTCTCGCCAGCCTCCCTGGCCTGGCGACGGAGCCCGCTTCGATCCTCCTCTGCGATGTGAGCGACGAGTTCGTCGAGTGAGCCCCCCGTCCAGTCGGTGAGGCCGAACAGCGAACCCAGCCCGGGGGAGCCATGAATTTGATTGCTCTCGGTCCGCCACAGGAAAAACGCGTCGGGAGGTGATTCCTCGCCGTCGCCCACGTCATCGTCGCCGACAAAGGTGGACAAGCGAATGATGGCGGGGATGATGCCCTCATCGCGCGGCATGGGGATCAAATCGATGTCTTCCCAGTACTCCGAGCCGTCGGGGCGGGAGGCGCGTGCGATGCCGGCCCAGCGACGCCCTCGCGCCGCGTTCGCGAGGGCTTGAGTGAGGTGCTCGCGCTCGTGCTCAGGATGAAAGTCGCGGAAGTCATGCCCCACGACGAAACGCGCGTCCCGACCCGACTGCTTGGCGAACGAGGCGTTGGCGCTGATGATCTCCCCCTCTGGGGTCAGCACGCACGTAGGTGCCGCCGCGAGGTCGAGCGCCGCCGACGCCGCCCGCGCATCACGGTCAGCTCGGGCGAAACGGCTGATGTCGGTGACGACGACGACGACCCCCGCCGGTGTCCCTTCCTTGAAGCGGGGCGTGATTTGAAGGAGGACCGTCTTGTCGTTCGACTCGGTGGTGCGCGTCTCGGATTTCGCGGTCTGGCTCACGTGGTGGCAGGAGGCGACCAGGTCGTCGGCTTCGAGGCGGTGGGAGATGTGGTCGAGAGGGCGGCCCACATCTCGGGGTAGAAGGTTGAAGTACCTGGTGGCGCTGTCGTTGAACTGGCGCACGACCATGTCCTCGGAGACCACCATGACGCCGGCGTTGATTGAACCGAGAACGCTGTTGAGGTCGCCCGTGAGCTCGGTGAGTTCGATCATGCGGTCTTGGTGTTCGGTGTTGACCGTGTGGAGCTCTTCGTTGAGCGACTGGAGTTCCTCATTGGCCGATTGCAGCTCTTCGTTGGAGGCGAGCAATTCTTCGTTGGTCGACTGGAGTTCCTCGTTGGAGGACTCCAGCTCTTCGATGGTCGCCTGGAGGTTTTCGCGGGTATCACGGAGTTCGCGGTCGTAGGCTTCGAGCTGCGACTGAATTTCCACCGGCAACGCGTTCATCTCGACCTTCAGACCAGCCGCCGCCGGTCCGCGGGAGAACCCCTCGAAGAACACCGCGTACATCGCGTCGTCGCTCCGGGCATCTTTGATGTGGCGAAGCCGAACGTCGAAGTGGTGCGCCTCACCCTTCAATTCGAGGTGAACGTGAGGGTAGATGATGTCCTCGCCACCCGCCTCGCGTGAGCGCGCCCGCGCCGCTGTCATCAGGGCCGATAGCTCTCGCGGGAGCATGTCACGTACGTCGCGACTGAAGTTGCCCTGCGGCACCGAGAGAAGCGCCCCGACGTCGCCCACGCGGTGTATCAGTCGAAACTCGTCGTCGACCAAGAGCATGGGGGGCACGTAGCCTTTCATGGCGATGGTCAGACCCTTCGTCACGCGGTCATCGGGGCGAACCATCGAAGGTCGTTTTACCGGGGCGGTGTAGCGCGGCGTCCGCGTGACCAAGGGCCCGAGCCTACGCTCTCGGCGGGCCCGGGCGAGGTAAAGCTTCCAGTGGCGATTGAGGATCTCGAAGTCGGAGTCCATGGCCCCGACGGTTTCGCTCGAACCGAGCCATAGAATACCCCCGTCCTGTAGCCCCGCGCTGATGGAGCGCAGTGCTTGCTCCTGGGCGGAGACCCGGAGGTAAATGAGAAGATTGCGGCAGGTGACGAGGTCGAGTCTCGTAAACGGAGGGTCGGCGACGAGGTTGTGGGCGGAAAAGATCACCGACTCCCGGATCGTTTTCCGCACGGCGTACGTGTGGTCGTCTTTCGCGACGAAAAACTTCTGGAGCCAGTCCGAGGGCACGTGCTGGGCGATGGCCCGGGGGTATTCGCCCTTGGAGGCGACTTGGAGGGCCGAGGCCGACACGTCGGTCGCGAACAGGCGAAAGGGCGACGGAATACGGGCGTGGTCGAGCGCATCCTGGACCAGCATGGCGATCGTGTACGCCTCTTCCCCCGTGGCGCAGCCGGCGACCCAGATGCGCAGCGGTTCGATGTGCGCCCGCTCCACGAGCCGGGGCACCACGTGCTCCCGCAGGGCGTCCAGGGAGCCGACGTCGCGGGCGAACTGGGTGACGTTGATGAGAAGCTCGTCGGTGAGGGTCTTGACCTCTTCCTCGTCATTCTCGAGCCGCGCGGCGTAATCCGCCGGCTGGACGAGATTGAGGGTCGTCATTCTGCGGTCGATGCGGCGGATGACCGTGGTGGGCTTGTAGAGACTGAAGTCGATCCCGGAGTGAGCGTGGACTTGCTTGAAGATGCGTCCGAAGGCGCCCCCCGCCTGCGAACCGTCCGGCGTGATCACCGGCAGCGGTCCTTCGTGCGAGAGAATGTCGGCGACCTCACGGACGAGAGAGGCCGGCGCACTCACGACATGCGCCTCGTGGGATCGAAGCGCGGCCCGCGGCATGCCGTCGAAGGCGGCGGTCTCGGGCATCTGAACCGCGGTGACGCCTCCTGCCTTGCGAATCGCGGCCAGACCGGAGGCGCCGTCGCTTCCGGTTCCCGACAGGATGATGCCTCCGACGGGTCCGCGGCCGTGCTGGGCGAGCGACGCCATGAACTCGTCGATGGGCCGAAGGTTGCTCCGGCTGTCGAGCTCTTCCACCGCGAGTTTTCCGCGATCGTCGAGGCGAAGCAGCGTCTGGGGTTGGATGAGGTGCACGCAGCCACGCGTAGGCTCCGCCCCGTCTTCTGCGACCCGCACTTCGAGGCGCGTGTGTCGGGTCAGCAGCTCGACCATCATGCTTCGATGGTCGGGGGAAAGGTGTTGAATGACGACGAAGGAGAGCGGCGTCGACGAAGGGACGTCGAGGAAGAGCTCGCGCAGCGCTTCGAGTCCACCGGCGGATGCGCCGACACCAACGACGATAGGAACGCGAACCGACATCGAAGCGTTAACCCTACGAAGACGATGCGGCGTCGCCTACCCCGTTGCGCGCAAAAAGAGCAGCTTCACCCCACCGGGGTGATTTGGCTACTCCTCGGGTGACACGTTGGGGAGCCGCACCACGAATCGGGCGCCTCGCCCCGGGTCGCCGTGGGCTTCGATGCTGCCCCCGTGCCGGTCGACGACCCGTTGGCAGATCGCGAGTCCTACCCCCATCCCCTCGAACTCGTCGCGCGTCACGGCCCGCTCGAAGAGGTGGAACAAGCGTGACGCGAGCGCGGCCGAAAATCCGATGCCGCGGTCGACGACTTCGACCACCGAGAGGTCAGCCTCGCGTCGTCCCGTCACCGTGATGTGGGGGGCGCCGCGGGAAAACTTGATCCCGTTTTCGACGAGGTTTTGAAACAACTGCACGAGCTGGACGTACACGCCGTTGAGGGAGCCGAAGTCTCCCCGCTTCTCGAGCGCCCCACCTTTCGCCTCGAGCGCCCCGCGCGTGTTGGCCACGACGGTGGCGAGCACCTCATCGAGCGACACCGGTTGCCGCGTGTTCTCGACGCCATCGATGCGGGCGATTTCGACGAGACCGTCGATCATGAGACGCATGCGTTTCGCCCCATCGACCATGAAGTCGAGGAACGCCTTGCCCTCGTCGTTCAGGGCGTCGCGGTGCTCGTCGGCGAGGAGCTGCCCGAAGCTCACGATGGATCGAAGCGGCGAGCGGAGGTCGTGCGCCATGACGCGGGCGAGCTCCTCGAGCTCGCGGTTGGAGCGCTCCAGCTCGGCGTTGCGACGGGCCAGGCGCGCCTCGGCTTCCTTCAGTTCGGTGACGTCGGTGTGGGCGCCGAGCATCCGTACGGGGCGCCCGGTGTCGTCGCGAATCATCAGGCCTCGACATCGAATCCACACCGTGTGACCTTTTTTGTGCCGGTAGCGGACGACGAGGTCGTAGGGCTCGTTGGGGTCGTCGTGGTGGGCCTCGTAGCGCTCGAGGGCCGCCTCCAGGTCGTCGGGATGAATGTGCTCCTGCCACCAGGCCGAGGCGTGGGGCACCTCATCGACGGCGTAGCCGAACGTACGTTTGAAGCGCGGACTCAACCACTCGTCCTCCGGCTTCTCGAGGTTCCAAAACCACAGGCCGTCGAGCGAGCCCTGGTCGAGCCACGTGAGGACGGTCGGATTGCTTCGAAAGAGCTCTGAGAGTTCGGCGGCGAGGTAGTGGTCTTCTTCTTCGAGCACGGCTGAGTCCCTACGTCGGATCGCGGCCCTTCGCCAGTTGCGGCGGCGTGACGCTCGGTGGCGCGGGGCCGTTCGTCTCAAGTGAGATGGGTATTCGACGTTCCCTCCACGCAGGATGCCGGATGTCACCCAAGCCGGGGGCGCGGCCCGTCCTCGTCTCCTCTTCGTCGACGACGACGTGGCCGCCCGACGGGCCTTCGCCCGTACGATGGGCCCCCACTCGGGCTTCGAGGTCGCCCTGGCCGCGTCGGCCGAAGAAGCCCTCGCGGTGACGCGCCCGGACGAGGTTTCGGTCGTCGTCACCGACCTCGTGATGCCCGGCACCAGCGGCCTCTCGCTCATTCGACAATGGCATCGCGTCGCGCCGGCGACGACCTTCGTCATCGTGACGGGCACGCCCAAGGTGGCGCTCGACGTCGACCGGTCGCTCGACGCGTTCATCATGTCGGTCGTCAACAAACCGTGGGACCGCGATGGTCTGCTCGAGGTGTTTCGCCACGCGCTGATGTGCTCGCAACGTCGCGCCTGCGCGACCCTCCGTCGCCGTTCGATCTCCTCCGTGACGTCGCTCGGCTGGGATGCCCTGGTCGTCGAGGATGACCCGGCGGATGCGCGTCTGCTCGAGCACCGCCTCCGCGACCACTGCACCGCGGTGGTTCATCGCCAGCGTCTCGACGACGCGCTGACCGAGCTGCGCCGTCGACGGTTTGGGTTCGTGTTCGTCGACCTCACGCTCCCCGACGCCCGTGGCCTCGACTGCGTGCGGCAGGTCAAAAGAGCGGCCCCCGACAGCGTTCTCGTGGTCCATACGGGCCACGACGACGAGGGCCTCGAAGTGCAGGCGCTCGAACTCGGCGCCCAGGAGGTGTGGCGTAAGGGTCAGGACGACGCGCGGGTGTTTGCGCGTGCCCTCCGCCTCGCGTCGGCGCGAAAACGAGCCGAGCGCAAGCTCACCCAGTTGGCTCATCGGGATGCTCTGACGGGGCTCACGACGCGCGGCGCCTTTCACGACCGGTTGGCCCACACCCTGGCCCTCGCACGCCGGCGCGGCGATTCCCCCGCCGTATTGTTCATCGACCTCGATGGCTTCAAGGCCGTGAACGACGAGCTCGGCCACGAAGCGGGGGACCAGCTGCTCCGTGTCGTAGCCCAACGGCTTCGAGCGTCGGTGCGCGAGGCAGATACCGTAGCTCGCCTCGGTGGCGACGAGTTCGCCGTCCTTCTGCAAGATGCCGGCGCGGGGGACGTCGTGACCCCCACGCAACGCATCATCGAGGCGCTCGCGCGGCGGATCCAGGTTGGCGCGAGAAAGGTCCGAGTGACGGCGTCCGTCGGGATCGCCACGTATCCGATGCACGGCGAGGATCCGGCGGCCCTACTCCGTGCTGCCGACACCGCGATGTATGACGCCAAGCGCGCGGGCAAGAGTCGGTATTCGTTCGCCCCGATTCCTCAATGCGCGGGGGCGCGACGGTCCTCTCAGCCGATGCCGTGGTTCGCCGTCTCGCCGTCGGCGACCGTTTCAAGGTAGGTGTAGGCGGCGAGTCCGTCGTGGTACCGGGTCATCAATTCGCGCGACTCGACGGCGGTCATGCGCTTGTCGCGAATGGCGAGCTCGACCTGGCGCCGAAGCGCGTGGATCAAGTCCTTGGGCTCGTAATTCACGTACCGGAGCACGTCGGCCACGGTATCGCCGAGGACGACCTCGTCGACGCAGTAGCCTTCCTCTTCGATGTCGACGTTGACCACGTGGGTATCGCCGAAGAGATTGTGAAGATCGCCGAGGATCTCCTGGTACGCGCCGGTGAGCATGATGCCGAGAAGATACGGTTCGCCGCTCCGCAGGGGGTGCAGGGGCAGGGTGTCGCGGACGTCCCGCAGATCGATGAATTGATCGACCTTGCCGTCGGAATCACACGTGATGTCGGCGAGCACCGCCGGCCGTGACGGCGCCTCGTCGAGCCGGTGGATCGGCATGATGGGAAAGAGCTGGTCGATGGCCCACGCGTCCGGTACCGATTGAAAGAGGCTGAAGTTGCAGAAGTAGGTGTCGCACAACAGCCGGTCGATCTTCGTCAGCTCCTCGGGGATGCGACCGCCTTCGGCAGCGAGACGCGCGATGCGGCGACAGCTGGCCCAGAAGAGGCGCTCGCATTGGGCCCGGGTCGCGAGCGAGAGGTGTCCCAGGTTGAAGAGCTGGAGGCACTGGTCCTTGTACTCGAGGGCGTCGTGGTACATCTCGCGGAGGTTCTTCCGCGAAACGGTCGTGTAGACCTCCCGGAGCTTCTCCACGAGTTCGTGTTCATCGTCCTCGGGGTCACCCACTTCTTCGGGGTCACTCAGTTCTTGGGGGTCACCCAGTTCTTCGGGGTCACTGATCCTCTCGAGGTCGTGGTGGGTCTCGGTGGCGCCGATCACGTTGACGAGAAGGATCGAGTGGTGCGCCACCACCGCCCGGCCTGATTCGGTCACGAGCGTGGGATGGGGCACGTCGGCCTCGTCGCACGCTTCCTGGACGGCCGACACGACGTCGTTGGCGTACTCCTGCACGCTGTAGTTCATCGAGGCTTCAAAGTTGGTCTGCGAGCCATCGTAATCCACCCCGAGTCCTCCCCCCGCGTCGAAGAGGTCGAGGTTGCGGCAGCCGAGCCGGTGAAGCTCGACGAAGAAGCGGGTCGCCTCGCGGAGGGCGTCTTTGATGCTTCGGATCGACGGGATCTGAGAGCCGAGATGAAAGTGGACCAGGCGAAGGCAGTCGAGCATCTCCCACCGGCGGGTTTGCTCGACGGCCCGCAGAAGCTGACTTGCGGAGAGGCCGAACTTGGCGTGGTCTCCTCCCGATTGTTCCCACTTGCCGTTGCCGCGGGCCGACAGCTTCAGCCGAATCCCGATGGCGGGGCGGATTCCCATCTCGAGACTCACCTTGCGAATGAGGTCCAGCTCGCTCGGCTTTTCGACCACGATCACGACCCGTTGGCGAAGCTTGGAGGCCAACAGCGCCGTCTCGATGTAGTGCGCATCTTTGTACCCGTTGCAGATGACCAGCGCGTGGGGGTCGTCGAGCAACGCCATCGCCGCGAGCAATTCGGGCTTTGATCCCGCCTCGAGGCCGAAGTGAAAACGACGGCCGTACCTGGTGACGGCCTCCACCACTTTGCGGCTCTGATTGACCTTGATCGGGTAGACACCGCGGTAGTCGCCGCCGTAGCCGTACTCGGAGATGGCGCGGGCGAAGGCGCCGTTGAGGAGCGCGATGCGCGCTTCCACGAGCTGCGAGAAGCGGAGCAGGATCGGCATCGAGATCCCGCGACGGGTGAGATCGTCGGCCAACTCCTTGAGGTCGACCCTTCGGTCACCGGCCCCAACGGTGAGGTGACCCCGCTCGTTGATCCGGAAGTGCTTTCGGCCCCACGCGTTCACCCCGTAGGTGTCCGCCGCGTCGCGGACGGTCCATCGGGCGAGGGTCGGAGGAGCGGGGGACCGCGTGCTGGCGGGGGCGCCACGAGCCATGGGCCGGACGTCTACCACAGACCGCCGCCCCAGAGACCGGTCGCGCGTCCGCGCCGGCCACCGTTTCTTTGCCCGATCGGGACCGTTTTGGTAGCCCGGAGGCATGAGACCGATCGCTGCGCGAGCGCGAACGGCCGCGGTCGCGGGGGCCCTGTTGGCGCTCCCTGGCTTCGCGTCGTCGTCGTTGATGTCCCCCGCGGTGCACGCCGCCGCGCCGACGCGCCTGAGCGTCAACGTCCCCACCGCGAACTTTCGCGCCGGGCCGAGCACCAAGGCGGACGTCTTGTTCACCGCGACCCGCTACTTCCCGGTCACGATTCTGGAGACCAAGGGGAAGTGGGTGCGGGTCATCGACTTCGAAAAGGAAGAGTCGTGGGTGGCCAAGCGCCTCCTCGCGAATACCCCGACCGTGGTCGTCGAGGTCAAGAAGGGTAACGTCCGAGACGCGCCCTCCACAGAGGGCGAGGTGCTCGACAAGGTCGAGTACGGTGAAGTGTTCCGGATCGTGAAGACCGACGGACGGTGGATGCGCATCGCGACGCCGAAAGAGGTCATCGGCTGGGTTCGCGACGACCTGACGTGGGGCGAAGAGCCCTTCATCAGCAAGAATCGCAAGTAGCTAAGCTCGAGTCGCGAAACGAGGACCCGGCCCACGACGGCAGGCACGTTTTCTGCGAGGCCTCAGAGGCGACGGCCCCCGAGGGTGGTGCTCTGTTGCTCCACTTCGTGCAGCGTCGAGGCGTCGACGACCAGGTGGGCCCGCGTGCTGCCCCCTTCGAGTTCCCATCGGTATCCGCCGAACGAGAGACGCCCGTCGTCCTCACCGAGA
>JBCCLB010000074.1:0-32058 GCA_039027095.1 Myxococcota bacterium
AGGCGGCGGAGGCGGCGGCGCGCCCGCCTCGGGGGCCGCCGCGGGTTGCCCCGGGGCTGGGGCGGGCGGGGGAGGCGGCGGCGGCGGTGCCGTCGGCTGCGCTTTCGGCACCGTCCGGTGGAGATGCCGGATCCCGTCGCGGAGCTGACGGATCGACGGGTACTTGTCTCCCATCTTGTCGCGGAGCAGGGCGTCGAGCCCCTTGCTCGCCTCGTCGATCGCCTCGACGAGGGGACCGTCGGCGGCCGCGAGCTTGAAGTCCCGGACCTCGGAGCCCGACTGCTCGGCCATCCACTCGAGCATGCCCGCGCGGGCTTTCATCCGCTTGAGCGGAGGATACATCTCGTCCCAGAACTTCTCGGTGATGCGCGTGATCAGAAGAATGCCGTCCAGCGTTCCCTCGAGGCCCGACCGGATCTTGCAGGTGGCGAGATAGCAGGCGACGCGGAAGTCCTTCGAGCGGTCCTGGAGGATCTCCTCCGCGGTGACCGCGACCACCCCCCAGTCCACGGTTCCTCCCGAGAGGGACTGCATCTTCTCGGTCTCGTTGCGGATCTCGTCGAACTTCTCGTCGTACGAGACATCCTCCCCCACCCCTCCCGAGACCGGCTCCAACAAGTCGGCGATCCGCTCGTCGGCCGCCTGGATCAACGCTTCGCTCATCTGTCCTCCCGACCTTTCGCCCTCGGATCCCTCAGCCCAAACGCTGCATGAAGCCCGCGATGGACTGCTGCGTGTCGTCGACGACCGCCGCGAGCGGCCCCAGCCGCGTCCGCGCCTCGGCCTCTGGAACGTGGGAAGGCTTCACCAAGTCCGTCACCTGCTCCGCGTCGCCGCCGGTGGCGATGAGCTCCTGGAACGTGCCCGGTTGCGGCGGCCCGATGTGCACCACCAAGTCGTGGAGCGGCGTCCAAAACGCGTTGAGCACGGTGCGCTCCCACCGGCCAAGCCTCAGTACGAGGTCCATCCACACGCTCGCCGCGTAGGTGTCACCGGCGAGAATGGGAAAGCGCATGGCGAGGGCGGTCTGAGGTCGTTCCTGACCCACCGCGAACTCGACCGCTGCCTGCACGTCGTACACGGTGGCGCACCGCATCGCCCCCGAGCCGAACGTCGTCTCCCACATCGCATGCATCGATTGCCCCGCCTGCCACTGCTGATACGGCGCACGACGCGCCTCCGGCGGGTCGAGCGAGACGGGTTGCAGCGCTTGGACCCGGCCCAAAAAGTCCGCCACCGAAAGGCCTCGCCCATTGTGTACGAGGCCGTACGCCGCCTGGAGAAAAGGCCAGGTCGCGAGCGGCAACGCCGCCCCCATCGCGAGCATGTCGTCGTAGTCGTACGACGTCGCCACCACCATCGGATACTTCCGGCCCGCGGAATCCCCGCTCGAGGCCCACGCCCCGATGAGCCCGCGCTCGGGCTCGTCCCCGGTGCCGTCGTCGCCCCGGTACACGAAGAGCCCCGCCGCGGGTTGGTAGTGCTCGGCAAAGGACGCCCCCATCGCCTCCCGCGCTCGATGAACGCTGGTGCCGAGCCATTGATCGAAGGCCGCGCTCTCGGGGCCGCTCGCCTGGTGACGAATGAAGTCCCCCGTCGCCGGCAGCTTGCCGTAGCAGGTCACGACCGGCGGCTGCCGCGCCTTCTTCCGCCAGAACACCATCGGGGTCCGGTCTACCCAAGCCCTCCGGGGAGCGAAAGGCTGGGCTCACCCGAAACGGCGGCGACGGCCCGGCCCCCGCGCTCGCTCAGCCCCTCGCTCAGCCCCCGCCGAAGGAATCCCCGATGGAGTTGGGGCAATTCGTGTTGCGGAAGAACTCTCGGGGAAACGGATGGTTCTGCCGCGTCGGCATCATCTCCATCCGCACCGTGACGGGAGGGCCGGCGAACTCCCATTCCACCGAGAAGGTCCGATCATCGTCTTTGCGCGCCCCGTGGACCCCCGACTCGATGAGCCGCCACAACCCCCACGGTCCGTCGCGACGGATCTCTTCGTTGAGCCCGCCCGCCCCTCGGATCCGAATGGCAGCGCCCGCAAGGGGCTGATCCGGCCCCGGCCAGGTGAAGCTGCGCCATGATTCCTTCTCGTTGCGGTAAAGCCGCTTCTGGCCGTCGATCTCGAATTCGATCTCGCTCACGATCGGGCTCACCGTGGTCAGGTTCACGCGGAAGCGCAGCCCGGGCGCTCCCGCCTCGGCGCCCTGGGAAAACAGCGCATCACTGATCTCGTAGGCCCGCTCGAGGCAGTTGTAGAGGTTCGGGTTGAAGGGCGTGAAGGCCCGGGCCGGCCGCGGGCTTCCCTGCAGATGGCTGGCCGGCACGAACTTCGTCCCCACCCGGCGATGGTACGACTTCAGATAGTTCTCGTAGAAGCCCCACAAGACCCCATCCTTGGGCCGGAAGAAGGCCATCGCGTCGTCGAAGCTGGCGTCGCGCTTGCTCGCGCGATTAAAGGGGTACCGGTTCTTGATCGTGTCCCGATAGGGAGGCCAGACCTCGACCTCCCACAGACCGCTCGCGGTCCCGCCGGCGCTCTTGAGCATCGCCTCGTACGACTGCCGCAGGGGATTGAGCAGCATGCTCCGCATCAGCTCCTGGCCCACGTCGTCCATCGACAGGACCTTCTTCTCGGTGTCGGCCACCGCTTGCTCGAAAAGATCGGTCGCCTTGCTCGGGTCGCTCCCGAACGGCCCTTCCTCGATGATCGTCATCTCGGAGGCGAGCTGTTCGAGTTGGCCGACGTAGTCCGATAAGCCGCTCGGCGGCGGGGTCTCGCCCTCCTTAGCCGCGGCGGGAAAGCCGAACGCGACCATCGACTCGAACACCCGCGGCACCACGTCGACCCGGTCGCCCCCCGGTCCGATCCCGAGCTCCTTCAGCGCCTTCGAGCCGCCGGGCGTACGGGTGGCGCGGTCGATACGCCGCTCGACCCGGCGCTTGATCTGCTCGGCGACGCCCGAATTGGCCGCGTCTTCCGCCGCCTGGTCCGCCTTCGGCTTCTCGAATTGTGTGTTGTCCTTGAGGGCCTGGAGCAACCGGTAGTAGGGCCAATCGGGCGTCGCGAGAATGCGGAACTCCTGGATCGCCTCGCGGTTGTTGGCCGGCACCTTGGTCTTGATGTCGCGGAAGAACTCCTTCCACTGAAAGATGTACTCGAGGTCGTAATCGTCGCGGACTTCGGCCAGGGACTTCGTGATCTGTGCCTTCGCCGTCTTTTCGTCCTCAGCGAACGGCACCACCCACTGCTCGCGCTCGAGAAGCTGGTAGCCATTCTCCAGAGACTTGAGAACCGCGGCCCGTCCGGCGGCCGTGAACTGCCCCTTCACCTGGCGGTACTTGCCCTCGCGGTTGCGCTCACGGCTGCTCAGGACCTGCAACGCCTCGGGGCGATCTTCGAACAGCTCGTTGAGGGTGATCGGGGGGTACTTGAGGTTTTCCCGGCGGTTGTCGCCCGCGGGGTCGATCTTTTCCCCTTCGAGAGCGGTGACGAACTGCTCGTAGTACCGCTGGGTCGGGGTGCGTTGCTGGAGGCGGCTCCGCGCGGATTGAATCAGCGGGTCATCGAGCTCCTCACCGTTCTGCATACCCTCGACGAGGGTACCGATACGCAGCCGGCGCTGGAGGTCGACGTAGAACGAAACGTGACTCAGCACCTTGTTGCGGAGTTCCCGCTCGCTCACCCCCTCGGCCTCGCCGCGGGAGGCGTCGGCCCACACCTGCGTAAGTCGCCCGACCTGCCACTGGTCGTAGGTCTGCAGGTGGACGTCGTCGTTGAGCAACAGGTACGCCTTCAGATTGTTGTAATCATCGAGGTATTGCCCCGGCCGCGGGTCTCGGAGCTCAGACTCCAGCCGCTGCTGGCTCGGGAGGATGATCGACTCCCGGATCGCGGCCACGTACTGCTCCAGCGCCGGGGGGAGCAATTCGTCGCCTTGGTACATGCTCGCCCACCGCATCGACAGCGGCGCCCCCTCTTCGTCCCACTTGTCGAGCTGGGCGACGTGGTCGCGCAGTCGATCGAGCTTTTCGATTTTGGCGAGCAGGGGTCCCTCCACCACGGCGTCCCCCGTGATCTGTTGGGTCTGCTCGACCAGGTCGCGGTTCTTCGAGTAGCTCATCACCGCGGGGACCAGCAGGAGCATCGCGACGAACAGGGCGGCGGCCGCCACCAGCACCCGCTGCCAGCGCACGCGCCGCAGCTCTTCGTCGGTGCGTCCCGCGACGTCGCGATCGGGAAAGACGACCGTGGTGAAGACATCGCGCAGGAAGTAGCTCTTGCTCTCGGTCCCGGACGTCGTCGTCTCGTCCTCGGCTTCGACGGCCGGACGCAGCCCAAACGCGCGGCCCATCGCGCCCACGACGCGATCGAGCGGCTTGCCCTCCTGGGTGCCACTCGTGAAGTAAAACCCGCGGAACAGTGGGGTTTTTGCCCGCCGGGCGCCCTTGGGGGCCGCCGGGCTCTCGTCTACGGGCTCGAAAACGCCCCCGATGAAGTCCGACAGATTGCGCTTGATGGCCGCGAACTCGAGGGGGAAGTGATAGACGCGCTCTTTCGTGGCCCGCGTCGCCCGTTCGCTGCCCATGCGGCGCACCGTCCGCTTGTGGAGCTGCGCGACGAGGAGATCGAACTCCGTATCGAAGACCTGCGAGGGGTCGGACTTGTCGGCGTCGAGCGGGAGCGTCGCCCCCCACGCCTGCCCGCGCTCGGAGCGCTTGAGGTCGCCGAAGTACTCGACGAAGCCTGACACCAAGTCGCACTTGGTGAACAACACGTAGACGGGGAGGATCATCCGCAGCTCGAGCTGCATCTCGTCGATCCGCTCGCGAATGCGCGTCGCCGTCGCCTCGACCTCATCCTCCGTGGCATCGATGAGTTCGTCGACCGCGACCGCGATCAGCACCCCGTTGAGCGGCTTGTGCTTGCGGTGGGTCCGCAGCATGCCGAGAAACGCCAGCCACTCGTCACGGTCATCGACATCGGTCGTGTATCGGCCGGCGGTGTCGAGAAGGATGGCATCGTTGGTGAACCACCAGTCGCAATTGCGTGTCCCCCCGACGCCGCGCACCCCGGCGCCGCTCGGGTCCAAATACGGAAACGACAGGCCGGAATGGCGGAGCGCCGTCGTCTTGCCACTCCCCGGCGGACCCACGATGGCGTACCAGGGCATCGAATACATCGGGTTGCGGTCCCCGTCGCCGAGGCGAGAGCGCTTGAGCGCCTTCATCCCGTCGAGCATCTGCTTCTGGAGCGCCTGCACCTCCGGTCGCTGGTCGGGCGGGGCTTCGAGCACCTGCTCTTGCGCCTGCTGGGCGATGGCCTTCTCCAGAGCGCGCGCGGCTCGGGCCGCCCGGATGCGCCGGAACAGGTAGAGGCCGAGCAGCGCTCCGACCACCACCACAGTGATCAGAACGGCGACCCAAGTGGGTAGAATCTCGACCTCGAGCGTCCCCTCTTGGGGTTGAAGGAACCACCAAGCGGTCCAGACGAGGGCGAGGAATATGCCGCAGAGGATGTATAGCCACATGCTCGTGAGCCGATTGTGGTGGAGCCGCCCGTCGGCGGCCTACTTCTTGGTGCAAGTCGTCGCGCGAAAGCGAGGACCCTCCCCTTCGCCCGGGTCATGGTGTACCGCGCCCGTTGGCCCGGGGCCAGGGGCTGACGCCGAGCGTGCCCCGGGCGCCGTCGCCGACCGTAGCGAGCCCTCCGCGAACGCGCGTCAGCGGCCCACGAGCTTACGGATTCCCTCGGCCACGTCGTCGGCGTGGGCCCCGATGATGAGGCGCAAAACGATCACGACGAGCAGCGCGAGCACGAAGAAGCCGAGGGCGATGGCGAGGAACGGGAGCTCGCGCTTGACCGCCCCCGTACCGCCGTCGCGGCGCTCCGCGTTCGGGGCGAGCTGATCGCCGCCGCCCACCGCCACGGCCACGTGATTCCCCACGCCGCTGACCACCTGCTCGAGATGATCCTGCCCTTGGAGTCGGAACTTGCCCTGAAAGCCCAGCGCGAGACAGAGAAAGTACACCTGGGTCACGTGGTCGCGCCCGGACTGGGCGTAGAGCTGGTCGAGACGACTGAAAAAGCCATCCCCGGCGGTGTTCTCCTGAAAGAACTGCAACTGCAGCGGGTTGTTGAGCCACTGCGTCCGCCCGGGCCAGCTCGAGTGGTAAATGACCTCGTCGGCGAAGGCGGCCAGCGCGTACTTCACGTCGTGCATGTCCGCCTCGGGGATCTGCCGCTCGCTCCCGTTGTCCATCATGGTCTGGAAGAGGCCCAGCACCCGTCGCTGCAGGATGTCGGGCGCCGGCAAGTCCTGTGAATTGCGCAGTTGCAGGATCAACGACAGGACGTCGGAACACACCCAATACATCTTTTGCGACTGGCTGCTCATGGTCGTGGCGCGCTCCGTCCTACCCGTTCTTGACCCCGATCAGGCGGATCTGCACTTTCTGCGGGTCGATGGGTTGGTAGAGCGCAATCGTGCCAGAACTGAGCACATCGTTCCAATATTCGCCCTCCATCGAGACCCGAAGGTAAACGAGCCCGGGTTTGACCGGAATCGCGCCGGGCGGCCGGTACTCGACCTCGCACTTCACCCCGGGGATCGCCGCGTTGAGGATGTGGCCGATCTGGGTCCAGCTCGCGACCTTGAGCAGCTTGGGCAGCCGCTCCCGAAGCGTCGCCTCGTCGTGCCCCTGACACTCCAGGAAAAACTCGTGCTTGCGCGGGATCCCGGGGTCGTCGAAGCGACCGAGGTACATCCCGTCTTCGCGCTTATCGAGATCGATGATGATGAAGCGGTCCGCGAGCACCCGCCCGATCATGTCGATGCACTGGGCGAACATCGGAGGAAGCACCTCTTGGAGTTCGAGATAGTTGAACTTCGGAATGTCGGTCGGGTCGCCCCGGGTCGAAAACGTGCACAGTTCGCCGATGATCGAACCGAGCAACAGGTAGAGCTCCTCGGGGTGTTGCTGCCCCTGATCCACGAAGTGCGAGACGTGGGGAATGAACGAGTTCATCGTGTGCAGCATCCAGAACTTGGCTGCGTCCGACGCCTGAAAGTCGACCGAAGCCTCGGTTCTCATGCGACGCCCTTCGGCGAGCGCCTTCTGCTTGCCGACCATCGCCGACAGCACGCGCCGCAGGCTGCTCATCACCCACTTGCTGGAGCCGATGCGCAGCAACGACGGGATGAAGTCGTCCTTCAGCACGACCGCCCCCGTGTTGTCGCGCACGAGCTGGGCGAGCCGAATCGTCTGAAACGCTTCGCGTGCCTCCGTTCCGAACAGCAAGCGCATGTTGGCGCGGGCCCAGCTCACCGACTGTTCGTTGCGTCCGGTGTTGAGGTCGGGCAGCGACACCTGCTGCGCCACGTACCGCACGGCCGGGCCCGCCTTGGCCGGATCGAGCGCCGTGTTGGCCTGGTTGTCTCGCGGGTTCGGTACGGCGAGAAAGACGTCACACGCGTCGAGCGCGGCCGGAAAATGCCCTTCGATGGCCCGCGCTTCGACGTCGTCCTCGCCCTGGTCGCCCACCAAAAAGGGCGTCCCGTCGGGGAAACAACCGTGGGCTTTGACGAGCTTGAGTTGTCCCGAAGTCAGCGACCGCTCGTCGAATTGCAGGTCGGTGATGCCCCAATCGAATCGAACGAGGGAGTGGACGCGCGCCTGCAGCAACGCCTCGTGATACTGGTCTCCCTGCTGGAGATGCTGAGGGGTCATGAAAAGACCCTCCGTCCAGATCGGCTTGCGTGGGTGCATCATGGCGCGAGGGTGATACCAGAGGCTCTCCCGGGGAGGAACTCAGCGACGTCGAGGAGCGTCATTCCCAGGGTGCCTTTCACCAGACAGAGTCCACGGCACCGGACGAGGTTCACGGGGGCGCGCCGCAGGCCGTCAGCCCCCTTCCGGGCTCGCGGAGCGCCGGGGGAGGTTGATGGCGCCGTAGTCCTGCGCCGTGTCGAACATCGTTTCGTCGAACTGGCTCCCGTTGTCGATTTTGCGCTCGACCACGAAGAAGGCCGTCTCCGGAAACGCCTGCGGAGCGGCCGGGTCTTCCGCCCCGGCGTCGGCCTGACACGCCTCGGGCGCGTTCGGCATCGGGGGGAACTCGTAAAAGGTGCGCCAGCTCCGCCCCTGCGGACCGTGGAACATCGCCGCCCCCGCGAGGTAAAAGGCCTCGGGGATGCGCTCGAACTTCACTTCGACCACCCCGTTGGGGAAGAGCTGCACTTCGTCGCGCTTCAGCATGTCTTCGCCCAGCACCTCCGCGTCGCGCTCGAGAATGTCGTCGTAGCTCGCGTTCTGCATGCGCAGGTCGTTGGACAGCTGGTAAAGCCGTACCACCACCGGTCGCGGCCGCTCCGCGTCGTTGGGGTTGATGAAGTCGCTCCCGTACAAGCGGAGCTTCACGATTTGCACGTTGCAGGGGTCAGGCTCGACCGGCGGCGGCGGCTGGGCGCAGCCGGCTGAGAACAGAGCCGACGCGACGGCGACGAACTCCCGGCGCCGCCAGGCGATGACTCGTCGCATCGGAGACGTCATGATGGCCACAGCGTCGCGTTGTTCCGGCTCGGCGGCCAAGTTAAGTTCTGTTCGCGCCTACTCGGCGGCCAGGGCAAAGGTGGTGGTGAACTCCGAGGCGTCGTCGACGTCGACCGTGAGCTTCTCGGGGGTGTTCCCCGCGGCCATCTGTTCGAGAATCGCGCTGGAAAGCTGGGGAATGAGGGTACCCCGGAGGATGTGGTCGATGTTGCGGGCCCCGGTGTCGACCTCGGTGCACCGCGCGGCGATCGTATCCACGACGCGGTCGGTAAAGGTCGCCTCGATGTTTTGCGAGGACTTCAATCGACGCATCAACTTGCCGAGCTTCAACTTGGTGATCATGCCCATCGCATCCGGGGAGATCGGCAGGTAAGGAACCGTCGTCATGCGAGCGAGGAGCGCCGGTTTGAAGTGGGCGCTCAGCGTCGGCTTGATGGCCTCGATGATCTCGTCCACGTCAGGCGTCTCGTCGTCTTCCCAGGCGCCGACCGTCATGTTGGTGATCTTGTCGGTCGCGAGATTGCTCGTCATGATCACGACGGTGTTCTTGAAGTCGACGAGCCGACCTTCCCCGTCGCTCAGCATGCCCTTGTCGAACACCTGGTAGAACAGGTTCATCACGTCGGGGTCGGCCTTCTCGCACTCGTCGAGGAGCACCACGGTGTAGGGCCGATGGCGCACCGCCTCGGTGAGCATGCCGCCCTCGCCGAAGCCGACATAACCGGGAGGAGAACCGATCAATCGCGATACGGTGTGCTTCTCCTGGAACTCGCTCATGTTGATGGTGACCATCATGCGCTCGCCGCCGAACATGAGGTCGGCAATGCCGAGCGCGGTTTCGGTCTTGCCGACCCCGGACGGTCCGACGAGGAGAAACACGCCGAGCGGTTGCTCCGCCGCCTTCAAGCCGGCACGGGCGCTACGGAGCTCCTTGCTGATGACGTTGATGCCGTAGTCCTGACCCTTGATCCGACGGGTGAGGTGCTCCTCCATCTTTACGAGCGCCGCGATGTCGTCGGCGACCATCTTGCCGACCGGCACCCCTGTCCACGAGCTCACGACGGCCGCCACCATCGCTTCGTCGACGTCGGGCCGGATGAGCGGCACTTCGCCCTGAGCTTCGTGCATCGCCGCGATCGCTCCGCGTACGCCTTCTCGTTTGGTCGTCTTCTCGGCCGCGTCTTCTTCGGCATCCATCGCGCGCCGCGCTTCGATGACCGATTGCACGAGGGCCGTTTCCTTCTCGTAGGTCGCCCGCAGCGCCGCGAGGTTGTCGTTCTCGGCTGCGATCTGCGCCTCGAGCTCGGCCATGCGCCCCGTGTCGACTTCGATCCCGGCCTCATCATCTCGCCGCAGTGCCCCGAGTTCACGCTCGAGGTTCACGATGAGGACCTGACTGTCTTCGACCTCGGCCGGCGTTCTCTGCAGCGCCACCTTGACCCGCGCCGCGCAGGTATCGAGAAGGTCGACCGCCTTGTCGGGCAAAAATCGCCCGGTGATGTACCGCGCCGAGAGCTTCACCGCGGCTTCGATGGCCTCATCCTGAATGATGACCGAATGGGCCTCTTCGAACTTGTCCTTCAGCCCCCGCAGCATCGTGGTGCAGACCTCGACGCTCGGCTCCCCGACCCGGACCGGCTGGAAACGGCGCTCGAGGGCGGCGTCTTTTTCGATGTATTTCTTGTACTCGCTGTACGTGGTGGCCGCGATCGTGCGCAGTTCGCCGCGGGCGAGCGCCGGCTTCAACAGGTTGGCCGCGTCGCCGCCGCCGCCACCTCCGCCGGCCCCGATGAGCAGGTGGGCTTCGTCGATGAAAAGAATGATGGGCTTGCTCGACCCCTTCACCTCGTCGATCACACCTTTGAGCCGCTTTTCGAATTCCCCCTTCACGCTCGCGCCCGCCTGCAGGAGTCCCAGGTCCAGGCCGAGGATCTCGACCCCCTGGAGCAGCTCGGGAACCTCGCCGTTGGCGATGTTGAGGGCGAGTCCTTCGATGAGCGCGGTCTTTCCCACCCCCGCCTCTCCGATGACGATCGGATTGTTCTTTCGCCGGCGAGCGAGAATGTCGACCATGTTTCGAATCTCGCGCTCGCGGCCGAAGATGGGGTCGATCTCGCCGGACCGAGCCTTCCCCGTGAAGTCCACGCAAAAGCGGGCCAACGCGCTGTCGGCGTCGAGGGCTGAGCCCTTGGGAAGCGCGCCTCCCCCTCCGGCCGCCCCGCCCCCCGCGTCGACGCTCCCGGGACGCGCTTCGGCGTCTTCTTTGGAATCACCGACGATGCTCGCGAGCTTCTCTGTGAGTTCCTCTTTGGGCACGCCGGCGAGCTGGGCGCTGATCCCGCTCATCGTGTACTTGCTGCCCTGCATCACGATGCGTCCGAAGAGCACGCCGGAGCGGGTCTTGTTGTAGCCGTACTGGAGCGACCCAACGGTGAACGCGTCTTGGAACCACTCCATCAGATTCGGCGAGAAGGTCGGCTTGCCGGCGTTGCCGGTCCGCAACCCTTCGAGCGCCCGCTGTAGCGTCGTCTTCAACCCCGTGATGTCGAGGTCGTAATGCATCGCGAGAAAGGCGACGTCGGAGTCCGCATGGTCGAACAAGGCGCTGAGCATGTGCTCGACCGTCACCTCGTAGTGGCGGGCGTTCATCGCCTGAACCACCGCCGACTCGAGGGCGGTCACGCAGGTCTTGGTCAGTCGCTTGATGAGGGTCTTGTGTTCGACGAGCATCCCTTGGGTCCTTCCGGGTTTTCGGGCCCGCGACCTTAGCGCCGAATCACCCGTGCCGTCAGCCTGTCCGTGGCATGTCGTGCGGGCGTCGCCGGGACGACCTCGCCTTTCAGTTCGCGCGCCGGCGCTTGCCCGCGGCTCGTTCTCCCCGGCCCGGCGTCGTACGGTCGACCTCGAGACGGGCCGCGCGTCGGCCCGCGCGATCGTCGCGGCGGGCGCGTTTCCACCGCGCGAGGACCTGCGGCTTGACCAACAACTTCAACATCTGTCCCTCGCGTAGCTTGGCCTCTGGCTCCAGGTCGTTGTCGCGGGCGAGGTCCTCGGGGTCGACGGCGAACTGACGCGCGACCCCGAGGAGGGTGTCGCCCTTGCCCACGCGGTACATCACCGTCTCGCGCCCGCTGCGGCGCGGCGCGAATTCCTCCGCCACCGCCCCCATGCTCGATTCGTAGGCGGCGGGAGGGCGTGAAGACGCCGAGGGGGGCGACGATGCATCACGACCTTCGAGCAGGTCCCGCATGCGGCGCCGCTTCGGCTTCGGGAGGTACCGCAAGAGGTTTTCGTCCTCGGTCCAGGCGTTCTTGCGACGGCGCGCGTCGCGGCCCTTGGCCCCGCCGCCGAGACCGACGAGGTCGTCGGGGAGAAGCACGTCGGCGTCGCTGCTCGCGAGCCGACGATCGAGCATGGCCGGCAGCGCGGCCCGAGCCCGACTGAGCTGCTCCGGGGGGATCATGACGAGGTACTCGGGCCCCGGCGGGACGTACTTGCCGTTGAGGTGAGGGTTGAAGCTCCGGAGGGTGCGCACCGAGATGTCGGCCGCCTTGGCGATCGTCCCCAGGCGTGCTCCCCCGGGGACGGAGAGCTCGGCGAAGTGGCGGGGTTTGTGGACCTTGATGTCACTGAACCCGTACCGCTCCAGGTTGTTGGCCACGAGGGCCGCGGCGACGATCTTCGGCACGTAGGCCGAAGTTTCGCGCGGCAGGGCCCGTTGCCGCACCAGCTCGGCGAAATCGCTCGTCCCGTAGCGGTCGATGCGATCGAGCAGTTGTTCGTACCCCATGTTGTAGGCGGCGAACGCCAGGTCCCAGGCGCCAAAGCGCTGATGGAGGTCTCGGAGGTGATGCACGGCGGCGCGCGTCGCCTTGACTGGGTTCTTGCGTTCGTCGTGGTGGCGGTTGACCTCCAGCCCGTAGACCGAGCCGGTCGACCGCATGAACTGCCAGAGTCCCATCGCCCCCGCCGGTGACTTGATGTCGGGGTCGAAGCCGCTCTCGATCATCGCGACCCAGATCAGGTCCTCGGGCAGGTGCCACTCGCGGAGGTGCTGCTGGATCATCTCGGAGTAGCGGCCACTGCGCTTGAGCCAGCTCGTGAACAGATCACGCCCGCGGTTGGTCCGGGTCAAAAAGCGTACGTACCGAATGGCGCTCTTCGTGATGGGCACCGGGAAGTCGGGGAGCTGAAGACGCGAAAGCGCCTCTTGCCCGGCGGGGTCCAAGTCGTCGACGTCGATGGCCGCCTCGGGATCCTCATCGGCGCGACTCTCCCGCCGGTACTCGGAGTAGCGACGCGAATCGCCCGGTTCCCCGTGGAGGCGACAACTGGTCCCGGCACCGCCGCCCCGGAGACGAGCCAAGCGGTCCGATTCGGTGCCACTGAGCCCCCCGGGGCCCACGCCACCATGGCCGGCGATGGGAGCGACGCCCGCCCCGGGGCCGGCGGCGGCGGCCGCCACGACGTACACGGGGAGCGGTGACCCCGGCGTCCATCCGGCCGGCATCACGCCGGTCGCGGGGGCTTTGGGGCGGCCGGGCTGTACGACGGCGGCGACGCCGTCGAGCGTCGCGTCGGGCGCCGCCGTCCCTACTCCGTAGCCGAAGGCGAGCGCCGACATCATCGGGGGGATCTTGTAGAGCCATGCCATAGATGTAGGCAACGCTCACACATGGTGCGCAACCAGGCCAACAAACCGACGACTCGAGGCGATCTCTGGTAACCTCGGGCCCGATGTCGGTCGCGCTCACGGCCCATGTGCTCGATTCGCAAACCAACCAGAGTTTCGACGTCACGTACGAGCGCTTCCCCGTCCGGATCGGCCGCAACCAACTGAACGACCTGCACATCGACCGCGCCTACGTGTCGCAGTTTCACGCCGCGATCGAGGTCAACGGAGGGCAGATCTGGGTCAAAGACCTCGGCTCGACCAACGGGACCGCGCACCGGGGCCAACGTCTCCAACGCGATCACGCGGTCGACGTCTCGAGCGCCCCTGAGATCAACATCGGCCCGCTCGTCATCCGGCTCGCGGTCAAGGAATCGCCCGGCGCGGTCAGCGCGCACACCCAGAGTCGCGCCTCGTTTCTCGACATCGGGACCCCGGCCGGCGCCGACCTGATGGAGCGACGGCGGCGCCGCGTGCCCCCCGGTCCAGAGGACCCCTTCGTGCGTCAGCTCGTCCCCTACATCGAGTCCTGGCGCCAACAGTGGGCCAACGTGTACCGACTCGCCTACGAGCACCTGGCGCGTCTCCAACCCGAAGTCGCTTCCGCCTACCTCAAGCGCCTCATTCTGGAGCACCCCGAGCTCGTGCAGGAGGCCGACTTCCAACGCGTGGCCGCTTATTATGGCGTATCGCCCCACGAGTGGGGTGAGATCGGGCTCCAGAGCGCGGCCCTCGGCGCGCTCACCGAACTGTCGCGCCAGCTCGCCCCCGACGCATCCCCGCCGGATGACCCGCTCGACGTGATCGCCTTCGCGCGTCGGATACGCGACGCGATGGAGGTCTTCCTGAAGGGATTCGTGTCGCTCCGCGACGGGCACCACGAGTTCGAGGCGGAAGTGCTGCGGAAGGAGCGCCTCGCGGCCCCCGGGCAGGGCGTCGGCGCGGCGAAGGACCACGTGGCGTTGGGGCGGGTCCTCTTCGGCCCCGAGACGAAGGGAGAAACCCCGCCCACCCACCAGCTGCACGAGATCTTCGTCGAGGTGATGACCCACCAGGTCGCGCTCCTGAACGGCGTGATGGAGGGGGTGAAGCAGCTCCTCACCACGTTGTCCCCCGGGGCCATCGAGAAGGCCTACGACCAAAAGGGAAAAAAGGCGGGCTTGTTCTCCAACAAGTACGAAGGCCTGTGGGAGACGTACCAGACGGTCCACGGGGACTATCAGGGCGAGGACAAGGAGACTTTCCTCATTATCTTTGGCCCACAGTTCTCCCGGGCCTACGCTGCGACCACGGGCGAGGCACACCAGGCTTCGACCGACGGCACCGGTACCTCCGGACGCCTCTCCACGATGGCGCACCCGACCCGCCGCTGAGCGAAGGGGCGCCGGCCGCGCACCCGTCGAAACAGCATGGAAGCCAAGTCAGTCGTAGCGGGCCTGTCCCTTGGTGTCGCCGTCACCGCCCTCGGCGCTGGCGACGCATACGCCCAGGCCCAGGGCGCGATCCCCCCCCTCGTCGAACGGGATGGGAATTGGAACACCGTGTCCAACGTCTCCCTCGGCCTCGGCGTCGCCTCGGTGACCCTCATGCCGCGGGTGTACTACTCGAGTCCCGACGCGACCGTCGGCTGGAAGGCGCGCTGGCACTTTTCGAGCCTCGCTCCCGTCATGTCCATGGTCGGCACGACGCTGCTGGTGGACCAGCCGATCAAGGAGGCGATTCAAAGCCCTCGGCCCGACTGCACGGTCGATCAAACCCTCGCCCGCCTCGACGGCAGCGGTTGCGAAACGTTCGGGGGCCCCTCGGCCCACGCCTTCGCGGCCTGGGGTGCCTTCGGATACGGCACGACCGTATTTTTGGTCGACACCTTTCGCTACAGCGACGCCGAGTTCAGCGCCGGTTCCTTGGTGGGCAACGTTCTCGTGCCCTTCGCCGCCGCCGTCATGACCAACGTGGCGCGAGGCCAAGATGGCGCCGGGGTCGCGCACGAGAGCACAGGCCAGATCGTCGCCGGCACCCTCCCCGGCATGGGGATCGGGGCCTTGCTCGGCCTCGGCTACTCGATGCTGCAGGAGCCCGACTGCGGATACGGCGGCTTCGTCTTCTGCTGGTGATCGACGATTGATTCCCGCGGGGCGAACGGCGTAGCGCGTCGTGCACTCCCGTGGCAACGCGTACGAAGCGGGCGGGCGCCCCGTCGTTCAGTCCTGCCCTACGACGCGCTCCCAAAGCGATTCGTTGGACGAAAACAAGGTGTCGCGGTCGACGCGGAGCAGGCGCCGGAAGGCCACGGTGCGCAGGAGCCGGTCCGAGTCCCGGTCCCGCTCGCCCTCGTAGGGGATGATCTTGACCCGGATCTGCTCGAGCAGCTGAACCCCCTCCGCGCTGTATTCGATGTCGGTCGTCATCTTGTACTCCGCGTAGAGGCCCTGTTGGGTCACGCTCGGGACCCGGAGGACACGCTCGAGATCGACCTGCGCCACGTTGAGCAACCGTCCGCGGCGCAGCAGAAAGAGGTCCGCGACCTTGCGGCAGCTCGCCTCATCGGGACAACGCCGCGACTCGGCCACGAGCATCGTCTCGTTGCCGAGGCGGACCGGCGTCAACTTGGCGTCTTCGGGGCCGCGATAAACGCCGACGCCAAACACCTCCGCCCGGTCGTCGACCGCTCGCACGAGGGCGATGGGCCCCCCCTGGTCCCCGTCCTCGAAGGCGAGCACGCGGAGGCGAAGCGCCTTCACCCCCTTGGGGCCGGAACGAATGTCGAGATCGTCGGGACGCACGAGGTGCGGCCACCCATCGACCACGACCCCGTATCGCATCGCCTCGTTGGCGAAGACGTAGTTGCCCGTGCAATCGGTGAGGGTCGGCTGAAGCCCATCGGCCGGAACGTACTCCGGCATCAAGATCTCGAGCCACTGCTCTGGGTCCAGATTGCGCACGATGGCTTGCCCTTCGCCCCCGCGGCGCGCCGGAGGCGCGATCCCCTGAGCACAGACGGAGATGGGCGTGGTCTGGCGCGCGGAGGCCTCGTACACCGGGCGTTGCGTGTCGACGCACCCGCCGAGGGCGAACGAGAGAGACCCGAGGACCGTGAGGCCGAGCCCCCTGAGGACTGGCCGCGTCGAGCTGAACCGCATGATGCGCAAGTGTCTCACAGCCGAGAAACGCCGGGCGAATTTGCCGCCGGTTGCCGCCGGTGGCCGAGACGATAGGCCGAGAAGCGTCTGGTTCCCCGGACAGTGTCGACGGGGTGTCCCGACGGCAAATGCGCCGAGAAAGCCCCCGAGGCCCGCGCACGTGGACCAAACGCGCTCCGGGGCATCGCCGTCCGTTCCCCCGACAGTGGGGCATCATCGATCCATGCATCACCCTACAAGCATGAAATGAAGGATGAATCGGGCAGAAAAATGCCGCGGGCGGCCCTTGACGCGGTTCCGAGCCAGCTTATCCTGGTGGGGCTTTCGGAACGCTGGCTTTGGCCGGCACAACGCTGGCTTCGGCCGGCATCACGCGGACCGCGGCCGGGAACACTGGTTGCGATCGGCAAACACGACGGGGAGGCGCGGGCGCCCACCGGCCACGGGGCCAGGGCGGACGTGAGACGCCGTCGGAAAAGGACAGGAACAGATGGCTCTCAACAGTTACCTCAAGTTCACGGGCGAATCTCAAGGCGAAGTCAAAGGCAGTGTGACCCAGTCGGGTCGTGAAGACTCGATCATGGTCATCGGCTGGGTCCATGGCGTGAAGTCCCCTCGGGACCTCGCCAGCGGGATGGCTACGGGGAAGCGGCAGCATCAGCCCTTCACCATCATCAAGGAGATCGATAAGAGCACCCCACTCATCATGAATGTTCTCGTCAACAACGAGAACATCACGGACTGGGAGCTCCGTTGCTGGCAGCCCAGCAACACCGGCGTCGAAGAGCAGCAGTACACGGTCAAGCTCTACAACGCGACGGTCTCCGAGGTTCAGTCGGAATCGCTCAACAACAAGTACCCGGAAAACCTCAATCACAAGGAGCGCGAGCGGGTTTCGTTCACGTACCAAAAGATCGAGTGGATCTGGGAACTCGATGGCATCATGGCGGCCGACGACTGGGAAACGCCCGTCGTCTGACCCCACGCCCGTTGCCAAGTGCCGCCGAGCCGCGCGAAACGCGCCGTTCGGCGGCTTTGCTTTTGTGGCGGCTTTGCTTTTGTGGCGGCTTTGCTGACATGGCCGAGACAGCGGCTCCTAGGTTTGTGGGTGGCCGCGAAGCGGCGATGTTGACCCGGCCGGATGGCTGCACGTCCGTCAGCGAACGCGAACGTTGCTGCTCTCGTCGACGCTGGTGCTGAAGCGGACCGGCTGGCGGTCCCCGTTCGGATGGACGAGCTGGGCGCTGATCTCGAAGTACACGAAGAGTTGCTGCTCGTCTTCGTCGGGCTCCACGAGCCGCACCTGGATGTTCTTGAGTCGGGGCTCGTAAACCGTGATGGCGTTCTTGATGGCCCGCTGCATGATCCCCATGGCGTCGGGAAAGTCGTGCACCATGTCGGAGATCTCGATCATCCCGTACTCGGGCGCACTGAGTGAACTCCCCGCGCGGGTGTTGAGCATCTCCTGGAGGTGCTTGGCCACGTCGGCCTCCACGTCGTCCGGGCGATAGCGCGTGCGGCCTTCCGCCACCGCGTCGGCGTTCGCCCGCAGACGTTTCATCAGCGACATTGTTTCGCGACGCTATCACCCGTCCGCGGAGGGCGGTATGACCTTCGGGGGATGTTCAACAAGTACTACCAGGACGAATTGTCGTACCTGCGCGAGTTGGGACGCGAGTTCGCGGCCGCGTATCCCGCCATCGCCCCGATGTTGGCCGAGAGTGGCGCCGACCCCGACGTCGAGCGTCTCCTCGAAGGCGTCGCGTTTCTCACCGGCAAGCTCCGGGAGAAGATCGACGACGAGCTGCCGGAGGTCATCCACTCCGTCGCGGCGCTGCTGTTTCCCCACTATCTGCGGCAGGTCCCGGCGACCTCGATCATCGAGTTCACGCCGCTCCCCAACGTGGTGCGCGAGCGGGTGGTGGTGGCACGCGGCGCCGAGGTCGGCTCCGTCCCCGTCGAGGACACGCCGTGTCGCTTTCGGACGACCCAAGACGTCACGCTCTTGCCCCTCGGGGTGGAGGACGTGCGGGTGGACGCAGCCCAGCTCGCAGAGACCCTGCGCATCGAGCTCAGAGTCACGGGCGGTGCGTCGCTCGCCGCGATGGAGCTCGACCGCCTACGCTTCTACATCCACGGCGAGCGCCGCATGCAGGACGACCTCCGGTTATGGTTGGGCGCGCACCTGGAGAGCGTGTCGTTGGCCACCGTCGAGCGCGACCACGACAACGTGATCACCACCTTTCCCGCGCGCCACGTGGCGCTGGCCGGGTTCGAGGAAGACGAAGCGCTGATCCCCTACCCGGCCACGGTCTTCCCCGGCTACCGCCTGTTGCAGGAGTACTTCACCCTCCCGCAGAAATACGCCTTTTTCGACGTGCGGGGCTTCGACCAAGTCCCCACCGACAAACTCGGCGAGCGCTTCGCGATCCTGCTCCGCTTCAAGGACGGTCTCCCCTCCGGGACCCGCGTGGGAAAAGACGCCATTCGTCTGTTCTGCACCCCGGTGGTGAACCTGTTTCCGCACAACACAGACCCCATCAAGCCAGATCTCACCAAGTACGAGTATCTCGCCCGGCCGTCCGGGGGTACGCCGGAGGCCTTCGAGATCTACTCGATCGACAGCGTCACCGGCATCGCCCGGCGCACGAGCCAGCGCGTCGACATCCCCTCTTTTTTCAGCTTCAAGCACGAGTTCACCCCCGACAAGTCGGCGCCCCCCGTCTTTCACCAGACCCACCTCAAACCCGCCACCGTCGGAGAAGGCGTCGACATCTACCTGTCGTTCGGGACGCCCCAAGACGCGGGCGCGGTGCCCGATTTCGACGTCATCAGCATCGAGTCGACCTGCACCAACCGCCAATATCCCGCGCAGCTCAAGGTGGGCGACATTCACGTCGCGACCGCAACGTCACCGGCCGTCGCGTCGTTCAAGAACCTCATCGGGGTGACCGCCCCGCTCCCGCCGCCGCTCGGGCGCGAGCTCCAGTGGCGGGTGCTGGCCCACATGGCGATGAGCTACCGGTCGATCGCAGAACTCGACGTGCTCCGCTCGACCGTCGATCTCTACAACCTCCAGGCGGTGGTTGACCGGCAGGCGGCGCGAGCCAACCAACTCCGCATCGCGGCCGTCCGCGACGTGAAAGTCTCCCCGACCGACCGCCTCTACCGGGGCGCGCCGGTGCGCGGCGTCCGGACCGAGGTCGAACTCGATGAAAACGGGTTCGCGGGCGAAGGCGAAATGTACCTCTTTGCGAGCGTGATCAACGAGATGTTCGCCTCCTACGTCTCGCTCAACAGCTTCACCCAGCTCCGTGTCCGCGGCACGAACACCAACGTCGTGTACGAATGGGACCCGAAGAGCGGAAACCGCACCTTGATCTGATGACCGCCCGCGTCCCCGTGTTCCGTCGTCGTGAGGTCTCCCGTTGACCGCCGCGCCGCTCGCGCCGCCCCTCGAGGGCGACCCCGCGCCGCTCCTGGCCGAGTTTCAGGATCGGGCATCGTCGTTCGACTTCTTCCGCCTCGTCTACCTGCTGGAGCGGCTTTGGGGCGACCGACCCCGCCTCGGCCATCTCGGACCGGCCGCCGACGAACGGATCCGCGTCCGGGCCACGACGGAACTCGCGTTTGCCTCCGCCGACATCGTCGACTTCGCCTTCGTCAAGTACCCCGACGGGGAAAAGCGGGCGCGCATCGAAGCGGCCTTTCTCGGGCTGTACGGGGCGACGTCGCCCCTCCCCGCGCATTTCGCCGAGCGGCTCGCGCTGGAGGCCTACCAAGGAGGGCCGCAAGCGGTGCGGGAACTGCTCGACGTGGTGCACCACCGTCTCTTCTCCCTCTGCTACCGCGCCTGGTCCAAGTACCGACTGACCGTCGGGTACCTCAACGTCGGCCGCGATGCGTTCAGCCGCCGCATGAAATGCGCGGTCGGACTCGACGGCTTCGGCGACCAAAAGACGAATCTGAACCCCTTCTACTTTCTTCGGTTCGCCCCCATTCTGGCGAGCAAGTCGCGCTCGTCGCGGGGCCTCGGGGTCGTGCTCCGGGAGGTGCTCGGCGACATTCAGGTCGAGATCGAGCAATTCGTCGGTCACTGGACCCGCATCGAAAAGCCGCTGCGAAACAAGCTCGGCGTTGCCAATCACGAACTGGGCGAGAGTCTGGTCATTGGGCGGTACGTCTACGACGGAAGCGGACGGTTCACCCTCAAGCTCGGACCCCTGGAGTACGACGACTATCTCTCGTTTCTGCCTGGGGGGCACCGGCGACCATTTCTCCAGTCGGTCATCGATACGTTCACCCCCGGTATTCACGATACGATGCTCGAGCTTCACGTCGACCTCGACGCGGCCCCCCGTTTTCAGCTCGGGTCGCCTCGCGCCTCCACGATCGCACGGACCTGTTGGCTCGGCGGCTCGGGGGCCCAGTCCTTCAGCATCACGGTCCCGTTGGCCGACCAAACCCCCGCGGGCGAAGGAGAGCACGACGACCCCGACGACCGCGGCGAACCCCCGCCCCTGCCCTGAGCGCCCTGCGTCAGTAGATGCGCAGCGACTTGAGCGTCTGCGTCATCTCGTCGATCGACGTCTCGAGGGATTCGCCGTGGATGATCTGTATGAGCATGATGCGCTTGTCGTTTCGGACGATGACCTCGTGCGCATACGTCTCGAAGGCAGGCTTGGCCTCGAGGGGCGTGCGAACCACGTAGCTGCGCCCCTGGGCGTTGGCGGTCGCGGTCGGGATGCGGCGCGAAAGAAATTCACCGCCGGCCTTCTCGACGTCATCCTCGTAGCGCGCCAGCACGTCGTCCCATGTGGCCCGGGGCGGGTCCACCCGCTCGTAGATGTTGAACACGAATTGCCGCGGCGACTGGTACGAGACCTGCCGAGATTCGGGGGTGTAGTCCGCCGTGCGCAGATACCAATCGATCGGGCGCGAAAATCGGACGTCGCCGTCGAAGACGGCGACGCCGACCCGACGAGGAAGGCGAGGCGATGCGTCGCGGTCGAGCGGCGGAAAGTAGCGCTCCCAACTGTACCGCTGGTCGATCACCCCGCGCTCGTGGAGGTAGTAGACCTCGTCTCGCTCCGGCGCGGTCGGTGAGCCCCCACAGGCGGCCGTTGCCCCGATGCTCATCAGCATGGCTCCGGTCCAGCAAAGGTACCGACGGCGATGGTTTCGAGACGGGCAGAAAGGCGACACCGCGCGAGCTTAACGAGGGTGGATGAAAAAGGGCCAAAAAGCGGTCGTGGCCGACGGTCACGCCCCGAGGACCCACGTCGCCAGGGGGGGCGGTGACGGTGGCGCGGGACGCGGCTTGACCCGAAAAGCGAAAAAGTTAGCCTCGTCCTACGAATCCGGTCGATGATCGCGTCGCTCGAGAGCTCATGGTTGTTCCCCCTCTGAAAACGGCCGCGGAGGCGGCATCACGCCTCCTCCTAAACCTTCTCCCCCGCGTCTTCTGCGTAGGGGCTGGCGCCATCGCCCTTTCGGGGTGCTACGGGCTCGCCTCGGACGCGAGCTACCCCGACGTGGACGGCGAGGCGGTCGAGGGATCGCTCTTCTCTCCGGAGCTTCACGACGACCCGTCCGTCGCCTTCGACGGTCTGTTGATACGGGACGACGTGTGCGGCGACCTCGCCTACGGCACCGAGACCCGCGCGTTGGCTCAGGATGCGCTCGCTCGCTTCCTCGCCGGGTCGCGCGGGGGCGAGGCCCGACAGGTCAAAGCCCGCGGGAACTTGTACTGGTTCGAGTTTCCGGGGCCCGAAGATGACCCGCCACTGCGCCTGCGGCTCGCCGTCCTCGGCAACCCCGAGGAAGCTGCCGACGAACTCCACCGCGCGCTGCTCGACCACGGGCCGGGCTGGTGGGGTTTGCGGCGCTCCAACCTCTCGATCCTCGCCCCCAAGGCGAGCCTCGAGGAAGCGGTACACTTCGCCGTCGATCACAAACTCGTGTGCTGGGGCATGATGTCTTACGCCGGTCTGGACGACGTTTACGTCATCCCGGGCCCTTACATGGAACTTTGAGCTTGCCGCGACGACCTCGGACCATCTCCCGCGCGCTCCTCGGGGCCGCCTTCGCCTTTCCGGTCGGCGTGGCCACGTCGCAGCCGGGGTGTGGCGGGCAGGACCTTCCCCAAGACATCTGCAGCTGGCTGGAGGACACCAACAACTGTTACCAGCGCTTCGCGAACGACGTTGGCACCCAATGCGGGAACGACTTCGACGACGCCAGCGATCCGGTGGCGAGCGCGACGGGTTTTTTCGCGGCGCGCGACGACCTTTCGCTCTGCATCAAGACCGCGGGGGGCCAGGTCCTGTTCGATCCGCCCCTCGACATCACGGCGTTTCCCCCGACGGACATCGGATTCACCCTTCTCGACGCCCAGGCGCAGGAATGCGGAGCCGGGACCTGGGCCAACGATCCGCAGACCTACTCGATCACGATCAACGAGGCAGCGGCGACCGACCTCGGCACCGGCGGAGATGCTGGTGCGGCCGACACGATCACCGGGGGAACGTTTTCGATCACCAATCCGGTCGACACCAACCAGCTCGACGTCAGCTGTCCCGGGGGCCTGGAGACCCACAGCTTCAACGAACTGGTGACGTCGAAGTGTCTCAATGACGTGACCCGCTTCGTGCCCGCCGCCCGCGTGGAGTTCAGCCCGGGCATTCCGGAGACGGACACCACCGCCGCGGTGTCAGGCTACGTTCGTCTCCGCGTGGAGTACCCGCCGTCCGACCCGCTCGCCACGGGCGCCGCGCCGAGGGTCGTCGAGTACTTCAATTGTCTCATTCCCGCCCCTCCGCCGGCCTGTGAGGACGGGAGTCAGAACAACGACGAGACCGACATCGACTGCGGCGGCAGCTGCGATGCCAAGTGCGCCGAGGGGCAGCGCTGCAACGTCGACGCCGACTGCACCTCGGGCACCTGCGGCCTCAACGGCGGGCTGCGCCAATGCCTCGCTTCCTGACACGAAGCGCTCATCCGTCTCACCCCGAGGCGAGCAGTTTCACCACCATCGTGATGCTGCCGAGGCGAAGCCGGTCGTTGTCGCTGAGCTGACGCTTCACGCCCTTTTCGAGCTTGATCTCGTTGACGTAGGTTCCGTTACGCGACCCGGCGTCTTCCACGTAGGCCTGACCCGTCGATGGATCGCCGATGATGGTGGCGTGGCGCCCAGAGGCGCTCGCGTCCTCGAGGAGGATGTCGGCCACCTCCTCCGCGCCCTGTCGGCCCATCGTCGTCTGACCGCTTCGTAACGGCCAGAACTTCCCTGCCGGCTCGTTCTGGAAAGTCACGAGAAAACCGACGAGGACCCCCGTCCCTCCCGGAACGAAGGCGGGGACGCCGACGGGTGCGGCAGCCATGCCGGTGGTGGCCGGGATGGGCGGAGGCGGATGGGGCGCCCCGTAGCCGCCGCCTGTACTGCTCATCATCGGGCCCGGCGCGGGGGGAGGCGGAGGTGGCGGAGGGGCGGGGGCGGCGGCGCCCGGTCCTGCCATCGGAGGCACGGGCGGCGGGGGCGCGACCATCCCGCCCCCAGAAGAGGCCAGCGGAGAGGACGCTAGCGGAGAGGACGCTAACGGCGGTCGGGGGGACGGCACCGCTCCCATCCCGCTCGCGCCGACGACGGGTGGCGGCGCTGGAGCCGGAACCATCGGAGGTTGCGGGGCAGCAGGCCCCGGTGCCCCCGGGGGGGCGGCGGGGTACCCCGCCGGTCCGACCGCAGCGGGAACCGGAGGCGCCGCCGCCCCCGGCCCCGGCGGCGCTGCTGGGGCGGCCCCCACCGGTGACGGAGCAGCCGCGCGAGCCCAAGGTGAGACCGCCGCTTCGACGCCCGGGCCGGCAGCGGGAGGTGGTGGCGGTGCCCCGGGATAACCGCCCGCCCCGCCGCCCCCCGCCATGGGGACCACGGGCGGGGCGGCGACCGGCGGCGGCGACACCATGCCGGCCGGGGCCACGGGCGGAGGCGGCGCCGCGGCCGCCGGCGGCCCTGCTCCAGGAGAAGGGGTTCCGCCCGCCGCGGCCCCGCCTCCCACCTGGTGTCCGCACATCGAACACGTCGTGTCCGAGTCCTTGAGCATCCATCCGCACTGGGGACACGGCTTCACGACGAAGAAACCTAGCTACGTTGGCGGGGCGAAACAAACCACGGAACCGCGTCTCCGACCCGGAGACCCGGAGACCCGGAAGCCCGACACCCGGAAACCCGGAAGCCCGACACCCGGAAACCCGGAAGCCTGAAACCCCGAAACCCCGAGGCACAGTTGATGGGCGCCACGACGACGCGGGCGTCCGCCGCAGAGATGCAGCGCGAGCGATGCGCCGAGGGCGGGAGGAACCAACCGGCCCTCCCTTCGTCGAGCTTCGCGCGCTTTCGTCGCTCCGGCGGAAGACCGCGTCAGTTGGCCGCGCTCGCCTCCGCCGCCGCGCTCTTCCCTTCCGTGTCCTTGCCGGTCTCGTCGATGGGCTCGGGGAGCGATTCCAACGCGTGGGAAAGCACGTCCTCCATCTTGCTGACGAAGATGAACTCGAGTTCTTCGGTGATCTCGCTCGGAACTTCTTCGAGATCGACGCGATTGCGCTCGGGCAAGATGATCCGCTTGATCCCGGCTCGGTGCGCCGCGAGCACCTTTTCCTTGATGCCGCCCACGGGGAGCACCCGGCCCCGCAACGTGATCTCTCCGGTCATCGCCACGTCGTGACGAACCTTGAGACCCGTCAGCAGAGAGACGAGCGCCGTGAACATCGTTACGCCCGCGCTCGGTCCGTCTTTCGGCATGGCGCCGGCAGGTATGTGGATGTGCAGGTCACTGGCTTCGAGAAACGCCTTCTCCACCCCGAACCGATTGGCGTCGGCCCGCACGAACGAGAGCGCAGCGTGGGCCGACTCCTTCATCACGTCGCCGAGCTGGCCCGTGAGCTGAAGCTTGCCCTTGCCGTACATTCGGGTGGCCTCGATGAACAGGATCTCGCCGCCGACCCGAGTCCACGCGAGCCCCGTCGCGACGCCGCTTTCGCTGGTCCGCTCCGCGACTTCGCTCGTGTACTTCGCGGCCCCGAGAAAGTCATGCACATCGTCTTCGTTCTCGACGATCCGCTGGTTGGTTTCACCTTCGGCCACCTTGACCGCCATGCCACGGACCACGGCCGCGATCTGACGCTCGAGCTCACGCACCCCGGCTTCGCGGGTGTACTTGTCGATTACCTCCTCGATGGCGGTGTCGCGAATGTCGAGCTGCGTCTCGCTGATGCCGTGCTCCTCGAGCTGCTTCGGAAGCAGGTGTTGTCGCGCGATCGCGAGTTTCTCACGGCGCGTGTACCCCGGTATTTCGAGAATCTCCATGCGGTCCCGAAGCGGCGGAGGGATCGGGTCGGCGATGTTCGCGGTCGCGATGAACATCACGTTCGAGAGGTCGTAGGGGATCTCGAGGTAATGGTCGGCAAAGGTATCGTTTTGCTCGGGGTCGAGCACTTCGAGCAGCGCCGAGGCGGGATCGCCGCGAAAGTCGTTGCCGAGCTTGTCCACCTCGTCGAGCATGAAGGCGGGGTTGATCGTCCCGGACTTTTTCATGCCCTGGATGATCTGACCCGGGAGCGCCCCGACGTAGGTACGCCGGTGGCCGCGGATGGCCGCTTCGTCGTGCACACCACCGAGGCTGATGCGGTGAAACTTGCGGCCGAGCGCGCTGGCGATGCTGCGGCCGAGCGACGTCTTTCCTACCCCCGGAGGCCCGATGAAGCAGAGGATCGGCCCTTTCTTGTCCTTCTTGAGCTTGCGGACGGCGAGGTACTCGAGGATCCGCTTCTTCACCTTTTCTAGGCCGTAGTGGTCCTCATCGAGAACCTGACGGACGGCGGCGATGTCGAGGTTGTCGTGAGTTTGGTTGTGCCACGGCAGGTCGAGAATCCAGTCGAGGTAGGTGCGCACGACCGTGTATTCGGCGCTGCCGACCTGCATGGCGCGGAGGCGCTTGAGCTGCTTACGCGCCACCTCCTCCGCCTCACCGGGAAGACTCGCCTGGGCGATGCGGTCCTCGAGACCGTCGAGGTCGCCTTGGTCGCCGTCGTCGTCGCCGAGCTCCTCCTTGATGGCCTTCAGCTGTTGGCGGAGCACGTACTCCCGCTGGTTTTTGCCCATCTCCTCCTTGATCTGGGAGTTGATGCGCTCGCGCATCTTCAAGATCTCGAGCTGCCGGGTCAGGAGCCGAAGCACCTTGCGGATGCGCTCCTTCACGTCGAGGGTCTCGATGAGCTGCGCCTTTTCTTCGACCGGGGCATCGAGGTTGGCCGCGACCAGGTCGGCGAGCGCCCCCGGAGCCTGAATCGAGTCGATCAAGCTCCCCGCCTCGCGGGGCAGCTCCGGCATGAGCTGAATCAGCTGCTTGGCGATGTCGCGCAAGTTGAGCGCCAGCGCCTCGGCTTCGATGTCTTCGCCCTCCGGCTCCTGAATCTGATCGATCGTCGCTTGGAGGTAGGGCGCCTCGCGGTCGACGCGGACGAGGCGGATGCGAGAAAGCCCCTGCAGGATGAGCGAATAGTTCCCCGAACTGTGTTTGAGCGCCTTCAACACCCTCGCGGCACAGCCCACCGGGTAAAGGTCGTCTTGTCCGGGGTCGTCGGTCGATGGGTCGCGCTGCGCGAAGATCGCGATCACCGGCGCATCGAGGTTCTCCACGTCCTCGACCAGCGCCACCGACTTTTCCCGGCCCACGTCGAAGGGGGCGACGGCGCCAGGGAACAGGACCGCGTTACGAATGGGGAGGATGGGCAGCTCGTTGCCGAACTCGATGTCATCGCCTCCGTCGGGGGGAGGCGCGATGGGGTTGGAGCGTTCTGACATGATGTGTCTCTGCGTCGGGGCTACTGTGGGTGGCCCCACGGGGCGTCGGAGGTGTCCTTGGTAACCTCTATAACGGCCATCCTAAGCACAGCCATCAGCCGGAACCACCCCGCGCCGCCCACGTTGGCACGTCCGGTCCGCGGTGTTACCCCGGTCCCGTGGATCCGTGGGTCACCATGGCGGCCCTGACCCTCCAGCTCGCCGCCGCCCCGACGACGCGGGCCGCCCCCCTTCCGGGCGACCCTGGCCCCGCCCCCGGCTGCCCCGCGGATATGCGGATGGTCGAAGGACGACACCACGACCAGCTCGCTCAGTGGTGCGTCGACGTCCGTCGCGACGGACCGACAGACCACTGCTACGGCTATCACCCCAACCTCTCGATGCAGGTCGGACCCACGACGGAGATACGGGTGTGCGTCGACCAATTCGAAGCACCGAACCGCCGCGGGGCGCGCCCGCTCGTGCTGCAGTCTTTTCGAAGCGCCGAAAAGTGGTGCGCTCGACGCGGCAAGCGTTTGTGCACCGAAGCCGAATGGGAACTCGCTTGCGAGGGCCCGGAGCACCGGCCCTGGGCCTACGGGTGGGAGGTCGAGACGAGGCTTTGCAACGCCAACAAGGGCTGGCGTAGCGTCGATTTTTCGGCTTTTGGAGGGGACCCCGAGGCGGCCCGAAAGGAAAGCGATCGCCTCTGGCAGGGAACGCCGAGCGGTCGTTATCGAACGTGCGTGTCGCCGTTTGGCATCGTCGACATGATGGGCAACGTCGAAGAGTGGGTGCGCACGCGGGCGCACCGGCGGCATCCCGGTGCCCTCATGGGAGGCTTTTGGGCAAAACCGTGGACAGGTTGTCGGGGAACGAACGACGCTCATCAACCCTCCTTCGCCTTCTACGAGACCGGATTCAGGTGCTGTCGCGATGTGGACGAAGAAGCTGACCCGGGGACTGCGGACTGATGCGAACGCTTTTTTTCGGGACTCCGGACATCGCCGTTCCCGCGCTCGAGTCGTTGCGGCAGACGACCGACCTCGTCGGCGTCGTTTGCCAGCCCGACCGGCGGGCCGGACGCGGAATGACCCTCACCGCCCCCGCCACCAAGACGCACGCGCTCGCGCACGGCCTCCCCGTTCATCAGCCGCGACGGGTTCGAGACGAAGCGTTCGCCGCGTGGGTTCGCGAACAGAGCGTCGACTACGCGGTCGTCATCGCCTACGGCCGCATTCTGCCGCGCGCCGTCCTCGAAGCGCCGCGCGGGGGATGCTTGAACCTGCACGCGTCACTGTTGCCGAAGTACCGCGGCGCCGCGCCGATCCAGTGGGCCATCGTCCGCGGCGAAACGGAGACGGGGGTGTGCCTCATGCAGATGGACGAAGGGATGGACACCGGACCGGTGCTGGCCCGGCGAACGATCTCGATCGGCCCCGACGAAACCGCCGGCGAGCTCGGGGCGCGCATCGCCACCCTCGCCGCCACCGTGGTCCGGGAAGACCTGCCCCGAGCGCCGACCCTGAGCGCCGTACCCCAAGACCACGACGCCGCTTCCTCCGCCCCCATGTTGTCGCGGTCGGATGGCCGCATCGACTGGACGGCGCCCGCCGTCCAGGTTCACGACCACGTGCGCGGCATGACCCCATGGCCCGGGGCCCACACGACGCTCGGCGAGGCGCCGCTCAAAATTCTCACGACGACATGCGTCCAAGAGCCCGTCGACGGCGCCGAACCGGCACCGGGAACGGTACGCACGGTGGGAAAAAAACGGATCCTCATCGCCTGCGGTTCGGGATGGGTCGCCCTCCAGCGTGCGCAACGCCCCGGGCGCAAGGCGCTCGGTCCCGCCGACCTCCTCGGCGGTCGGGTCCTCCGCGACGGCGACCAGCTACGGTAAACTCGAGGGCTCCGAGGAAAAAGACCCGCCTCATCTCGCGAGCGCAGCCGGAACCGCGAGCGAGACCTCGCCGCGGGGCATGTCCGCCTCGAAGACGGCCCCTCGACGATCGGCGACCCCCAGCCGCATCACGCCATCGGGACGAACGAGAGCGAAGGGGGCGCGGGCGACAGGCCCGTCCGCGGTGGCCGGGACCACGAACACCAAGACGGCATCGCGCACGCCCGGCGAATGGGTGGTGGTCTTCGCGTCGCACGCCACGGCCACGCTGGCATCACGCTCATCAACCCGACAGCGGTACAGCGCTCGCGCGTTCTCCGGCGACGACGGGACCGCCGCCTGAAGCGCCTGGGCCGCCGCCACCCGCACGCGCCACGAGGTGTCGCGGCGCAAGCGGCGGGCCACCCGACCGTCGCCGCAGGTCCTCGTCATGGCCCGCAAGCCCTGAAGGGCCCCCGCGCGAACGTAAGCTCTGGGGTCGTCGAGCGCGGTACACAGAGCCGACGTCGCCTCATCCGCTCGGCCGTGTCGGGCCGCGGTGACCCCCACGGCCACCCCGGCGTTGCCTGCGACCGCCGCGTCGGGGTCCGACAGACGCACCATCAATGGCGGCAGCGCAGCGGCGGAGGCGATGCCTCGGAGCGACCAGACCGCATTCGCCCGCACGGCAGGGTCGGGATCTTCAGCCAACGTCACCAGCGTCGCCGCGGCGCCTTCGTGGCCGGCGAGGGCCTCCGCGACTTTGCGCCGGTCGTCGGCGTCGGCGCCTCGGGCGAGACGCGACAGCGCGGTCCGGGCGGCTTTGCTCTCCATGCGGCCCAGCCCCTCGATGAGCGCGTCGCGAACCGCGGGCCGGGAAACGGAGATCCGAGCCGCCGCCTGCTCCGCGAGCGTCGCCGAGGTACTCCGGCCAAGAGCCCCGGAGAGCGCACGCCCCACCGCGTAACGATCGACACCAGAGCGAGCGAGCATCGCGAGCAGCGCGGCCGCGTCGTCGTCCGCGCCGACCGCCCCGAGCGCCTCTGCGGCCGCCGCCCGCACCGACCGCGCCACGTCGTCGAGGCCCTCCCGTAGAATCCCTCGGGTCTCCGCCGAGGCGCGGCCGGAGGCACCAACGGCCTCCATCGCGGCGATGCGTACGCCATCCTCGCGGGCCCGGAGGAGCCGCCGCAACCACGGCTCGGCCCGAGGTGACCCGGTCGCCCCGAGCACCCGGGCCAGGGCGATGCGCTCGCCGACCGTGGTCCGCGGGTCCTCCAAGCGCGGCGCGATCACATCCACCGCACGCCCGTCCACGCGGGCAGGGTCGAGCATGCCGGCGGCGACCTCGCTCGCGACGCGCCGCACCGACGCCTGGGGGTGGTCGAGCTGTTCGAGTACGAAGGAAAGAGCCTGCGGGTCCCCTAGTCGTCCCAGCGCCCGCAGGGCCGTCGGCTCGTCCGTCCGGCCTCGCTGCGCCGCCGCGATGATGTCCTGGTGCGCCCCGGGAACCTCGGCCACGCCCAGCGCCAACACGGCCGCGTTGGCGAGACGGAGGCTTGGCGTCCCCCGCAAGGCTCGTCGCAACGCGGCAGCGCCGGCCGGTCCCGCCGCCACGAGCGCTTCCCGAACCACCGCGCGGCGTTCGTCCAGCCGTCTCGGTCCTTCTCGTTCCAACTGCGCGACGAGCGCAGACGCGGCCTCGGCGGTTCCGACCCGCCCGAGGCATCGCGTGGCTGCTTCCGCCACGGTACCGAGCACCCGCTCGGGCCCGGCGAGAAGGGAATTGATGGCGCCGACCGCCTCCGGCGCACGGAGGGCGCCCAGCGCCATGAGCGCCTCGACCTGAACCCGGTCGTCTCGGTCGCGCAAGGCGAGCAGCAACGAGGCCACGGCACGCGGGTCGCCGAGCGCGCCCAACGCCCGTGCGGCCGCCCGTCGTACCTCCGGGTCTTGATCCTGCGCGCGGGCGACGAGCGGAACCACGGCGCGCACGTCGCCCAGGCGCGCTAGCGCCCGTGTGACTTCGAGACGAACCGCCGGCGATGCGTCGTCGAGGCCACCGAGCAGCGGTGACACCGCTTCCGACGAACCACTCGCACCCAAAGCCGCGGCGGCGGCCCGTCGCACCGGCGCATTGGCGTCGCCGAGCGCGCGGGCCAGCCCCGGGAGCGCGTTTGGCGTCGGTACCGCCCGAATGAGGTTACAGGCGGCGACCCGAATCTCCTCGTCCCGCTCCTGGAGCCAGGGGATCACCCGCTCGGACGCTCCTTCGACCTCCAGGGCTGCGCTCGCCTGGGCCCCGAGAAGCCGGACGGTGTCGTCGTCGTCTTGGAGGGCGGTCAAGGCGAGCGCGCGCCCGAGCTGCGCCGGCAGGCTGAGGAGACGTCGCGCCGCGCGGCGACGCACCGTCACGTCGTCCGAGGCGAGTCCTTCGCGCACCCGTTCGGTGCTCCGCGGCCAAATGCCAGCCCGCGCACCCGGGAGGGCGAGCGTGGACATCAGCGCGACGACCGCGAATCCCGCGGCCACGGCCCCTGCCCTCGTCACGCGCGCACGCCTTACCGCCATGGGAGGAACCTACCACCGCCCCGGCGCAGGGTCCGCCGCTCGAGGCCACCATCGGGGTCCCCCTCCGCTGCCGACGCGGGGCCGGCGGTGGCGACCGCGACCAGTTCTTGGTACACCGCGCGACAGGCGGTCAAGGACGTGGGACGAACGAAAACGAAGGCCAAAGCCGGAGCCAAGAGGTCTGCGGCCTCTGCGAAAACCGCGGCAAAGAAAAAGCCCACGACCAAGGCAAAGCCCGCCGCCAAGAAAGCCGCGACCAAGGCAAAGCCCGCCGCCAAGAAAGCTGCGACCAAGGCAAAGCCCGCCGCCAAGAAAGCTGCGACCAAGGCAAAGCCCGCCGCCAAGAAAGCCGCGACCAAGGCAAAGCCCGCCGCCAAGAAAGCCGCGACCAAGGCAAAGCCCGCCGCCA
>JBCCLB010000075.1:0-31235 GCA_039027095.1 Myxococcota bacterium
ACGGAATCTCCGGAAGGTCGGAAGCGCAGCGACCTGAGCCGAAGTCGCAAGCCCAGCTTCAATGGGGCCGGAGAACGGAATCTCCGGAAGGCTCATTGATGTCAATGGCAACAACGCAGGCGATTTCTGCTTCAATGGGGCCGGAGAACGGAATCTCCGGAAGGGCGTCGAAAGTTCCGCGCGCATCGGCAAACACAGATGCGTCGCTTCAATGGGGCCGGAGAACGGAATCTCCGGAAGGGGGCGTCGAACTTAGCGTACGATTTCGGTAGGTTGGCATGTGGGATGCGAGGGGTGGTAAATTTTGGAGGATGTTCGAGATGTCAAGGAGCTGTGGCGCCGGGGATGGGGCGCAAAGCCTGTAGGTTTTCGGAAGGTTACCAGAGGGCGAGCGGTCTGGGGGGGCGGCAGGCCAGGGGACCTCTCGCGCGCGAGAGCGCACCGGGCGGAGCTAAAGGATGGTAGGGCCGTCAGTGGGGAAAGGGCGCGCGGCGCCGATGACTTTGATGGCGTGGGTGGCACGGCCGTGAAGGGGGCCAAGGTGGGCGAAGAGGACCTGGTCCTCGTGGTGGTTGATGAGTTCCGTGAGGTCGGCCTGGAGGGTGACCAAGTTCGAAGCGGTGAGATGGCAGAGGAAGACGCTATACTGGATACGGTCACCGTAGGCTTTAAGCGTCTGGCTCGCGCGGGTACGACGGCGGTCGTTGGCGATGTCGTAGGCGACGAGGTAGGCGCTGGTGCTCATGGGGCCTACCTCGTTCGGAAGCTTGGGTAGGCCTCGATTTCGCCTGTGAGGTGCCGTGCGAGGAGGCGTGCTTGGACTTCGATCACCCGGCGGTAGGAAATGCGGTAGCCGAAGACGGGATGCTTGACCTCTTGGGCGAGGCGACGCTCGTAGGCGGCGAGAACCTTTTTGCGACCGTATTTGGTGAGGGCGCAGCCGGTGGCGCCGGTGATGAAGTCGCGTTCGTCGACCTCGCCGTTGTTGATGAGGCCGAGAACGACCGAGTCGCTGATGATGGGGCGAAACGGCTCCATGAGGTCGAGGGCCAGCGCGGGGCGACCGAAGCGGGGCTCGTGAAGAAAGCCAAGGAGCGGGTCGAGGCCGACGAGTTGAAGGGTGACGGACCACTCCTTGGTGAGTAACGCGTAGGTCAACGAAAGCAGGGCATTCAGCGGGTCGCGAGGGGGGCGACGATTTCGGCCTTGGTAGTCGAACGTGTCCGTTACGGTGGCCTTACCCTTGAAGGCGCCCGGTAGCTCGCGGAAGTAGACCCGCGCGGCGGTGCCCTCGATGCCGAGGAGGGAGGCGCGGGCGTCGGCGTCGAGCGCCTTTCTCGATAAGTGCTTGAGTTCCTTCAGCGCGACCGGGTCGGGTTGGGAATGATTTCGTCTCAGTAGGGTCCGCTGGTTGAGGATCTTGTTTTCGATGAGGGCACGGGAGAGCTGCAGTCGCCACAACTCGTCGGACGCGGCGGCGTACTGCGCGATCCTCAAGTCGACGTTGTTGGTGTCGTGGGTCAAGGTGCGACCGGCGTACCAGCCACCGGTCGTGAAGTAGGCGATCGGAATCCCGCGCATGAGGAGGGTGCGCACCGCCTGCGTGCTCACCTGGACGTTGCCGAAGAGACATACCTGGGACGTGTGGGGGAGCCTCACCTCGGTCCGCTCGCCGTCCTTCGTTTTAACGTACAGGCGGTTCTTGGTGACGCCGACGGTGGCCCCCTGTTCCTGGACGTAGAGCGGCGACTTTTGGTCGTCGGCGGAATAGAGACGCCGCAATTTCACGGGAGCCACCGGCAGCGGCACGTGCGGTCGCGGTTCGGTGCTGGTGTCGTTTGACGGCTTACGTTCCGCGTCTTTCAGCAGTTGCAGCTCATCGGGGAGGCAGATGCCGGCGAGGGAACATCCTCGACATTTTCGGTCGTTCACGAGCGGGGGCGGCGGTGTTGGCTGCGCGGTCACCTCGCGGACCCGTGCGATCGCGGCGTGCGTCATCTCGATGAGCGGATCGTCGATGGTGATCGCGACCTTTTCCCGACCCGCGACGTACCAGATCCAGGCTTCGTCGCAGTCGTAGCCATGCTCGCGGAGAAGCAGCACCTGAGCGCAGAGCTGCACCCGCTGGGGCAATCGTGCGCCCTCTGGTACAGGCGGGCGCTTACCGCGCTTGTACTCAACGACGGCGACTCGGCCCTCTTTGCCAGTCACGACATCGCACTTCGCGGTCAGCTTCAGGCGCTCGGAGCTCAACCAGACCGAACGCGCTTCCCATGGACGCTCTTCCGCGGGTTGCTTTCCGACCTGCTGCTTGTCTTCGACCCTGCGGTGAGCGTTGACGCGCCCATCGACGGTAAAGAAGTTGTCAGCGAACTCACCTTGAACCCACTCGAGATATGGAACGCGTTCACAATATACGACCTCGGCGACCATGCGCGCCGGTACGAAGTCCGGCGGGGAAGCCGCAAGGTCATCGGGGCGCAGATGTTTTGGCCGCGGGGGAGGCGCCGGTGAATTCGATTCTCCTGGCTTTTTGGCTGAAGAAGTAACCACGGATAGGGCTCCCCATCTACACGACGCTTGCGGGTGAGAAGCTACCGTACCCTTGGTTGCTTCGTACAATGGAAGAGCGGAAGACGGCTACTACACCACGTTTATGTCGGTTGCTCTCGTCGCTGGCTACCCAATCGAAGGTCACGAGGCCTTTCGCTTCGTCGAGGCGCAGGTCGAGTTCCCACAGCGGCCAGGCGAAGGATTCTGAACGACCCCGCCCCGTGAAGCATGCAGTGCGGACCCGACCACCGATGGCCACGGCGGGGAAGAGCGGTAGGGCGTGAAACGCGAGCCAGTTTGGCCCCGGCGCACCGCTGGCGGAGCGTTTGGAGGGGTCGAAGCTCAACAGCGCACGGCTACGCTCGCCCCCTGCGCGCCAACGAAATGTCTTCGCCTTGTCGCGCTCTGCCCACGGCCCGAACAGGGCGTGACGCAAGTCGTCCTCGATCACCGTCTCCAAAAGCTCGACCGGAACGCTCATGAAGCGTTGGGTGCCCGCGGTGAAATGAAACGAAGTTGGCTTCGTTTGGCCTGAGCCGTCGACGACGATGCCCGTCGCGTAGGCCATCGCGTGGTCGGCCCACTCGCGGTCGCCGCTTCGCATCGCCTGCCGCATCCATTCCCGATATTCGGGCGGGGGATGCTTCAGGTCTTGGATCTTTCGGTCGGCGTCGATGGCAAACGCGATGGCGGGCGGAGGCGCTTCTCGCCACCATTCGAGGTCGCGCATCAGCTCTTCGACGAGGTCGAGGTCTCCAAGGTCCGATAGCACCGGTATCCACCGTTCGCGTAGGGCCCACCGCAAGCGGGCGGTGGGGACTGCGTTGGCGACGATGCGAAGGGTACCGATGGCCGCGAGCCAGCCCAGCGGGTCGCTTCCGTCCAGGCCGGTCAATACGATGTCTGTCTCGACGTCGGTCATGCTCATCGGACCCCTTCCTTCTGTTCGTCTTCGCTCCGGCGCATGTCGGCGAGGCGGAGGATCGCCTCCAGGTACGCGAGCTCGTGCCAGCCGTAACGACGCGTCAGGCTGACGAAACGCTGACCGATGCCGCTGTCGAGCCGGTCGAGCCCGTGGCGCGTACGCGCCTCGAGACGGATGCCCTCCACTACGAGCACGGCTCGGTCGTCGTCGTCTTCATCCTCCATGTGCAGGACCGGAGCCCAAGGGCGGCACCAACCGTGATGGCTCGCCACGAGGTGCAGCGCGAGCTCCCAATCGACGTCGTGCGCGGTAAGTGCGTCGCGTAGCTCGGTCGTGCCGACCATCATGGCGGCGCTGACCAACTCGTGGCGCTGGCCCGAAGGATAGCGGGCGAGAACGCGCGATCGGCGCATGGTGGCCCGATCCGTCCAGCTCGTGCCCGACTTTGCCAAGTGCCGCCCCTGCTCGAGCGCAGCGAGGGTCGCGACGGGGTCGCCGTCGTGCAGCATCGCCTGGAAGCGCGGATCCGCCTTTCCAATGTCGTGAAGACGACCTGCCCACCGAAGGGTCGAGACCAACGACGGCGCGAGTCCGCAGGCGAGGGCGTATCGCTCCGCATAATCCGCGACGCCGAGCAGGTGCGCTTCGAGGTCCACGCGGCGCCCAGTGTGACTTCCCGCATCCGATGTCGCCTCGGTGGTGGCGTCGGCCGCGGCCGCCTGATCGCCAAGCTTCTCTCGCTCGAGGAGGTCGCGAAGCTCCTTGGGGCCTAGTTTTCGGCCGACGACCCACCACCGACCGGAAATTCCCTCAACGGTGACGAACCGCTTTTGCCGCGAGAGCACGCCGTCTATCGCCGTCCGCCACCAGGGGAGAGCTGCGTGGTCACGTTCGAGGTAGGCCTCTGCGATCGCCACGACCTCCGCGCGCGGGTCCTGCTGGTCTTCAGGTGGCTTGGGTCGTCGGCGGTCTCCCCCTTCGGTGAAGAGCGAGGGCGTGACACTTGGGCTCAGTCGAAGAACGGGCCTTCCTCGTTGCACCAACTGGACGATGTCGCCGAGGTCGACGACCGTATCGGTCGCGCTCGCGTCGAAGGTGCCATGACGCCCGATCCCCCCGTACGACGTGGGCACGACAATCGTCGTGCCCGGCCGCAACCGGTTGGCATGAGTACTTTCACTCCACCTTCCTTGGCTTCCGAGTTCGCGCACCCAAAACGGCTTCAGGTCACCCGGCGCGCCGTCTTTCGGCGCCACTTGCCCTTCCACGTCGGTGAGCTCGGACCCCGCCCCCGTCTCGAGCCAGGCTCGGACGGCCCAGGGCGGCAGCGACATCGCCTCCAGACTTCCTGGGGGGATGGCGTCCAGGATCTCCGAGATCCCATCACCATCGTCGTCCAGTTCCAGGTCTTCGCGCCACACCACCTGAATGTCAGCGACGGGAGGACGGTCTGCGCAGATGCCGTGCAGAAACGGCTCGAGGTCGGGATCGACAGCAGGTTTCGGCCGGGTTTGCGACCATAGATCGAAGTGGCCTGGCAGCACGACGGCTGTCTCGCGAGCGGGCGGGCGGAGGGTCGCGGCGAGCTCCGGGTCTTGAGGAAGATGGGCCTCGAGGGCCTCGATGCCGAAGTCGAGCCCCTCGGCCTTCGCCTCTGTCTCTTCGAGCCAGACCCATGTCTCGGCGAGCGAATTACCGTACACGGGGTCGTCGCCCTTGGTCTGATCCGTCCGCATCAGGATGACCCCTTCGCTCTGGAAGTTGCCCCTTCGATTGAGCCGTCCGAATCGCTGTCGGAGCGCGTCGAGGGATGCGCATTGGGTGACCATCCCCTCGAAGTCGAAGTCGGCGCCGGCCTCGATGCATTGGGTCGCCACGAGCACGAATGGACGCTCTGGTTGGCTCTCTCGGTCAGCGATGACCCGGTCGCGGATGCGGTCGAGCAGCATCTGCTGGTCGAACGGTCGCATACGGCCGGTGAGGAGGGCGCTGTCGACCTTTTGATTCTCCTCCAGCAGCGTAGCGGCGATCGAGGCGGTCTCGACGCGGTTGACGATGATCGCGACGCTCATGTGTCCCGTATTGACGAGCTTCGATGCGGCCTTGGTGGCTGCCTCGGCCAGCCGTTGTCGACGCTGGGTTTCGTCACCCTTCATCGTCACGCGCTCGAGCCGGGTCGGCTTCGCGGCGCCGATGCGTTGCGCGAGGACGGGATGGGCGCGGTCGGCGTCTTCTAGGACGAACGGTTCCGAGGTGGCGTCGGGCGTGGCGCTGAGCTCGGCGTACGCGAAGCGGCCTGGCACGGGGTTGGACTTGATGAACCGCTCGCGCACGGTGCACGTTTGGTGGAGCAGCTCGGCGAATGGCCGAGCGAGGTGGACTTCGTCGAGCAGCAACAACGTGTCGCATCCGATGAGACCGGCGTGAATCGGCAGGACGCCGTCGCGCACGCCGTAGCCCCGAAAGAGGAGGCGGGAGCCGACTTGGTCGACGGTACTCGCCCCGAGGACCGGCACGTGCGGATAGCGCGCCCACGAGTCGTCGCGGACCACCGCGCCCCTCAGCACCGCCGTCTGCAGCAAGGGGGTCGTGTCGTTATCCGCGTCGCGCCCGAGCAGGCCTCGGAGACGATCCGAGCACGCCTGCGTTGCTGGCCCGCGCGGTTCGATGAGCGCTGTGTGCAGTTCTTTGGCGCGCTCGGCGATTTGGTCGACGATGACGCGACGGTCGACGACCATGACGATGCGGCGCGCGGCGCGACGGCCCCCATCGCGAATGAAGTCGAAGAGCGCGATGTCGAGGGCTGCTGTTTTTCCCGAGCCGGTGGGGAGGTCGAGAACTTGCGGCCAAGCTCCCGTATCGTCGAGCAGTGCCGCCAGGCGCACCTGCCAAGGAAACGGGTCGTAACCCCAAACTTCACGAAAAAAGTCGGAGAACGATACGGTCAGCTCGGGCATGTCACGCGTCGCCATGTGGCTTGTTCCTTTCGTGGATGGGCCGTCCGAATCCGATGCCGAAGTATCGGCCTGCGCCCAGAAGGAGCGGGCCCCGTACCTTCTGGTCGAAGACGAGTTCGGCGTGCACGCATACGCGACGGGGGCCTTTGCCCCGGCGGGGGTAGGGGGCGAAGCGTCGGGCGGCGGGTGCACCGTCGATCATGGAGCGGCGATGAACGAACACCGCCGATGGATCGGGGAGACCCTGTCGCGCACACGAAGCGCGAATCGTGGTTTCCGCCTCGCGTACGGCCTTTGCCACGACATCCGGATCGCGACTGTCGAGCCGGCCCGGATTGCGATCGAGCGCGATCGCCGTGGTCGTCGCCCACCGGTGCGCGGGCTCCGTCCACGTCGCGACTTGCAGCGCCTTGCGGGATGCGGGCCGTACCAAGCGCTCCACGTGGACCTCGATGTCGTCACGGGGTCGAAGCACGACGGGGTCGGCGAGCTTGCCGAGCGCGCGCAGAAGCTCGGTCCACGCGCTTCGCTCGAGGTCGGCGGGGGGGATCAGCGCGAGCCCGAGAATGCTCGCGGTCGCCCACGGGTGGCCGACATCCGCCAAAGGGACGAAAGCGAGGTGGGGACGTTGGCTGACGGCCCCGTCCTGACGATGCCCACTGATCCCCTCGGGGAGGTCACCATCGGCCGCTTGGATGAGGGCTCCGCGGAACGCCCGCGCGAGCTCTTCGGCCCGTGACAGGTGAAGCAGTCGTCGTCGGCCGCCTCGCGGGGGGACCACCTCGTAGACGATCCAACCGTCAGCGGCGAATACGCCCTGGGCCGTTGGGGCCGAGGCGTGCTGCGACATCGACTGGTACCGCTGAGGGCGATAGGGGAGGACGCGGGCCTTTTCCTGCTTGTGGCGCTCGTGTTCTCGCTCCAGCGCTTCGCGTTGGTTCAGCAGTGGTACCCGAAGCGTCAATACGCCCTTTTGGTTTGGACGCCAGCGGGTGCGCGGTCCGAGGGTGGGAGGGGAGGCGCTGAAACGAAAGCGGACGAGCGAAGCGCTGTGACCCAGGCGCGCAACCCGCGCCGCAATGCCCTGGAGCCGAATGAACGTATGGTCTGATAGGTCGGCCTCACCCCACACGAGGTGCACGAGCGCGACATGAGGGGTAACCACCGGAAAGGTCCGCGGCTGTTTGCTCTGTTGCGGGCCGGGGATGAGCTGTGCTGCCCGCGTGACCCCATCCTTGCTGAATTTTCCGTCGGATTGGGTCGACTTATCACTCTGCTGGCGCAGCTTTTGGGCCGCCTTTTCGAGCGCCCGCGCGCGTTTCTTCTGTTCCTTGTTGCCGTCTGCGGTGGCCATTTCTCGCTCGGCTTCGCCAAGCTTCTTCAGGTAAGCGTCGATGCTGCTCAGGCTGGTGAGATCGTTGACGGGAACATAGTGCTCGAACACGGGGCGATGGTGCGCTTCCGACGCCCATACCTCCGGAGGGTCCAGCGCTGCCAGTGCATCCAGTGCGCCGTCTTCTTCCTCCCGGTCCCGTGCCTCGCCGTCGGGCAGGGCCGCCACGAGGGCGGAAAAGACGCGAGCCGGATGCACTGGCCACTCGGCGGCGGACCGGTCGTTGAACGCGGTCGCGCGATAGCCCCCGGTGAGGAGCTCGATTTCGAGCGCCAGCATCAGTCGTCCTGGGCGAGCTCGCCCTGCGCGGCTTGTTGACGGCTCCGCCGAATGAGGTCGACGAGTTTCGGGGCGGGGCGGAGATCGACCGGGGTGGGGTTCCACGGCAAACCGGCGGCCGAAGTGCGGTCGGCCGCTTGCCGGGTCAGTGCCAATCCCGCCGCGGCGTCGAGCGTCATGGGTTCCGACGCGGTGCCGTCAGCACCAACGATTTCGATGGCGAGCGGTCCGTCCGGAATGAACAGACACCGAGACCGTAGATCGTAGCCCTCGTGGCGCTGCATGGCGATGGCCGTCACGGCCAGACTCGCGAGCGCGACGTGGGCCGTCCGCGTCGCCTCCCCCCGTTGCTCGGTGGGGATGAGGGTCCCGTCGAGTCGCTTCGGGAAGCGCAGCCGCCGCAGCGCGGGAAGGGACACCACGGTCGTCTGCTCGGCGTAATCCAAGGTGACGCCCCCCGCCTCACTGTCAACGCTCGGCGTCACGTTGCCGTGGTTGATGGACGACGGCTTGCCCCCCGTCTGCCCCGAGCCGCCAAAGGGCTTCGGCTTCTTCTTCTCCATGGCGGCTTCGTCAGGGTTCACCGTCCAGACCCGCTCTGGGTCTTTGGCTTCGAAGACGGGGCCGGCCTGCTTTTCGATCCCCGCCGGGTCGAGGCGTGAGGCGGTCTTCCGGCCAAATTGCACGTTGATGCCCACGATCTCCGACGACAGCGCACGTTGGAACTTCGAGCCCAGGCCCCCCTGCGGACCGGTGGAATCCCACATGCCGAAGACCAAGGCCTGAGGGCAGAGCTGGAAGACGGCGCCCGCGGAGTGAGGGTCGGCGGCGCTGAACGCGCGACCCGGCTCGGAGGCGCGGAACCTCAGGTCCCCCAACATGCTGTCGCGGAGCAGGGCGTCGGCGAGCCGGTGCGGTGCCTCGAGGGTCGTGAGGTATCCGTCGCCGCCGAGGGTGCTCAGGTCGAGCTCGACGTCTTCGTGATGCTCTTGGGTGAAGTCGACCCGTACCATCGGGATGGGCAGCTCGCCCTGGTCGTAGGCGTGAAGGAGGGCTTCTTCAAAACGATTCGCCTGGGAGGCGACGCTATCGAGAAGCACGCAGAGGCGATCCTCGCCGTCGACCCGACGCCATTCGGCCGCGTACCGGGTGCGGTGCTCGCGGCCATCGGTGTCGCGGACGGTGACCGTGTCCCCGAAGGTGGGGGGGAATACTTTGTCGTTGGGCCCGCCCGCCGGATGGAGCCGAGTTCGAACGCGGAGGGCGGCGGCGCCTTCGGAGAATGCCTTTTCGAGGTCTTCGTAGGTTAGGGTTTTCATCTTCTTTTCAACTCTTCGGGGTTTTGATGCCGGTGGTAACGAAGCGATGGACCGTCGCGAGCCACGCCGCGAGAACGGTCGAGGAAGGGTTCAGCTCGTAGCCCTGGTGGTGGGTGGCGGCGCTGAGGGCCGACCAGGTCCAGGCCACTTCCGCCGCGAGGCCCGGGTCGGGGTGGCGGTGGCGCATCACCAGAAGTCGGGAGGTGAAGGGCGCTCGGTCGCAGCCCGGGGCGGCGTGCGCGAGAAACTCCGCCAGCGCGGTCTCGAGGGTGCGGCGCATCAGCACGGCGACCGCGCGTGGCTTCGCCCGACCCAGACGCGCTCCCCGCTCGGTCATGAGTCTTTCCGTACGTTCGAGCAGCGCGGCGGCGCGTGGCGTCGGCATCGTATCGGCCGTCACGAGGCTCTCCGAATCCGCATGGTGAAGTCGCGGACGTCTCGGACGAGCTGTTCGAGATCACCCTGGTATGTCTGGTGCGCGGCTCTTTTGATCCGTTTCAGCAGATCCGCCGCGTTGCGCCCGTAGTGTTGGTTGAGGTGCCCGTAGAGTTGATCCGACTCGACGTCGAGGCTGGCCGCCATCATGTCGTGGAGGCCTTGAACATCCTCGAGCGCTTCTTCCACGTCGCGATGGGCGTCGCCGCGCTCGAGCCGCCGACGGCGGTAGGCCTCGGTGCACGCTGCTTCCAGCGCGAGGCGACAGAAGGTCGGGACGAGGTCGCACACCGTGTCCCGGCCCAGCCCATCGCGGTGTCGTAGGCAGTGCGTGGCGTCTCTCAAGTGACGCTCGACGGGCTCGATGAGCTCGTACAAGCTGACCTTCGACGATAGGTCGCGTTGTACCTCGAGCACCCGTGCTTCGATGCCGAGGCGTCGGATCGCTTCGTAGAGACGGTTGTCATGAGTGAGCACGATCACCTGTCGCGCCTTGGCGACTTCCGCGAGGACGGTCGCGAGCCCGTCGACCTTGAGGGGATCCATGGCCTGCACGGGGTCATCGATGACGACGAAGTGAAATGGACTCTCGCCCAGCGTCATTCGGGGGAGAAAAAGGCTGAGGGCGAGCGCGTTGAGCTCACCCTGAGACATGACGCCGAGCGCAACGCCCTCCGTCCCGTCGACCGCGACGTCGAGGGCGACCCTTCGTCGGGTGCTGGTGCCTTCGAGCCGGACTCCCGCAAGGTCGACGTTGCTGTTCTGGCGTAGCTGTCGCCAGAGCCGCTGCGCGTGCGTCGCGATCGGCGCGAACCGTTCGTCTCGCATGCTGGCGATCGCGTCGTCGAGCCATTTCTTGGCGTCCTTGAGCGCCTTCACGAGAGGCCTGGCTGCCTCGGCGCGACGGGCGGGCTCGATGAAGGCAGCGACCCGTCGCGCCAGGGGCGACCAGACGCTGTCACGGGCCTCAATTCTCTTTCGACAAGCTTCGCGAAGCGCCTCGAGCGCTTCGACGAGGGCGAGGGCTTCTCGCTCGGCGTGGTCGGCAAGTTCATCGAGGCGGTCGGGCAGCCGACAAAAGCGCGCCCAGATGGTGGCGGCGTCCACCGGGAGGCCGAGCGGCTCGAGTCGATTCACGAGCGCTGGTACGGGGGTGATGAGGGCGCGGAGCGAATCGCTGGCCTCTTTTCGCTCGGCGTCGACTTTGGCGCGGCGCTGCGACGCCTGTTGCGCGTCTGTCAATCTTGCGCGCGCCTCTTCGGCCCACGCCGCCGACAAGGGCGCGCCACACACCGGACAAGCACCCGGTTCGTCCTGAGGCGCGCAAAACTTCAGGGCCTGTTCCAAAAGCGAGGCGAGTGCCGCCGCGTGGGCCTCGCGCTGGTCGTCGAGGTCCGCCCCCCACGCGATGGCGCTCCTTAGTCGAGAGGAGGCCTCGGCAATCCGGTCGAGGTCCGGGGCGGTGAGCTGGGCGATGCGGCGGAGGTCGGACGAGACGCTCGGACCATCCTCGTCTCGCGCGAACACCACCGTCTCTAGCGTGGCCACGTCAACGGCACGCTTCTTCAGTGCCGCGAAGCACACGCGCGCTCGGTCGTCGTCGGTGGCCTCGAGGTCGGCGACCAGAGCCCCCTTGACGGCGCGGAGGTCCTTCGCCTCGGCATCCCGCGCCTTCTTCGCCACCGACAGGCGCCGCGTTGCCATTTGCACCTCATCGAGGCCGAGGATCGCTTTCAATGGGTCGTAGAGACGGCTTGGCGTATCCAAGACGGTGGACAGTTCTCGATGGCTCAAGAACGGCCGGTAGGTCTCCAGGGGCTCTTCCCAGGCAAGCTCGGCGAATCCTTCGGCGAGCTTCTCGTTGCCGCGACGGACACGGAGCTCGCTCTCGTCCAGCGCATCGCGCCAGATTCGGCGGGCGACGATCGACGCTGATCCCTCGACGTCGAAAGTCGCCTCCACGTAGACACGGTCATCGGGGTGATGGAGGTTGCGCCATCCTTCCCGCCATTCCTTGCCCCGGTCGGCCCAACGACTCGACGTGTTGGTGAGCAGTGCTTCGAGGCCCTCCGAGATGCTGGACTTGCCGGATCCGTTGCGGCCGAGAACTACTGTGAGGCCAGGACCAGGCGAAAGCTCGAGCTCGAGGGGCTTGCCCACGCCGCGAAACCCCGAGACCTCGAGTCGCCTCAAGTACGCGCCGGCGGGAGCGTCGCGACTCAGTCGTTTCGGCCTCTCGGTCGTGGCGCGTGGCGCGGGCGTATCAGCAAAAGAGTCGATACACCGGTCGAGGGCGATATCGCCGTCGCACGCAGCGAGGACGAAGTCGATGGTGCTCGAAGCGACGGCCTCGTCTTCCAGCAGCCGATCCTCAATTTCGTCTCGAAGCGCCGGGGTCATGTGATCGCTTGTCTATCCCTCGTGGATGTTCGATTCGGTCGAGCGGATGGAGGTCACTGAACGGATGCCGGGGCGACTCGCCGCGAGCGCCCCGCGGGCCAGTCGTCGCACGGCGCGCGACAGCTCGGGCGTCTCGCAACGAGCCGCATCGCCGAGGCCAACGACGTAACGCGCGAGCATGAGAAGCGGACGGACGGAGCCGGCGAAGCGCAGCCCGTCTGGGTGGGGCTCCACCTCGAGCGGGACGGGGAGGTTGTCGCGGACCCAGCGCGCTTCGGGGTTGCGCACGACGAACGTCACCGCGACCGGCTCGTCGTCGGTGTGAAAGCCCTGGATGCTCTCGGCCAGGAAGTGGTCGACGGCCGATGAGGCCATCGACACGTACGGTAGGTCGGGGCGCGGGACGACGCGATGTACCCGCGAGACGCGAAAGTACTTGAGCGCGTCGCTCCGGTGACAATGGGCGACGAAACGATGGTGGGACCCGAGGATGACGCGCTGCACGGAGACCAGGCGGCCCCGCTCGACGTGCCCGGAATGAGCGCTGTAGTAGTCGATGGCCAACCGATGCCCGTCGCGGGCGGCATCCTCGAGGTGGCTGAGGTGCGCTTCGTCGACGGGTTCGGCCGCGACGGCGACCGCGGTTTGTTCGTCGACGCCTTCGGTCAGGGCACCGACGAGACGGTCGCGGAGGGCGCTCGGTGGGGTGCGGGCGAGCAGGCGGACCAGGTCTTCACCGTGTTGGTCCGACAAGTAGACGCCACCCGGGAACCATCGCTCGGGGAGGCTCCAAACCACGTGGGGATGGTCTGTCTCGGCGGCGAGGGGGAGAAGCCGGCTCAGCTCGACGAGGTGCCGGCGAACCGCGGGAACACCGAGGTCGAGGCGCCGGGCCAACGCCGCCTGCGACCACGAGCGACGCTCAACGAAGGCGGCAAAGATGGCGACCACCGTCTCTGCGCTGCTTCGCCTCCCCATACGATCTTCCTTCGTGCTTCGTCTGTTTGACGCCCCCGTAAGTCGTCAAGAGGAATTCAATGAGACATCGGCGGCAAGTGAATTCTTCTTGAGGGTGCAGTTCACTTCCGATGCCGTGCGTGCCCGGGCGACGCCAAGCCACTTCGAGCGCGGACCTCAGAAGTCGCCTTCTCGGAACCCAGCAACCCCGGGAGGCCCGCAGCCCCGCTTTGCGGCCATCGTGACCCTGCTCGCCATCGCGCGACGCCTCGCTCGGCGTACCCTGCGCGTCGGGTGAGACGAAACGCCACGGCGCCCTAACGCTGCGTCACGTTGCCTCGCTCTCGGGGCCTCACGCCGCAACGAACACCCTCCTTAGCGCCCGTACGTTCTCGTTTGCGCAGGATGCGGGGCATTGGATCGGAACGTGCAGCTCACTTTGCCCATGAAGTTCACAGCAAAGCTTTTGACCAGTACGAAACTCCAGTTTGGGCTGCTCGTCGCGGCGATGGCGCTGATGAGCCAGGTGGCCTTCGCGGCGACCGAGCGCAGCGCCGAGGGCGACGCCGACATCCGCACCGACGTGACCGTGGTCACGGGGCAATCGACGACCGGCGCCACCACCGCAGTCACCACGGGCACGCCTTGATCGGCGGCTTTTCGGCGCTCGCTTTAGCGTTGGGGGGCGGGTTTCTTGGGGCTTAGGCCGCGGCGTTTGGCTTCTTTGGCAAAGGCTTCCCAGCCGCGCCAGGTGCGGTCGCCGATGTCGACGATGGTGGCCTTGATACGGGCGCGGAGGGTGGCGCACAGGGCCATTTGCTCGCGGCGGGCCTGGGTGTCGTCGCCGTGGAGGCGGGGGTGGACGGAGCCGAGTTCGGTCGCGACGTCGTGGACGACCTCGCGGAGCGCGGCGACGTCGTCGAGGTCGGCGACGCGGAGCTCGGCGTAGCTCTCGAGCCATTCGCGCGCCCAGTAGGGCATTTGGTCGAGGGGGGTGCCGGGGACGTAGGGGACTTGGGCGATGAAGCGCACCGGCTCGTTGGCGAAGAGTCGCATCGTGCGGACGATGGCGGTGGCGCCGCCGTAGGAGACGCAGCCGAGGTGGGTAGAGCGGGTGACGGATTTGAACTCGACGACCACGTCGTCGTTGGGTGCCGGCGTGGGCCCCTCCATGCGCAGGAGAAACTTGGGGTGGAGGCGGCTACCGACGCCGAGGTCGAGGTGGCCCACCCGCTTGATGTCGAAGAATTTCGGTCCGAGGTCCGCGTGGCGCCGCAGCATCATGGCGCGGTAGGCCTCCGCGCCCGGGGCCATCTCGGCGGCCACTTCGCTTTCGACGGGGGTCGTTACGCTATCGACCCACCGCAGCCAGCTCGCCCGGTCGGGCGGGATGTCGCGACGGAGCCGCGGCACGATCGATGGCGGGGACGACGCCGACGGGCGGCCGTCTGCTGAACCTTCTGCTGAACCTGCCGCTGGGCCTTCCGGTGAACCACCGTCTCGGTCTTCCGCGGCCAGGCTGTCGAGGTAGCGGTCGATGAACTCGTCGAGCAGGGCCGGGACGTCGTCGCTCCAGCCCCGCATCCGGCCGGCGATGTACACCGAGGCACCGAAGCGAACGAGGTCGACCACCCCCGGGCCGGTCGCGACGTCGTCGTAATCACTGAGACCGTGGTGCTCGCTCGATACGGCGAACTGCTCGAGGTGGGCATCCCCGTGGAGGTCGAAGGGGGGAAACCAGCGCAGGGCGTCTTCGAAGGCGGCGCACGTGAGCGGCACCGTCTCGGTGTTGACCTTGCGGAAGTACACGAAGGGGCTGCCCATCATCTCGGCCGCAAGCGAGGGCGTCCCGAAGATCTTTTCGAGGTCGCGGGGGACGATGGCGTCGGCGGGCGCGGCGAGGTTTTCCGCGTCGGGCCGGTCGATCGCGGCGGCATCACCCGGCGGGCAGTCGGGCGTGTTCGCGTGCGGCGTACACCCCAACGCGAAGGGCCCCAGCCCGACGCAACCCAGCCCCACGAGCTCCGCCAACATCCGTCGCAACCCCCGTCCGTTCCTCGGCCGCGCCTCACGCCCGTCCCCCCGCGACGCCTCACGCCCGGTCTTCGGCCGTATGTCACGCCCGTGCTTCGGCCGCGCCTCACGCCCGGTCCGTGAGGCCACGTTGCGGTGAGCCCTTTGGGGCTGGCTCGGGCGGGGGGGGCTCAAAAGTTCGCGGAGAGGCCGGCGTGGAGGCGGACGTTCCACTCGAAAGCGGTGCTGAAGAACTCGGCTGCGAGCGTTTGCGGCTCGTCGCCGGCGACGGCGATGACGCGTTCGGTCCGGGTGTCGCCCGCGCCCGGGTTGTAGGCCCCGCGCAGCGAGATGGGGAGGCGGAGATCGACGAACGGGATGGGAAGGTTCAGCTCTCCGCCGATGCCGAAGCCGATCATGGTGTAGCCGTCGGCGGCGAACGCGCCGTACCGGGTGGGCGTGTTGTTCTCGCCTTCGATCGAGAATCGCGCGGCGCCCAACGGCGACACGAACTCCGGACCGATCATCACCATCGGGCTGAACCAGCGGCCGGGGAAGACGCCCTTCAGGTACAGCGGGACGTGGAGCGCCCGATGGCCGATGTTGATGTCGAACTCGGTCTCCTGGCGCGTGACATGGTCGAGCACGGTGATCGTCGTGCTGCCGTTTTCGCCCACGTAGAGAAAGTCCATCTCGACACCGACGTAGCCGAGGAAGCGGACCTCGAATTGCGCGCCGATGGCGGGACTGAAGCCCCCGAATCCCGGGTAGCCCGGCGAGACCTCTTGGCCGAACAAGGTCTGGTCGTCGGGGCGCCCGATGAATGAGCCGCCGAGACCGCCGGTGATGCCGGCGGAGAACGTCATCCAGGAGAAGATGTGGTCTTCCTGCCGATCTTCTCCACTAAACCGATTGCGTTTCCGGGGCTGCTGCGGCGGCGGCGGTCCGAAGCCGCCGGGAGGCGGGGGCCGATACCCCGGAGGCGGAGGTCGGTACCCGGGCGCGTACCCCGGTTGTCCGTATCCGGGCGGGGGAGGCTGCTGGTATCCCGGCGGCGGGGGTCGATAGCCGGGAGGGGGCGGACCGGGTTGGGGCGGGAACTGGGCGTGGGCGGGGGCTGGCGCCATCACGAGCGCCCCCGCGAACGCGGCGGCGGCCAAAAGCATGCGGGGATGATTCATGTCGCCTCGTCTCGACTCGATTCCACGGTACGCCATCTCGGGGGCCGGGCCTACTTTGAGCATTCTCGCGGCAGTTCGCCTCAGGAAGCCAGCCTTCAGTAAGCCAGGCCTCAATAAGCCAGCAGGGTCGACCGTGATCTAGGGTTGGGGCCAGCAGGGTTTGTTCTAGCGCGGGGCCCGGTGGTCGATGTCCATCAAGAGCACGGCGAAGTGGGGCGTGCCTTCGACGCGAAAGCTCCGCCCGTCGGGACGCAGCGTTCTCGCCCGTAGCCCCATCGTCGCGTGCCCGTCGTCGCCCACGCCCGGGGGCCGCGTCGACTGCACCCGCGTCATCCCCTCGCGCTTCGTTTCGCGGACCACCGTCCGCACGAGCCACTTCTTCCCGCACTTGTTGAGGCGCACCTTGCGGCGGGTCGCCACCACCGCGACCACTTCCTGACCTGACGGCGCCGACAGCCGGAACCAGTGGCTCGGGCCGCGCGTTCCTTTTTTGGCGCGGAGGCTGGGGTAGGCCACGTGACGGGTGCCGTCGGGGGCGATGTTCACCACGTAGAGGTAGGTGTCTTCCGGGGTGCTTACGTCGAAGGCGAGCTCGTCGCCCGTGTAGAGCGGTTCGTCGAGCCCGAGCCGTCGCACCTTGCCGTCGCGCCGCACGCGGATCCCTTCCAGCTCGAGCTGCGGGTCAGCGGTGGACCACCCCGCGTCCTCGTGCGCCGCAGACACCCGGGAGGCATCCCTGTGAGAGGCATCCCAGCGAGACCCGTGCGCGTAGTGCGGCGCACAACCCCCGGCGGCGACGCCCAGCAGCAGCGTCGCCACGATGGGAAAGAACTTCGACTCGAATCCATCCGCCATCACATCTCCATGATGGCACAAGCGACGCCGCCGCGCCCCCCCGACGCCGCCCCGCCGACTCACGCCTGCGCGAGGGCCTGGTCGAGGTCCGCGATGATGTCCTCGGGTTCCTCGAGACCGATGCTGAGGCGAACAGTTTCTGGCGTCGCTCCCGCTTCGCGCAGCGCGTTTTCGTCGAGCTGGCTGTGGGTGGTCGAGGCGGGGTGAATGATGAGGGTGCGGAGGTCGCCGATGTTGGCGAGATGGCTCGCGAGCTTCACGCTGTTCACGACCTTCTTTCCCGCGTCGAAACCGCCCTTCAGCCCGAAGGTGAAGACGGCGCCGGCGCCCCGCGGAAGGTACTTCTGGCTCAACGCGTGGAACGGGCTCGTCTCGAGGCCGGCGTAACTCACCCACGAGACCTTGTCGTGCTTTTCGAGGTGCTTGGCGACCGCGAGCGCGTTCTCGCAGTGCCGCTTCATGCGCAGCCCGAGCGTCTCGATGCCGAGGAGGGTCAGAAACGCGTTGAGCGGCTGCTGGTTGGCGCCGAGGTCGCGCAGGCCGACCGCGTGCCCGTGAAACGTGAAGGCCATGTTGCCGAACGTCTCGTGAAAGTTGAGGTCGTGGTAGCCCTTCTCGGGGCCATTGAGCGCGGCGAACTTGTCGCTGGAGCTCCAATCGAAGCCCCCGCGGTCGACGATGACCCCGCCGATCGAGGTGCCGTTGCCGCTGAGGAACTTGGTCGTCGAGTGCACGACGATGTCGGCCCCGTGCTTGAGCGGGTTGCACAGGTAGGGGGTGGCCATCGTGTTGTCGACGAGGAGCGGAACCCCCGCGTCGTGGGCGATGTTGGCGATCGCTTCGATGTCGGTGACGATCCCGCCCGGGTTGGCGAGCGATTCGATGAAGAGGCAGCGGGTCTCGGGGGTGAGCGCCGCCTTGAACGTCTCGGGCTTGGTGGCGTCGACGAACGTCGTGTTCCACCCGAAGGCGCGGGGAAAGCTGACCGAGAGTTGGTTGATCGAGCCCCCGTAAAGCTGCTTGGCCGCGACGATGTGGGCTCCGGGAGCCATGAAGGCGAACAGCGCGGTGAGCTGGGCCGCGTGGCCCGACGACGTGGCGGTGGCGCCGACCCCGCCCTCGAGGTTCGCCATGCGCTCTTCGAGCACGCCGATGGTCGGGTTGGTGAGACGCGAGTAGATGTATCCGAGCTTCTTCAGCGCAAAGAGGTCGGCCGCGTGCTCGGTATCCTGAAACACGAACGAAGTGCTCTGGTAGATCGGCGTCTGCCGCGCCCCCGTGGTCGGGTCGGGCTGACTCCCCGCGTGAATCGCCAGCGTGTGAAAACCGTGTTGGGTGTCGTCGCTCATGGGCGGGGGACTACCACGGGTTACGGATGTCGCAAATCGTTGTTGCAACGGTTGCAACGTTCGGTTGCGCCGACGGTTTGGGGGGGGCATGGTCGCGGCTGACACCACCGTGGGCGCGACCCCCTCACCCCGCTGTTTCGAGCTTTCCACCTCGGCTTTCCGGCTCGAGGGGGGCGCCCGTTTGCCGCGCCACCACGTCCGGGGGTTCTGGTGGGGGCCCGAGGAAGACCTGCCCTGGCTCGCCGCCCGGGCGCAGCTCCTCGCCGCCGACGACCCGTGCATGACGCGTGAGCAGCCCGTGGCACGAGGCGAAGCGCCCGTGGGCAAGGCGGTCGACGCGAGGATCGAGGCGCCACCCCCGCCGGAGCGGTCGACGGTCTTGGTGGTGCACGCCCTGACCGCGGATTGTCGCGTGGGGGGAGAGGGTGGGTGGTGGGGGCCCCTCGTCGGGCCGGGGGAGCCGCTCGACCCGACGCGGATGCGGGTGCTGTGTTTCAACAACCTCGGCTCCTGCTACGGCACGTTCGGACCCGAGGACACCGGCTACCCGCGCCTCGCCGACGAGCCCGAGCCGCCCAGCCTCATGGGGAAGGGCTTCACGGGCAAGGGCTTCACGGGCAAGGGCACGTTCTCCGTCGACCCGCGCGCCCCCGCCACGCTCACGACGTGGGACCAGGCGCGCTCGATCCTGCTCGCCCTCGACGCGTTGGGGATCGATCGGGTCGACCTCGTCGTGGGCGGCTCGGTGGGCGGCATGATCACGTTGTGCCTGGCCGTGCTCGCCCCCGACCGGTTCGCGCGCGTGGTGCCCGTCGCTACCGCGCCCCGGTCGACCTCGTGGATCCGGGGCTTCAACCACATCGCCCGCATGGCCATCCTCGCCGACCCGGGCTTTCCCGACGACCCGGCCCGTGGCTTGGAGCTCGCCCGTCAGATCGCCCACGTGACCTACCGGGCCGAGGCGGGTCTCGCGGGGCACGACCCGCCCTACGCAGCGACGTGGCACGGGGCCACGCCGCTTCGGGTTCAGACCTACCTCGAGTACCAGGGGCGCAAGCTGCGGGCGCGCTTCTTCGCCGGGGCCTACCTCGCCCAACTCTGCGCCATGGACCATCACGACCTCGAGCGGCGGCCATCGCCCCCCGAGACCGAGGAGCGGTGGACGCTGGGCGAATCGTGGGGCACGTCGCGACTTTGCGCCCCCACCTACGCCATTGGGGTCGACTCCGACCAGTTGTTTCCGGCCCACCACGGCGAACGGCTGGCGGCGCAGCTCGCCGAGCGCGGCGTGGTCACCGGGCACTACCGCATCACCTCACCCAACGGCCACGATGCCTTTCTCCTCGAATGGGACCAGCTCCGCGAAGCACTCCGCGCCGCGTGGGACCTCGGGTGACGGGCGCACCGGCGCGGGCGAATCACCTCAGACCATCGGGCCTTGGATGGCCCCCACGAGAACAGAGACATGACGCGACCATTCAACGTGCTGAAGTTCGGGGGGAGCTCGCAGGCCAATGCCGGGCGGGTAGAGAAGGTCATCGAGATCGTACGGGCGGCGGCCGCCGAGGGGCCCACCGCGATCGTCGTTTCGGCGCTCGGGCGGACGACCGATCTCCTCATCGAAGCGGCCGACGCCGCGGCGGGGGGCGACGAGGCGGCGGCGTCGACGCGGGTCGACGAGGTGTTGGCGATCGGGCGGGCGAATCTCGAAGGGCTCGTCACCGAGACCGACGCCATCGAGGCGGTGACGGCGCGGCTCGAAGAACGGCTCGCCCCGTTGCGCAAGCTTCTCTACGGCGTGAGCCTCCTGCGTGAGTACACGCCTCAGAGTCTCGACTTGATCATGTCGTTCGGCGAGCGGCTGAGCGCGACGGTGATGACCGAGCTGCTCACCCGCCGCGGGGTCGCCGCCACCTACGTCGACGCCCGCGAATGGACGGTGACCGACGCCGCGTTCGGGGCCGCGCAGGTGGATTGGCCCGCGACCCGCGACCGCGTCGCCGCGCTCCGCCCGACGTGGGCGGACACGGTGAGCGTGCACACGGGCTTTTTGGGCCGCACCCCGGCGGGGCAGACCACGACCCTCGGCCGCAATGGCAGCGATTACACCGCGACGATCCTCGCCCGCGCCCTCGAGGCGACGGGCGTCACCATTTGGACCGACGTGTCGGGGGTGATGACCGCCGACCCCGAAGTGGTGAGCCACGCTTATCCCATCGGCCGCCTCAGCTACATGGAGGCGCTCGAGCTCGCCAACTTTGGGGCGCGCATGTTTCACCCGCGCACGATGATCCCCCTGATCGAATCGAAGATCCCCCTCCACATTCGAAACACCCTCGACGGGGATCGCCCCGGCACCCTCGTCGACGAATCGGGCGACCCCGACGCCCGGCGGCCCACGTCGGTGACCTCCCTCGAACATCTCGCCCTCCTCGACATTCAGGTGCAGAGCGTGCTCCACCGTCCGCGCACGAGCGAACGGGTTCAGCGCGCCCTCGATCGCGCGTCGGTGACGGTGTGGATGAGCACGCAGTCGGCCCACGGCCAGGCGATCAGCGTGGTGGTCCCCCGCGACCAGGCCGACGCGGCCCGGGAGGCGATCGAGACCGAGCTGCGGTCGGAATTGAGCCGCGGCGAGCTGAAGCCCATCGGCGTCGAGGCCCCGGTGACGCTGGTCACCCTCGTGGCCGAAGCGATGGGGCGGTCGGTCAACGTCGCCGGACGCCAATTCGCGGCCCTCGGCGGGGTCGGGGTCAACATCATGGCGATTGGGCAGAGCGCCAGCTCGCGGAGCATCTCCTGCGTGGTCCCCGCCGCCGAGACGTCGACGGCGGTGCGCGCCGTGCACGACGCCTTCAACCTCGCCCACCAAACCGTGAGCCTGGTCGTCCTCGGCAAGGGCGTCGTCGGCTCGCAGCTCTTAGAGCAAGTCGCGGCCGCGGCCGACAACCTGCGGGCCGAGCACGACATCGACATTCGACTCGTGGGGATTGCCGACCAATCGCGCGTGGCGTTCGACCCCGCGGGCATCGATCCCGCCCGATGGCGCGAGGCGATCGACGCCGCACCCTCGACCGAAGGGCCTCACGGGCCGGTGACGGACGACATCCTGGAACGGCTGCGGCGTCTTCCGGTGCCGATTCTCGTCGACGTGACGGCGGCCGACGGGATGGAAGGTCTGTACACGCAAGCGTTCGCGCGCGGCATTCACGTGGTGGCGGCCAACAAGAAACCCCTGACGATCGCGACCGCCGACCGCGACGCTTTGCTTCAGGCCGCGCGCCACGCCTATCGAGCCTACCGCTACGAGACGACCGTCGGCGCGAGCCTGCCCGTCATCGATACCCTCAAGAACCTCGTCCGGACGGGCGACAAGGTGCGCCTGATCGAGGGCTCGTTCTCCGGCACCCTCGGCTACCTCACCAACGAGCTCATGGGCGGGGTGGCGCTCGCGACGGCGGTGCGCACGGCGAAGGAGCTCGGGTACACCGAGCCCCAACCCCAGGACGATCTCTCCGGTCTCGACGCGGCCCGCAAAGCCTTGATCCTCGCGCGTGAGCTCGGGCTCTCGATCACCATGGACGACGTCGCGCTCGAGCCGCTCGTCCCCGCCGAGCTGCTCGCCGAGCGCGCGCTCGAGCCCTTCTTCGCCAAACTCGAAGCGTACGCGCCGACGCTGGAGGCGCAGCTCGCGGGCTACCGCAAAGAAGACCGGAGCCTGCGGTACCTCGCGCGGATCGATCCGTCGGCGGCGGAGCGCGGCGCCCCCATCATGACCGTCGGTCCGGTGGCGGTGCCGAGCGCCCACCCGGCGACCCATTTGCGCGGGGCCGAGTCGTTCGTGGCGTTCACCACCGACCGCTACGCCGAGTACCCCCTCATCGTACAGGGAGCCGGAGCCGGCGGCGCCGTGACCGCGGCCGGAGTTTTGGCCGACGTCCTCGCCATCGCCCAAACGCTGCGCGGTCGCTGAGGGCGGTCGCTGAGGTTGGGAGAAGCGGCCGCGCGGTCGGGGGGGCGTGGTCACGAAGACCAAGCTGAAGCCGAAATTGCGTTGTCTAAGCAATGACTAGGTGTTCAGGCGGGCGCGGGGCTGCCACACTGGGGCATGGTTGCAGCGTACGTCGAGGCCGCCCGAGAAGATGTAGACACGCGGGCCCGGGGGCTGGTCGCGCCGCTGCGGGAGCGGAGTGACGAGATCGAGCGGGGGCGGCGGCTGCCGGCTGAGGTCGCGGCCGACATCGCGACCGCAGGGATGTTTCGGTTGCTGGTGCCGGAGTCGTTCGGAGGCGCCGAGGTTCGTCCCGAGGCCTTCGTGCGCACCCTGTCGACCCTCGCCGAGGGCGACGCGGCCGCGGCGTGGTGCGTCATGACGGGGGCGACCACCTCGCTGCTCAGCGCGTACCTGCCGCTCGAGGCGGCGGCGGCGATTTGGGGAAACGATCCGAAGGTCGTCACCGCCGGGGTCTTCGCGCCGTCGGGGCGCGCCGTGCCCACCGAGGGCGGCTACCGGCTGACCGGGCGCTGGAGCTTCGCCAGCGGCTGCGACAACGCGACGTGGTGCATGGGCGGGGCGCTGGTGATGGACGGCGAGACCCCGCGCACCATCGACGGGAAACCGGAGATCCGGTCGCTGCTCTTTCGGGCCGAAGCGGCACGGATCGTCGACACCTGGGACGTGGCCGGCCTCAACGGCACGGGCAGCCACGACTTGGTGGTCGAAGACGTGTTCGTCCCCGCGTCGCACACCGCTTGCCTGATGACGGACGCGCCGCAACACGACGGCACCCTCTATCGCTTTCCCGTGTTTGGGCTGCTCGCGGCGGGCGTCGCGGCGGTGGCGTTGGGGATCGGCCGCGCGGCCATCGACGAGCTGACGGCTCTGGTGCGACGCAAGCGCTCGTTCGGCGGAGGCCGCACCCTCGCCGAGCAAGACCTGGTGCAGGTCGAGGTCGCCCGGGCCGAAGCCGAGCTCGGCGCGGGGAGGGCGTTCCTGCTCGAGCGTTGCGAAGCGGCGTGGGCGGCCGCCGAGGCGGGGGCGCTCACCCCGGCCGACCGCGCGGGGCTCCGTCTCGCCGCGACCCACGCCACCCGGGCCGCGGTACGGGCGGTCGATGCGATGTACCAGGCGGGCGGAGGAACGGCCCTTTACCGGAGCAAGAGCCCGCTGCAGCGCCACTTTCGCGACGTGCACACCGTGACCCAACACATCATGGTCGCGCCCAACACCGATAAGACGGTCGGGCGGGTGCTGCTCGGCGTGCCCACCGACGTCGCCCAGCTGTAGGTCCCCGCTGTAAGCCCCAGCTGTAAGTGTGAGCGGTGAGGCCTCAAGCCTCGAGCAGCTTCATCGCGAACCCCGGCTCGTAGAGCGAGATGATGCCGTCGGGGAGGCCGAGGACGCGATTGAAACTCTGCTCGTACTGGGCCAGCCGGCGCTCGAAGCGGGCCACCGCCGCCAGCGTGGCCGCGTCGTCGACAACGACGTTCTCCTCGGGCTCGCCCTGACCATCGTCATCGTCGTCCTCATCGGGCGTCGTCTCGTCGATGAGCCGCGCGACGGCGTCGTTGATCATCGTCCCCATCCGCAGCACGACCTCGGCCGCCCCCTCGGCGTCGATGCAATCGAGCGCGCCTCCCTCGCGACCCTCCTCGATGAGCGCGGCGAGCAGGGGCACCGTGGCCTCGATGGTGCGCTCCTGGAGGCGGTCGCGGAGCAGCAGATTCTCCGTCATCCACAGGATCGGGATGAGCCGCCGCATGAGCGGGGCCTGGTCGGCGCGAAGGCGCCGCGTGGCGGAGAAAAAGGCGTTCAGTTTTTCCGTCGGCGACAGCTCGGGGCGGTCGAGCAGTTGCGCGGCCGCGTCGAGCCCCTGGGCGACGAGCCGCTCGATGAGCGCCTCCAACACCGACTCTTTGGAGGCGAAGTGATGGTAGAAGGCGCCCTTCGATACCCCCACGACATCGATGATCCGCTGCACGCTCGTCGCCCCGTAGCCCTCGTCGAAGAAGAGCCGCTGGGCCGCATCGAGAATTTCGCGTCGCCGCTCGGCGGCGGGCTTCACCGTCCGTTTCGCCATCGCCTCAGCTGCCGACGCCGACTTCTTCGACCGGGCACTTGATCCGGGTCCCGTGACGGAGGTTCCCCGATAGGTCACGCAGCGCGGTGCGGATCCCCTCCTCGACGACGGGATGATAAAACGGCATCTCCAACACCTGCTCGGCGCAAAGCCCCATTTGAATGCTCCACGCGAGCAGGTGCGCGGTGTGCTCGACGCGCGGCCCGAACATCTCGGCCCCGAGGAGGCGCCCCGAGTGGGGCTCGGCGTAAATCCGTACCTTGCCCGCGTTGATCGCCTGGCAGCGCGCTCGGCCCTGGTTTCCGTAATCGATCTCCCCCGCCATGGCGGCGCAATCGTCGAGCTCGGCGAAGCGTTGCCCGACGGTCGCGACCTGGGGGTCGCTGAACACGACCGCGAGCGGCGTTCGCCGACGAAGCGCTCGGATCTCGGGGTACCGAGCGGCGTTCTCCCCCGCGACACGTCCGTCGTCGACCGCCTCGTGGAGCAGGGGGTGAAGGTCGTTGGCGTCGCCGGCCACGAAAAACGGATGCTCGCCGAGCTGCATCGTGTCGGGATCGATCGTGTCGGCGGTGAGGTCGACCCCAGCCGTTTCCAGACCGAGACCGTCGAGGTTCGGGCGGCGTCCCGCGGCGACGAGAACCCGGGCGAAGCGCGCTCGCCGCTCGTGGCCGTCGCGGTCGGTGAAGTGAATCGCCACCCCGCCGTCTTCGGCCCCTTCGACGCCATGAAACGTCGGGGCGACGTGGAGGTCGAGCTCACGCTCCAAGATCGCTCGCGCCGAAGCGGTGACGACCGGGTCGGTGAGCTGCGCCACCTTTCCGCCCTTGCCGAGGAGGGTGGTACGGACGCCGAGGCGATGAAACGCCTGGCCCAGCTCCAGCCCGATCACGCCGGTGCCGACCACGAGCAAACTCTCCGGGAGGTCGTCGAGCTCGAAGATCTGGTCGGTGGTCAGCATCACGCGCGGCTCGAGGTCGCGGAACGGGGCGGGAATGAAGGTCCGACTCCCCGTCGCGACCACCAACCGGTCGAAGCCGATGGCGGCCGTCCCGCCGTCACTCAGGTCGACCGAGGCCTCGTTTCGGCCGAGGATGCGCCCCCGCCCGACCAAAAGCTCACCTTCGTCGCGGGCCTCGTCGGTGACCTCGGTGACGAATCCGACGAAGCGGTCGCGTTCCGACTGCACGCGTCGGAGGACGGCGGGGCCGTCGATGCGGACCTCTCGTGGGTGCACGCCGAAGACGGGGGCTTCACGCGCGTGGTGGGCGGCGTCGGCGGCGGCGATGAGCAGCTTGCTCGGCATGCATCCCACCCGGGCGCAGGTGGTGCCGAAGGGGCCCGGGTCGACGAGCAGCGCCGACGCCCCGGCGCGTTTCACCGCGCGCCGGGCCCCGAGGCCGGCGGTACCCGCGCCGAGAATGAGGACGTCGACGTGGCGCGAGGGAGACGATGAACCAGCCATGGTGCGCCCGCTTCTATCACCGCCGCGTCAGCCGACGAAGCGGTCGCGTACCCATGCGCTGAGCGGGGGGATCGTCTCGCCGGGGTGCACCGGCATGATGCACCACCGGAGCAGCTCCTCGCCCACCTGGAGGTACGTGCGTTTGCCGCCGCGCCCTTCGAGGGCGACCACCGGGGGCGGCGTAAGTCCGTCTTCGTCGGGGGTGGCTTCCGCCCAGGCGACCTTGGCCCCCAACGACTCGGCGGCCGCGATCGCGACGGCATCACAGAGCGCCTGAAAGCACAGCGGCGGGATCCAACGGAGGGCACCGGTCGTGTCGGGAATGACGAGGGCGGCGAACGCGTCGACGGCGTCGAGGTCGGGCCCCCACGTCTCCGCGTGCCCGAGGAGGTCGGCCGCCCGCGCGAAGAAGGCGCCGGGACGGGTTCCCCACACCTCCTCGCCGCACCGCTCCCGCAGCTTGGGCTCGAGCTCGAGGGCCACCGGGCTCGTGTGCGCCGGCGCCCGGAACACGGCCGCGGCTTCGTCGGGGACGTCGCGCCCCACCACGCTCGCCTCCCCGCGGGCGCGGGCGATGTCGTCTCGCCACGTGTCGTCGAGCGCGGCCGGGGTCAGGCCAAATGCGGCCACCGCCGCCGCCATCTGGGGGACGGACGCGAAGCTCACCACCCGCAGCGAGCGCAGGGGAACCTCGAAGGCGCTTTCGGCAGGGCGTGAGAGCTCGCTCAGCAACGCCGCCTCGATCGGCGTGCGCAGTGCCTCGTGCAGCGCCCGCGCCCCCCCCGGGTCGCGCCACACCACGAACAATAGCGAGACCCCGCCCGGCTCGGGCACGGTGAGCACGCGCGGGTGAACCGGGACGTCGGGCAGATGCGGCGCGGGGTTTCGCAGCCCCGCCAACAGCGAATCGAGCGGACCCTTCTCTTGCTCCATGGCGATGGTTCTAACCCCGCCGCCGCCCGCTGTCGGCCTCAATCGCGGCGCCGCGAAGGGTCGTTACACGACGTGGGTGCTCTCGAGTCGCTGCCGGCCGGTGGGGCTCACGCCGAGTCGATGAACGTGCGGCGCAAGAGATCGTGGCTCGAGCTTTAAGCTATCATGCGGGCATGAAGACATGGCCCTATCCGGACGACGACGTCGCCTGGACAGAACCGCCGCGACCTCGGTGGGCATGCCCAACCGGCGTTTGCCGTTGTCATGCCGGCGAGAGGTACGAAGGGTGCGAGTTCGCGCTCTTGCTATGCGATGAGAACGGCGTTCGGATGCCACGTGCGCGAGCGCGGGCGAAGCATGGTGGTCGTGTGATCGTGGACGGCGAGGGGGATGACCGCGGCTGGTTGTTGATGAAGCTGGACCACGCGGTCGACAATGTGGTGCTCGAATGGGCACCGGCGGAGCTGCCGGATGGCGCTGGCTACCCCTTTCGCCAGCGCTACTGGCTCGCACTCGGAGGAGACGACGACGAAATCGCAAGGCGCCGCCTGAGCAACCTCGGATTCGCTCACGGCAACAGCCTTCACGACCGGGTGTGTCATTTCCAGAGGCGTCACGCGTACACGAAGATCACTGGACTTCTCCACCACATCGAAGATGAACTCCAGCGCTACCACGACGAGTCACGGCTGCCGGTCGTTCCGCGCCATGTCCTCGCCCAGCCCGAGCCTCGCGATCGGGTGTCCGGAGAAGCGTTCGACGAGCCTGTAGGACCAGACGATGACCCGCCGAAGCCTCGAGTTCTCGATGCTCCCCCCGCCGGCGAGCCGCCCACGGCAGGCCGGCTGCAGACTGGCGGCGGTACGCCTCCCGGGCGGGGCACCACCGCCCCCTCGGCAGTCACCACACTCCTCGTGCGAATGCGTGCACGGTTCTCCCTGAAGCCCGATCTCACGGACATTCGCCTTGCGGATGGGGGCCGCCACCTTCCCCAGTTCGTTGCCGCGACGGTGGAGCTCAAGATTCCGGCGCTGAACCTGGTTCTCGCGGGGACCAACAACAGAAGCACATCGCACCGGGATGGGATTCTGTCGTCCGTCGATCTCGCCCCTCTTCGGATGTTTCTTTTTCCACCGACGAACAAGCCGGTCATTGCCGAGCTCGTGCTCACGCCCAGTCCTGCGCATCGTCTTCCCCGCGCAACGACGGGCACCGCAGCGCTCCGGGATCCGGTCGGACCGACCGATGGGGTCCCGGCCGGCATCAAAAAAGAGCACATGCTCTTTCGTCCACTCCACATCGACCTCGCGCTGGACCCTGTCACGACGCGCGTTCTGACCGCGTCGGTGTCACCAAAAGTGCGCTTTCCCCTCCCCAGCGTCGGAAGTGAGCCGGTGCACGAAGTCTCGAATGGCGGTGTGGTCCGGCAAGGCAACGACACACTCATCGTCGACTGGCGTCCTGACTACGTGGAGTGCCGGCACAACAAGCTAAAGGGCGGCGAACGCGAGCCTGCCACTCAAGCTCCGCTCGGCCATACCCGATTCCTTCACCTTCACGAGACCAACTCCGGCACCATCGGATCTGCCATCATCCGGTTCACCCAAAAAAAGACTGGTCCTTCAGCCCATTATATCGTCGACCGCGACGGATTTATCCTCAAGATGGCCAACGCCAACGTGCGGACGCGGCACTCAGGCGGTGGAACAGCTTCGGGTGGGGTCGCGTGGTTCGATCTACGTTCGCGGAGCCATGGGCCCGCGCAGCCAGCCACTATCGGTCGCTTTAACAACATCTCGACTGGCATCGAGCACGTTCATCCCGTGCGCGACCCCAAGCAGGCGCGACAACCTACGTCGTACCCGGTGGCGCAAATGCAGGGAAGCCGTCACATCGTGGGCGCGCTCGCGGCACGATACGCAGTGAGTCCGCACAACGTGCTCGCGGACAGCCAGACTGCGGTCCACGCCCATCGCCTCGGGCGCAAAATCGGTTGCCCGGGAAGCGGCTACGATTGGCCTCGGCTCGAGGCGGCCGGTCTGGCGACGAAGACTCGGGCTTTTCGCCCACCCCCTGGTCATCGATTTCATCCGACCTATGAGGTGTTCGACCTCCACTTCAATCAAGGCGGCGGCCCCATCGACGGAAATTCTCCCGCCTTGGTGCGTGGAACGCTTGTCGCGATACTGAGGCTCTTGGGCTATCACATTCCCGTGAACCCGACCTTCGATGCGGTCGCAGTTGCCGCCGAGGCCTTCCAGCTCCGCCACTTCGGCGGTCCGAGTCGTGCGGCCGACCTCGCGCGAGTACAGACGGCGGCGCGTCGCCCCATCATCAACCGCCTCACCATCGACACGATGTTCGGTGTCATCGAGGAGCGCGCCGGCTTTGCGTATTGAGGCCCTTGCTCTGCCAGCTGTGCTCCTCGCCCTGACGTGCCGTCCGGCACCCGCCCCCTCGCGGCAAAAGCGCAACGCTTCGGCGGCCGATCTGCCTCGACCGAGCGCGAGGCCCACTTCGGCGCGCATAGCGACAGCGAGCGTCGCCACGGCGCCCTCATCCTGTTGCGAGCTCGGACTCACGGCTCATCCCTGCGACGGGGGCAACCGCGTGCGGGGAGCGCCGGATGTGGCCGGCGCCACGCGTACGGCGCTCGAGGTCCTCGCGCAACGCGCATCCGCCGCCATTGACGCCAAGGACTATGCGGCGCTCGCCTCGCTGGTTCACCCGCGGAGAGGCCTGGTCGTTCAGCACCGTATGACCCTTTCTCGTCGAGACGTAAAACGAGTGGCGACGCTCGAGGGCCGCCACGACTTCTCTTGGGACGGGGAGTGTCCCCTGGATAAGCCACCTCATGGCGACGTCGTCTGTCCCACGGAACCGCTGACGATGGCTGAGTTTTTCGATCATCTCACCACGCGCCAGGGCCCCCGGGGTCCGCTGACGACTCCTCTCGGCACCACGAGCGAGATTGCCGTCGGCCACATTCCAGTGGACGACGTATGCAACCTCTGTTTTTTTGAGGGCGAACTCGCGCGGAGCTACCCCGGGAGACCGTTCGTGGTGTACCAACGACGGCTCCCCTTCGTCGATGGATGCTACTGGGAAGGCAACCAAGCGGTGGTGTTTCTCTTTGAGCGCGGCGACGACGATGGCCGCTTTTGGCTCAGCGGGCTGCTCCGTGGCTACGGCGGTGCATGATGTCGGATGGGCGTCGTCTTCGCGTCAAAGGTCCTTGCGGCCCGTCCGGGCGCCACGTGGCGCCGGCCGCCATGACGATGGCGACGACCCGGGCGACCTTCGTCGGCGAGGCGGTGGTGGTCGTCGTCGTGTCCGGCATGTCGTTGGAGGCAGGGGTGTCCGCGTGCGCGGGCTCGTGAGCGTCGGCGTGGGCGCCGACAAGCTGAGACGTCGTTCCGCACAACCACAGCTTATAGCCGAGGCAACGCATTCGTGGCCAGGGCGGGGCCTGTGATACGGGCAGCTCCGAGCCGCCGCGGTCTTCTTCACGCCATGACTCCTCGAGAAACAGAGGCAGCGCCACACCAAGTCTCATCGCGGGCCGACCGGGCCAAGGCGCCAACATCAATCCTCCCCACGATTCCTCCAAGGCAAGCAGCCCCGCCCATTCGGGCGGGTGGCGTCCGCGAGAGCTGAGCGCTTCGTGAATGCGATCCACCGATTGGCGCGACCGGTCGCGCACCACGCCGTGCCTTTCGAGGTATGCCTTCAGGCGTGGCGATGCTTCCGGCAACAAGCCCGTGCGGTCCGTCGTCATGGGTTCGGAATGTGCCCGGAGGCGCCCGCGTTGGCCTGGGGCGAGCCGCGCCCATCCGCCGCATTCGCTGCCGCGACGTACCCTGTGCGGTTGGGCAGCGCGTTGGCCGCATTGGTAGTGGTGGTAAAGTCGGACCCCGTTTGTGGCGAATCGTAGACCCCACTGGTGCCGTCGAGGCGTCTGTCCGGTCGCATGATCGATGCATCCGGCGGCGGCGCCTTCCGCCTCGGTTGGACGTCCTACATCTGGGGGCCGAGGTGGGGGCCGGCGACGTCGGGGGAGGAGTCGGCGGGGGTGGCGAAGGGGGCGCGGGGGTTGCCGTCGATGTCGTCGGGGGGGTCGTTGGGGGCCCACTCGGCGACG
>JBCCLB010000076.1:0-30091 GCA_039027095.1 Myxococcota bacterium
GCTCGCCACGGCCACCGCCGCCACGAAGGCGGCGGCGTGTCGCCGACGCGCCGCCGGCGCGTCGGCGGTCAGCCAATTCCGACGCTGCGCGATGGCGTCTGCGTCGCGCCACGCGCGCGCGACGGCCACCGCGTGGGGCCAGCCGCGTCGGGTGCGCTCGAGGTGACCCGTCCAACGCGCCACGGCGGCGGCCAGCGGATCGCCCGCCGCCGCCGTGGCTTCCGTCGTGATCCCGGCGCTTTGGGATCCGGCGCTTCTGGACCGGGCAAAGGGGTCGTCGGCGGCGCGCCCCTGGGCGAGGGCGCGGGTCGCGCGGCAGACGCGTTGCCACGTCGCGGCCACGAGCCGGTCGTGCCGAAAGGGGTCCTCGTCGGGGCGCATCATGTGACCCTTCCCATACCCTCGTGGCTACGGCCCGACGCGGCTCAGGGCTGGCTGACCCCCAGCCCGAGCGACTCCAGGTACACCCCCGCCTGCACGAGAATGGTCGTGGCGCTCGGCCCGGCCAACGTGCGGCGTACCCCTGCTTGCACGCCGAATCGGGGGTCGAGGTAGCCCGCGCCGCCCGCGATTTGGTGCGAAGGCGTCAACCCGCTGCCCGCGAGCGCATCGAAGCGATAGCCGAGCCGAACGGGCACCCGGCCCGCGATCAAGTACTCGCCCCCTGCCATGACGCGCGGGCTCACCTCGGACCACGAGTTGAAGTCGGCGAGACCATCGACCTCGATCGTAAAATCCTCCGTGGCCCAGGCGATGCCCCCTCCGACCGTGGTCGGCATCAGCGCGTTGTCCCGATACGTGAGGTTGGTGCCGACGACCGACACGTGAAGCTCGTCGGTGGCGCGCACGGTGACCCCGGCGTCGAAGTTGAACGTGCTCACCAGCGCTTCTCGTTGGGTCGGGTCTCCTTCTTCGCGACTGCCCCCGCTCGCTCGGCTGTCGCCGAGCACGCCGAGTCCCTCCTGTTGCAGGCTCAGATAGCGCCCGGCGACGCCGACGTGAAAGGCGTCGCTAATCGCGAACCCCAGCGCGGCCCGGAGGTCGATCGAACTTCGATCGACGCCCTCGCCGTCTTGAAAGCCGCCCACGAATGAAAAGGCGCCCGAGAACCGCCGCGTCGAGTCGACGATGGAGCCACCGTACAGATGGCGCCCCGCTTCGGGCGTAAATTGACCGAGCGCATCGATGTGATAAACGCGTGTCAGGCCGAGGTTGGCGGGGTTCTGGTAGATGGCGGTCGCAGCGCCCCCCGCCGCGCGCAGGGCCCCGGCCATGCCCCCGGCGCGCGCGGTCTCCGTTTCCCCGTAATTGTAGGCGAATTGGGGCGGCAGCTCGCTCGGGTTCGGCGTCTCCTGAGCGTGGCTCGTGGGGCTGCCGAGGGCGACCGCCACCACCCCGAGCGCGGCCCCGAAGAGATGGGCTCGAACCCGGGAGGGCCCGCGAAGCGTCCGAACTGGCAGCACCCGCGGGGGCTAGCGCGTCTCATCGGAGGCGGGCAACTTTGTCGTCTCGGCGGGCGGCGGCCCGCGACGTTCGAAATCCACGACAATTGTCGACGATTTCGATGCTTGACTTCAGGATCGTCGAGAATTTGCGCGGATGGCGACGCCTTCGCGCGACGACGCACGATTTGGTCAACGACCTCGTAGACTTAACGCCGTTCTTGGTCCACGTCCGCTCAGTGACCGACCGCGCCGAGGCGGCCTGGTGAGAGAAAAGTTCAATGTTGTCAGGAGTTTGTCAGTTTGTTTGGGCTTGGGGATGGACTCGGCAATCAGGCCGATGTTAGGTGCTCGTTCCCACGTCGAGACCGGCCCCCGAAGGTCCGGCGGACGTCCGGGCCGTGCGGGTGGTTCCGCCGGCGTCGGGTCCCCTACAGCCTGTGGAAAAGCTGGGGGCTCCGGCGGCCGGAGGGGCACGTGCGCGCGCTCGCGACCACGACCGCCATCCGCTCGTCCCCGTCATTGCCATGGAAAACCACCAACACCCCAAAGCGATCTTCGACCGCGCGGCCGCGGCCACTCGAGATCGCTCGCCCGCCACCTTCGACCAGTGGTTCGGCGGGATCCAGTACGACGACCTGACGGACGGAGTGCTCACCCTCCGCGCCCAAAACGAGTTCGTCATGGAGTGGGTGAAGACGAACTTCGTTCCCGAACTGACCGACCAGATCGAACGTCTCGCGGGCTGGTCGGTTCAGATCAACTGGGTGTTGGACAACGACCTTTCCGAGCCGGTGACCCGGGGGGCGCCCACGCCTCCCCCCGTCCGTCCTCGACCACTGACCAGCGCGCCCAGGGGCATGGACGGGGGCGCCGCCGCCCCCGGCGTGGCCGCCGACCAGGACGACGATGACGACGTCGATGACGAAGCACCTCGTTCCGCGCCCCCGTCTTTCGGGCCGCGCACCCCTGCGGCCCGACGGGGAGGGGGGCCGGCTCGTGTCGTCGCGGGGGCGCCCCGGACGACGTCACCTCCGGACGACATCAATCCGCGCCACACCTTCTCGAACTTCGTGGTGGGCCCCTCGAATCAGCTTGCGCATGCGGCGGCGGTCGCGGCCGCCGGCGGGGGCGGCCGGCGGTACAATCCTCTCTTTCTCTACGGCGGCACGGGCCTCGGCAAGACCCACCTCGTGCACGCGATCGCGCACCGCGTGTACGCCGAAAACAACGAGGCGAGGATTCGGTACGTATCCGCCGAACGCTTCACCAACGAATTCATCACGGCGCTCCAACATCAGCGCATGGACGAGTTTCGCGCCAAATACCGTGAGCAGTGCGATCTTCTTCTCGTCGACGACATCCAGTTTCTCGCCGGACGCGTGCAGACGCAGGAAGAGTTCTTTCACACCTTCAACGCGCTCCACAACGTCGACCGTCAGATCGTGGTTACGAGTGACAAATATCCGCAGCAGCTCGAACGCATGGAAGAGCGGCTGGTGTCCCGCTTCGCCTCCGGTCTGGTCGCCGACATTCAGTCGCCCGAACTCGAGACGAGGGTGGCCATCGTGCGCAACAAGGCGGCGCTCGAGGCCATCGAGATGGAGGACGAGGTGGCGGTGTACCTCGCGCAGCACATCCGGTCGAACGTCCGCGAACTCGAAGGCACCCTCATTCGACTGGCGGCCAAGTCGTCGCTGACGGGGGTGCGGGTCGACTTGGCGTTCGTGCAGAACGAGCTCTCGGCCACGATCGCGCACCGCACGCAGTCGTTGAGCGTGACGGACATCCAGCGCGCCGTGTGTCAGCACTTTCACCTGCGCACGAGCGACCTCACCAGTAAGGACCGGCACAAGACGGTCGCGTTTGCGCGCCACGTGGCGATGTATCTCTGCAAACAGCGCCTCAAGTGCAGCTTTCCGGAGCTCGGCCGCGCGTTCGGCGGTCGCGACCACACCACGGTGATGAGTGCGGTCAAGAAGATCCACAACCAGCGCGCCGACGATCCCAACGTGCGCGCCCACATCGAGGCGATTGAGCGAAAGCTCGCTGCCGACTGACGTCGCCCCCCGGCCCCGCCCGTCGCCGCCGAGAGGCGGTTCGCTCCGGTCCCCTCAGGGGACGACGGGGGGCACCCCGTCGTCGTCGTCGCGGCGGCCATCATCGCCCCCGTTGGGCGCGGCGGTATCTTGGTCCCGTGCCGTGAGGGTCTCGAGCACCTCCTCGGCGTCACGGCGAATGAAGGAGTGACCCTGTTCTTCGGCGCGCGCCTTGACGTCCTCGAGGAGGGCGCGGGCTTGTTCGGTGTTGCCGTTGACGGCGGCGAGACGCCCCAGGAGCAGGCGTCCCTCGAGAACGTCCCAAAGGTAGCCGTGGGCGTCGGCGAACCGCACGTGGCGGCGGAATCGCTCGTCGGCCGTCTCGTCCCCGCGAAGGCCATCCAGGTAACACAAATGCATCTGGTTGAGGTTCGTGAGCCGCTCGTGTTCCAGCTGCTCCGTGAGCTCGAGTGATTCCATGTACGCCGCGTAGGCACGCGGGTTTTGTCCGGACCGACGGTAGACGTCGGCGAGATTGTGAAGGGCAGCGGCGCAATCGAAGCGCAGGCCCGTTTCCCGCGCGAGCGCCGCGAGTCGCGTACAGACTTCGGCTGCAGCCTCGTAATCGCGCCGGTTGAAGTGAATCAAAACCCAGTGCTTCATCCGGACCACCGACTCCGCCGTGTCGACCGGCGGGCCCGTGGCTTCCGCGCGCTCCATGAGCTCGAGTCCGCCTTCGGGGTCGCCGCTCATCGCGCGGGCCAGAGCCAGCGTGGCGAGAACGTCGACGTCATCGGTGAGGCCGAGCGCCTCGAGTTTGTCCCCGGCCGCCACGGCGCGAAGGAAGTGCCCCTGCCGGGCGGCGAGCTGCGCCTCGGCCGCAAGGCTATCGCGAATGAGTCGTCGGTCTTCCAGTTGGTCTGGGTTCGCCACCGCCAGCGCCTCGTAAGCGTCGTCGAAGAGGTTGACGGCGCCGAGGACGCGCGCGGCGTGAATGTGCGCGAGGGCGTTGCTGGCTTCGTCTCCTCGCGACGCCACCGACCGCAAGATGGGCGCGATGGCCTCCTTCATCCCGGGGGCATGGCGGAGTTGGCTCACCACCGCGGCGGTCGCCCCCAGCCAGCCGGTGAGCTCCTCGGGCGGAACCGTCGAGGGGTCGAGACGCTCGAACGTGAGCATCATGCACCGCAGGGCCGGCTCGTATTGCTCGGCCGAGAGCTTGGCCTCTGCGGCGCGCCAGAAGTGCGCCACGGACGCCTCGGGACGTCCGGCGCCGACGAGGTGCTCGGCGACCTTTTCGTCCGTCTCTCCGGGGCCCGGAAGCTGCGCTCGTCGGTACGCGTCGGCGGCGCTCTCGTGGAGGGCTTGCCGATGCGCGACGGGCATGGCCGACAGGACGATTTCCTCGAAGAGCGGGGAGGCGAAACGGATCTGAGTGGGACCGGCCCGTCGGAGGAGACCTCGCTCTTCGAGCCGGGTGAGGTGCCGATCGAGCTGAGGAAGGGACTGCTCGAGAATGGTGGCAACCATGGGCGAAAACGCCGGTTCGCCGAGGACCGCAAGCCCCTGCAGCACCCGTCGCTCCCGCTGGGGAAGGCGAGATACGCGGTCGGCCACGAGGGTGCGCAAGGTCCGCGGGGCGACGGTGGTGGGGGCGCCGCTCATTTCGACCCGGCCGTTGAGCGTCCTCACGATGCCCCGGTCGACCAATTCGCGTACGAGCTCTTCGATGAACAGGGGATGGCCCCCGGCGTGGTTGCGCACGTAGGCGAGGAGGGCATCGGGCACCATGCGGGCCTGCAAATGGTGTCGGAGCAGCTTCTCCGTTTCGCGATGACTCAATGCGTCGAGGTCGATCAGATGCAGGCCGCTCCGCCGGGCGAGGGCGGGCGGAACTTCGCCCCGGAGAGACAGCAGGAACACCGCCCGGAGCCCTCGTCGGTGAGGCCCATGGCTTCTCAAGATCCGGATGATGGTGTCGAGGCTCTCGCGGTCGAGCGCCTGCGCATCGTCCCAGGCGAAGCAGTGAATGCGATCCTTGGACAGACTCGAGACCATCCGCTCGAAACTCGCGCGCAGGGTCACGCGGGTCTCCTCGGCGTGGCCCCGAACGGGGGCGCCGAGAAGCTGGAGCACGCGGGTGGTGGCGGAGCCGTCGAGTCCCAGCGCGCGAAGCCGCGGGCGGACCTCGACGATCCGCTCGGGATCGTCGTCCTCCTGGGTGCCACAGAGGACGTGCAACATGGTCCTCAGCCCGCTCCACGGCTGACTCGCGCCGTTGAGCGGGCAGCTCGCCTGGTAGAACCCTACGTTGAAGTCCCCGCGGGCCAGACGTCGTTTCGCTTCGTGGAGGAGCCGGGTTTTGCCGAGTCCCGTCTCTCCGCGAATGACGACGAGTTGAGGCTCGCGGCGGGTTCCGCGCGCGAGCACCTGGCCGAGGCGTTTCAGGGGCTGGCTGCGCCCGACGAACCGGGTCGGATGGCTCGCGTCGAGATCGGGACGCCGGACGATGGACCCGCCATCGGCGACCGCGCGGGAAGATGCGGGAAGGGGCTCCAAGACGAAGTGACGACGAACGAGACGCCCACTCACGTTCGACACCAACACCTGGCCCTCGGCGACGCGAGCGAGTCGCTGCGCGGTCGCGATCAGGGTGGTGAGCCGCTCGTCCGGGACCGGGATCCCGCCATCGTCCACGCTCATCGGGCCCGAGTGGATGCCGCACGATACGGGACGCTGCCCCCCTGCGCTTCGCTCCCGCACCAACACCAATGCCGCGCGCACCGCGGCGTCCGCATCCCGCCCGTTGGTCTCCCCAAGGCCGAAGATGCTCGTCAACTGGTTCCCCTGACGCTCTTCGATCCATCCCCCGTGGCGTTCGATGAGGTCCTGGAGCCGCTGCAGTCGAGGAGGTAGCGCGGAAGATGATGACGAAGCGCCCTCCGCGGGGTCGCCGTCCCGGTGGCCCGGGTCGAGCGATGCCACCAGGAGGGTGACCTCGCGACGCTCTGCGCCGCGGGGTTCGCGCTCGATGGGCGACGGAACCTGGGGCACTTCGACCGGAGTCCGGTCCTCTTCGGAACTCGGCGCGAGCAGCACTTCGGCGCCCGGGACATCGAGGTCGTCCTTCGGGCCGGGGGCTACGGCTCCGGTTTCGTCGCCCGGGCCGGCGGGAGCGGCATCGCCGCCGTCGGCCCGGGCCGTAGGCGTCGCCGCATCATCCTCCGCCGTGTCACGGAGCGGGGCCAACAGGGTCGCGACGTCAGCGGCGGTGTATCGAGCGCCGGCGGTATACGCGAAGCCCATGAGGGCTTCGTGGACCGCGGCCGCGCTTTCGAGCCGCGCGGCGGGATCGACGGCGAGAAGCCGCGCGAGCAACCCCGACAGGGTGTCGGGGATCTCGGGTCGGGAGAGGGCCGCGGGGGGGTACTCACCGGCTTGGATGCGCCGCACGGTTTCGTTGGCCGTCGGCGCCGCGAATGGGTTTTCCCCGGCGATGAGCTGGTAGAGCACCGTCCCCAGCGAAAACAGGTCGCTTCGCGCGTCCGTCTGGCCCGACCGCGACTGCTCGGGGCTCATGAAGCTCAACTTGCCCGTGGCCCGCGCCGCCTCGGTGTCATCGCGCCGCGCCGCCGGGTCGATCGCGTCGACCGCCTTCGCGATCCCGAAGTCGGTGACCTTCACTTCGCCCTCCCACGACAAGAGGATGTTCTGCGGGGAGATGTCGCGGTGGACGATGCCGAGCGGGGCGCCGTCGTCTCCCGTGCGGCGATGCGCGTGGTCGAGCGCCTTGGCGACCTCGCACGCGACGTAGACGGCAAAACCGATCGGCAGCACGCGCCGCTCCCGTCGAAACCAGCGCACCACGGTGGCGAGGTCGACGCCCGCCACGTACTCCATCGCGATGTAGTACCGCGCAGGGCCTCCGTCCGGGGCGGGGACGCGACCGAGATCGAAGACCTGCACGATGTTGGCGTGCGCGAGTCTCACCGTGAGCTTGGCCTCTTGCACGAACAGGTCGACGAAGGCCCGATGCTTGGCCAACGAGCGGTGGATCCGCTTGATGACCAAAACTTTTTCGAAACCCTCGACGCCAAAGCTCTTGGCTTTGAACACCTCGGCCATGCCGCCTTCGGCAATGAGCTCGAGGAGGCGATAGCGCCCGAACGGTTCGGCCAAAGCCGTCGCGGTCACCGGAGGCTTCACCCGACTCACGCCTCGTCGGCGTACATGGTCTCCGCGATCCGGAACGCCGCGCCCTCGAGTTTGGCGTACGCGGTCCGGATCTCCTCCATGTCGAGGCTCTCGGTGAGGAGTTGTCGGAGGTAATCGCAGTCGGCTTGCAGTTCGTCGAGAAGGGCTTCGTCCAGAAGCTCCGCGTAGCCCTCCAGCGCCTGCTCGGTGGTGTACACCAGGGTCTCTGCCTGATTTTTCAGCTCGGCGAACTCATGCCGTAGCGCATCCTCTTCCTCGAATTGGGCGGCGTCGTCGATGATCTGGTCGATCTGGTCGGACTGGAGGCCGCTGTGGGGGGTGATGCTCACCTCGGTGGTCAACCCGGTCCCCAGGTCGGTCGCCTCCACGTGCAGAATGCCGTCCGCATCGATCGTGAAGATCACCTGGATTTTAGGGACCCCGCGGGGCGCCGGGGGAATGCCCGTGAGCTCGAACTCCGCCAGACTGCGGTTGTCGGCCGCCATCGCGCGTTCGCCTTGGAGCACGTGGATGGGCACGAAATTCTGATTGTCGACGCTGGTCGTGAAGATCTCCTGCGCCGAGGTGGGGATGGTGGTGTTGCGCGGAATGAGCGCGGTGAACACGCCGCCGCCGGTCTCGACCCCGATGCTCAGTGGGGTCACGTCGAGGAGCAGGACGTCATCGACGGCGCCGCTCAGCGCCGCGCCCTGAATCGTGGCGCCGACGGCAACCACCTCGTCGGGGTTCACATCGCGACTGGCGGGTCGGCCGAAGAACTCTTCCACCGCGCTTTGCACCGCCGGCATGCGCGTCATCCCGCCCACGAGAACCACGGCGTCGATGTCGGCGGCGGTCATGCCCGCGTCGCCCAGGGCGCGACCGCAGGCGTCGAGCGTGCGGTCGACGAGATCGGCGCACAACATCTCGAGCTCGTTGCGTTTGATGCGCCGCTGGAGGTGCAGCGGTGCGTTGTTGGCGTCGACGGCGACGAACGGGAGGTTGACCTCGGTCTCGAGCGACGACGAGAGCTCGTGTTTGGCTTTCTGGGCGGCTTCCTTGAGACGCTGCAGGGCCATCCGGTCGCTGGAGACATCGACGTCGGTCGACGTTTTGAATTCGTCGAGGAGCTGCTGCACGAGTCGCTGGTCGAAGTCCTCTCCGCCGAGGTGGGTATCTCCGTGGGTCGCCTTCACGCTGAAGACGCCGCCCTGGATGGTCATGACGGAGATGTCGAAGGTCCCTCCCCCCAAGTCGTACACCGCGATGGTTTGCGCCCCTTTCGCATCCAAGCCGTAGGCGAGAGCCGCCGCGGTTGGCTCGTTGATGATGCGCTTGACGTCGAGGCCTGCGATGGTGCCGGCGTCTTTGGTGGCCTGGCGCTGCGCGTCGTCGAAGTACGCGGGGACGGTGACCACGGCCTCGGTGACCTCCTCGCCGAGGAACGACTCCGCGATCTCCTTCAGCTTGCGGAGAATGATGGAGGAGACCTCGGGAGGCGACATGGTTCGGTCGCGTGCCTGCACCCAAGCGTCGCCGTTTTCGGCTTCCACGATGCGGTAGGCGACGAGCTCGCGTTGCCGCGCCACGTCTTCGTCGTCGAACTTGCGCCCCATGAGGCGCTTGACGGCGTAGACGGTGTCTTGGGGGTTGTTTGCGGCCTGGCGTTGCGCCACCTGGCCCACCAGCCGGTCCCCGTTTTCCGGAAACGCAACCACGCTCGGGGTCGTCCGAGCCCCTTCGGCGTTGGGAATGACCCGCACGCTGGTGGCGGTCGCCGCGCCCGTCCCTTCGAGTACGGCGACACACGAGTTCGTGGTGCCCAGGTCGATGCCGATCGTCTTGCTCATGGTGCCGAGAGTCGTGCCCCGCACAGGGCTTGGCGAGAGCCGCCGTCGCGGTGATCGCGGCGCATGCTATACCGGTTTTGCCACGGGCGTTAGCGGGAACGAGGCGACCCGGCGCTTCGTGCGCAGAGCGCGATCAGGCGGTCCCTGGTCCGTCGCCTGAGCGTCAGGCGCCAGATCGTCCGGCGCCAGAGCGTCAGGCGCCAGAGCGTCAGGCGTCAGGCGTCAGCGGGCGTGCCGTCCTCGGTGGCCCCGTCTTCGGTGGCCCCGTCTTCAGTGGCCCCGTTTCCAATGTCGTCTTCCGTGGCGCTGTCTTCGGCGGCCCCGTCCTGGGAGGCTCGGTCCTCGGAAGCCGTGCTCGCGGCCGGTGCGCCCCCGGTCGCGGCCTCGACCGGTTGGGGACCCCGCGACACCACCACCAGGGTGGGACGCAGGAGCTTGTCTCCGTGACGGTACCCGGCGTGAAATTCGTTGATGACGATGCCCGCCGCGTGGTCGTCGGAGTGTTCGAACTGAATGGACTCGTGGAGGTTCGGGTCAAAGGGGTGACCGACGGCGTCGACCCGCTCCACGCCGAGCTTGCCGAGGGTGTCGATGAATTGCTTGATGACCATCCGGATTCCATCGACGACGGCCTGAGGGTCGTCGGTGGCATCGGCGTGGCCGATGGCCCGCTCCAGATTGTCGAATACGGGCAGCATCTCCTTGACCGCATCCATCTTGGCGCGGGCGCGCGTCTCGTCGAGCTCGCGCACCGAGCGGCGGCGAAAGTTCTCGAAGTCGGCTGCGACGCGCAACATCCGCTCTTTGCTGGCGGCGGCGGCGGCCTCGGCCGTTTCGAGCTTCGACCGGAGGCGCTCTTCTGACGAGGCGCCGTCTGCATCCTCCGTCGATTTCGGCTCGCCGGGGGCTTCTCCGTTCCGACCTCCGTCGCCGCCGACCCCGTGGGGTTCGTCGGCGTTGGGCGCCGTTTCGGAGGGGGCGTCAACGGACGACGCATCGGCCCGCGAGGCGGTGTCGCCGGGCTCGGTTTCGGTGGTTCCGGTCTCTTTCGTCGAGGGTCCCGTCGTCGGGTTCGATCCGGTCTCTTGCTCTACGTCGCTCATGGATCTCGTCGCTGGGAAGGTCGCGCACGCCCGGCACGCGGGTTCAGGGCCGGCCGCGCATCGAGGGGTGGACACGACGGCGGGTTTGCCTCGCTCTCCGGGGGGACGTAAATCGAACGGGTATGGAAATAAAGCGGAAGTCCGGCGATGCAACCCGTGACGCGGCCTCTCTGCTGGAGGCGGCCGACGCCCATCTTCTCGGCAACTATCGTCCCGCGCGGATGGTGCTCGAGCGCGGCGAGGGCACGCAGCTCTTCGACACCGAGGGGCGAAGGTACCTCGACTTCTGCGCCGGGGTCGCGGTGTGTTGCCTCGGGCACGGGCATCCTGCCTTGACCCAAACCATCGCCGAGCAGGCCGGACGCCTGATGCAGGTCTCCAACTACTTTTACACCGACCAGAACATCCAGCTCGCCGCCGAACTGCATGAGGCCACCGGCTACGACCGCGCATTTTTCTGCAACAGCGGCGCCGAGGCGAACGAGGCGATGTTGAAGCTCGCCCGGCGCCACTTTCACGAGCGAGGCGAAACGCGGACGCGCATCATCACGTTCGAGCGGGCCTTTCACGGACGGACGTTCGGGGCCCTCGCGCTGACGGGTAACCCCAAGTACCTCGAAGGCTTCGGCGAGCCCCTGGCGGGCATGGTTCAGCTGCCCTACGGCGACCTCGAGGCCGTCGAGCGCGCCCTCGCCGGGAGGGATGTCGCGGCCGTTTTCGTCGAGCCGCTCCAGGGTGAGGGTGGCGTCAATCCCGCACCCGCGGGGTTTCTCTCCGGGCTCCGTCGGGCCTGCGACGCGGTCGATACGCTCCTCATGCTCGACGAGGTGCAGACGGGGATCGGCCGCACGGGAGCCTTGCTCGCCTCCGAGCATCACGGCGTCATGGGCGACGCCGTCGCGCTCGCCAAGGGACTCGGCGGCGGGTTCCCCATCGGGGCGCTTCTCGTCCGCGAACCCCTCGCGGCTTCGTTGCCGCCGGGCTCGCACGGGTCGACGTACGGAGGGAATCCTCTCGCGTGCGCCGTCGCGCGGACGGTCCTCCGCGTCTTGCGCGACGAGGACCTCATCGACCGGGCGGCCAACCGTGGCCGCCAGCTCGGTGACGGGCTGGCGCGCGTCGCGGAACGCTACCCCAAGTTGTGTCGAGGTCAGCGCGGGCTCGGTCTGATGCGCGCCATCGTGTTGACCGAGGCGCGCGAGCCGAGAGCGCTGCTCGCGGCGTTGCGCGAGGAGGGCCTCTTGGCGACGGCCGCGGGGCCCCGGGCGCTGCGTTTTCTCCCTCCGCTGGTCGTCACGGAGGCCGAGGTCGACGAGGCACTCGCGATGCTCGACCGCGCCCTCGAGCGCGTGCACGCGGAGCTTTGAGTGACGTCGAACCCGCCGGCGGCGTCACCCTCCGGCGCCGATGTTCGCGCGGGCTCGACGGCGGCCGCAGTCGCGCGCGGAGACGACCTCGTGCCCTGCGCCGCCTGTGGCGCCCCGGTCGACGCCCTTCGTGCGGGCCACGTCGCGATCTTCGACGCGGAGTTCTGCTTCTTCTGCGACTACTATCGTTGTCGGCGTGCCTTCGTCTCCGGGGAGCCGGTGGTGACGGCATCATCGGTTCGGCCCGGGGCGCTCGCCCCCGAGGTGCCACGGGTCGCCCTCGCTTCGCCCGGACCGGCGGCTGCCCTCACCGTTTCGGCGCCCCCGGTGCCCGCTCGCCTCCAGAGTGAGGAAGACGGCGAATGGGTCGAACCTCTGCCGGGGATCGCATCCCCGTCCGCGTCGCCGGATGTGGCCCCGGGATCAGCGGCGGCGGAGGGGTCTCATCCCGGAGGCGACGACCCCGCTGTGCTGCCGGCGGCCAACCCGGTGCCTGGGATGGCGCAACAACATCGGGACCGTCGCGACATGGGGACCCTTCTCGTCGGGCTCGCGTTGGTCGCCGGCGTGCTCACCTGTGCCCTGGAACTCGCGGTGGTCCGCCCCCTGATCGGATACGCGCGGCTGACGCTGGTCGGGGTCGGCGCCGGCGCCCTGCTCGGTCGCGCGCTCACCGAGCCTCGGGACCCGATGCGACCCCACTGGTTGGTCGTGGTGGTCGCGACGTTCTACGCCGCGCTCGTCGCCGCGTGGGCGCAGTTTGCGGGCCTGGAGGCGCCCGGGCCGTCGCGGGCGGCGTTTCTCGCGGGAACGATCCTCACCGTGACGGCCCTCGGGGAATGGATCGTGACGCGGGCCACGCAAGACCTGCAGGGACAACGCGACGTATGGCTCGGCGCCCTCGAGGTCGCGTCGCGCCGGGTCGTGGGTGAGGTGACGGCCCTGGCCCACAAGGAATATGCGTTCGACGTGGCCCCGGGCGAAGACGTGCTCGTCGACACCGGAGAGACGGTCGCCGTGGATTTCGTGGTCTCCGAGGGTACGGCGCGCATCCGCCCCTGGCCCGGTGCGGCCACGACGGCCCGTCGGCGGGAGGGTGAGATCGTCCTCGCGGGCGCGCACGTCCTCGAGGGCACGCTCCGAGGAAGGTGCGTCGCCGCGGGGGAGGCACGTGCGTTCGCCCGGCCCTTGGTGATGCCGGAAGCACGGGTGGAGGTCGAGGGGACCCTCCCGCGGCGCACCCGGCGCCTCAGTGAGCGCGGCGCGCCCCTCCTCGCCCTCGCTGCGGGAGGTTTGGCCGCGCTCCTGGGACGAGATGCGCTGGGGGTCGCGTTGGTGGTCGTCGCCGTCTACGCCGCCTTCGCCAACGCGGCCGCGGGAACGCTGGTGGCCGCGGCCGTCGCTCGGGGGGCGCAGGAGGCGATGCGGCGCGGCATCCTGTACGCGTCCGCCGCGGCCTGGGACGCGTGCACCCGCGTGACGGCGGCCGTTTTCTGCGTCCGGGGTACGCTCCTACGGGGCGAGCCCGAGCTGATCGAGGCGGAGCTCACGTCAGACCGACCGGGAGGCCACCGGGATGCCGACGACCTGCTCGCGCTCGCGGCGGGGCTCGCCACCGGCGGCGATACCCCCTCGGCCTACGCCATTCGACGCGCGGCCGAGGAGCGAGGTCTCCGCCCCGCGGCGGTGAGAAACCTACGCGACGAAGCGACCCCCGACACGGTGTGGGGCGTCGGCGTGGAGGGGGAGGTGGTGGGCCTGGGGCCCCGGACGTCGATGATCGACCGGCACGTCTCCGTGGCCGTGGCCGAGCGCCGCGTGGCCGAACTCGAGACGGCGGGGCGTTCGGTGTTGATGGTCTCTCGGGGGGGGCGACTCGAAGGGCTCGTGGCCCTTCAGGACGGTCTGCGACCGGGAGCTCGGGCCGCTGTGCAACATCTCCTCGACGTACAGGTGGAGCCGGTGCTGATGAGCGCCGATACGCGGGAAACGTGCGCCGCGTTGGGGCGCGCGCTCGACGTGGACCATCTTCGGGCCGAGGTCTCCCCCGCCGCCCGGGCCGACGAGATCGGGCGCCTTCGTGCGCTCGGGGGCGTGGTCGCGGTGTTGGGGCATCGTCCTTTCGACGATGCGGCGCTCGAGGCGGCGGATGTGGCGGTGGTCCTCCACCGGGCGGCGAAGTCAGACCGAGGGGGGGCCGCCGCCGTGGAGATCATCTCGGACGATCCGAGGGCCGCGGCGCTGTCGCTGGCGTTGGCCCGCCGCACCCGTGCGGTGGCGGGCGCCGTCGGCGGTATGCTGCTCGCGCCGGCGGCCTTTGCCGCCATCGTCGTGGCGGCGGGCATTTTGCCCCCGGAATTCGCCCCTCTCGCGCACCTGGTGGGCGCGCTCGCCGCGCTCGCGCAATCTTGCGTCACGATGGCGCACCCCGCCCTGCGACGCCATGGCGGCGGTCCCTAAGTGTCGGTCAAATCGGTAGATTTGACCGGCCCAAAAAGTAAGGCACCCCCGAGACAATAGAACCGGCTCTGAGGAGCGATGCTCGCCCTCGCCGGCTTGTCGTCGACGTTGTCGGCGAGCATCGCGACACCATCAACGGTTGTGGTCGAAGGTGTGAGACACCCTCCGCCGGCGCCGACGACGCCGCTACGTCTTTTGGCCCGTCACGTGGTGCTTGGCTCGCGCTTCGTAGACGTCGGGCAGCGCCGTACCCCCCGCGAGGAGCTCGGTGACGGCGGTGAGCTCGGCGTCGACGATCGCTTCGAACTTCGCGAGCGGTTGGGCGCCGCGGAGGCCGACCCCATTGATGAAAAAGGCGGGCGTGCCGGTGGCGCCGACCTTCTTGGCGAGGGCCTGATCCGCTTCGACTTCCGCCGCCACGTCATCGGTCGCTCGGTCGCGGTCGAACGTGGCGACGTCGAGCCCGACGCGTTCGGCGTAGCGTCGGAGGTCTGCGTCGGACAGGGCCTTCCGATTCTCGAACATCAAGTCGTGGAGGGCCCAGGCCTTGGTCGCATCCTGTCGGTTGGCGGCTTGCATGGCGTGCGCCGCCGGCCGCGCCTCCGGGTGAAACCGCAGCGGGTTGTGACGCATGATCAGACGTACCTCGGGGTGCGACCGCATCACCTCGATCATCCGTTGGTTGCCCCGCGCGCAATAGGGGCACTGGAAATCGCTGAATTCGACGATCGTTACCTTGGCGGGGGCGGGCCCTTTGGTCGGGCTGTGGTCGGCGAGGGGAACGAACGCGGGCGCCATCGGTTTCCGGGGCTTCCGGGGCTTCCGTCGCATCGCGAAGTACGTCCCCCCGGCGCCAACGCCTCCGCCGAGCAGGACCCCCACGGCCGTCATCACCGCGGCCGTCCGGCGTGACACCGCCCCCAACGCGACAGGACGTGACGAAGCGGCCGCGGAGGAATCGTCGTGGGGGGGCACCTGCACCTCGACCTCATGGTCGGCCCGCGGGAGCGCCTCGTCATCACCATCGTCGTTTTCGTCTGTCATCCGATCGCTTCCCGCACCACGTCGAGGTCGGCCGGCAATTCCGTGGGGGGATTTGCGTGGGTTGCCCTGACGCCGTGCTCTTCGAGTGCATTCTCGTGGTACCGCACTTTGAATTCCGTGAATTTCAATCCGTTCGCGGTCGAGACCACCACCACTTCGTCGTCTCGCTTCATCACCCCCTGCGCCGCGAGCTGGGCCACGCCGGCGAGTGCGACGGCGGTATGCGGGCACACGTAAAGGCCGTGCCGATCGGCTCGAGCCGCGACATCGGCCAAGGCCTGCTCGCTCGCCTGCGCGACGACGCCGTCGGTCGCACGGAGGGCGCGGAGCGCCCGCGGGGCACTCACCGGGTCGCCGATCTGGATCGCGGAAGCGAGCGTGGGTTGGGCCCGGACGGGGGTCACCGTTTTTTTGCCGTCGCGATAGGCGCGAAACAATGGATTGGCCCGTTCGGCCTGCGCGAGGCAGAGGCGGGGGAGGCGATCGATCAAGCCGAGGTCTCGCATCATCTCGAGCCCACGGTACATCGCGTACCCGTTGCCCAAATTACCGCTGGGGAGCACGACCCAGTCGGGCGCTCGCCACCCCAATTCCTGACATATCTCCACCACGACGGTCTTCTGACCCTCGATGCGCAGCGCGTTGAGCGAGTTCGCCAGGTACAGAACCCCTTCTTCGGCGAGCGACTGAACGATGGCCATACATCCATCGAAGTCCGTGTCGAGGGCGAGGACGCGGGCGCCGCACGCGATGGGTTGGACGAGCTGCGCGGTCGAGATCTTTCCCCGCGGCAGGAGCACGACGACGGGGATCCCCGCCGCGGCACCGTAGGCGGCAAGGGCGGCCGAGGTGTCGCCCGTCGAGGCGCAGCCGACGGCGCGGATCTCGGCGCCCGCGGCGATGGCGTGACGGACCATGCTCACGAGCACCGTCATGCCGAGGTCCTTGAACGACCCGGTGTGGCTCAAGCCACACATTTTGATGCGGAGGCGCGGGAGCCCGAGCTCGGTCCCGAGCTCACGGGTCGCGAGCATCGGGGTGTGGCCTTCGCCGGCGCTGACGACGTGCGAGAGCGGAAGCTCCGGCGCGACCCACTCGTGTTTGCTCCACACGCCCGAGCCGAGGGGAAAAACGCCGCGGCAGCGACGCGTGTCGAACAGGTCGCGCCAGCCGTTGGCGTCGAGGTGGTCGCGCAGGGCATCGAGATCGTGCTGCACGTCCAGGAGGCCATCGCAGCGGGGGCAGCGGTAAATCGCCCGCGTCAGCGCGTACGCGCCCGGGCAGCCCTCGAGACAGTGGAAGGCGGCGTGCAAGGCAGAGGTCACGGTCCCGACTCCGGTGGGGTCGGGTCGTCACCGGGGGAAGGCGGCTCGGCGAGGCGGGGTGGGGCCGACGGTCCGGGCGAAGCAAAACGCAAGGCCGCGAGGCACGCGACCCAGACCACCAGGCCCCCGATGGCGACCGTCGGGGTCACGGTCGCCGCCGCCGTGCGGGCGCTCGTGTCCTCGGAAGCGACGCCGCTCTCGAGCAAGAGCTGTACGAGCGGAACCCCGTTGTAGAACATGTGAAACAACAGCGGCGGCACCATCGAGCCGCTCGTCCATCGCAGGTAGCCGAGGGTCGCGCCCAAGAGGCAGTAGGGGAGAAAGCCGTGGAGGTTGACGTGCACGAGGGCGAACACGGTGCTGGTGACCACGATCACGATCGTCGGCTCGTGGCGCCGCAACGTGAGGGTCATGAGCGCGCCGCGAAACAACATCTCCTCGACCAGCGGTCCGATGGCACCCAAACACACCACGATGGCGACGCGTTCGGGGGACGAGAGCGTGTAAAAGACGGCGATGGGGTCGACGCTCGGAGGTTCGGTCGGCACCCATCGCAACAGGGTCTCGTAGGCGAGCTCGACGGGGAAGATCGCCGCGACCCCCGCCACCATGCTCAGCGGGTAGATCCATCGCCGGCGGCTCGGGGTGAAGCCGAGCACCGACCGCATGGGCGCCGTCGGCGCGTAGACGCGAACGATGCCGTAGATGACGAGGAGAAACGCAGCCGCTTGCGCGAGCACCGCATGCACCGGGTCCCAGGTCATCCCTTCGCTGCCCTCGCCGCGGTGAAACATCAGCATCAGCCACAGCGACGCGAGCTGAGCGCCAAACGCCCAAAGGCCGGCGGCCACGAGGGTCATGGGTTTGACCCGGGGGCGGCGACCATCGTGATCGTCGTCGGAGCCTCCCGACGGCGGCGGCAGCGAGGGGAACGCAGGTTCCATCAAGCCGCTCTCGGGGCCCACCGCCGATGGTGCGCGGGCACACCGCGCTTGACGATGGTGTCGGCGACCAGCTCGGGGTCCACGTCGGGGTAGTCGGTCGTGTGGTGTAAGCCGCGGCTCTCTTTGCGGGCCGCCGCGCAACCGACGATGAGCTCGGCGACGGTGGCGATGTTGCGGAGTTCGAGCAGGTCGCCGCCGATGACCGTCTCCCAGTAGTAGGCTTGGATCTCGTCCTGGAGCATGGCGATCCGGCGCGCGGCCCGGCGGAGCCGACGGTCCGAGCGCACGATCCCCACGTAGTTCCACATCGTCCGACGAAGCTCGTCCCAATTGTGGGCGACGACCACCCCTTCGTCGCTCCGTTGGGCGTCCCCCGGTCGCCAGTCGGGCACCGAAGGGTGCGGCGTACCGCGGAGGTCGCGCACGTGGTCGCGCAAGTGAAGGGCCGTCCGATGGCCGAACACCATGCCCTCGAGGAGGGAATTGCTCGCCAGCCGGTTGGCCCCGTGGAGTCCCGTGAAGGACGTCTCGCCCACGGCGTACAAACCGGGGATGCTCGTGCGCCCCTTGGTGTTCGTCGTGATGCCCCCACACATGTAGTGCGCCGCCGGGACCACCGGAATGGGCGTGGTCGTGATGTCTAGGCCGAGCCCGGCGCACTTTTCGAAAATCGTCGGAAACCGTTCCCGGATCCAATCTGGGGCTTTGTTGGTGATGTCCAGATGAACGAAATCGAAGCCGGCGCGCTTCATCTCGTAGTCGATGGCGCGGGCGACGACGTCGCGGGGCGCGAGGTCGCCTCGGGCGTCGTGCCGCGTCATGAAGGGGGTGCCGGCCGCATCGGGGAGCCGCAACGTCGCGCCCTCACCCCGCAACGCTTCGGTGATGAGAAAGCTGCGCTCCTGCGGGTGAAAGAGGCACGTGGGGTGAAACTGGTAGAACTCCATGTTCGCGATCTCGGCGCCGGCGCGAAACGCCATGGCCACCCCGTCTCCGGTCGCGACATCGGGGTTCGACGTGTAGAGGTACACCTTGCCGGCGCCTCCGGTCGCGAGCGCCGTACCGCGCGCGAGGATCGTCTCGACCACGGCGTGCTCAGACGTCGAAGCCGACCCATCGAGGACATAGGCCCCCACGCACTGATCGGGGCCACCAAAGCTCGTGAGCATGACGAGGTCGATGGCAAAGTGATGCTCGAGCAGGCGGATGTTGGGATGGGCGCGGGCCCGCGCGACCAGGACGCGCTGCACCTCCTCGCCCGTGGCATCGTGGTGGTGTACGACCCGCCGGCGCCCGTGGCCGCCTTCCCGCGTCAGACTGAGGTCGCCCTCGGGTTCGCGGTCGAAACGAGCCCCGCGGGCGATGAGCTCGGCCAGGCGCGACGGCCCCTCCCGACAACACAGATCGACGGTGACCTCGTGGCAGAGCCCGGCCCCCGCCACCATGGTGTCGTGCTTGTGCTGCTCGGGAGAGTCGGCGTCGTCCATCACGACGGCGATGCCGCCCTGGGCCCACCGGGTGTTCGTGTCGTCGAGCGCCCGCTTGGAGAGGACGACCACGTCCGCGTGGTCGGCGACGTCGAGGGCAAGCGTGAGCCCCGCGACGCCGCTGCCGATGACCAGGATGTCGGTTTTCATCGCCATCTTCGTTGCTTATAGAGCGCCGCGGCCGGGATCCCAGCCGCAATCGGCCCACCCCCGCCCCGAGGGGTTCGTTTTGGCGCGTTCAGGCTCGGTTGACGCAACGAGTCGGCGCCCGTACCCACCCGCGCAGGAGGTTCCACCGTGAAAATTCTCGTGCCCCTGAAGCGCGTTGCCGATCCCGACAACGCCAACAAGGTCAAGGTCCCCGCCGACGGCAGCAAGGTCGACACCGCCGGGTTGGAATGGAAGGCGAATCCCTTCGACGAATACGCCCTGGAAACGGCACTGCGGCTCACCGAGGACGGCAAAGCCCAGAAGAAACGGCTCGGCGAAATCGTCGTCGTCACCTTCGGGCCCAAAGACACGGAGGCGACCCTTCGAGCCGCCCTCGCGACCGGCGCCGACCGTGCGATTCGCGTCGAGACCGACGACGACCACATCGACGGCATCATCGTCGCCAAGGCGCTGGCCAAGATCGTCGCCGAAGAAAAGCCCGACCTCGTCATGTTGGGCAAGCAGCAGGTGGACGGCGACACCAACCAGGTGGGCCAGATCCTCGCGGAGCTGCTCGACTGGCCGATGGCGACCTTCGCCGGCACGGTTCAAGAAGAAGACGGCGGTCTGCTCGTCGGCCGCGAGGTCGACGGCGGCCAGCTCGACGTTCGCGTGAAGCTTCCCGCCCTGGTGACCGTCGACCTCCGGGTCGTCAACCCGACGAGCGTGTACTCCAAGGTCACCGACAAATCGAAGTTCAAGTACGCCGAGGGCGTGCGCTTCGCGCCGCTGCCCGCCATCATGAAAGCGAGAAAAAAGCCGCTCGCCGTCAAGAATCTCGGCGATCTCGTCGAAGATACGGCCCTCCGGGTGAAGTACCTGCGCTACGAGGCACCGCCCGAGCGCGCGGCCGGGGTCCGTGTCCCTGACGTGGACGCCCTCGTCGACAAGCTCAAGAACGAGGCCAAGGTCCTCTGATCCCGTCCCTACGAACAGCGAAGGAGAACAACCATGGGTAACGTTTTGGTTCTGGCCGAGGTCGCGGAGGGTAAGCTCCGCAAGACGACACACTCGGCGGTCACATTCGCGCGGGACGCAGCGGCGCAGCTCGGCGGCACCTACGACATTCTCGTGATCGGAGCGGGCGTCGACGGTCCGGCCGCCGAGGCGGCCAAGCTCGGGGCGCAAAAGGTGCTCGTCGCCGACGACGCCAGCCTCGAAAACTACCTGGCCGAGACCTACGCCCCCACGGTGGCCGAGGTCGGCAAGGGCTACCAGGTGGTGGTCGGCACCGCGAGTCCGTTCGGGAAGGATCTGTTGGCCCGGGTCGCGGGCAAGCTCGACGCCGGGTACGCCTCCGACATCGTGTCGCTCCTCCCACAGGAGAACGGCAAGCTGACCTACAAACGGCCGATCTACGCGGGCAATGCCTTCGTCATCTGTCAGCTCGAGAGCCCGGTCGAGATCGTCTCGGTGCGGCAATCGGCCTTCGATCCGGCGGCCGAAGGGGACGGGGCGGCGGCGACCGAAAAGGTCGCGGTCGTCGGACCGTCCAGCGCCCTCGACCGCGTTTCGTGGGTCACGTTCAACTCGGTCAAGAGCGAGCGCCCGGAGCTCACCGAAGCCGATGTGGTGATCGCCGGCGGTCGCGCGCTGAAGGAGCAGTTTTACGACATCCTCAACCCGCTCGCGGACGAGTTCAGCGCGGCCATTGGGGCCAGCCGGGCCGCTTGCGATGCCGGGTACTGCGCCCCCGACCTCCAGATCGGACAGACGGGCAAGATCGTGGCGCCGGGGCTCTACATCGCGGTGGGAATTTCCGGCGCCATCCAGCATCTCGCCGGGATGAAGAGCAGCAAGGTCATCGTCGCCATCAACAAGGACGAAGAGGCGCCGATCTACCAGATCACCGATTACGGCCTCGTCGCCGACCTCTTCAAGGCCGTCCCGGAATTCACCGACAAGGTGAAAGCCGCCCGCGCCTGAGCGGTCCGCACGCCATCGACGACGGCCGGTTGCTCTCGCTCCGCGCCTGAGCGGTCCGCACGTCATCGACGGACGGCGGCGGGCCGTTGCGATGCGCTCCGTCGATGTTCGCGAGGGCGGCCCCGCCTCGATGCCTTCGCCTCGCCGGACCCCTCCGCCGGCTTCCCAAAACGACACGCCCCTCCCGACTGCTAAGTCGAGAGGGGCGTTTTGCCCGGCTCGCTGAGGCGCTGCCCGGCGAGGCGGGGCGGTCCGTCGAGACCGTTTAGTCGTCGATGGTGATCGTGGCGGAGCTCGCCGCGGGATCCACTTCGTACTGCTCGCCGTCGAGAAGCACGTACGTGAACGTTTCGAGGCCTTCGTCGCCATCTTCTTGAAACGGCTCGACGCTGATGCTCGAGGTCGCCTCGAGAATGCGGAACACGAGTGAGCTCGCGATTTCGTTCGAGCCGACGATGTTGCCGCCCGTCTCCACGGGGCCCATCACCTCGACGTCGTCTTCCCGGGGGTCCGAGGCGTTGACGACGAATTCGGCCACCGCGCGCGGCGTGTCGCTCGAGAGCTCGACGATCAATCCTTCGGCCGGGATGTCGCCGACGACGGTGAAGGTGATGGTGATGCGCGTCCGCTCGGATTCGATGAGCGCCGTTTCGTCGACGGTGACACCGACCGTGGGGCCCTCGCCGCCCGGAATGCCATCGATCACGGTGAAGGTCCCGGTGTCGGCTCCGGCCGCCACCTCGTAGCCGTCGCCCGGCGCGAGGGTGTAGGTGAACGTCACATCGTCTTCCTCGAAGATGTCGTCGATGACGGGCCAGGTGAGGGTGGCGGTCGGCTCCAGGATGGTGAAGTTGAAGTCGCTCCAGAGGCCGTCGCTCTCGGGGTCGCCGTCGATGTCGAAGTCGCCGATGTCGCCCCCAGTGATCGGCAGGTCGCGATCGAACCGTCGAATCAGGTTGAGTTCGTCGTCGAAGCGAAACTGAGCCGCGGTGAATTGACGAGCGATGTTCGGTACATCGCCATCGAGGCGGACCACCACCCCGTCCGCGGGGATGTCACCCTCGGTGGTGAAGGTGAACACGAGGTCGGTGCCGGCCGACTCGTCGATGGTCTCGGGTCCGATGCTGAGGCTGACGGTCGGGGTCACCTCGTCGTCCGAACAGCCCCCCGCGGCCAGCGCCGCGACGCCCATGATGAAAACGGTGTTCAGTTTCATTTTCATGGCAACCCCTTTAGGAGGGAGGGCGCGAGCCGCAACGAGGAACGTCCCGTGAGCCCCAAAAGGATCCGTCCGGACTGCACGGAGGGCGTCCCGAGACGCTCCTTCCCCCCGGGAAACGTGGGTCGGGCGGAGCGTGGGCCCGCGCCGCGTGCCGTCGCCGCCGGGGTCGTTTGGGGACTGTGGGTGCTGCTGCTGGGCGGGCGTGGCGCCGAGGTGGTCCACGCGCAGGAGCCGCCGTCGACGTCGCGGGCCGAGCGAGGCGGCATCACGCTCCCGACGCTGCGGTCGATGCCGGACGTATCGTTGACGGCCGCAGCACGGACGGCGGGGCTCACGGAGGCCGAGGTGGTGCTCGTCGCCACCATCGACGACCGCGGGCGGGTGCTCGCCGCCGTGGTGGCCGAGCCGGCCGGCTACGGGCTCGACGAGGTCGCCCGGGCCGCGTTGCTGGAGGCGTCCTTCGAGCCGGCGCGGCGCGATGGCCGCCCCATCCTCGCCAAAGTCCGATTCGCGGTGTCGTTCGCAGCCGTTGCCGCCACGCTCCCGGCGGCGTTGGTCGTCACGGTCGTCGATGGGCGCGGACGACCGCGCGCGGGGGTCGAGATGTTCGTCCTGCGCGGGGCGGAGGAGGGGCGCACCGCGACGACGACGACGACCGTGGTCGGCCGGACCGATGCCACGGGCCAGGTGCGTTTCGACGACCTGTCGCCGGGCCCGGCGACGCTGCTCGTCGAGGGCGGGACGGGAGAGACCCCGGTGGCGCTGGCCGCGGGCAAGGTCGCCCGTCTCCGCATCGCGGTGGCGGCAGGGCAGGCGCCGTCAGCGGCGGCGAAGCCGGGAACATCGGAGCCGGCCGGCGCGGACCCGTCGGTGATCGACGTCACCGTCGAAAGCTACTCCGACGCCGAGCTCCTGCGCCGCTCGGCCCAGGCGGTGACGGTGGTGGAGCTCGACGAGGCCCGCCGGGAGGCGGCCGACCTCGGGGAGGTGCTGGCGCGCACGCAAGGAGTGGGGGTGCGGCGGTCGGGGGGGCTCGGCTCCAGCGTTCAATTCTCCCTCAACGGACTCACCGGCGACCAGGTCCGCTTCTTCGTCGACGGGGTTCCGCTGCGCTTTGCCGGCTACCCGGGAACGAACCTGCAGACCGCCGGCGACGTCGCCAACCTGCCCGTCAACCTCTTCGACCGCATCGACATCTACCGGGGCGTGGTGCCCATCCGCTTCGGGGCGGATGCGCTCGGCGGGGCGGTGGACGTGCGAACCATCGCCCCCCGCAACGGCGCGGGCGTGCTCGCCAGCTATCAAGCGGGCTCGTTCGGCACCTTTCGCAGCACCCTCGGGGGGTACTACGGTGACCGCGATTCTGGTGTTTACGCCCGCATCGACGGATTCTTCGACGAGGCCGACAACGACTACGCCATCGACGTGGAGGTTCCCGACCGCTTGGGGCGGCTCCAGCCGGTCACCGTGCGCCGCTTTCACGACGACTACCGCGCAGGAGGAGGAAGCCTCGAGGTGGGGGTGCGCGACCGGAGCTGGGCCGACCGGTTGTCCGTCCGGGGCCACTTCGCCTCGCTCACCAAGGACCTCCAACACAACCTCGTGATGACGGTGCCCTACGGGGGCATCACCCTCGGCAGCGAGACCGGAGGCGGCACGCTCCGCTACGAGGTCACCCCCCGAGACGACACCACGGTGTCGCTCTTGGCGAGCTACGCCGCCGTCCGCACCCTCGTGTTCGATCAGAATTTCTGTCGGGTCAATTGGTTCGGTCGTTGTGTCAGCGACCGACTCGCCTCTGAGTTCGAGTTCGCCGACCCTCTCGACGTCATCTTCGACGACCACAACTTCTATGGCCGCGCGGTCCTCGGCCATCGCCTCGCTTCTTGGGTCGCGCTCGAAGCATCGGTGGTCCCGACCTTTTTTACCCGAGATGGCAGAAATCGCGCCGGCGACCCAGATCGACTTGATCAGGCCGCGCCAGAGCGGGAGGTGGTCGGCCTCACCGGGGGCGCGGCGGCGACGTTTACGGCCGTCGATGACAAGCTCGAGAACGTCGCGTTCATCAAGCGCTACTATCAGGAGCAGCGGTCGGAGGTGTTCGAGGTGGGCGGCTTCGTGCGCCGGAGCGACCGCAACACCGGCCGCGTCGGCGGGGGAAACGCGTTGCGGTACCGGTTCGTCGAGGGGCTCACGGCCAAGCTCTCCTACGAATACGCGATACGGCTTCCCAGCCCCGACGAGCTCTTCGGCAACGGCCTGCTGACCCGCGACAACCCCGTCTTGCGGCCCGAGGTGAGTCACAACCTCAACCTCGGGCTCGACGCGGTGCTCGACGACACCGTCGCCGGGTCCTTCAAGCTGCGCGGGGATGGTTTTCTCCGCGACATCGACGACGCCATCGTCTTTCTCGCCAACAACAACTCCGGCCAGTTCCAGAACGTCAACGCGGCGCGGTCGATGGGCGTCGAGCTCAGTGGCGGATGGCGCGCTCCGGGGCGCTGGGTCACGTTGCGCGGCAACACCACGTACCTGGACTTCCGCAACACGTCCGGCGAAGGGCCCTTTGGTGCCTTCGAGGGGGATCGCATCCCCAACCGACCGTTTCTCTTCGCCAACGGGAGCGCCAACCTCGAGGCGAGCGACCTGTTCTTCGCGTACGACCGACTCTCCCTCGGCTACAATCTCCGGTTCATCGCCTCGTTTTTCCGCAGTTGGGAGAGCGCGGGGATTCAGGAGTTCAAGCAGACGATCGACGACCAGGTCACGCACACCCTTCGGCTGCAGTACCTCTACCGCGAGCCGTCGCTCATCGAAGCGAGCGGCACCCTCGAGGTGCAAAACCTCACCGACGCCGATGTCTTCGACTTTTTTGGGGTCCAGCGCCCAGGTCGCGCATTTTTCTTTAAAGGTATGGTGGCGTGGGAGGTGGTCCCGCAGTGAAACGACCGCGGGTTGAATTCATCCATCGGTACCCGCATAGTCTCCTTGTCCCCTCGGCGACTTACTGCGACCAGCCGCCAACCGCCGGGTCTCCTTTTACCTTCCGAACCTCGCGCCCTCTGGGGGCGCACGACACGCAACGGAGTTACAACGTGCTCGAAAAGCTCGCTCACCTTCTCAGCTCACATGCGGAACCGGCCGATGCGCATTGCGACGGCCCCTGTGGGGTGTACGACCCTGCCTCGGCGCGCATTCACGCCGAAGCCGTCCGCTCGATGACCAAGAAAATCCTGGCGCTGAGCCCGCCCGATCCGAGCGACGCGGCCGCGACGGCCCGCTACCTGAACACCGTGAGCCGCTACGTGGCGGTCAAGGAGCAGGAGGCCGAGCACACCAAGCGCGACCTCCTCATCCTCTGGACGGACTACTTCAAGCCTCCTCACCTGGAGGCGCATCCCGAGCTCCACGACATCTTCTGGAAGGCGGCCAAGCTCTGCTCTTCCTGCAAGGTCGAACTCAGTCCAGAGCACTGCGACGAGCTCATGGCGGCGGTCGAAAAGATTCACCACCTCTTTTGGAAGACCAAGGGCCGCGACGTGCCTTGGACCTTGGCCGCTCCCTGAGTCAGACGCTGGACCCCACATGGGTGGGCCGCACGCTGGTGGGCCGCACGCTGGTGGGCCGCACGCTGGTGGGCTGCACGCTGGTTGTCCGCGCGCTGGTGAAGCGCGTGGCGAGAGGCTGGTGCTACGCGGTGGCGGGCGACAGCATGCGTCCCACGCTGGGCCCGGGGGACGTCGTCGCGGTCCGCAAGCGCGGCCGCGCACCTCGCGTCGGTGACGTCGTCGTGGTGCGCGACCCCGAGCGGTCGGGAAAGGTGCTCGTGAAGCGCGTGCGCTCGCTGGGCCGGACGACCGTGGCGGTCGGCAGCGACGACCCGGCCGCCGGTCGCGACAGCCGTCACTTCGGTTCCGTGCCGCGCTCCGCGATCCTGGGACGGGTGGTCGTGGTATTGAGTCGCGATGGCCGACTCCGATGCGTTTGAGGGACCGGCGCCCGACGTCGCGGGGCCCGGGGCCAAGCCCTCCGGATCCGCGCGCCGGTGGCCATGGCGCCTGGTCGGGCTGCTCATCTTGGGGTGGATGGTCCACCGCACGCGCGTCTTCGACACGCTGAGTTGGGAGCGGATCGAGCTTCCCTGGCTCGTGCTCGCGGTGGTCTTGAACGCGGCCAATCTGCTGCCGAAGATCGCCCGGTGGCGGGCGTTTCTCGGGCGGCTTGGCCACTTCTACCCGTGGCGGGCCGCGGCCCGGGCGTGCGTCGTGTCGACCGCCCTGGGCCTGTTCACGCCCGGTCGCGTCGGTGACCTCCTTCGGCTTCGTTACGCCCGAGACGACGTCGGGCTCGGTTACGCCTCGGGGTTCGGGGCCATGGTGGTCGACCGGGCCTGCGACGTCGCGGTGCTCGGCGTCATCGCCGGCGCCTCGGGTTTGCGGTTGCTGTCGCGCCCTCAAGCCGAGCTCACCCTGTGGTGGGCGGCGCTCGTCGTGGCGGGGCTCGGGTTCAGCGCCGTGGTCATCTCGGTCGTCGGCCGCCGCGACTCCACCCTGCGCGGGTGGCTCGATCGTCGCGGGGTGCACCCCCAGCGCATCGCCCGGACCCTCGAAGCCATCCAGGGTACGGCGCGCGGTGGCACCCTCGCCGCGGGGCTCGTCGCCACCACGTTGGCGTTCGCCATCTTTTTTCTTCAAGGATGGTGTGTGTCGCGGGCGCTCGGGCTCGATCTCGCCTATGCGGACATCGCGATGATGCTGTCGCTCGCGAGCTTTCTCAGTCTCGTGCCCATCAGCATTGCGGGGATCGGCGTCCGGGAAGCGTTCCTCAGCACGGTGGTTCCTCTCGTCGGCGGTACGGCGGCGGACGGGGTCGGCCTCGGGCTGCTCTTGACCTTCGTCGTCTACGTCGCGATCGGGGTCGGAGGCGGACTGACCGCGTTGGTGTTTCCGGGGCCGGGGTCTCGCGGACCGGGTCCGAGGTCCTCGTCGGAGGGTGCGGTCGGACCGCGGCCGAGCTGACCGCCGCGGCCTGGGGGTTGCACGCGTGGATCGATTCCACTAGGCAGGGGGGCCGCACGAAAGCCGAAAAGCCCCATGAGTAGATATCGAGGACCACGGGTCCGAACCATGCGCGCCCTCGGAGTGGACCTCCCCGGGCTCAGCACGAAGACCACCAACCGGCGTCCGTACCCCCCGGGTCAGCACGGCCAGGGCCGGCGCAAGCTGAGCGAGTACGGCATTCGCCTCATGGAGAAGCAAAAGATCCGCTTCAACTACGGGCTGACGGAAAAGCAGCTTCGGCGCCTGGTGCAAGAGGCAAAGCGGAGTCGGATGCGGAGCGGCCACAAACTGATCGAGTTGGTGGAACGACGGCTCGACAACGTCGTGTTTCGCGCCGGCCTCGCCCGCACGATTCCGGGCGCCCGCCAGTTGGTCAACCACGGTCACGTCACCGTCGACGGCAAGCGGGTGAGCATTCCCTCGTTCCGCCTCGACGTCGGCCAGAAGGTCGGTCTCCGGGAGCGTAGCCGCAACCTCTCTCCCGTCGCGGCCGCGACGGGAGAGCCGGCGCGCATCGATACCCCTTGGCTCGACGTCGACCGAGAAAAGAAGGAGATCTCGGTCAAGGTGTTGCCCACGATCGACACCGTGCCCTTCGACATCGACGTTCAGCTCGTCATCGAGTTCTACTCCTAATGCCGTTCCCACGGGTTCGCTGCCCTTGACGCGTCGAGGCTTCGCGAGCCCGGCGGCAGCCTTGCGTGACGCCGGCGGCGTGCGCTGCGGCGCGACGCGTCTTGGGCGATCTTTCGACTGAGGGTGATCGTCAGTTAAGGTGCTTGCAATCATGACCCTGGGGTGGCATGTAGGCGCCGCTCGGTTCATGCAGGGGAACCGGAGACAGAAGCCAGCGCGCCTCACATCGCCCGAGCTCCGAGGACCATCGACCCTGCGCAAGGGGCACATCAGCGATGAATCGGATCACCATTCTGGGCACGGCGTTGGCGTTCGTTTTCGGGGCATCGGCCTTCGGGTCGGGTTGCACGGTCAAGCGCGTCGCCGACGACGACAGCGATGACGACGGCGGCAGCGGCGGCCAGACCTCCGGCGGGCAAAACGGCGCTACGGGGACCGGGGGAAGTGCGGCTACGGGGGGGGGGACCTGCAGCGTCGCCGCCACCGATGCGTGCTCGACCTGTATGAGCGACAGCTGCTGTGAGGCGTACGTCACCTGCGAAAACGACCCCGACTGTTGGTCGTGCGTGACCGGCGTCGAAGGCGAAAACGGCGACACCTGCGGCGCAAACCCGGCGCTGCACGCCAAACAGCGCGCTTACCTGGAGTGCCTCGGGGGCCCGTGCAGCGCGGAATGCATCGGCGAAGCCGGGGAATGCACCGAGGCGGCGGCCGAGTTTCAGGGGTCCTGCGGCGGCTGCCTCGAGCAAAACTGCTGTGAGCCGCTTGGCGCGTGCTTCGCCCACGAGGGCTGTTGGACGGACTGCGTGACCGACCACAACCCGTCGGGTTGCCACGAGCCGACCGCCCATGCGCTGTATTACGCCTTGGGCGACTGCGCGCGGGCCTCGTGCGAAGACGAGTGCTTCTGATCACGGCTCGCGCTGCCGGGCCGGTTGACACCGGGCGGAAGAAATAGAGAATTCGACTCATGAGTCGAACGGGCGGTGCCGTCGACGCGCCGCCTGCGATGCGTCGGGGCTGCGCGCCCCGCAAGGGCTGGCTCTGGGGCGGCGTGTCGGTCGTCGTCCTGACCGCGACGGCACCGGCCTGCACGGGCGGCGACGATGGCGGGCCGGGCCCTGTGGCCAGTGAGCAACCGTGGGTCTACCTGCAAACGACGGTGTCGGCGCCCGACGGCCGCACCTCGTTCTTGCAGCTGCTCGAGTCGCTCGACGACGAACCCGACCTCGGCAACGCGATCGAGCTCGCCGGGAACGCGCGCGTGTTCTCCGACGGCGCACGCATCTTTACGGGCTCGGCCGAGGAGCCGGTGATTCAGGCGTGGACGCCGACCGTCGACGGGACGTTGGCGCCGGGGGAGCGGGTGAGCTTCGCCAACTTCGGCCTGTCCTTCGTGCCCTTCGGTCAGAACTTCGTCGGACCCGACAAGGGGTACCTGTTCGACGGGCCGTCGGCGCGGGCCATCATCTGGAATCCGACGACGTTGGCGATCCGCGGCGAGATCGATCTGTCCGAGGTGGTGAAGCCCGACCTCTTGCCGGAGATCGACCCGGGCGTCCTGCGCGACGACGAGCTCTTCGCGGTGGTCCAGCAGAACGACTTCGGGTCGGTGAACGTGTTTCGCGGCATTCAGGTCGTCGTCATCGACACCGTTCGCGACGAGGTCGTCGAGGTGTTCGAGGACACCCGCTGCGTGGGCACCTTTTCGAGCATCGCCCGAGACGATGACGGCACCATCTTCGTCATGGCCGACAACTACCTCGTCTACAACTGGGCGGA
>JBCCLB010000077.1:0-29798 GCA_039027095.1 Myxococcota bacterium
CCCGCCTGGTTGGTTACCCTGTCCGCCTGGTTGGTTACCCTGTCCGCCGGGTTGGTGACCCTGCCCGCCTGGTTGGTTACCCTGTCCGCCGGGTTGGTGACCCTGCCCGCCGGGTTGGTTACCCTGTCCGCCTGGTTGGTTACCCTGCCCGCCGGGTTGGTTACCCCGTCCGCCGGGTTGGTTACCCCGTCCGCCGGGCAGCAGGCCGAGCTGTCGTTGCGCCTGGCCAAGCCCGCGTTCGGCGCGCCCCAGTCCCTCCTGGCGCTGCCGGCCCGGGCTCGGGCTCGGCGGCGGCGCTTCCGCCAACTCGCGCAGGCGTTCCGCGAGCTGCTGTCGTCCTTCCGGCGTGTCGAGCTGATCGCCGAACGCCTCGAGTTGCTCCCGCGAGGGCGCCTCCGAGCGGTCGGTGTCCGGATCGAGGTTGCGGGCCATCTCTCGCAGTCGGTCGCCGAGCTTTTGTCGTTGCTCGGGCGTCAAATCGGAGAGGGCGTCCGCCAGTGCCCGACCGAGGTTTTGCGATGCCGCTGGATCGCCGCTCCGCTGCAGCTCGCGCAGGGCTTCGGCCGCTTCGGGAGACAAACCGTCTCCGAAGGCCTCGGCGAGGTCTCGCATCATCTGCGCGCGTGCCCCCTGCTCTTCGAGTCGCTTTCGCTGCGCCGCGAGCTCCTTGGCCACGTCGGGCGCCCCCGCCGCCGCGGCCGCGCGTTCGGCTTCCTCGAGCGCCTTTTTCGCCTCTTGGCGGTCTTCGTCTTCCAGCCGGTTGGCCAACCGTTCCATCTCCTGGTCGAAGCGCCCGAGGTCGCGCTCACCGAGGGCGCGCTGGGCATCGCGGAGCGCCCCCACGTCGCCCAATTGGTCGAGCGCGGCCTCGAGCCCTCGGCGCTGTGCCCCCGAGGCCCAGCGTTGACGCTCGCGTTGGAGCTGATCGCGGAGGTCGGCGATCTCGGCCTGAGCTTCGCGCCGCTCGAGGCCGTCATTCAGGCGCTCTCGGAGGCGTTCGGCGCGCGCGGCGATCTCGTCGAGCCGTCGCCGTTGGGCCTCGTCCGCCGGCGTGAGTTCGCGCACTGCGATCACTTCGTCGAGACCGTCGACGTCGGCCGCGGTCACGGTGGCCACCCCGGGGGGCGGCGCTGCTGGCGCGACGCCCGGGGGCAGAGGCAGCAGGCTCAGCCACACGGTGATGCCCAGGGCCACCGGGCCGACAGCATGCCACCTCCGCCACACTCGGGGCCCTACCGAAGCGTGGTCTCCCTGGCGCAGAACGCGTTGGGCGCGATCCATCACGGTGGGTCGCGCGGCTGCGTCTTCGTCGAGGTCGATCGCGGTCGCGATGGCTTCGTCCGACGCGAGCTGTTGGTCGAGGTAAAGGGCCACCGTTCCGTCCGACCACCGGCGGCGATGGGCGAGCGCGGTTCCCACCAGCACGCCCACCGCGGCCACCAAGGCCACGGCGAGCAGCACGCCCAACGGGCGGGGGACATCGATGCGAAAGTACCAAGCGCCAGCGGCGGCGATGACGGCCACGAGCAGCGACACGGTGAGGCCGGCGAGGGCACCGCCTGCCCTCCGCCGACGGCTCACCCGGAGGGCCCACCGCTGGAACACCTCACGAAACTGCATCTCCATCGGTGGTCGATACGCTAGCGTCGTCGTCGGCGGGACGCCACGTCCGACCCGAGGACGGATCCCTGCTCTGCGGGACGCCCGGTCAGGCCTGCATCATCATCGGCGTCAGGTCGGCACGGAGCGCCCTGACCGTGGGTACGTCGTCGATGCTGATTTGACCCAGGCGCAACCAAGGCGCTCGCCCGGGATGGGCGCGGACGCGAAGGTACGCGGGGAGGTACACGGACTCCCGGGCGAGGCCGCCGGCCGCCGCATCGCCTCGCCCCCGCTGGGCTCGCGCGGCGATCCGCGTCGCGGCGGCCCAGTCGCCGGCGACACCGTCGACCACCGCGCGGGCCACGGTCACGAAGTCGGCGCCCTCTCGGGTCAGCGTGCACGCCCGATGTCGAAGGGCCAACTCTCGACGTCGCCGGGGGCCGAGCAGATCCGCCGCCGCTTCGAGGGCGATGGCTCGACCCTCTTGGTCGTCGGAGCCGAAGGCCGTCCCCCGGGCGAACGGGCCTCCGTGTCGTGCCCCCTCGACCCGAGGCAGAACGTGTCCTTCGATTTCGTGGAGGACGGTACGACGCACCGCTTCATCGGTCATGGTTCGCCCGGCGCCCACGTACACGACGTTGGGTCCGGTGGCCGCGAGGGCCGAGAGCTGGGGGGCCACGATGACGCGGACGGGCAGTCGTCGTGCTCCCACTGCGGCCGTCAATCGTCGGACCAGGCTGCGGGGATCCTGGGCGTCGTCGCTCCGATGAAGCGCCGGGGCGGACGTCGGCGTCGGCTCCTCGAGCCATGCCGCGCACAGCCGGTCGGCCTCATCGTGATGCCGGTCGCGTCGTGGATAGCGGGTCGCGACCCAGTCTCGAAGGGCATCGGTTCCCCTCGCGGCCGCGATGTTCCCCTCGAGCCACAGCTCATGGAGCCGCCCCGCGTACAGGGCGCCCCAGGGGCCTTCGTCGGCGATGCGATCGCGAATTTCCTTCAGAGCATGGAGACCCGGTCCGGCGGGGGGGGCAGGGGCGTACGCGAAGCGCGGTCTCCGGGCCCGGCCCCGAGAAAAGTCGACGGCGAGGGCTTCGAGTTCTTCACGGAGATTGCGGGGCGTGCACGCCCCGATGACCGAGATGCGGGGCACCACCCGGTCGATGACCGCTTCGACGTCACGCACCCAGCGTGGTGTCGACACCCGCGGGGCACCCACCTCGACCCGCCTCACCCTCAAAGCAGATTCGCCGCGAGCTCGGCGAGGGCGCTTCGTTCGCCCTTGGCGAGGGCGATGTGGGCGGAGAGATGCTCGCCCTTGAAGCGCTGGGCGACGACGCTCAGTCCGTTGGACGCGTGGTCGACGTAGGGGTGGTCGATTTGATGAGGGTCGCCGGTCAGCACCACCTTCGTCCCCTCGCCCGAGCGCGTGATGATGGTCTTGACCTCATGGGGCGTGAGGTTCTGTGCCTCGTCGACGATCAGGTATTGGCGGGGCAAGGAGCGACCACGAATGTAGGTCAACGGCTCGACCTGCAAGATCCCGCTCTCGACCAGGGGCATGTAATTGCGCGCGTTCGGCTCCTTCCCGGCGCCCGAGAAGATGAAGTCGAGGTTGTCGAAAATCGGCTGCATCCAGGGATTGAGCTTTTCGTCGATGCTTCCCGGGAGAAACCCCAGGTCTCGTCCCAGCGGCATGACCGGTCGGCTCACGAGAAGCCGGGAGTAGGTACGGTCGCTCGTCGTACGCTGTAGGCCCGCCGCGAGGGCGAGCAGGGTCTTGCCCGTACCCGCCTTGCCGATGAGTGAGACCAGTCGAATCGCATCGTCGAGAAGGATGTCGAGCGCGACCGACTGCTCCTTGTTGCGCGGCTTGAGGCCCATCACCCCATCGCGGGGGACCTTGAGGGCGACGAGCTGGCCGCGGCGCGCGTCGTATCGGGCGAGCGCGGTGTGGTTGTGCTTTTCCTCGTTCCGGAGCATCACCCCGGCGTTTGCGAACAACGCCGGATGCTCCAGCGCGAGCGCCCCGCGGTCGAAAAATTCGCCGATGGCGTCCGCGCCAACCGTCAGTTCGAGGAGCGATTGCTCGAGATCGAAATCCTGGACGCGGGGGTTCTCGTAGTTCTGCGAGCGCATCCCCAGCGCATCGGCTCGGATCCGGAGGTTGGTGTCCATGGTGACGAACACCGTCGGGACCTCCGGGTCGAAGTCTCGGACCTCCAGCGCCGTCTGGAGGATGGCGTGGTCGTGCGACGTCTTGTCGAGGCCGACCGGGAGCTCGTGCCGCTGGCTCGCCATCGCCACCCGTAGGGTTCCGCCGCCGCGGGTGGGGACCCGCTCGGACAGGGTGCCTCCCTTCGGCCGCGTCTCGTCGAGAACGCGGGCCACGGTGCGGGCGTGCGCGCCGCGCTCCGAACTCTCTCGCTTGAATTTGTCGATCTCTTCGATCGCGTAGATCGGAATGATGACGTGGTTGTCCTCGAACTTGAACACCGCGAGCGGGTCGTGAAGAAGGACGTTGGCGTCGAGCACATAGTTCTTCTTCACCGACGATTTGGCCCCGCGTGGGCCCTCGGGCCGCTCGGATGGCCGTTCTGACGCCGCCGGCGTCCGCTCATCTTCCGTTCCCCGGACCACGCCGGTGGCCGTACCACATCTGCCTTCGGAGGGCGGGATTCACCTGTGGCCGCGCTTGCTCGACGCGGCGGGCTGGTCTACCAGGACGGTCCCGAAGGATTCAGACATGTACCTCGCGCGCACGAAAAAGCCCCGGAAGCTCAAGCGGAACAAGTCGGCCCGTCACAAGGCCAAGCTCAAGGCGAAGAACCGCGCCCGGCGGAACCGCATCTACCAGCGCGCCAAGTAGGCGGGGTTGGCGCAGGCGGGGCTTGGCGCAGGCGGGGCTTGGCGCAGGCGGGGCTTGGCGCAGGCGGGGCTTGGCACAGCCCTCGAGTGAACGCGGAGAAGCGCCGCGCGCCCGCAGCGGTCACCGCTGGCGCGGCGGCGGGGGCGGCGGTCCCTTCGGTCCTTCTCCGCCTCCCGGACCACGTCGTGGCGGCACGCGTCCCGGTGCGGAAGGACGGTCTCGGCCCGGACCCGAGGGGCGTTCTCTCGTGGGTCCCCTTACGCCCGGTCCAGAACCGCCAGGCGCAGAGCCACCCGGCCTCGATCCACCGGGCCGCGACCCACCAGGCCGCGATCCACCAGGCCGCGGACCACCTCCACCGGGGTTCGGGGCCCGCGCGGGAGGCCGAGGCCCGCTTCCCCCGATGCCGGCGCCGCCACCGCCGGGGCGTCCTGGAGGAGGGACTCGGCCGCCAGCGGGAGGGATTCCAGCGGGGGGGATTCCCGCGGGGGGGCTTCCCGCGGGGGGCGGGCCTACGCGTCCGCCGCCGCCGGCCGGTCGCGTGCCTCCGCCGCTACCGCCACGGGCGGCGGGAGGGGCGGCGCCACCCCCGCCACTCGCGCCGCCTGCGGGCCCGCCGCCGAGGCCGGCGCTACCGCTCTTTTTGAGGTCCATGAAGACGAGGCGCGCCACCGCCTTGAGGGTTTCGAACACGCCTTTGCCCTCGCTCGCGACGGCCTCGAAGTCGGGCACGCCGTCGGGGTTGAGCATGGCGCGCAGCTCGTCCACCTCCATGACCGACGGAAGGTCCCGCTTGTTGTACTGAATCACGTACGGAATCTCATCGAGACTCATCCCGTACTCGGCGAGATTCTCTTTGAGGTTTTCGAGAGATTCCTCGTTTGCGTCGGCTCGCGCGATTTGCGAATCCGCGACGAAAACGCAGCCATCGACGCCCTTGAGGATGAGTTTGCGGCTCGCGTCGTAAAAAACCTGGCCCGGGACGGTGTACAGATGGAACCGGGTTTTGAAGCCCCGTATTTCCCCGAGCTCAATCGGGAGGAAGTCGAAGAACAGCGTTCGATCGGTCTCGGTCGCGAGGGAGACCATCTTGCCCTTCGCGTCGGCCTTCGTCCGGTTGTAAATGAGCTCGAGGTTGGTCGTCTTTCCGCAGAGACCCGGCCCGTAGTAAACGATCTTGCAGTTGATCTCCCGGGCCATGAGGTTGATGAAGGTCATGCCGGGCTCCTGCGATCAGTCGTTGAAGAGGTTGTCGATGTCCTCATCGGTGATTTCGGCGAATGGCGAGCCGGATCCGGTCGGCTTCTTTTCGGGCTTTCGGTCGAGGGATTCGAAGATCGTATTCAGCTCTTCCGTCGACTTCCGTACGCGGAGTCGGACCAAGCCCAAGCTCGACTTGGAATCGAAGATGACGACGAGAATGACGCGATTGCCGACCAACTGAATGTGGATGTGCGCGTCCTTGCCCTCGTGGAACTGCGTGGCGAATTCGTTCTCGCGGAGCAGCTTGGCCATGCCGCCGGTCGCGGCGATATTGCCCGCGGTCAACGAAGCCAACGAGGTGGTGTCGAGGTCGTCGACTTCTCCCGCGGCGGCGATGAGCTGACCGTTCTTGTCGACGACGAAGACAACCCGAGCATTGGCCGCACTCACCAGGTTGGTGACCGACGCTTGGATCTGGTTGAACTCCTCCTCGTAGATCACCATCTGCGGGTTCACCCTCTCGCCTCCTGGTTCATGGTGCCTCTCGTGTTCATCGCGCCTCTCGTGGGCAGGGCCGGCGGAACTTCTTTGCGGTCGTTCATCGGGACCTCTTGGTGGCTCGCCGTGGTCTCGTGGGTGAGCACCTGCTCCCCCTCACGAAGACGAAGGACGGTTCTATCCGAGGGCATCAACGGGAGCAAGGTGCGTCGGAGCGATGGACGTGGTGGCGCGACGCGCCCACACTGGAGCGCATGATGCGTCGAACGCTGGGCGTGGTCTGGGCGGCGGTGTTGGCCTTGGCGCTCGGAGATCGGGCGCAGGCCGCGCCGACGGGAGAGGCGCCGCTGACTCACGTAGCGGAGCGCGCCCGGGCCGGAGGGCCCGCCGCTTACGCGGCGCTGAGACACGTGTGGCAAGCGTGGGAAGGGGCCGATGCGCGCCGGGTGGAAGCCGCCCTGGCCGGGGTTCAACAAGACCCGGCGGTCGCGCCTGCCGTGAGGGTCTACGCGGGACTCCTCGGCGCTTACGCGAAGCGCCGGCGGGGTGATCTGAGGGGGGCGCAACGGTCGATCGCGGCCCTCGGTTACGTGCGCGACTGGCTCGTCATCGGACCCTTCGACAACGACAACCGTACCGGTCTCGACACCGTCGAGCTCGTGGAACGAGAACTCTCGGAGCCGATCGACACCACCCGGACCTACGGAGGAAAGGAGCGAGCCGTCCGTTGGCGCCTCAGCCCCGACGTGCACCCCTACGGCGTCCTGGACCTGGGGGCGCTGACCCGGCCGCAGCGAGACCAGTGCACGTACGCGGCCACCTTCGTGGAAAGCCCCGAGGCGGGCACGGCGACGCTGTGGGTCGGAGCCACCGGAGCGGTCGTCACGTGGTTCAACGGAACGGAGGTCCTTCGCGACGAGGGGTACCGCCAACTCGACGCCGACCGTCGTGGGGTCGTGGTCGCGATGGAGAAAGGCATGAACCGCGTGACCGTCGAGGTCTGTGGCGACGAGTCGCCGCCCGCGCTCTCGCTACGGGTGGGGGCCGCGGACGGGGGGGTCGTCGCCTCCGGCGTGCGGGTCGTGGCCTCGCTCGAGGCGAGCCGGGCCTACGCCGCGCGGGTACGAACCGAAGACACGGCCGACCGCGCCCGACGACGACGTGTCGGTCGCCGGAGGGCGGCCCCCGTCCTCGGGCCGCTCGACGCCATCGATGCCGCGCTCGAGGCCGGGGTCGAGCGGGTGGGACCGGAGCGGTTGTTCGCGTTTGCGGACTACCTCGCCGTGACCGGGGGTGACGCCGATGCCACCCACTTGGCGCGCGATCTCGCCGGGCGGTCGGCTCGGGCGGCCCCCACCCTTCGACGCTGCCTTCTCGCGGCGAGCCTCGCTGAGGATCGAAACGGAGCGCGTGCCTTTCTCGATCAGGCCGAAGCTCTGGCGACCACGCCTTCGGATCGGGTCGCGTGGCTTCTCGCCCGGGCGCGATGGCTGCGTGCGGGTCCCAACCCCCGCGAGGCGTTTTCTCTGTACGCCGACGTGATCGCCATCGATCCCATGAGGGTCGAAGCCCGTTTGGGACAGGTCGATCTCTACGTGGAGGCCGGGCTCCCGCGGACCGCACTGTCGACGCTCCGCGAGGCGGTCGCGCGGCAACCCCAAAGCGTCGCCTTGCTGCGCCATCTCGCCGGTCGTCTCCGTGCGCTCGGCCGGGACACCGAGGCGGCCGAAGTCGAGGCACGCTACGCGGCGTTTCGATTCGACGACCGGGTGTATCTCAAACGTCGGTTGGAGCTGGCGGTCGCCCGCCGCGATGGGGCCGCGGTCGCCCGGGCGGCGGCGCGTCTTCTTCAGGCCGAGCCCGCCTCGGTGTGGGCCCATGCGGCCGTGGCCGAGGCGCACGTGGGGCTCGGCGCGCGGGACAAAGCCCGCGCGCAGTACGAGCGAGCCCTGGCGATCGCGCCGGACGACGTCGAGACCTTGGGGCGGCTCGCTGAACTCCACGGCTTGATGGGGGCGCGCGACGAGCAAGTCGCCTTGCTCCGACGCATTCTCCGCATCGTGCCCCAGGCCAAGGGCACGCGCGCGCACCTGGAACACATCGCCCCCAGCGGTAAGCGCGAGGATGAGGGTTACGCCTGGCCTCCCGAGCAGTTCCTGTCCCGACGCACCGTGACGGATGACGAAGAGGACCGGCGGGTGCTGCGCGATCTCACGGTGACGAAAGTCTTCGACAACGGGCTGGCGACCAAGTTTCGGCAGGTCGTCTTCCAGCCCCTCACCGACGAGCAGGCCGCGCGCAGCCGTCAGTACGCTTTCGCCTACCACGCCGACCGACAAGTGGTGACGTTGCGGGCCGCTAAAGTCTATCGGCGCGACGGACGGGTGGACGAGGCGGTCGAGAGCGGGGAAGCCCCGGCCAACGACCCCTCGGTGAACATGTACACCCTGATGCGGACGTTCTTCGTCCAATTCCCGCGACTGGAGGTCGGCGACGTCGTCGAGCTCCAGTACCGCGTGGAGGACGTGGCCGTCCGCAACGAGATGAGTGACTACTTCGGCGAGGTCACTTTTCTCCAGTCGGCCGACCCCATCGCGAGCGCCGAGTACGTCTTGATCGCGCCCCGCGCGCGTCGTCTCCAGTTGAGCGTGGGTCCAGGCGACCCTCCCCTCGCGGGCTTGCGGCGGGAGGTGACCGAGGAAGGCAACCGGCGCATATACCGCTTCGAGGCGCGAGACGTGCCCGCCCTCGCCGTCGAACCGCGCATGCCCCGTTGGGGCGAACTCCTCGCCCACGTTCACGTGTCCACGTTTCGCGACTGGACGGAAGTGGGGCGTTGGTACGCCGGCCTCGCGGGCCCAAAACTCGACGCCGACGACGACGTACGGGCGACCGCCCGTCGGCTCGTCGCGGGGGCCAGCACCCCGCGCGAAAAGGTGAACGCCATCTACCGCCACGCGGCCGGTGCCATCCGCTACGTCGCCCTGGAATTCGGGATCGAAGGCATTCGCCCCCGACGGGCCGCCCTCACCCTCTCGCGCGGTTGGGGGGACTGCAAAGACAAGGCGACGCTCATCGTGTCGATGTTGCGTGAGGTCGGGATCGAAGCGGAGCTGGTGCTGGTGCGGACCCAACAGCGAGGCAAGTTCGACCCGACGGTGGCGAGCCTGGCCCCCTTCGACCACGCCATCGCCTACATCCCGAGCCTCGACCTCTACCTCGACGGAACCGCCGAAGATACGGCCAGCGATGCCCTCCCCGCGATGGACCGGGGGGCGATGGCGCTCCGCATCACCAAGAAGGGGGGCGTGCTCGTCACGCTTCCCGACGCGCCCGCCGAGGACTCGACCGACCGCCGTCGTTACGACGTCGAGCTCCGCGCGAATGGCGGCCTGCGCTTCCGCTTCGAAGCGGAAAACCAAGGCGTCGACGCCGCCGGTTGGCGGCGCCGCTACCGCGATCCGGCCACCCAGCGCGAGCGTGCAGGAGCGGACCTCGCCGGAGCCTTTGGACCGGTCGCGTTTCGACCGGGCAGCGCCGGGTTGCAGGTCTTCGGAAGCGACGACATCGAAGCCCCCGTTCGCCTCGTGGCCGCGGGTTCCGCCGATGCGAAACGCCAGGGCACGGGGTGGCGCCTCCCGGCGGGGCCGGGAACGCGGTTGGTGGCTCGGTTTGCGTCGCAGCCTTCGCGCGCCCAGGACGTCGTCGTCGGCGCGCGGCGAAGTCGCGACGAAACCTGGCGCATCACCCTTCCTCCAGGGTTGTCACCGGTGGGGCTGCCCAAGCCGACGAAGGTAGCGACGCCCTTCGGCTCCTTTTCCGTCGACGTGACGCGTGTCGCGCCGCGCGTCGTCGAGGTCCGGACGCGCTTGGTCCTCGCCACCTCGCGCATCACGCCGTCCCAATACGGAGCCTGGCGCGCGTTCTGCCAGCAGGTCGACGCTGCCTCGGGTGCCGTCGTCGTGGCGCAGTAGCGTCTGCGCCCCGTGCGGGTCTCGGTGCTTCGCGGCGAGCGGTCGTGCGACGACGGCATGGCCCCGGGGGTGAAGGCCTTCGTCGAATTTGGAGCGCAGAGCGCACTCGTGGTCTAGTCTTTCACTGGGAGGGGACGACGCATCGGGCGCTGTGGTCGTGACGGAAGTGGGAATGAAGGCATGAGAAAACGGATGCGGGTCGCCAATCGGTCGGTACGGAGAGGACGCCGGTTGCGTTCCGCGCCTTCCCGGTATCCCACGGCCCGCGCGTCGATCCCGGCGGCCGCGGCATCGACACCTCCTCCTCCGGCGCCGTCCGCCGAAGACCTAGCCGCGCCCCCCGATGATGCGCGAGGGGAGGACGGGCAAGACCTCGGCGCCTCGGCCCACGACCTGAAGGATGGTGATTTCGGCCCTCCGGAAGACGCGTCGGCGGCGCCAGGGGCCCAAGCGTCCGCTCGAGAGACCGCCACCTACGACGAACGAGATGACGTGACCTACGCGTCTGACGACAACGGCGCGTACAGCGCATCCCAGGAGGCGTCGAACGAAGACGAGGAAGGCTCCGACAACGCCGACGACGCCGACGACGACGAGGCGTACGACGACGAGGGCGAAGACGACGACGAGGCGTACGACGACGAGGGCGACGTAGACGAAGACGACGAGGCGTACGACGACGAGGACGAAGACGACGACGAGCGGTACGAAGACGAAGACGAAGACGACGAGGCGTACGACGAGGGCGACGTAGACGAAGACGCCGAGCGGTACGAAGACGAAAACGACGAGGCGTACGACGAGGGCGACGTAGACGAAGACGACGAGGCGTACGAGGGCGACGACGACGACGAGGCGTACGACGACGACGAGGACGACGCCGACGAAGACGACGAGGGGTTCGACGACGCCGACGGCGACGAATACGACGAGGACGGAGCCGATACGTCGGACGCCGACGAATACGGCGACGACGCCGATGAAGCGTCCGACGCCGATGGGGCGCAGGAGGAGGACGGAAGATATGGCGACGAAGATGACCCCGCGGTGACGCGAGACGTCACGGCCGACGGACGCGACGCCGAGGCGTCCCTCATGCCCGTGGTGGACGACATCGTCGCCGACGAGGACGACGAGGAGGTGTCGTCGCTCCCGTTGACGTCTTCAGGGCCCCGCCAGCGTCGACTTCGTCAGGTCGTCGGGGGCCTGGTGGGGCTCGTGGCGGCGGTTACGGTGGGGCTCGTCATCAAATCGTCCCTCCGGTCAGATGGCGGTGAGGATGAAGCGCGCACCGTCGCGCCGACGCGGGTCGCCAACCCCGAGCCCCGTCGTGGTGATGAAGCGGCGACGCTCGCCCCCTCCTCGGGCGCGCCGAACATCGCAACGATGGCGCCCGCGGCCGACACGGATGCGGCGGGCAAGCCCGCGTCCGAGGGGCCCGAGGGTGACGACGCGACCTACCAAGAAGTTCGGGCCCAGACCCTCAAGCTCCTCAACCAAAGGAAACCCGAGGAAGCGGTCGGGTGGGGTGAGCGCTTGGTCGCGTTGCGACCCGACGATGCCTTTGGCTATCTCTGCCTGGGCGCGGCGTTGCAGGACCTCGGCCGTGTCACCGACGCGCGCAAGATCTATTCGGCTTGCGTGACCAACGCCACCAAGGGCGACATCGGAGAGTGCGGCGCCCTCGGGGGACAGCGCCGCGCTCGCTGAGCGAGCTGCGTTCGCGACGGGACGCTCGCTACCGCGGGCGAGGAAGCATGCCTCGCTCTCGTCGTATCTCGGCCATGAGGGTCGAAGAGGCGACCCACCCGAGGAGCGCTCCGGTGGCGATGCGGGTGGCATGCCATACGGGGTGAAGGCCCAAATCTTGGGTGACCACGTCGATCAGCATCAACAGCCCCGCGCCGAAGAGCGCCCATCGGGCTCCCCGTAGCGACAAGCGAGGCCACATCAACACGGCGCCGAGCGCGAGGCCGAGGTAGATGCCGCCACAGCGGGAGCACACGGGCATGGCGTGATGCCCGATCTCCAGGGTGCGTTCGGGGAGCCGATGACACAGCACCACGAAGCTGAGGTCGAGCGCGTCGCCCGCGATCCCGAGAACATCGCGGACCAGCGGGAGCCACCACGGGAGCGAGCCGACGAACAAGAAGCTGGACCGCGCGATGACGAGCAGCTGTCGGTCGTGGCGGCGGCGCTCGGCCTCCCATCGATCCGCGGCCCGACTCCCCAGCGGCACCGTTCATCCCTCCGCGCGACGTTTCGCCGGGCGCCGACCCGGAGGCTTGCGTCCCAGGCGGTGAAGCACGGCTTTGAGATCGTTCCAGACGCTGCGCTTGTCTTCGGGGACGGTCAGCAGATGCTGGGGCGAAAGGGTGGGCATCATCGGTAAGCGACCCCGGTAGAGTTTCCACGCGCCCTGCACCCGTTTGATGTCCGGACGCGGGTCGCCCGGCTGCATGGCCTCCAATGCGACGGCGCCGAGCGCCACGACCACCGAGGGACGGCTGACGCGAAGGCATCGGCGGAGCCCCTCGGCCACCAAGGAGCGAGCGGCCGGGCCCGGCTCGGACGACGACGATGACGATGACGATGATGATGATGACGCCGCTTCGCTGTCGGCGACGAGGATCAGCAGGTGCAGCACCTCGCCGTCATCGAGCCCCATGGCGGACACCATCTTGTCGCGAAGCACGCCCGCCGGCGTGGCAAAGAGCGCGTTGGGGTCGCCGTTGCCGCGGGCCTCCTCCTCGGTGGATACGACGACCAGTGCGGGGTCGTGACCCCCTCGGGCGGCGAGCGCCGGTCCCCCGGAAGCGTCGCCCGCCACGAGGAAGGCGGCCCCCGACGCCGTCGCCAGTTGCTCACGAAGCGCCGCGTCTTTGGCCGCCGTCTCCGGGTCCTCCGGCTCTGGCGGCGGGGCCAACGCGTGCGCGACGACCGCCGCGGCGGGAGAAGGCGATGGAGCGGACGCCGCGGCCGCACGCCGTGCCGCGGCGGTGGGATCGCCGGGGAGGGCCTCGACCCCGCTGTCCTTCAGCCACGCGACCCACGCGCGGGTCGCGCGGAGGAGGGTGCGAAGCTCCTGCTCCGGAAGCTCCTGCTCCGGGGGCAGTGACGCAGCACCGTCGTCGTCGGCCATCGCTCGTCGGTTGCTTGGGGCCCCGACCCTAGCGCTACCCGCCACACCTTACCGTCCGTCCGTCAGTGCTGGCCGGCCAGCCAGCGCTCCGCCTCGAGGGCGGCCATGCAGCCCGTTCCGGCCGCCGTGACGGCCTGCCGGTAGGTCCAGTCCATGAGGTCACCCGACGCGAAGACCCCCTCGATGCTGGTCTTCGATGTGCCGGGGTCGACCTTGACGTAGCCGTTGTCGTGGAGGTCGAGCTGATCTTTCACGAGGTCGTTCATCGGCGTGTGCCCGATGGCCATGAAGAGGGCGTCGGTGGGATGGTCGTAGACCTCGTCGGTCTTGAGGTTCTTGACCTTCACCGCGGTGACCTTTTCTTGGGCGACGTCGAGCACGTCGACGACGACGTGGCTCAGCAGCAACTTGATCTTGGGGTTGTTGCGTACGCGCTCGGCCATGACCCGGCTCGCGCGAAACTCGTCCCGTCGATGGATGAGCGTTACTTCCGGGCACAAGCCGGAGAGGTAACTCGCTTCCTCCATCGCGGTGTCTCCGCCGCCGACCACCGTGACGTTGCGACCCTTGTACAACGCTCCGTCGCAGACGGCGCAGGCGCTCACCCCGCGGTTCATGAGCTTTTCTTCGTTCTCCAGGCCGAGGTAGTTCGCTTTGGCCCCCGTCGCGAGAATGATCGACTTGGCGCGATAGACGTTGTCTTCCTCCCAAACTTCGAACGGTCGCCGGGAGAGGTCGAGCTTGGTGACGTCGGCGGTGATGAGCTCGGTGCCTTGCACTTCAGCCTGGTCGCGGAACCTCTGCATCAGTTCCGGGCCCGTCAGCGCCTCCGCGAAGCCCGGGTAGTTCTCGACGTCGGTGGTAAACATCAGCTGTCCGCCCGGGATGAGGCCACCGGCGTTGAACCCCTCGAACAGCAGCGGCTTCAGATTGGCCCTCGCCGCGTAGATGCCGGCGGTGAGTCCGGCGGGGCCGGAGCCGACGATGATCACGTTGCGCACTTCGGAGTCGCTGCTCATGGGTGAGGTATAGCGCAACCCCATCGCGGGGATGAAGGGTCGTGGCGACGGGGGCGAGACGGCGCGCACGGCCCCCGAGAAGGGTACGCCCGCGACGCCCTCGCGCTCAACCTCGGGTCAGAGCGTGGGGAGAAAGTAGTGGTAGGTCACGCCGAGGCCGACCTCGTTCAGGCTCGACGTCGCGCGGCCGCCGTTGATGGCCTGGAGCGAACGATCGTCGCCGCGGTCCGAGCCGCCGCTGAGCGCGAAGTTCCGGCCGCGGCCCCCATTGTCGAGGGGGAGAAAAAACGTGTGCTGGTAGGACAGCGCGATGTCGACGGCGCCGAGGCGCGCCGCCACCCCGCCCGCGACGCCGACGCGCTCGCCGAGATGGAAATCGATGTAGACGTCCTCGGCCGAGACCCCCCGCGATTCGAAGAAACCGCCCAGACGAAGCGCGAGCAGGTCTGGAATGGGGACGTATTCGCCCCCGAGGCGCACCCCGAATACGTCGCGGTAGGGGTGCGGCACAGAAGCGTCCTGGGGCACCCGGCCGGTCGTACCATTGATGTTAAAGGCTTCGTCGAGGAGGATTTCGACCTGGTCGATTTGGCTGTTGTGGGCCCAGGTGAGGTCGACTTCGACGTCGAACAGGTCCTGGCTGAAGGCGTCGCGAGCCCATCCTCGGTGGCGGCTCACCCACGACTGGCTCTTGGCGCCGCGACGCGGGTGTCGGTAGCGAAAGCCGAGCCGCGCCTCCATCGGAATGGGGAGCGAGAAGCTCCCCGCGTCCTCGAGGTCGGTGACCGCCGGGTCGGGGTTCAGGTCGCCGGAAGGCGCGTAGTAGGGCGCCAGCGCTTCGAGGTCGACGCGACTGCGCACCGCATCGCTGAACCGGTACCACGCCGCGATGTCGAAGCGCCGCGAGGGGGAGTACAGCACCGAAGCGACGAAGCCGGGGACGAAGCGGTCGCCGCCGGACAGGCGGGAGAAGATGTCGTCCTGAAAGTCGTCGGGCTGAGGGTTGCCGGGAGCGGGACAGGGTGCGTTGGGGTCGGCGCAGCGGACGCTGGAAAGCGCCTCGGCCGTGTTGCTCAGGGTGAAGTCGTTGATCCCCCACACGAAGCCCGCGCCGAAGCTCAGCTCTTTCAGCGGCGCGTACGCGAGCGATAGCGTCGGCAACACCAGCAGGGGCGAACTCTCGATCAACATGTAGCGCGTGGGTGAAGGTTGAGGCCCCTCCACGCCGAATCGGTTCGCGTACGTCGTGGTCGGTGACCACTCCACGTTGGCGTTCGTGTGGGGCGCGAGCACCGCCAACCCGATGGCGAATTGCCGGTGGATCCGGAACGTGGCGCCGAGCTGCGGATTCGGAAACGGCGGGGCATCGGCGCAGATCGGGTCGGGAGGCGGTGCGAACCCCGGTCGCGGGGCCACCGGGTTGCCGTCGATGTCACGACGGTCGAAGCAGTGCGACCGAATCAGCAACTGCGCCCCCAGATGCACGCCGTTGGGATGGCGGACGATGGCGGCGGGGTTGTAATAGGTGGCCATCGGGTCGTCGGCGCGCGCGAGCCACGCACCCCCCCGCGCTACTTGATCGACGCCCCCCTCCGGAGAATCGAGGGCGTTGCTCGCGGCGGCCGGCCGCGCGCCGCCCACGACGACGACGCCCACGACGATGACGCACCGCGCCGCGAGACCCAGCGCCCCGGTCACGACCTTCATTTGACCGGCGACGCCTTCAGCGCGGCGCGCCCCTGCTTTTCGTAGACCCGAAACTTGACCCGTTGGCACTGATGACGCGCGATCAGTGCCTCTTTGTTCCGCTGCAGGGTGCCGCGAAACTTCTCGTAGGTGAGCTTCTTCGTCGACTCGCCGAGTTCCTCCTTCAGCGCTCGGAACTCCTCGTAGACGCGCCGCCACTCGCGCTCTTCGTCCTCACCACCACCACCATCGTCACCATCGGCGTCGTTTTCGCGGTCCCGGTTCGCTTTTTTCGCCGGCGCCTCGGGTCGTGAGGGCGCGGCGGGAGGGGGTCGGGGCGACGCGGATGAGGGTTTGGCGTCGCTTACCGCGCCCAGCTCCTCGGGGTCGACCAGCTCCGAGAGGCCGGTCGACACCTGCTCCGTGTCCGGGGCTGGTTCCTCCTCGGCGGCCCGGTCCGCCGTCGGCGAGCGATCGGTGGACGTTACCTCTTGGTCTTCGGACGCGGCCGCGGCGGGTGCTTTCCCCGCGGTCTCATCCCGCGATGGCCGCTCTGGTGCGGGACGGCGGCGGGGCCGCGAGGCGCGGGGCTTCGGCACGGGCGCCTTGGGTTTGGACGGGCTCGCCTCTGGGGTCCCCGCGGCGGATCCGTCCGGGACCGCGAACGCGCTCATTTGAGGTTGGGCCGGGAGCGGTCCGAGCACCGACTCGAGGTCGGCGGGGCCGCGGTCGACACCCGCTTGGGCCGCCACCTTGTCGAGGGCGTCGTTCACGTTGGAAGCGATCCCCCGGAACGTGCCCCGGAACACCGACGGCTTGAGCACGTCGGTGTCGCTTCGCTTGTCGGCGAGATCGTGGATGGCCCGTCGAAACTTCGCGAGCGGGGCCGTGTGCTCGAGCAGACTCAGGAGCAGGCCTACGAGGACCGCTCCGATCGCCGCGAGCACGATGAAGAGCGTCGGAACGGCCGCCTTGTCGGCATCGTTGGCGAGCCGCTGGTACTCCAGGGGGCCGCTCACCGTCGCCTGACGGTGGCCCACCACGAAGCCCGCCCCCAAGTCCCACGCCTCCCCCCGCATGCGCGCGAACACGACCGACGTGTCGAAACCGCTGTTGCGTCGAAGCACCAGCGGCGCGGTGCGCCCCTTGGACTGGTAGTCCTCGTCGGCCGACAGCGCCTCGATGTCGGACGCGTTCACCTCGAGGGCCACCCGGTTGAAGTCGGGCGGGGCCCCGGTGGCGATCCGGGTCGCGTTGGCGAAGAAGGCGACGGCCGCCCCCGTACTGTCGCTGATGCTCTGGACGAACGCATCGTCGACGATCTTGGCGGCGATGACGGCGCCGACGGGGGTGCTGTTGACGGCGTTTTCGACGGGGCGCGCGACCACCTTGTAGATGCGGCCGTCGAGGACCCACGCGTCGTCTCGTATCCAGCCGTGGAGCGCGTCGGCGACGACGCTGTAGCCCCCGAGCTCGAAGTACTCGGAGTCGGTTCCTCGTTCGAAGTTGTCGTTGGCGACCACCCGCCCGAACCGGTCGACGGCCCACACCGCATCGAAGCTCTTGCCGCTCGGGCGCTTTTCGCGCCATCGGGCGAGCTTCGCCTTCACTTTGGCGCGGCCGCCGGCGTCGACGTCCTTCATTCGCGCCTGGCCGTTGGCCGCGGCGAGCGTCTCGCGGAGGTCGGGGTCGAGAGAGAGCGGGATGAGCGCGGTCGCGCGGGTTCGGGCGTCGTCGGCGAGGTACCAACCGACCGAACGCGAGGCGGCGGTGAGCAATTGGTCGGCGGTTCGCTGCGCGTTGCGGTTGGCTACTGAGGTGCTGAGAAACAGCAAGAAGGCGGCGAACGCGAGCGCCGCGCCCAACACGGCGTACCAGAATCGAGAGAGGATCATCGCTAGTCCCCCCCCTCTTTCGTCGCCACGACGATCGGGGCGCCGAGCGTTTGCAGCGCGGGAAAGGGACGTACGTCGATCGTCACCGGGCTCCCGCTCGGGGCGCCGTTGAAGTACGCCTGGAGCGCGTAGGCGCCCTCGGGCAGACCGTCGATCTGGAAGGACCCCGACAAGTCGGGGTAGCCCGAGGCGACCGCGCGGGCGTCGACCACCACCCACGAGCGCACCGAAGGAAACAGTTCGTCGCGGAGCTCGTAGGCGCCGGGCCCCGGGGGGGTCCACGTTCGGCTCGCCCCCTTGGTCATCGGTTGCGCCGGGAGCCCGCCCTTGTCGGTGTCGCTCGTGTACAGGGCGTGGGGGAAGGGGTCGCGGTTGACGAATTGAAGCGACTGACCGGGCGGGACCACGATTGTCACGGGCGTCGTTCGCCCCCCGCTCACCTGAACTTCGATGGCGATTTCAGACGCCTTCGCGCCTTCGCCAAGAGCGACGACGGGGACTTCTTTCGGCAGAAACGCCGTCAGTGTCTTCGCCTTCTGACTCACCGTCACCGAAGGCGTCCGAAACGTGTACCGGTGATTGTTCGGGTCGCGCGCCTCGTTCCAGACCGGGTTCAACAAGAATTCGCCGCCCTGGACTTCGCCCTTTACGGCGGCGGTGGGGGGCGGTTCTTCTTGCGCGGACGCGAAGCCTCCCGCGGCGGCGACGCCGAGGGTGACCGCCGTGAGACACACGAGCGAGCGGCGCCGTTGCGGCGGCGCGGCCGCGGGGACCGAAGGCGCATGGCGCCAGTTTGATTCCGCCATTCGACGCGCGACGCTAGCGGAAGCGCAGACCGGGGAAAAGGCCAGGTGACCGCACCGAGCCGCCGCATGATGACCGTGGTCGGCGCCTCGATCTGCGGTTATGTTCGAGGTGTTCCCTCTGCCGGAGTTCGTCAGGCATAGATCAATGAATCCCGAGTAATTTCTGAACCAGGGGCGCGAGCGTTAGCCGTGGTGTGCCACCCGGAACACGTTCTCCGGGAAGGCCTGAAGCGGCGCCGAGTGCCCCACCTAGCGAAGTGCTAGGGGTTCAGATCTTTTGCCAACGGCTACGGTGGTCAGGAGCCACCACACGGGGTCCCCTGGGACCCCGTTTTTTTTTGCGGGGCGGGTTCATCCGTCGTCCGGCGCGGTCCTCGAAGAACGGGCGCCTTCCGCCGCTGGGGATGATGTCGCCGCAGGGCGAGGGGTGGCGAGCGCGGCAAGCAGGCGCTCGTGGATGCCGCCAAAGGCGCCGTTGCTCAGCACGGCGACCGTATCGCCCGCTTCGGCCTCGGCGACGACCATCGCGAGGATGTCCTCCAGGTCGCGGGCGAGGGCGACGCTGCGCCCCCGTGCCTCGAGACCCCGCGCGAGCGCCGAGAGGTCGAGGACCTCGTCGTCGGCGATTCCGGTGCGGCCGAGGGGCGCGAACACGATGCGGTCGGCGGCATCGAACGCCAACAGATAGCGTTCCTGGTGGAGGTCGCGGCAGGCGGTGGCGGTTCGGGGCTCGTAGACCGCCCACAGCCGACCGTCGGGGTGCATGCGCCGCAATCCGGCCAGGGTTTCGGCGACCGCCGTGGGGTGGTGGGCGAAGTCGTCGTAGACCCGGACGCCGCGTACGACCCCGCGCAGCTCCTGGCGACGCGCGATCCCCTGAAACGAGGCGAGGGCCCGGAGCGCGACCCGAGGTCCGACGCCGTACCCTTGGCATACCGCCCCCAGGGCGGCGGCGGCGTTGCGGAGGTTGTGACGCCCGGACATGGGAAGCACCCCCCGAAGGGCGTCGGTGCCCGCGACGTAGAGGTCGAACGATTGTCCGGTGGCGTCGCGGGGCCCCGGAGCGAGAAGCCAGTGCGGCGGGGCGCCCCCGTACGTCGGCTCCCCATCGACGCCGAACCACGCGACCTCGGCCCGCGCGTGGGCCTGAACCAGCGAGACCACCGCGGCGTCTCCGGCGTGGGCGACGATCAGGCCGTCGGCGGGCACCCGCTCGATGAACCCCGTGAAGGCCGCGTGGTAGCTCGCCTCGTCCGGGTAGATGTCGACGTGGTCGTGTTCGATGCTCGTGATGACGGCCACCTCGGGCCGGTAGTGCCAGAATTTGGGCGTCTTCTCGAAGAACGCGGTGTCGTATTCGTCCCCTTCGATCACGAAGGGCACGCGCCGGCCGCCCTCGCCGGCGCGGGGGAGCCGCGGACGCCCGCCGGCGGCGAGCCGGTGGCTGCGGTCGAAGTTGCGTGGGATCCCCCCGATGAGAAATCCGGGGGCCCGCTCCGCCCCCTCCAGCATCCAGGTCGCCAGCGCCGAGGTCGTGGTCTTGCCGTGCGTTCCGCCCACGACGAGCGGTGAGGTGTGGGGGGTGATGTGCGCGCCGAGGGCCTCGCACATGTGCGTCAGCGGGAGCCCGAGGGACCGCGCCGCGACGACCTCGGGATTGTCGCGACGACACACGTTGCCCACCACGACCAGGTCGGGACGAGGCTCGAGGTTGGCGGGGGAAAACCCTTCCTGGGTCCGGATCCCCCACCGCGCCAAGGCGGGGCCCATCGGCGGGTAGAACGCGACGTCGGAGCCAGAGACCTCATGACCCGCGGCGCGAAACAGGCCGGCCAGCGAGCCCATGCCGGTGCCGGCCACGGCGATGAAGTGCACGTGCATCCCGACCGTCGTCATACCTCGCCGCGCGGCGTGATGCTCGAATGGCGCCGACCGCGATGCCGCGGGGGCGAGAATCTCGCGCGGTGCGGCGGGATGGCGCATCATCGCCGGCGATGGCGGAGCCGCTGTACTTTCCCGTCGAGGACGCGCCGCTGCGGATGGTGCCCAGCTTGAATCGGTTCGGCACGGACTTCGGGATGGGGGCTGCCGATCGACAGTTCTTCATCGCGGATGGGGCCCGCGCCCGCTACCTGCGCGAAAAGGCCGCGGCGCCGCGGAGCCGACGATTCGTGGCGGGCGACGACGCGATGGCCGATGCCGCACGGTCCGAGGCGGTGGCGTGGATGTGCGCCACGCTTCGGGCCGAGCACCCCGAGGTCGGCGCCGAGGTCGACGACGCGATCGGCCACGGGGCGGCGGGGGCTTTCGACATCATCGCGGATCGCGTGCAAGAGGACTTCGCGGTCCTCCACGCGGGGGACGACGACGCCGGGCGCACGCTGGTCATCGACGTTCGATTTCCGAGCGGCTGGCGGCCCGAGCGTCTCCGCGAGGAAGGATTCATCGCGATTCACGAGCCGGTGCCCGGGTTCCCCCCGCACGCGCGGGCGGCCCGCGCGATGGTCCGGGCGATGGTGCAGAAGGGGCCTTACGTGCGGTTCGTGTGGACGGCGTGCCCCGACGGGGCGCTCGATCGACACCCCGACCGCGCGGCGACGTTCGCGCGGTGGGAGACGACCCGCGACGTACACTTCCGGGTGGAACGACAGGTCACGGTGCCGCTGCCCCAGACGCGGAGCAGCGTGTTTCTCATCCGCGTGTACCACACGCCCATCGCCGTCCTCGACCCCGGTCGGCGCGCGGTGTTGCAACGCGCGATGGCCCAGCTCCCCGACGACGTGCGGGCCTACAAGGGGCTCCCTTCGACCGAGGTCTTCGCGGCCGCGGTCGCGCGCTCGGTGTAAAGAAGGGGGATGCGTCGCCTCCGTCGTCGTCGCCCCGGATGCCGTTTCGTCGGTGTGCTCGTCGTGTACCTCGGGTTGGCCGGCTCGGGGTTGGCGGGCGGGGGATGTGCCACCGTCGACGTGTGCGAGGACGGCGAGGCATGCCTGTGTCGGGGCGCCTTCGCGTGCCAGCGCGAGTGCGACGGACCGGGGTGCGACTACCGCTGCATCAGCTTCGGCGCGTGCTCGTTCGAGTGTGAAGAAGGCGATTGCACCGCCGACTGCGACGGGGAGGGCGCGTGCACGCTCGACTGCCCGGGGGGCGGCTGCGCCCTCACCTGTCGTGGGCGCGGGGCCTGTAGCCTCGTCTGCCCCAACCTCGACTGTGACCTGACGTGCGACGGGAACGAGGGGGTGTGCGAGCAGGTCGCCGAGAACCCCGACCCCAACGCCCGCTGAACGGAGGAGGGGTCGCCGCGCCCCCTCGTCGTCGCGCGGCCCTCAACCCTTCACGACGAAGTTGATGATGCGTCCGGGCACGTAGATGAACTTTTTGACGTCCTTGCCGTCGACGTGGCGCGCGACGTTGTCGATGGCGAGGGCCTGCGTCCGGGCCGTCTCTGCGTCGGCGCCCCGGTCGAGCACCACGGTGCCCCGCGTCTTGCCGTTGACCTGCACCCCCATCTCCCACGTCGCGTCGACGGTGAGCGCGGGGTCGAAGGTCGGCCACGGCGCGTAGGCCAAGCTCTCTTCGTGTCCGAGCGTTCGCCACAGCTCCTCGCCGAGGTGAGGGGCGAAGGGCGATACGAGCAGGGTCAGCGTTTCCACCGCGTCGCGCGGGGGGCGCTCGAGGCCGGTGAGGTGGTTGGCGAATTCCATCATGGCGCTCAGCGCGGTGTTGAACGCCATCGTCTCCAGGTCCTGGGTCACCTTTGCGACCGTCTTGTGGCGCAGGCGTCGCGTGGCATTTTCCATCGCGTCGCCGAGCTCGCGGCTCGCGAGGGCCCAGACGCGGTCCCGGAACCGGACCACCCCTTGGATCTGCGCGGTTTGCCAGGGCTTCACCGCCTCCAACGGGCCCATGAACATCTCGTACATGCGCAGCGCGTCGGCCCCGAAATCGCGGACGATGTCGTCGGGGTTGACGACGTTGCCGCGCGCCTTGCTCATCTTCTCGTTGTCTTCGCCGAGGATCATTCCCTGGTGGACGAGCTTTTGAAACGGCTCGGGATGCTTCACCGCCCCGATGTCGAAGAGCACCTTGTGCCAAAACCGCGCGTAGAGAAGATGGAGGACGGCGTGCTCGGCGCCTCCGACGTAGAGATCGACCGGCATCCAATCGTCATAGGCGCGCTCGGACCACGCGGCGCTGGCGTGGTTCGGGTCGACGAACCGCAGGTAGTACCAGCAGGAGCCGGCCCATTGCGGCATCGTGTTCGTCTCCCGCGCGAACCAGGCGCCGTCCCGCTGAAAAAAGCGCCAGGCGTGGGCCCGGGCGAGCACCCCCGCGGGCTCATCCCCCGGGGCGAAGTCGTCGAGCTCGGGCAGCCGAAGCGGGAGCTCGGAGACGTCGACGGCGCGGGGCTGGTCGTAGTGGATCTCGCAGGGGTCGCCGCGCCGGGGGTCGTGCCCTTCGGCCACCGTGACGGGGAAGTAGATGGGGATGGGCTCGCCCCAGTAGCGCTGCCGGCTAAACACCCAGTCGCGGAGCTTGTACTGGACTTTTCCGGCTCCGCGGCCGTTCGCCTCGAGCCATTCGATGATGGTCCGTTTCGCGGTGGGGACGTCGAGTCCGTCGAGAAGACCCGAGTTGACCAGGGTGCCCCGCTCGTGGTCGGTGAAGGCGGCTCGGGCGACGTCACCCCCGGCGACCACCTCGACGATGGGGAGTCCGAAGGCCCGGGCGAAGGCCCAGTCCCGGTCGTCGTGGCCGGGGACCGCCATGATGGCGCCGGTTCCGTAGGTGGCGAGCACGTAGTCGGCGACCCAGATCGGAATGCGCGCCTCGTCGACCGGATTGATCGCGAAGGCCCCGGTGAACACCCCGCTCTTGGTCTTTTGCGCCTGACGGTCTCGGTCGGCGCGGCCGCGCGCCTCGGCGACGTAGGTCGTGACGGCGTCGCGCTGCTCCGCGGTGGTGATCTGCGCCACGAGCGGGTGCTCGGGGGCGAGCACGCAATAGGTGGCGCCGAAGAGGGTGTCGGGACGGGTGGTGAAGACCTCGAACGACGCGTCGGCGTGGTCGGCGACCCGAAACGTCACCTCGGCCCCCACGCTGCGGCCGATCCACTCGCGCTGCATCTGGAGGGTACCGGCCGGCCAATCCAACCCTTCGAGGTCCTGTTCCAGCCGGTCGGCGTAGGCGGTGATGCGAAGCATCCATTGGCGGAGCGGGCGTCGCTCCACCGGGTGATCTCCCCGCTCGCTTCGGCCATCGATGACCTCTTCATTCGCCAGGACGGTCCCCAGGGCGGGACACCAATTCACGCTCACTTCGTCCTGAAAGGCGAGCCCACGTTCGAACAGTTGGAGGAAAATCCACTGCGTCCAACGCACGTATTCGGGGTCGGTGGTGTCGACCTCGCGCGACCAGTCGTAGCTGAAGCCGAGCATCTTCAGCTGTCGCCGAAAGGTCTGAATGTTCTCTTTGGTCGTATCGCGGGGGTGGGTGCCGGTCTTGATGGCGTGCTGCTCGGCCGGCAACCCGAACGCATCCCAGCCCATGGGATGAAGGACATCGAAGCCTTGCATCCGCCAGTAGCGCGCCATGATGTCGGTCGCGGTGTAGCCCTCGGGGTGGCCGACGTGCAGCCCGGACCCCGACGGGTAGGGGAACATGTCGAGCACGTATTTCTTTTCCCGACCGGCGTGGCGCTCGGCCCGAAAGGTCGCTTCTGCGTCCCAGAATCGTTGCCAACGCGGCTCGACCTCCGCGTGGTCGTAGCGGGGAGCGCGGGCGGTGGCGGCGGGTTGCTTCGGGTCCTGGCTCATCGTTGCCGACGACAGGTACACCAATTCGGACCGACCGTCGCCCGCGCCGGCAAGGCGAAGACGCTCACCGATAGGGATGGTTGGCGTGGCTCAGGAGCAGGTCGACGACGAACGGCACGTCGGCGACCCCGGCGAGCTCGGCGAGGGCGTAGACGATGCGCTCCGGGGGAACGTGGGGGGGGATCGCGACGCTGGCCCACGAGCGCTTGCTCCCCGGTCGACGTTGCCGGCGCTCGATGCGCAGCTCACGTACCCCGCGGTAGAGGACGACGCTCATGTCCTTCGGCTGGATGAGGTCGAGCACCCGGTTGGCGAACGCGAGTCGGTCGAACGCGTGGCGGTCGTACCACTCGAACGACGCGTTGCGCGCGACGCGTTCGTAGCGATTCTCGTCAGCGTCGTCTCGCACGAGCGTGGAGGGTGGCGTGAAAGTTCGTCCTGCGCGAGCGATATCGTATCGTCGACCGACGGGGGTTGGTCAGCGTGCCTTCCCCCCGAGGTAGCGAAGGAGCCCGTCGCGCTGGGCCTCGGCCGCGGCCGCGCAGAGCCGGACCGTCTCGACCGCCTTTGCGAGCTCACGGTCGCCCCCGGGTGCCTTCGCGGCGACATCGGCAAACGTGGCTTGCATCTCCGCGGCCCGCTCCGGGGTGCAGAAGTCGGTCGCGAGGTTGGGGAGCCCGGCGGCGCCGCGGGGGGCCATGAGCGGCACGATGTCGTCGACGTGGCCCCGCAGCCACGACCACGTGGCGGTGCGGAGGTCGGGATGCCGCATCCGAATGGCCAGGGGAACCGCCCGCTCGTTGACGCGGAGGATGGGGTCGAGGGAGAGCCCGAGGGCCGCCGCGTTTCCGGGGTCGTCGCGGGGCGTCGACAGCGCGGCGAGGAGGTAACTGCGGGCCACGTCGTCGCGCTCGCGGCCGAGGCGCTCGCGGAGGGTCGCGAGCGCCGGGGGAGACGCGTTCATCCCGAACGCCATCGCCACCGTTTGGGCGAGGTTCGCGTCGACGGCGCTCCGATCGAGTTGCTCGCCGGCGGGGTTCAGGAGGGTCTCCCCGCGGGCGGCGGCGCGGGTGCGGGACTGCTCATCCCGGGCCACGAACAGGAGAAAGTTCACCACGCGCGCCCGGAGGAGTCGGTCGCCGATGGGTTCGTCCGGCCGCGCCCGGTACCCCAGGCGCTTCATCACCGGGGCGTAGGCGGCGCGGGCGCGCGCCTCCAAGAGCGCCTGCTCGGGGCGGCCCTCGAGCATGCGGTGGGCGCGGGCGAAGAGGCCCATCGGTGCGGTCGCGACTTCGTCGTGGGGGTCGAGGGCCAACGGCAGCAGGGTGTCGAAGGCCGTCGCCGCATCGATGCGTCCCGCGTCGAAGGCAAAGCGCACGGCGGCGCCGAAACTGATTTTCTCCCGCGTCGTCAGCTTGGCGCGGGCCTCCGCGAGCCGGCTGAGGCCCTCGGGGTCGAGCGACCACGTGTAGTAGCCCGCCGCGTCGGCATTGGGCAGGAGCCAGCGGGGACACCCGGGGAGCGAAATGGTCTTTTGCGGGGCGTCGAGAAGCTCGCATTGCTCTCGCGGCGTGGCCTCCCCGGCGAGTTCGTACCGGAGGCACACGGGGATGCGCCACGACGGAGGGGCCGACGAAGACGACGACGCCGCCGCCGCCTCCGAGCCGAGGGGAAGGTAACGATTCTGTTGGAGGCGCAGCTCTGGGGTCCCCTCGCAGGACACCTCGGCGCGGATCTCGGGGAGCCCCGGCTGGAGCAAGAAGGTGTCGAAGGGGCCGCGCACGTCGCGACCGGCGGCGTCCGAGAAGGCACGGAGGAGGTCGCCGGCCGTGGCCGAGCCGTGGCGATGCGCCGCCATGTAACGCTGGAGCCCCTGGCGGAACACCTCGGGACCCATCCACCGCTCGAACATCGCCAACACCCCGCCGCCCTTGCGGTACGTGATGCGGTCGAATGCGTTGTGAATGTCGTTCTCTTCGGTGACGGGCTGGCGGATCTGGCGCGCATTGACGAGCCGGTCGCGCCCCATCGCCGCGTGGACCCGGGTCAGCAGTTGAACGTCGGCGTCGTAGTCGGGACGTCGCTCGGCGACGACGCGGTAGCCCATCCACGTGGCGAAGGCTTCGTTGAGCCAGATGTCGTCCCACCACGGCATCGTGACGAGGTTGCCGAACCACTGGTGGGCGAGCTCGTGCGCCATCACGTACGCGAAGGCGCGCCGTTGGTCGAAGGAGGCGTTGTCGCCCTGGAACAAGAGCAGATACTCGCGAAACGTGATCGCTCCGGCGTTCTCCATCGCGCCCCCCTTGTCGGGAACGGCGATGATGTCGAGCTTGTCGTAGGGGTAGGCGACGCCGAAGTACGTCTCCAGCTCTTCGAGCAGCGCCGGGGTGTGTTTCAGGGCGTACGCCAGATCGGGGCCGCGGCCTCGGGCCGCGACGCCGCGAAACGGCAAGGGAGGCCGGTCGACCCCCGCCGAGGCGGCGATGGCCGGGGCCTCGACCACGTCGAGCGGACCCACGGCAAACGCGATGAGGTAGGTCGGTAGGGGCTCGGTCGGGGCGTACTCGATGCGCACCATGCCGTCCTCGGTGGGGGTCCGTTTCGTCTCCTGGGTGTTGGCGATCGCCACCTGGCCCTTCGGCACGACGAGGCTGACGTCCCACGGGGTCTTGAAGGCGGGCTCGTCGAAGCAGGGAAACGCCTGACGGGCCCACACCGGCTCCATCTGCGTGAAGGCGTAGGCGTCGCCGCCGCTCTCGACCCGGTAGAGGCTATTGGTACGGGTGCTGAAGCGGCCCGAGAAATCGAGCCGCACCGTCGCCGGGCCCGCTTCGATCGCGCGCGGGAGCTCGAGCTGGGCGAAGCCCGCCGGTTGTTCCCGGTAGATGGCTCGGAGCGCATCGCCGCTGCCGTCGCCGCCGCCGGGGGTGACCACGGCCGAGGTGACCTGCAGCCCCTTGCCGTGGAGCCACAGCTCACGGCGGGGGTTCTGGAGATCGACGTCGATCCGCACCGTGCCCGAGAAGGAGGTGCGGGAGGGGTCGATCCGCAATTGGAGGCCGTAGCGGGACGGAATCACATCCCCGGGGAGCCGGCCCGCCGCGGGCACGGCCGCCGATGGCGTCGCGACGGTGGGCCGGGGCGCAGGCGTCGGCGCCGGCCCCGACGGGGGCGCAGCGGAACAGGCGGTCGCGAGGCCGAGGAGCGGCACGAGGCGTCGAAACATCGCTCGTTTGTTGCCCAACCCCACCGCTCCGCCAACATGATTTGCATCATGCGCAAGGTACGAATCGGCACGGGCGGACGGGGCGCGGTCCTCGGAGGAAGGCTGCGGTGCGCAGCGATGGGGTTCGCGGCGATGGGGTTGGCGGCGACCGGGGGCGCCGCGACGGGGTGCTCGGCCGCCCCCCCGCCGGACGCGCCGCCGGCCCCCCCGGCGCCGGCCCCCGACCTCGACGACGACCTCGGCGACCTGGGGCCCGCGGAGCCGGAGCCCATCGAGACCGGCAAAGACTGCGCGACGGCCGAGGCGGTCTGCGACCTCGGCGTGTGTACGGCGAAGCTCGTCAACGGCTGTGCGCAGCCGGTGACGTGCGCCTTCGAGATCCTGGCGATGTGCCAAGGCACCGACGACGGAGGCGAGGCGCGGGGCAAATCCCGCGGCACGGTTCCCGCGGGCGCCGAGGGGGAGATTCAGGCGGCCGCCGACTGCGAAGACAAGGCCGTCGCCTCGACCCTCGTCGACCGCCTCAGCTGCAGCTGACGCCGCCCGAACGGCCCGATCGCCCGCTCAGGGGTGCGCCACCGCTTGGCTCAGCAACGGCGCGACCGAGACGACCCGCCCTCCGGCCGCGGCGACGCGGGTCGCACCCGGATGGGAGTCCGTCCCGTGCACGCTGTCGATGAGGTCGCTCGCGCGAAGCCTCGCCAGCGCATCGCCGGGGAGGATGAGATGGGTCGCCACCGCGTGCACGGCGGTGGCCCCCGCGTCGCGATACGCGCGGGCCGCTTGGAGGAGCGAGCCCCCGGTGCGGATCATGTCGTCGTAGATGATGACCACACGGCCTCGGCAGTCGGCGTTGACCCCGGTGATGGTGAGGTCGGGCCCGCGGTCGGGCGCGCGCCGCTTGTAGACGAACGCGGGCGACCACCCGAGGCGTCCCGCGAGGCTCTCCACCCACTTGGCGCGGCCGGCGTCGGTCGCGCCGAGCACCGCGTCGTCGCCGTCGGCGACCTCGGTGAGCAGCGACGTGATGAGGGGCGCGCCGTAGATGTGGTGGGTGGTGGCGTCGTCACCGAAGTAGTGCTCGGTGCCGTCGGTGTGGAGGTCGAAGAGAAAGACGCGGCTCCCGCCTTCGCAGGGGGGGATGGCCGAGATGAGCCGCGCGCGGGTCTTGGCGGTGACGACTTCCCCGGGCCGTACGGCCCGTTCCATGGTCGCGTAGCCGAAATACGGCATGACGATCGACAGGGATCGCGCCCCCGCGCGGGAGATGGCGCAGCCGAAGTCGTAGAGTTCGAGCCAATCGAGATCCGTCGGCGTTCCGCCCAGCAGAACCACGTCGCGACCCCATACCTCGTCGATCACCCGCCGGTAGATCTCGCCGTCGGGGAACGGTCGCTGCTCGAGGCGCCCCGCCTCGTAATCACCGGCGGCGAGAAAAGCGGGCTCGAGGTAAGCGTACTGCGAAAGGGTGAAGAGCAGCTTCTTCATCCCGGGGGACGTATCACCGCTGTCGCGAGATGAAGAAGCGCTTGAGATGAGGCGGCGCCCCGGGCGCGACGGGAAAGTCGGGCGGGGGCGGCAGGGGTTCGAGCGCGACGGCGACGTCGGCCCGCGCCGCGCCCTCGAGGAGCCACCCGCGGACCGTCGACGCGGCGCTCTGGCGGTGGTTGGTGCACGCGAGGATGGTCCCGCCCGGGGCGAGCACCCGAAGCGCGTGCGCGACCAGCTCGGGCATGTCGCGGGCGACCCGCCACGTGGTTCGCTTCCGCTTCTGGCGATGGGTGGCGAAACTGGGCGGGTCGAGCACGATGAGGTCGAAGGTGCGGCCGCGGGCGGCCGCCCGCGCGAGAAAGTGCCGCGCTTCGTCGCGCACGAGGGCGTGCGCGGCGCTCGGCGCGTCGTCGACGCCCACGAGCCGCAGCGCCTCCGCGGCCCGCGCCAGCGCGGGCCGCGCCGTATCGACGCTCGTCGTCGCCACCGCGCCGCCGGCGACGGCGGCGACGGTGAAGGCCCCGTGGTAGCAGAACGTATTCAGCACGCGCGCGCCGGCGGCGCGCGAGCG
>JBCCLB010000078.1:0-29772 GCA_039027095.1 Myxococcota bacterium
CCTACAAGGTCACCCTCAAAGGAGGCTCACGCCGCAAGACCAAGAAGTGAACCCATCGACCCCGCGCCACTGATCACAATGCGCGATCCAGCTGTCCACGATGGCCCGATCCAGCCGTTCACTTTCAGCGAAATACGCACGCCGAACAGCTCGACGAGCTGTGCGACGGTGGCGATCTCGCTGCATGCTTCGAGCGCGGCCTCACCCTCGACGATGATGGCGGCATGCCGAAGGACGCCAATCGAGCCTTCAAGCGCTACATGAAAGCGTGCAACGGCGGCTATGCCCTCGCCTGCGCGCGGGTCGCGACCTACTACATGGTCTCCTTCGCATCCAATGAGCGGGACGCCTCAGAGAGAGCGTTCACCCATGCCTGGGGGCTCTGCAAAGCGGGCTACGGTCACGCCTGTCGGCTCGCACAGATGGTGCCCCTCAAAGACCGATCAAGTCCCCTCCGGCCGACGCGCCGAACCACGAGACGTATTGGAGGTACGGGTGGGAGGCAGCCCACGCCGAGCAACGCAGTTTCTGGCTCCGGTCGCGTCTTGGCTGACACCCTCTTGCGAAGCCGGACACCTGCCCGCGTGCTCGGATCTGGCGCGCGTGACGCTCAACAAGGCCTGGCCCCTTCACGACACCAGACGAGGCATCGAGCCCCTCGAGCGCGCCTGCGACGGCGGCTACGCCAAGGCCTGCTCATCGCTCGGTACCTTCTACGAAGAGCAGAATCGACACGCCGATGCCCAGAAGGTTCGCGACCGGGCGCAGATCATACTGTCACGAGCATGCCAGCAAGGTCCGGCGCCGCACGGCCGTGACGATCCGCGCACCGACGCACTCGTCGGCATGGAGACGCAGCGCCATGAGGCACCCTACGTGCTGGCCTTGCTCCGGCCGTAGCGTGCACGTAGCGCCTTCACCAGGTCGCGGTCCTCTGACCACTCGCGGCGGATGGCGTCTTGGTGGTTGTCGTAGTGCGCGAGTGCCGCATGGACGGCCGCCAGCTCGAGATGCGGGTGCGCCTCGACGATCTCATCCGGGGACATCCCATCGCGAGTCGCGGATCGGGTACCCGCGCCCGAAGTGATCCGGCCGGGGGCCTTGACCCCGCAGCGAATCACCCTTCCGCGGCGCGGGCAGAGACCTCCTCGCTTGCAGTTTCTCGAGGGTGAGAGGATAGAGATAGACGAGGGCTCAGCGCTCATGCTCCGCCGAGCCTAGCGCATGCGGATGGCACGCCCCCAACGCAGATGGCTCAGGTCGTGAGGACCGTTGTCGACCACCCAGAGCATCCGGCACGGCGGGCGTACCTGCGGCTCTGGTACGTGCGCATCGGTGAAGAAGATGACGCCATCCCACCGTCGTCCGTCGTCCCGCAGCCACCGAAACGCCGGATCGCAATCGTTTCCGCCGCCGCCTTCGACGTCGTCGGGGGTGCGGCCCTGGTAGGTCCAGGCTCGGTGGACCTGGTCGTCCGCCTCGACGATGGTCAGCGCGGCGCCCGCGCGCCAAAGGCCGTGGATCTCGCTGAAGAAGGTCTCGAGCTCCGGCCTCTGAATCGACCCGCTCGTGTCCAACACCACGGCCAGCTCTTGGTATCGCTTCACCTTGATGCCCTCAACGACCCGGGCCGCGTCGCCGGTGATGACTCCTTCTTGGGCGTATCGCTTGGAAGGGCGTCGACGCGTGCCCACGACGCGGGTTCGAATGCTGCTCGCGGCGAAGATGCGCAGGGCCCGGCGCCAGTCGACCTGGGGGCGACGCCGCCTCAGGCGCATCGCCACCAGATCGCGAAGGAACGGCGGCTGACGCGCCCAATGGTTCGGGGGCGTGCGCGCATGCGCTTCGGCGATGCGACGGACGAGCTCGAGCGCGAGGACGTCCTGCATTGCGGGCGAGGGCGCGGCCGGGGAAGCGCCCCAAGCGTCGTGGTCGTTGCGGGTCCCTTCGCGCGGGGCGGCGACCTCCTGCGGCTCCGCGCGGCGAAGGAGCGTGGCGTAGTAGGCCTCGGCCGTTTGGTCGGGAGGCAGGGGTGGGTCGAAGGCATCGAGCGTGACGAAGCCGTCGGGGAGGAGATCGGGGGCGACCAGCTGGTTGACCACCAGGTCGCAAGCCAGATCGAAGATCTCTCGTTCCTGTTCATCGTGCCTTCCCGCGCTTCGAAATGGGTGCATGAACAACAGGTGCAGCGCCTCATGCTTGAGCGCCCCCACCCGGTGCTCCCGGGATGCGAGCCCGTGCAGGAAGAAGTCGGCGTTCACCACGAGCCGCAACTCGCTCCCCAGCGAAATGCCCATCGTCGCCGTGCGCGAGCCGCTGGCCAAGGGCATGACGACGTCCCGCACGACGCCGCTCAACAGGTGACCAAAGAACGGCTCATCGATGAGAAGACGAATGAGCGCGCGGCTCAGCTCCTCCTCGGCGCGTGCAACGAGGTCGCCCACCTCACATGCCCTGCAACACGATGGCGGCGAGCTTCTTGTGCTGCGCGATGCTCCGCACCTTGGGGTTGGCCGCGTTCGCCAAGTCGTGATGCACGCTGAACCTGAGCTCGTTGGGCAAGGCGTCGTGAAGCAGAAAGCGCACGACGTTGTCCTGGTGTTTCTTGCTCGGCCTGTACCCCTGCGTGGCCATGTGCAGCACCAACCTCGTCGCGATGGTGGCGAGCCGAGCGACCTGGGTGGTCCCCGTCGCCGATCGGGCCAACCCGGTGAGTCGTTGGTCGATCGTCTCGAACGGGGCGGCGTCCAGAATCTCTTCGGGCGCGATGAGGTCGTTCAGGTTCTCTCGGACGAAGGCGATGAACGTGGCCGCGCTGACATCGTCGAGGCAGGCGCGGGCGAGCACGTGCACCAGCTCGAGCTCGGCGGCGAGGTCCGGGATGTCGCGGAGGGTGTCGAAGAGCTGGCAAAGGCTGCGCGGGGTGGCCTGACCTTCGGCCACGAGTTCAGGGTAGGTCAGTACGAAGTCGATGCCCCGGGGGTCGACGCCTGCGGACAAGGCCCAGGCGGCCCAGGCCTTGGCATCGAACACCATCGTGACGTGCATCATGCGCGTCAGCATCGCGTCGTCCATCGGGGTCACGCTGTAGTCGCCCCCCTCGGGATTGGCGGTGGCCACGATCTGCCACTGGTGGGGCAGGGCCCAGCTGAACAGGGCGTGGTTCTGCAGCAGCTGCATCAACCCGCGGAGGATGCGCTCGTCCGCGCGGTTGAGGTCGTCCAAGAGCAAGATGCCGGGGCCCGGCATCTGCGGCACCCATTCCGGCGGCAAGAACGCGGTGTGGGCTCGTCGCTCGCCGTCGGCCTCCATGCGAACGGGAAGACCGTGGAGATCTCCCATCTCTTCGAATTGGCCCGGCGCGCAGTAGGCGAAGTGCCAGCCCTTTCGCTTGGCCAGGTCGGCCACGAGGCTCGTCTTGCCGATGCCGTGCGTCCCCCAGATGCACACCGGGGTCCCACGAAGCCCTCGTTCCTCGAGGCGTAGGTTGGTCTCGAAGAAGTGATTGAGCACCGCCTCGGTACGCTTGGCGTCGAGCTTGGCGCCGCGGAGAAGAAGGTGGTCGTCCACGGCGCTACGGGTTGACCACGTGGCAGTTTGGCACCTTGCGCTGCACGGCCTCGAGCCACTCGGATCGGTGCATCGGCAGCTCGAGCTCCTCGAGCCACGGCATCTCACCCAGCGCGGAGACGATGGCGTCGTCCTCTTTCTGGTCGACGACCCAATGACGCAAGAAGAGCTTCCTGGTGCCGTTCAGTCTGGTCAAGGCGTGTGGGTCGCGAAGGCCAGACAGATGCAGCTCGTCGAGCTTGAGCCTCTGCAGGTTGCGGTGGCACGCGGCAACGGAGACGACCGCGAGTTCCAAGGACAACTTGGGGATCTCGGTCCGCTCCACCTGGTCGAGGTGGAGGTGGGTGGGCTTCACGTCGGCGACGCGCGCGTCGTCGCAGGTCTTCGTCAGCTTCAGCTTGATCATCGTCGAGGTCGTTCGTGGCAGCCTACGGCAACCGGCATGGACTCCTTCCTCCGCCGCGGGCGGAGCGCCCAGGGCGCCGTCCCCTCCAGGACGCGCTCCCCGTGGCTCTGTCGCAGCCGGTTGGTGGCGGTGCAAATACTCTGCGACGCGCGAGCGAGCTGAGCATCCTCGGGGCAGCGGCAGGCCATGCTTTTTCCCTCACGGGTCGGGCGCTGCCACCGCGCACGACGGCCATGCAGCGTACAATTCGATTCGAACTCATCAAGGGAACGAAGCGCCGCTTCTGGCAAGCGACGCTCGATGGCGAGGCGCTGTCGCAGCGCTACGGCCGCATCGACTCGGAGGGCTCGTCGGTATCGAAGAAGTACGCGAGCGCCGAAGCCGCGGCTGCCGACCTCGACAAGAAGGTCCGAAAGAAGCTGAAGGAGGGATACCTCGAGGCCTACCACGCCGACATGCCGCGCGAGGACAAGCTCGCCCTGCTGAACGTCTCGCGCCCCCTTCTTCGCAACCGGAGCCTCGAGCAGATCGAGGCCGACTGGACCGCCCCTGAGGCGCCGCTCGATGACGGCTGCAAGCTCTGGCTGTGCGGCAAGCCGAAGTACTACGAGCTCGCCGACCTCAAAGCGTCGATTCGGGAGCTCGGCCACCAGGTGGTGACCAAGCCGGTGCAGGCCACCCACATGGTGGTGATGACGCTTCCCAAGGACAAGCTCCAGAAGGGGCTCGACGCCTCGCTGCCAGTGGTTCTCGAACGTCACCTCAAGGAGCACATCGAGGCGGGCGTGAGCGCGCTCGTACCCGACAACGGACCCGCAGCCGACAACCTCAGCTCGCTGCTCCGTAGCCAAGAGGCGAGCCAACTGGAGCAGGCCCTCGCCCTGTTGAAGGCGGGGACGATTCCCCAGGGCGTACTGCCCTCCCTGGTGGCGCTCTGGATGCTCGGCGACAAGTCCGAGCGCGCCAAGGCTCGCTCGGTCCTGCTGTCAAAGGCACCGCCCGAGCTCGCCAAGCACGTCAACGAGAGTCGCCGCGCCTACCATCGAGCGGTCGAGCACAAGCCTTTTTCGGAGGGCATCGAGGCCATGGCCGCCTTGGGCGTCGACGCCGCCGCGCTCGCGAGCGACATGGTGCTGCGGGTCAGTCGCCGGGGAGACGTGAGGGCGACGGGCAGCGCCATCGCCGCGGCGCTTCCCCATGGTAACAACGACCCCGAGGCCTTCGAGGTGCTCCGCGGTACGAAGACGGCGCACTTCACGGGTCTGAACGGACCGTGGCCGAAGGGGTTTGCCTGTCTCGAAGACTCGGTCGAGCTTCGCCTCGAAGCGTCCTCGATGGGCGGCAACGAGAGCGTCTGGTCGTCGCTGTCGAACCTCGTCGCCTTCGAAGCGCAGAAGACCACCTTGGCCAACCTCGACTTTCTTCCATTGGTACCCGGGCTCGAGCGCCTTGCCCTGCACAACGTGACGGTGCCCGACCTCGAAGCGCTCGCTGGGCACCCGGGACTGAAGAGGCTCGACTTCCAGCCGGGGGATACCGGCCTGCTCGGCACCGGCTTGGACCATAGCCGCGTCACACCTGCCCGTGCGCTCGCCCCCCTCGCCAACCTGCCGGCCCTCGAGGAGGTTCACTTCGAGAACACCGCCATCCGCAACTTCGCAGCCATGGCCTCTGCGCCGTCGCTTCGTCGCTTGACCATCACGCGGCATCCCCCCATCGAGCTCGACTCGCTTCGCCGCATGGAAGGCCTGACCCATTTCACCTACCGGCCGTGGACCACGAGCGATGCGGGGCCCGTCGATCTTGCGCCGTTGTCCCGGCTCACGGCGCTGGAGTCCCTTGCGCTGGGCCACTTCCCTTGCCGTTCGTTCGAGCCCCTCGCCAGTGTCACCGCCCTCAGGTCGCTCGAGATTCAGTGCGGTCCCAGCCATCACGGCGTGGAGGCGCTGGCCGAGCTGCCGAACCTGAAGCTCCTGACGATGTACGGCGCGTCCAAGGAGGCGGTCGAGCACCTTCGCACCCGGCGGCCCGGCCTCGAGTTACGGCTCTACTGACGGCCCCCTTCATACCGGCGGCTCGAGCCCGAAGTGGGCGGCGAGCCGCTGGGCGTTGGCCAGCGCCGGGCTCAGGAGACTTTGAGCCTATGGTCGGTCTGCCATGATCGTCGCGGAGGCGGGCGACGAGGCGGCCTGCTTCGGGGTCGAGCGCGCGGACGCCGAGGATGGAGGCCTTTGGCCCGGGCGGCGATCGCGGGCGCCTCGTCTGCGTGATCGTCGAAGGTGGTGCCCTCGGCGTGGACGAGAAGACCGTGCGACGGGCGCTCGGCTCGTAGCGCGTCACGCGGTGGGGCCTACGGGACCCACTCGATCCATCCCGCCATGTCTTCTGGATCGAGGATCTCGGCGAGCAAGACGATGGCGCGGAGCGCCTCTCCCAGTGAAACTCCCGCCGTGAGGAACAAGACGCCCGGGTGGCTGCCACCTTCATCGGCGAGCTCGGCAGCCATCCGCAGAAAGTCGACGTCGTTGGTTACGATCACGCGCCCGGTATCTCGCGCGTGTTGCAGGTGTCGCTCATCGCTCGCGCCGAGCATATCCATGTCGAGAGTGGAGCTGATGTCGACGTTCCGGCGCCGCACGCCCGCGACGATCCGCGCATCGACGCACTCTTCGGCATGGAGACGCAGCGCCATGAGACACCCTACGCGCTGGCCTTGCTCCGGCCGTAGCGTGCACGTAGCGCCTTCGCAAGGTCGCGGTCCTCTGCCCACTCGCGGCGGATGGCGTCTTGGTGATCGTAGTAGTGCGCGAGTGCCGCATGGACGGCCGCCAGCTCGAGATGCGGGTGAGCCTCGATGATCTCATCCGCGGACATCCCATCGCGCTCGTACTGTGCCGCGATGTGGCTGACCTTGATGTCGGTACCCGCGATCACAGGTCGACCGTTGTCATCGATGTGCTTGGCCAGGGACATACCTTCTCAGCCTATCGCTGAGGATAGTCCGGACAAACGCCCTTTCTCGCGCGATCGCGAAGTTGTCAGAACGCCCTGTTACGCGATCTTGAGGAGGGGAGGATGTAGGTAGCCGAAGCGCAGCATGGTTGCGCGATCTCGAGGGTGGTAGGCTGTAGATAGCCGAAGCGCAGTTCGGACAAACCGGCTGAACGCGGCTGGCGCCAGCCCGAAGGACCTTTCCGGGGCTCGACGAGCGGCACCGAGACACACGAGCCCCTCGGCGCCTCGGGTGAGCGCGGTCAGTGGAGCAAGTAGGGAGGGGGCTGCGCGTCCGATGACGTCGACCCGCGAGGTGGTCGAGGATAGCGCTGATGATCTTGGAGGCGGCGATGGTGCTGAGCACGCGCATGCGGCCGCTGCACTTCGGGCACTCGAGGACGTCGATGCCAAACGCGCGGCACATGAGCTCGGACCACGCCCAGTAGCAGGGCGGTGGGGCCTTGAGAGCCGCGTGACGGAGCTGACCGACCTCCTCGAGCAGCGGACGGAGCGGTCCGCCCTCACCTTTCGGCGGCGGGCGGGCCCCGCCTTGCTGACGCCGATGAAGCCAGACATCGGCACGGCCTACTACCAGCCGTCGTGCAAGGCGGAAGCCCCCAACCTCCTCGCCGGCGAGGGTGCGGGCGGGGGTTCGCCTTTATTGCGATGGCGGAGTATTGCGATGGCGGAGTATTGCGATGGTGGAGCCGGCGGGAATCGAACCCGCGTCCGCGAGACTTCCAGCTTGCCTTCGTTCACGTGCGTAGTCGCGCTGACCCTTGCGACGGGGCTCGTAGAGTTCGGTCTACGACCTATCCTCGTGTGCTTTCGGTGGCGCTACTCGAGGCTCCTGGCGACACCTAGTCCTGTGGTCGACACCCTCGGGGTACTAGGACGACCTTCCCGTCGGATGCTCACTGATCAAGCAGCGAGAGCAACTGCGTTATCGTTCGCAACTAATACGTCCAGGTTTGTAAGGCGGACTGGCACCGCCGACACGCAGACAAACGTTCCGCCCCACGTCGAAGCCGATCGGCCCCAGGAGGGGAAACCCCAATTTTCAACTCCGGCATTCCGGAAGGGCAGAACGTGAAGTCTAGGCTCCCCTTCGTCAAGGGATTCCGACCGCGGGGGCCGGACCCTCAGCCGCCAACTCGCTTGGCGCAGCCATCGCCGCGTGGTGAAAGCCCGACATGGCCACCACGCAGACCCAAACCGCCCCGGCGGCCCGCGTCTTCACGGAGAGCAAGTTCTTCCCCGTCGCCTACGCCGAGGGGGCCCCGATCATCAAGCGGGCGCTCGAGCATGCGTTCGACATGCGTCTCGACGAGATCGCGTCCGGCATGTACTCCGGGGTCCGCGCCGACGGCGATTGGAGCGAGATGGAGGTCACGGTGCGCACGCTCCGGACCGATCGGGGAACCCACGTCGAGATTCAGCTCGAGCACCGCTACACGCCCGCGGCCTCGACGCTCGGGACGCTGGGGTTCATCCTCGGGTGCTTTCTCATCCTCCCCTTGATTCCGGTCATCGTGGCGTCGTCGCGCATTCAGCGGAAAGAGAAGCGCCAGCGCCTCATCGCGATGCACCGGGCGTGGACCGAGATCTCCGAGGCCGTCGGCGCGCCGCGGCGTGCGAGCTACCGGGATCGACCCGAACGCGCGTACGCGCCGATGCGGTTCTCCGAAGATGCGGCGCAGGCCACCGAAGAAGCGGCCCTCGTCGCCGCGGATGAAGGGGACGAGGACGACGCAGGACCCGAGCGCGTCGCCCGCGGCGGATGACCCCTCGAGGCGTGAACCAGTGATCACACTGGCGGTACGTCGATTGTCGTTTTCCTGCGGAGAACGTCTCGTAAAGGATTGAATTTACTTCTGGCACACGCGTTGCGCGGGGCCCGCGCATGCCACCTGATCGTTTTCGTCGTCCCCGCCGGTTTGTCCAAGGGGCGCTCGTCACCGCCTTTCTCGCCTTCCCCACGCTTTCGTTCGGGATCTCGGAGGACATCTTCGACTGCGAGCAGCAGGCGAAGCGCCACCACGAATGTTGCGGGCCCGACTTGGATGGCGACCGAGAGGAATGGCTGGTCTGTTTCGAGCCCGACGGCTGCGGTGAAGACCCGCCCCCCGTGACCGACCCCGCGGTCATCGATTGTCTCGATGGCCTGAGCTGCGAGGGCATCATCGACCTCGGCCTCTGCGACGCCCCCAGTGCCTGCCTCGACGTCTCTTTCGAGGGGCGCCCATGAGCCGCCGCCTCGCCTCGTCGACGACCCTGGCCGTCGCGTCCGCTTGGTGCCTCGCGACCCCTGCGTCGGTGGCCCTTGCCCAAGACGAACCGCCGGAGGTCGTGTCGCCTTCCTCTGCGGGTTCTCCGGCGACCGCCGCCCCGCCGGCCCTCGCGGCCGAGACGACCGATGATGCGCGCTCGACCCCCCCTCCGGCGGACCCACCGTTCCCTCGTCGACGACAGCTGTTCTTCGAAGCATCGGTCGGCGGCTCGGTATCCACCATCTTCGACGCTCCCGTCTACACCGTCGGCGGCCGGGCCGTGGTCGGCGCGTACCAACCGAAGACGCATTGGTCGTTCGCGGGACATCTCGCCTACCACGGGGGCGCGACCGAACACGGGCTAAGCGTCCACCGGGGCGGGATCGGCGCCACCGCGACCTATCACCACGGACGATTGCGGGTCGGGATCTCGCCCGAGGTGGGCTACCACGCGCTGAAGCCCTTCACCGGTCGGCGTGCGTCGCTGTTCGGCCCCGACCCCTACTACGGGGGCTTTTACCTCGGCGCCGAGCTCTCTCTGGGCGTCGATGTGCTCCGGGCGCCCGAGGGCACGATGTTCGTCGAGTACCGCGCGGGCGGACGCCTCGACGCGCTCGTCGACAACCGAAACACCTGGACCCCAGGCTCGCTCTGGCTGGGGATGCGATTCGGTCCCTGAACCGCAAAGGTCGCGTTCTCAGCGTCCTACTTCGTCGCCTCGGATGACTCGGCGCGTCATTTGCGCGCCGGCCGTGAATCCGCGCCACGGCACGCCAATTGCCGAATCTCCAGGAATCCCGGGCCGTAAGCCCGGAAAACGGGAGTGACGAGATGGACGAACATTGGTCAAAGCGCACCGGCTGCGGGTCTCCGTACGCCTCGCGCAATCGGTGCGTTTTTGGGTTGGGGGCGCCATGCTGACGGCGCAAGCGGTGTCTTCGCCCGAGCCCGACGAGCCCTCGGGACATGATCGAGATTCGGTCGCGCCGGGAACGCTCGACGACGAACGCGTCGTCGAAAGACACCGAGACGAGCAGAGCATCCGCCGCGGGTACTGGCGCGCCAACCTGCGTCTCCTCGGGATCCTGCTCTCGGTGTGGTTTGCCGTGTCGTTCGGGGCGGGGATCCTGTTCGCCGAGCCCCTGAACCAATTCAAGCTCCCCGGGACAGGCTTTCCGCTCGGGTTCTGGTTCGCGCAGCAGGGCGGAATTTACGTCTTCGTGGCGCTCATCGTCATTTACGCGGTGCGCATGAACCACCTCGACAAGCAGTTCGGGGTCGATGAGGACGATGACGACGACGAGGGGGCCGCGTCATGAGTGTCCAGGGTTGGACGTTTCTGATCGTCGGTCTGACCTTCTCGGTCTACATCGGCATCGCGATTTGGTCGCGCGCATCATCGACCAAGGAGTTCTACGTCGCCGGAGGGGGCGTTCATCCGATCGCCAACGGTATGGCTACCGCTGCCGATTGGATGAGTGCCGCTTCGTTCATATCGATGGCCGGCATCATCTCGTTCGCGGGCTACGACGGGAGCGTTTACCTCCTCGGCTGGACCGGGGGTTACGTGTTGCTGGCGCTGCTCCTGGCCCCTTACCTCCGTAAGTTCGGCCGATTCACCGTGCCCGACTTCGTCGGCGACCGGTACTACTCGAAAACGGCGCGCGTCGTCGCCGTCGTGTGCGCGATTTTCGTCTCGTTCACCTACGTGGCGGGTCAGATGCGCGGGGTCGGTGTCGTCTTCAGTCGCTTCCTCGAGGTCGACATCACCACCGGGGTCGTGATCGGGATGGTGCTCGTTTTTCTCTACTCGGTGCTCGGCGGCATGAAGGGGATCACGTACACGCAAGTCAGCCAGTACGTGATCCTCATCTTTGCGTTCATGGTGCCCGCTGTCTTCATCAGCATCATGCTGACCGATCATGCGATTCCGCAGATCGGCTTTGGGGCCAACCTCGCGGGCGAAGTCGGCGGCCCCATGGCCGACGGCAAGAGCATTGCGCTCCTCGAGAAGCTCAACCAGCTTCACGAAGAACTCGGCTTCGCGGCGTACACCGACGGGAGCAAGTCGACCCTCGATCGCTTCTTCATCACGGCGGCGCTGATGGTGGGGACCGCCGGTCTGCCCCACGTCATCGTGAGGTTCTACACCGTATCCCGGGTCAAGGATGCGCGCAGCAGTGCGGGCTGGGCCCTCGCGTTCATCGCCATTCTTTACACCACCGCCCCGGCCGTGGCCGCCTTCGCGCGGACCAACCTCATCGATGCAGTGGCCGACGCCCATTACCAAACCACCGACGGCGAAAAGAGCATCCCCGGTTGGTTCAAGAACTGGGAGGATACGAGCCTCATCGCGTGGGTCGACAAGAATGACGACGGTAAGGTGACCTACACGGCGGGGGCGGCATTTTTGGGCAAACCCGACTTCACGGGCGAGCGGGGCGCTTCTGGTCAACGCGTGGTGGCCAATCAAACGACGGCGAACACCAACGAACTCTACATCGACCGGGACATCATCGTCCTCGCCAATCCCGAGATCGCAAAACTCCCCGCCTGGCTGATCGCACTCGTGGCGGCCGGGGCGCTCGCGGCGGCGCTCTCGACGGCGGCGGGGTTGCTGCTGGTGGTGAGCACCGCGATCAGCCACGACCTCCTCAAGCGAACGTTTCGTCCCGACATCTCCGACAAGGCGGAACTGCGGGCGGCGCGTTTTGCGGCGGCGGGCGCCGTGGTGGTCGCCGGGTACTTCGGGATCAATCCGCCGGGGTTCGTCGCCGAAGTGGTCGCGTTCTCGTTCGGCCTCGCCGCGTCGACGTTCTTTCCCGCGATCCTCTTGGGGATTTTCAATCGGAGGGCGAATCGTGAAGGGGTCATCGCGGGGATGCTCGCCGGCCTCTTCTTCACCGCCTCGTACATCGTTTACTTCAAGTTTCTCGGGGGAACGAAGGAGCAATGGTTGTTCGGGGTCTCCCCCGAGGGCATCGGCACCGCCGGGATGCTCCTCAACTTCGTGGTGGCGTACACCGTGAGTCGTTTCACGCCCGCGCCTCCGGCCGAGGTTCAGGCCATGGTCGAGGAGATTCGCGTCCCTCGTGGAGCGCCGCCCGCGCTCGTGGAGGAGGGCTGAGCCATGACGGGTTGGTTCACGACGGCGCGTGGGGCTTCGTGGTTGGCGGGGGTGTTGGTCTTGGCGAGCGCGAGCCCGTCCTGGGCCCGCCCCCAAGAAGGGACGCCGCCGCCGGGCGGTACCGACGAGGACGTGGTCAACGAGGGGGCGGCACCCGACCCGGATGTCGTCGCCCCCGACGCAACCCCGCCGCCGGAAGAGGCGGTGGCGCCCGCCGGGAAACCGCAGGGCGACGCAGTCGTGGTGGCGCCCCCTCCGCTGCAACCTCCCTCGCCGGCGCCTCCCACGCCGCCCGCAGCGGCACCGCCCTCGGCCGCCGGGCTCGAGGTTCGTCTCGCCTCGGATCTCGCGCGGCCGGAGCAGATGCTCCCGAGCGAGCTTTACGACGGGGGCGCTAAAGTCACGCTCGGCAACGACGGAAAGAACTTCATCAAGTTCATCACGTGGCATCAGGTCTGGGGTCGTTTTCAACACCTCAACCCGGGGAGCACGGTCAATACCGTCGACCGAAACGACAGTTGGGACATCGGCCTCCGGCGCTCTCGATTCCTGGCCCTGACCTCTTTTGCCGATCGCTTCCAGATCCTGATGCACGTTGGGATCAACAACCAGACCTTCAACAACGATCGGAAACCGCAGGTCTTCGTGCACGACGCGACGGTCCAGGTCGACGTCGTGCCTCGTTACTTCACCCTCGGGGCGGGGGTTCACTACTGGAACGGCGTGAGTCGACTCACCAGCGCGAGTACCCTCAATTTTCTCACGCTCGACGCGCCGATCCTCAATTGGCCGACCATCGAACGGAGCGACCAATTCGCGCGGCACCTCGGCGTCTACGCGAAAGGCAAGCTCGGCCCCGTCGATTATCGCTTCGCCCTGAACAAGCCGTTCACAACACCGAGCGAAGCGCCCACGGTGGGCGTGGCGGACTACAACCCCCAAACCAATTATCCCGAGGTCACCGGGTACGTCGCGCTCGAGCTAGCCGAGCAAGAAGCGAACGCGGTGCCCTTCACCGTGGGCACCTACCTCGGGACCAAAGAGGTGATGAATCTCGGGGCGGGGTTCTCGGTTCTGCCCCGGGGGACGTGGTCCGCCGACACCCAGGGTGAGGTCCTCGAGCACGACATCATGCTGTTCGGCGCCGACGTCTTCGTGGACATGCCCGTGGGCGACGGGGGCGCCGACGGCGCGCTCACCGCCTACGGCGTGTATTACCACTACGATTTCGGTCCGAATCACCTCCGCAACGTGGGGATCATGAACGTCGCGCAAGGCGGCACCACCATCACGGGGCCGGGCAACGCCTATCCGGTCATCGGTACGGGGGAGCACGTTTACCTTCAGGCGGGATACATGTTTCCCGTCGATTGGACGGGACTTCATCGGGTGCAGCCCTACGCCAGTGTCCAGGCGTCGTTCATGCAGGCGCTCGACGAGGCGGTAGCGGTGCCGGAGCTGGGGGTGAACTGGCACCTCCTCGGCCATCACGCCAAGCTCACCGCGGCATATCGCAATCGCCCCGTCTTCGACCGGGACGCGGTGAACGGCGAGGCGCGGGTCGTCACCCGGAGGGGCGAGGGCCTGCTCCAGGCCATGCTCTACTTTTGACCGCGCTACTCTTGACCCATCGTGCCTCAGCGCTCGTCGTTAGGGCCTGACGCGCGACCATCGAGGGATTGCCTCGAACCTGCCTTTCGTCCACCTCGAATCAATACACCAGATGTCCCGCTAGGCTCGTCACGCTTTCGCGGTGCGGGAAAAGTGCTCCTCGAGGGCGTCGACGAGCCCCAGGCTCGTGCTGGTCGCGGCCGTGACCGCCACCCGAAGGCCATGGCGTTCGGCCGTCGCGGTCGTGATCGGCCCGATGCTCGCGACGGTCGTCGTGGCGAGGAGCGACGCGGTCGCCGGACCGAGAGCGGCGATGAAATGGTCGACGGTGCTGCTCGAGGTGAACAGCACGGCGTCGACACCCTCGGCTATGGTGCGGCGCAACGCGTCGGCGTTCGGCGCCGGTACGGTTTCGTAGACCGGCACGACGTCGACGGTGAACCCGTGCGCGCGCAGGGTAGCCGGGAGGACCTCCCGCGCGACGAGGGCCCGGGGCAGCAGCACCTTGCCGCCGCGGCGTGTCCCCCAGGCGTCGAGAATGGCGGTGGCGAGCTCTTCGGCCACGAAGCGGGGGGCCACAATGTCGGGAACCACCCCGTGTTCGGCCAGTCGCGCGGCGGTCACCGACCCGATCGCCGCCACCTCTGCGTGGCGAAAGGCGCGGGCGTCGCGCCCCGCTTCCTCGAGCGCACGCCACCACCCGTCGACCCCGTTGGGGCTCGTGAACACGACGAGATCGTAGTCGCCCATCCGGTCGAGGGCCGACAACACCCGATCGGGCTCGGGCGGTGGTCGCAGGGCGATGGTCGGATGGGCGAGGGGCTCTGCTCCGCGGCGTCGGATCTCGGCGGTGGTGGCGGGGAGCTGATGCTCGGGGCGCGTGACCAGTACCCGCCGGCCGAAGAGCGGCCACCGGTCGAACCACCGTCGGTGTTCGCGGCGGTCGCACGCGCGCCCGATGGCGGCCACGGCACCGGCGGGGGCCTGAGCCTCCTGAAGGGCCGCGAGCGTGGTCGTCCGGCTCTGTTGACGCGCGGTTCCCGGGTGCGCCACCACCACGACCTCATCGTCGCTGTCGTGACCGAGGTCGCGCCAGCGTGTCACCGTGTCGGTCCAGTCGGGGGTGCCGACGCCGAGGCGGCGGGGGTCCTGCACGTCGAGTCCCGCGTAGGATGCCGCCGCGGTCACGGGTCCGATGCCGCTGACCACCTCGACGCGCGCGCGCATGCGCACCAAACCCTCCAGCACTGGGTTCAAAGCCGGCAACGGCGCCCCGGGGACGGCGATGGCGACGGCCGGCGCGTCATGGGTGGCCCGCCACTCGAGCCAGCCCGCGGCATTGCCGTGCCAAGTGGCGATGCGCTCGGTTGGCGTCATGCCGACGACGTCGGCGCTGACGGCATCGGCGAACCAAATCCGCTCTGCCGAGGCGAGAATGGCGGCCGCGCGCACCGTCAGCTGCTCCGGATCGCCCGGGCCCGTCCCGACGAGGTAGGTCCAGCCTGGTCGCGCCTCGTTCACCCCCGGCGGTGTAGCACGAGCGGGCTGGCCCCATGCGCGGCCGGAGGAGAAGAACCCTCCCCGGGCTCATCGTGCGCGGAACGGAGCGGGATCTTGGTCGCGACGGTGGCGGGTCGGGATCGGCGGGCCCGGCGCGTCGCCCGCCCGGGCGGCGGTCGCCTCCAGCGCGGTGCGGAGGGCGCGGGCCGCGTGCAGCGACATGTCGCGGGGGACGTTGATGCGGTCACGCACGTAGCGCAACGCCGCATCGGTACCGGCGGGAGGGGCCACCGCCGCCGCCGTGTCGTCGCCGATCACCAGCGTCGTCAGGGCCGCGCGGAGCGCGTGGTCGAGGCGGTCGCCGCTGGCGGCGGGGTTGATGCGGAGCAGGGTGTCGCGATGGGCGACGACACGCGACAACGCTTCGGTCGCGGCTTCCGGCGGCGCCTCACGTCGCGTGTCGGGGAGGGACGCGTCCCAGGGGCCTTCGTCGACCTGGTGACGATTGCGTCGGGCCGCCTCCGTATCGTCCGCGAAACATCCCCCCATCTGCGGGGGAAGGTCGTGGACGTGGGTGTGAATGTCGCTTTGGGTGCCGAGGTACGTCGGCCGTCGTTCGAGCGCCGACAGCCACCGGTCGATGGCGGGATGCTCCTCCCGGAGCGAATATCCCTTGTAGTAAAATAGGCTCGCGTTCATACGCTCGACGTAGGGCACGAACACGAGGTCGACCGCGCTGAGGTCGGCGCCAAACCAAGGGCCGTCGGTCGATTCCAGGGCCCGCTCGACCTCGCGGGCGACGCTCCGAAACGCTTCGCGGCGGGCATCGCGTTGGGCTCGAGTGCGCGCAGGGCGACAGAGCCATGCACACCAGGCTCCGAACAAGGCCCGCTCGAGTTGGCGGAGGGGCCACGCGGCTTCGCTTTTCAGCGCCATCGGTCCGAGCGGTCCGAAGGCGCCTTCGAGCCGACCCAAGATCACGTCGCTCTCGGTGATGAGGTCACCATCGAGCTCGAGCGCAGGGAGCATGCCGCTCGGCACCCGACGCAAAAACCACGGTTCCTTGTCGCCGTAGCAGAACATCGTGACCTTCCGGACGCGGTAGGGCACCCGCCGCTCTTCGAGCCAGAGCCAGATCTTCTGGCAGTAGGGGCACCACGCATGGTGGTCACGGTAGAGCGTGACGCGGACGTCGGCCTCGGTGGCCCCGAACAGACGCAGGCGGGAGGGCGCGTTCGTCGGCCCGGCCACGCGGTCGATGCGATGGTTCGCCCGCGCTTCGAGCTCGGGCCACGTCAACGGGGGCGTCGTCACGGGAGGGACCTGTCGGCCCCGTTGGGCGCCGTCAACGTCGCCGCGCCCCCGCTTGACGTCGCGAAGGGAAAGCCCCAGCTTCGTCACATAACGCCTGGACCTCTGGTGAGGCCGGGACGGAGAACCCATCATCCATGTCCGTTCGACTTCACCTCTTCAAGTCGAAGCTGCATCGTGCCGTCGTCACCCACGCGGACCTCGACTACGAAGGCAGCATCACGATCAGCGCCGACCTCATGGACGCGGCGGGCATTCTCGATCACGAGATGGTGCACGTCTGGAACGTGACACGCGGCACCCGCCTCACGACCTACGCCCTGCGCGCCGACCCCGACAGCCGCATCATTTGTCTCAATGGGGCGGCCGCGCACCTCGCGGGTCCCGGCGATCGCGTGATCATCGCGACCTTCGCCGAAGTCCCCCAGGAGGAAGCCGCCGCCTGGACGCCCACGGTGGTGTTGCTCGACGAAAACAACCGCATCGTCGACCCGCGTCACGCCGAAACCGCGGGCCCTGCGCGCCGCCTTTCGGCGAGCTGACCCGACCTGACGGCGGCGCCGCCGAGGTCGTCGAGGAGAACCCGCGCGCTCAGCTCGCCCGAGACGAGACTCGGCGGCATGCCGGGGCCGGGCACCGTGAGCTGACCCGCGAAATACAGTCCGTCGACTTTGCTCGAGCGCAAACGCGGCTTGAGCGGGCCGGTCTGGCGTAAGGTGTTGGCCATGCCGTAGGCATTGCCCCGAAACGCGTGGTAGTCGCGTTCGAAGTCGCGCATCGCGTAGCTCCGTCGGACGCGAACCCGGGCGCGCAGCGGACGACCGAGGTGACGCTCGAGACGGCCCATGACCTGGTCGTAAATGCGTTCGCGCGCATCGTCGTCGTCGGGGAGACCCGGGGCGAGGGGGACGAGGAGAAACAGGTTGCTGCACCCCGCCGGCGCGACCGAATCGTCGGTCACCGACGGCGCGCAGGCGTAGAACAGGGGCGCTCGGGGCCATCGGGGGGCGCCGTACACCTCGTCCATGTGTTGGTCGAGATCTTCGTCGAAGAAGAGCGTGTGGTGCACGGGGTCGTCGCCCAGGTCGCCCTCGATGCCGAGATAGAACAAGAGACTCGACGGACTCATGGTTCGCGACGACCAGTACTTCTCGTCGTATTGCCGATGGCGCGGTTCGCGAATCAAGCGCTGCTCGACGTGGTGGTAGTCGGCCGCGGCGAGGACTGCATCGGCGTTCAAGCGCTCGCCCGTGGCGGTGGTGAGCCCGGTGGCGCGTCCGGCGGCGATGTCGATCTGGGTCACGGATTCGCCGAGGCGAAAGGTGACCCCGAGGTCCCGCGCCACGCCGACGATCGCCTCGATCACCCGGTGCATGCCACCCTCTGGGTACCACGTACCGAGGACCATGTCGGCGTAGCTCATCAGCCCGTACATCGCCGATGTTTCGCGCGCGGACGCGCCGAGAAACAGGACCGGCCACTCGACCAGACGGGCGAGCTTCTCGTGGGAGAAGAAACTGCGCGCGTAGGCATGCATCGATCGCAACATCTTGAGGCGGAAGAGCTCCCGGACGAGGCGCGGGTCGACGAACTCGAAGAACGAGAGGCTCGGCCGAAACAGGTAATCCTCGTACGCCGCCTCGTAGATGTACTTGGTCTGTGCGATGAAGCGGTCGAGGGCGGCGCCGGCTCCGGCGTCCACCTCATCGAAGAACGTCCGCAGAGCCGGCAGCCCCGCCGGCACGTCCCAGGCGCGCCCGCCGGGCCATACGACCCGGTAGCTCGGGTCGAGACGCTTCAGGGGGTAGAGGTCGCGCTGACGACGGCCGAACGTGGCGAAGAAGCGCTCGAAGACATCGGGCATCCAGTACCAGCTGGGGCCCATGTCGAAGCGAAAACCATCCTGTTCCCAGGTGCGCGCTCGTCCCCCCGGCTGGTCGTGACGCTCGACCACGGTGACCCCCGCGCCTTCGTGCGCGAGGTGACAGGCGGCGGCGAGCCCTGCAAATCCGGCCCCGACCACGACGACCTCCGGCATGAGGCTGACCTATCGGCCAAACAACCGCATGGCCACTCGGGCATGGGGACCCCGGGCCGCGGGGGCTATGCTCGTTTCACCGATGAAGCGGGCGCGAGGGTTCAAGAACCTGGTGGCAGATGGGGTCGACGCGACCACGTCGCTCGTGCGCGCGACCCACGACTCGGTACGTGACCGGATCGACCGGGTGGCGGCATGGACGGGGCCGCTGGCCGCGCCGGTTCGCACCGTGACCCGGGTCGAGAAGGCCTCGGCGGACTTCGTGTACGACTGTGTTTTGGCCACCAATCGTCTCGTGCAGACGTCGCTGGAGATCGCACTCTCGCGCGAAGCCGACCGGGTGCCGGGCGAGACGGAAGAGGCGGTGATCGCGGCCCTCAACGGCGTCGTCGGGGACCATCTCGCGCGCCGCGGCAACGACCTCGACCTCCGCATGTCGGTTCGTCACGAGGGTCGCGAGGTCGACCCGGCTGCGCTCGCCACCCTCGGCGACGGGAAGAAGATCTGCGTGTTCGTGCACGGGCTCGCCTGCAGCGATGCGTTTTGGCGGGGCGCCCCGGGCGGGCCGCCGTCGTTCGCCGAGGCGTTGCGCCCCTCGGGTTGGACCTCTGTGTTCCTGCGTTACAACTCGGGGCGGCCCGTGGCCGGCAACGGGGAGGCCTTGGCGTCCTTGCTCGACCCGCTCCATTGCGCGGCGCGGATCGTGCTCATCGGGCACAGCATGGGCGGCTTGGTGGCACGGAGCGCGGTGATCTCGGCGGCGGGAAAGGGTCGCCGGTGGCTTCGCCCGACCACCGACGTGATCTGTCTCGGCACGCCGCACCACGGGGCGCCGCTGGAAAAGCTGGGCAACGTGCTCACGGCCGTCCTCGGCGCTATCGACGTTCCCGCCACCCAGGTCATCGCGACCGTGCTGAACGCGCGAAGCCTCGGGATCAAAGATCTCCGCTTCGGCACCGTGACCGAGGCCGACTGGGGCGGGGCGTCGGTCGACGCGGTCCTCAGCAACCGCAAACGGCCGCACCCGTGGCCCGATACCATCACCCCTCACTTCATCGCCTCGACCTGGGCCCGAGACCCCGACCGCGTGATGGCCCAGCTCGTCGGCGACAGCCTCGTACGGCCCCCCAGCGCGACCGCCGTCGGAGGGCCCGACGCCCGCCGCGTCCCGCTCTGGGAGGTCGAGGGTACGGTGTTGGGAGGGATCTCCCATGTCGCCCTCGGGCATCATCCCGAGGTCTTTCGTCGAATCGATGAGGTGCTCAACCCGGAACGCAGCGCCGGCCCCGAATGAAGCCTCCAAGGGGGGGGGCGGCCCGGCTACTTTTTCTCGCCGTGCGCGTCCTTGCCGGTGGCGCGGGCGATGAGTCCGCGGGTGCGCTCGAGCTCCTCGTCGATCTCCGCCTTCACGGTCACGATCTCCTCGCGCATCGTCAGCACCGTGTTCTTCATGCGCTCGACCTTCAGCTCGAGGATGCGCTCCGTCTCGAGCACCGCGTAGTGCTCTTCCTTCGTCGCCTCGTCGACGTGCAACAACAGGGTGAGGTCGCCCCCGGTGAGGCGTTGCTGTCGTTCTTCGTCGTGTACGATTTCGGCGAGCTCCATGTCGGTCGCGGCGGTTTTGCCGACTTGGCCCATGAACGCTTCGTTGTAGGTCGCTTCGATGTCTTTGATCTGCTCTTCGATGAGCTTGGCGTTGGCGTAGACCTCCGCGATCCGCACCGCGAGATCTTTGTTGCGGAACACCTTCACCCCGTCGGCGAGGTAGAGCTGCCAGACCTCGTTGCGATAAAACGGAGTGAGCACGGCGGGGCGAAACGCAAACGATTCGTGCCGCGCGTCCCGGTGGGCGGCCTCGAAGGCGCGGTAGAGCTCGTGGCAATGCTCCCGCTCGTCGGTGGGGATGCCGCCCGCGACGAACTCGTCGTGGAGGCAATGCACCACCGTCTCATCCTTTTTCAGTTCGGTGAAAAACCGGGCGAACGTCTCTTGCATCGGCCCGAGGTTCTTCCCCGGGTCGGTCTCTTCGATCGGCCCGAGGTCTTTCTCGATCGCGGATTCTTGCGCGAGGTTGGCGTCGAGCTCCCGCTGAAAGTCACGCAGGATCGTGACGTACTCTTTTTTTTCCCGCTGCACCGCCTGGCAACGCTCGACCTGCATCGCCGCATACAGGCCGACGAAGATCAAAAGAAAGTCGACGAACTTGTCGGCGATGAGGTGCTTGACCGAGTTGTCGGCGGGCGGCGCGGGCGCGTCGTCGGGTGAGGTCATGGCGTCGAACGGGGCGCCGTGGCGCTCAAAGCGCGCACGCGTCGTTGGTCACGATGACGTCGTCGATGTTCCACCCCCCCTGGGGGATGGCGGCGCCATTGGTCACCTGATACCGCAGGCGAAGACGCAAGGAACCGGGACCGAGGTTCGTGAGGTCGACGACCTCTTCCGTCCACTTATTGTCGGCGATGCCCAAGCCGCCCGTCTGCAGGATGTTGAGGACCGACATGTTTGTGCTGTCAACAATGTCGGCTGAATGCGGGCTCTCCGAGTCCGGTCCCGCGTTGAGCCAGCGCTGAAAGGTCAGCGTGGTGGTGCCCATCGGGGTGCTGGGGATGAACGTGAGGGGGATGAATACTTCGAAAAGGGTCGAGCCGCCGACGCTGTAGTCGCCCCCGAGATTGACGCCGAGCACCCGATTGTCACTACTGGGAGAGCTATCTTCGGCGGGATCGTCGCTCATACCCATCATGGCGGGCCCAACCTCCCACTGCCCGGGAAGGACGGTAGGCTGGACGATAGGCGCAGGGATTGAGAAGTCGACGTACCGCATGATTCGCGCGTCGTAATGATTCACCCCGCGGATCGCATCGCAGGCCAGTTCGAGGGTGCACGGGTCACCGTCGTCGACCATGAGCACGTCGTGGGTCACCGTGCCGGTCGCCGGATCGCACACCGTCTCGGTGCACAGGTCGCCGTCGTCGATTTCGACGGGCGACCACCCGACGACGACATCATCGAGGTTCCATGAACCGGCGTCGGGAAACACGCCCGCCTGGAGCACCGCGTGGCCAAACCGGATCTTCATTTTGTCGTTGGCGAACAGCGTGATGTCGTGGGTTACGCGTCGCCAGCTCGTGTCGGCGATGACGGGACCGTTCGTCAGCTCGAACACGACCTGCCAGTTGGCGCCGTCGAACACCTCCACCGTGTGGGCCATGAACGGGTCCCAGTCGGCCAACAGCCATCGCCAGTAGCTCAAGTAGAGCTTTGCGTCGGGATCGTCGGCGGGAAGGGTGGCATCGAATTCGGGGCTTTCCAGGTACTGAATGGGGATGACCGCGGTGGTATCGGTGTAGCCCCCGATGACCACCCCGGCGATGCCGTTGTCGCTGGTGTCGGTGTGGTCTTCACCGGGTTCCGCCACGTATCGAAACGTGCCTGACGGGACGCCGGATTGGACCGCGGGTCCGATCTCCCAGGGGCCCTCGAGCGACCATCCGCGGTCGTTGCTGGAGAAGTCGTCCTCGAAGAGCGGGCGGAGGTCCTCGTTGCGCATGCCGCGCTCGGGGTCGCAGAAGTCGACCGTGCAGGCATTGCCATCGTCGATGACCGGGATCGGCGTGTTGACGGCCATGCCCGTGGCGGGGTCGCAACTGTCGGCGGTGCAGGCGTCGTCGTCGTCGGGGTCGGTGGTCGAGGCGACGACGCACATCCCGTCGTCGCACGCGTTGACGGTGCACGGGTCGCCGTCGTCGCACTGGTCGGGGGAGGTGCAGTCCGCCGGCGCCCCCCCGGTCGAACCTCCGACGTTCGTCGTCGTGACCGTCGTCCCCCCGGCGCCCCCCGCCCCGGGGTCCACCGCGTCGTCGGGCGCGTTCAGGATCGAGCACGCCCCCGCGCTCATCGCGAACGGAACCAACGCACCCCACCACTTCACAGAAGCCATCCGCGTAGCCTAGGACATCCCCCTCAGGTCGTCAGCTTCATGGCGCCCCGAGCGGCCCGGCGGGGGTCGGCTTCACCACCCGAGGTGCCGCGACAGGCCCTTGAAGTTCACCCTGTTCGCCGTCACGCTACCGGAGATCGTGGCCCCGGACATCATGGCATTGCGGTCGCTGTTGCAGGGGCGGCGAACGGTGGTCTTGACCGGCGCGGGATGCAGCACGCGCTCCGGCATCCCCGACTACCGGGGCCCCGAGACGCGCCGCCGGGCCCGTAACCCGGTCCAACACCGTGCCTTCGTCCGGGATGCGGCGGCGCGACGCCGCTACTGGGCCCGGAGCATGACGGGGTGGCCGCGGTTTTCCCGCTTCGCACCGAACGCGACGCACCTCGCACTGGCCGCCGCCGAGGCCCGCGGGGAAGTGACGGGCGTCATCACCCAAAACGTCGATCGGCTGCACCACCGCGCGGGAAGCCGGCAGGTCGTCGAGCTCCACGGGCGTCTGTCCGAGGTGCGGTGCCTGGCCTGCGAAACGGTCGAGGCCCGGGACGTGCTCCAGCGGCGGTTGGAGCAGCTCAACCCCACGTTCGTGGGTCGACGGGCCGAGCTCGCCCCCGACGGGGACGCCGATCTCGAGCGGGTCGACGGCTTCGTGGTGCCGCCCTGCCGCGCCTGCGGCGGGGTCCTCAAACCCAACGTGGTGTTCTTCGGCGAAAACGTCCCGGCGCCCACGGTGGCCGCCGCTTGGCGTCTCTTCGAGGCATCGGAGGTGTTGTTGGTGGTGGGCTCGTCCCTGGCCGTTTTCTCTGGCTATCGTTTCGTGCGTCGTGCCGCCAAGGAGGGCGTCCCGGTGGCGATCGTCAACCTCGGTCCGACGCGCGGCGACGCGCACGCCGACGTCGTCGTCGACGGGGAAGCAGGAGAAGTCCTCGAAGCCCTGTGGGGCGCCGCCCCTGCGGTCGACCGGTCCTTCCCCCGCAACCGGGGCCCTCTCCCGAAACGAGCCGACCAGCGGCCTTGATGGCGAATCCGCGCTCACCTGATGCGAGTGTGCCTTAGGCCTACAGGGTCGCACCTAATTCGATTTTTCTTCGCGCCGCGTCGCGACGTCGGCGCGCGGTGGCCCTCCTCGAAGTGAGAGACACGAGGGGCCCTTCACCGAGGAGCCACCACAATGAAGTTCACCCACCTGACCCGTTCCGTAACCCGAATCCTGTCCGCTTGCGGTCTCGCCGCCGCCCTCCTGAACGGCTGCGCGGTCGATACCGAAGAAGACGTGATCGACGATGCCTTCGTCGACGCGGAAGACGCCGAGACCTCCAGCGCCACCTGCGACGCGCTTTGCCTGCACGAGGACTCGGACCTCGACGTAGACGCCTGCTACGACAGCTGTGAGGCGGCGGAGGCCGACGACGGCTACCGCAGCGTCAATGCCGCGGCGTGTGGCAACGATTGGCGCTGTCTCTGCCGCGTCTACCGCTGTCACACCTACCACTGAGGCCGTTTCGATGCGTCGGCGCGGCGAGTTCTTCGCGGAGGTTCGCCGCCGCGCCCCGGCGCTGTTTCCCCCGGTGCTCGCGGCGCCGTTTCCCCCTGTGCTTGCGGCGCCGTTTCCCCCAGTGCTCGCGGCGCTGGGGCTCGTCCTCGCGGCGCTGGCGACCGCGGGCTGCATGGCCGAGGTCGACGACCCGGATGACGGCGTCGACGCCGCGGCGATGGCCATCGTCGGGGGGAAGCCCGCGCGGACGTCCGATGCGGGGCCCACCGTCGCCATCGTCGACGACGCGATCGGTCCCATCTGCACCGGCGTCTTGATCCTGAGCGATCGCGTCGTCACCGCCGCGCATTGTGTCGACGATGCGCGTCCCGAGTGGATCACCGTCGTGACCGGCGACGACGACGTCGGCGACGAGGTGCCGCGCGGCACGGTGCACGGTGTCCGCGAGATCCTCATCTATCCGCACTACCGACGCGACTTCGTCGGCACCGACCCCGACGGGCTCGACGAGCGCCATGACCTGGCCATGCTCCAGCTCGACGGCCACATCTACGACGTCGACAACGCGCTCATTCTGCCCGAGCGCCACGTCGACACCGTATTGCAGCCGGGGGCCGGGCTCATCGTGGCGGGCTTCGGAGCCCGCGAAGAAGGCGGACCGCGGGGGGCGCTGTCGATGGCGGTCACCCCGTTCTGGCGGCGTCGGGGGGGCGAGCTGCTCGCGGGCGGGGAGGGGCATCCCGACACCTGCCACGGCGATTCTGGCGGCCCCGCCTTCTTCGAGGTCGAGGGCCACCGGCATCTCGTTGGCATCACCTCCCGCGCGGCCGGCGAGGGGTGCGGGGCGGGCGGCATTTACACTTTGGCGCCCCAGTACGAGTGGTGGCTGCTCGCGCCAGACCAGGCGCCCGAGTACGCGGGGGAGCAAGTGGGGCCAGACGACGACGTCTCCTCGCGGGGGGACCAGGACGAAGCTTTGGCGCTGCGGGGCGTGGTCCGCTGTTCGGCGCCTGCGGGAGCGCCTTCGAGGGAGGGCGGTACGGCGCCTCTCGGCGCGCTTCTCGCATTGGGGCTGGCCGCGAGACGGTGGCCTCGGTGTAGAGTGCGCCGATGAAACACTTCGTGCTCGCCTCGTTGGTGCTCTCTTGGGGATTGGTGGCGTGCGAGCCGAAGGAGCTCGACCCCTGCGCCCAGCAGATCGACTGCGGCGATGCGCTGCTCTGCGTCGCCGATCGATGCCTCACCCCCACGGCGGCCAACGAGCGCTGCAAGACCAACCCGAGCTTCGCCAAAGCCTGTGAGCAGTACGGTGAGTGCACGTGGGACGCCGGACGCTGCGTCGTCGGCGGCAAAGAGGACTGCAAGGGGTCGAAGGGGTGTTCGTCCGACGCCCGCTGCACCTTCGACGAGGGCGCGAAGAAATGTGTGATCGGCGGAAGCGAAGACTGCGCGCAGTCCGAGTTCTGCACGAAGCTCAAGCGCTGCAAACACGATCCGAAGCAGGAGTCGTGCGTGCCGGGCAACACCGAGGGCTGTCAGGCCCAAACCGACTGCAAGGCGGCCGCCATCTGCACGTACGACCCCGTCACCGAGGGGTGCATCGCGACCGCGGCCGATTGCAAAGCGAGCGCGATGTGCGGGCAACTCGGGCTCTGCAGTCTCGATCCGAAGACCAAGAAGTGCGCCCCCGGCAGCGAGGAAGACTGCAAGAAAACGGTCGACTGCAAAGCGGGCAAGGTCTGCGATTGGGACGAAGACGCGCGGAAGTGCGTCAAAGCCTCCTGAGGCCGGGCACCCCCGCGCGGGAGGTGTAGACTCGGCGTCGATGGCGGCGACCTACAGCGGCTGGGTGGCGGCGGCGTTGGTTCCGTTGGCGGCCCTCGTCCCGCTCCTCGTCCGTCTTCGTCGCGGGCGGCGGGCGACCCCGACCGAGTTGCCGATCCGGCTGCACGTCGTGGTCGGGCTCGTCGTGGCCGGCGCTTCGTTTCTGCACACCCTGCTGGCGGTTTTGTCGCTGGGCTCACCGCAGGCGATCGCCTCGGGAGAGGTCGCCCTCGCCATGGGCGCCCTCGCCTTCCTCGTGCTTCTGTCGCACACCGGCCTCGGCCTTCAGCTGCGACGCCCCAAGCTCCGCCGTCGCGGCGACAAACGACGCCAGCACCTCATCACCGCGACCCTCATCACCGTCGCCGTAGGCCTGCACGCCGGCTTGTTGATGTCGGCCAACCCCTGAGGCCCCGCCCTCGCGCGCGAGGGCACCGTTTGCGGGGGGCGCGCCGGCTCCGTAAATTAAGAGGATGAGGAGCAGGCGAGGCGCAGGGTTCGGCGTGGCGTTGTCCCTGACCGCATGCGCCGCCGTCTTGGGCGCATGCGCCTGGGACGGACTGGACCCAAGGCTCGGAGCTTCGGCGTCGGGAGGCGCCGGCGGGGCCACGAGCGCGATGGGAGGGGCGGGCCCCGCGACCGGTGGGGCGGGGGGGACGGGCGGGGCCGCGAGCACCGGGGTCGGGGCCGGAGGGCCGACCGACTGTGGCCGGATCAGCATGCTCGCCGATGCCTTCGAGGCCTCGGAGCTCGACCAGGCGAAGTGGACCGAAGACACGCGCGGCGGCCTCAGCGAAGCGATGTTGGTTGCCTCGGGGGTTCGGCTGACGGCGGGGGCCGGCGACCGATTCGACTACGGCCGCCTTCGCTCGCGGCACCACCACGACATGCGCGAGGGGAGCGTCTCGGTCGACATCGGGGACGTCTCTGGTCTCGCCCCCGAGGCCCTGGTCAACTTCGTGGCGTACGAGGCCATCGACGGGGCGCGCGCGAACTTCCGGTACCGGGCCGGAGCGCTCGAGGCCCGCGTGGTGAGCAACGGGCAGGAGGAGATCATCGAATCCGTCGCTTACGACACCGCGATGCACCGATTCTGGCGCCTGCGCCACGAGGCGGGCCTCGTGCACTTCGACGTCTCGGGGGATGGCGCCACGTGGACGTCGCTGGTGTCGATCGAGGAGCGCTTCGCTCACGATTTTGCCAACGCCCGCATGGAGGTGCTCGTCGGGTGGGCAACCGACTTCCCGATGGGCACGATGCCGCAGACGATCACCATCGGACCCGTCGTGGCCGAGGTGGCCTCGGGGGCTCCCGACGGAGACCGGTGGTGCAAAGCGGACACGTTGACGGACGCGTTCGAGGCGCCCGTACGCGACGCGGCCTGGGGGCGGACGACGGCCGATTCCGGGGCGTTCATCGGGCAAAACGACGGCGAAGTGTTCCTCGGCTTCAATTACGACGACACCAGTACCGATGGCTTTTACGGGTCGTCGCGCGCGTACGATCTCACCGACGCGTCGGTGAGTGTCGAGATGACACGGGTGGCGGAGGGTCCCGGGAGCACGAGCGTGCTGCGGGTCGACGGAACGGGGCCCGACGACGAGATCATTCTCGGCGTCGTGTGGCCCGAAGCGGGGGACGAAGCGATGCTTCGGTGCACGTGGGAAGCCGGCAGCGGCGTCAACGACGTGTGCCCGGGCCGAGCCTTCGACGCGGTGGCAGACCGCTTTTTTCGGCTCCGCGTCGCCGCGGGCGCCCTGTTTTGGGAGACGTCGCCCGACGGCGTCGCCTTCGACGAAAAGGGAAGACTGCAGATGGTCCCGTTCGACCTCAGCGCGGTCGCGCTTCGATTTGGCGCGCGCGCCAATACCCAACTCGTCTCGCCCCCGCCGGACGTACGGTTCGACAACTTCAACCTGCTGCCCGCCGCCCCCTGACCGAGACACCGATCCTCGTCGCAGCCTCGCCACTTAGAAGCAGATGCACTCGCCGGAGGACGTGCAGCTGCCCGCGTCGCGGTCGCCACACTTCGTCGTGCACGCGTTTTCGCACGCCGTGTAACAGCGGCACTGCGTATCGTCCTTGTCGCAGATGAAGCTTCCGCCGTAGCAGACCTCGTCTCGGTAGAACCGGCCGCAAGCGCCAAACTCATGGTTATAGTCTTGTGCGAGGCTCCAGCCGCTGCCGCCTCCTATCTCGCTGCAGCCCTCTAGGTCGGTTCGACAGTCGTAGCTACGAGGATGACCTATTTGGGTGATTCGTTCATGGCAGTGGCGGATGCGGGCGCTCTTCGATTGGCATAGGAACGTCACGCGCATGTCTCGGCAGCGTCCCTCATCGGAGTCCGCGTTTCGGCACAGAAGCTGGCCGTCGTGGTTAAACCGGATCCCTTCGTCGTAGTAGGGCGAGTAAAAGTCGTCGGCGTACGCCTCGGTCAGGAGGATTTCTCCATTGGGGAGCGTATTTCCGTAGCTCGGGCCGCCGTCGGCGAACGTCATGCGGGTGTGAGCGTGAAAGCCGCTGCCGCAGGGGTTTCCGTGGTCGCGGTAACTCTCGTAGTCGCCGGAGCCACTCGGGTTGTCTCGGTCGAGTCCAGATACTTTCCAGCAGCCCGATCCAGGGCATGGCATCGTTTGGATCGGTTGCGCCAGGGTGCCAATGGATTCCTCGTCGATGGTCGAGGCGAACTCTGGGTCGTCTTCGAACTCGGCGTCGCAGCCAACCACGCCAAGCGCGAGCATTAGGGTCGCGGGAAACAGCTTGTTTCGTCGAAGCTTGGCGGCAAACCTGAAGCAGACTGGGGCCGCATGTCTCAACGGTCCGGGGAGAGAGGGTCGGCAAGTTAAACCATGGAAAGTGGTCAGCTCGCGAAGAGATCGTGTCGTGCGTGCAGCGTTCATGCACGCCGTGGCTGCAAGCCACAGGCCATGTCTCTGACCGGTGCACACCGGGGAGAACGAACCGATTGGTGGCGCACGTCTGTTGGGCGGTCCCAACGGCCTCGGGCTCGCGCCTGTTGGGAGGTCCCAACGGCCTCCCCCCGCCCTCGGTCAGGAGGCTACGGTGATTCGAGTTGGGTGCGGAGTTTAGATTGAAGGATCTCCGCCCCGCGAGCCCTATGGCTCAGCCCCGGCGGACATCTTCATCCAATCGACGATCCGCGCGATGACCTCGGGGGAGAAGCGAGGGTCGATCTCGAAGCCGACCGGTGGCGTCCCCGAGACGAGGGGAACGAACGCATGGGTGAGATCGGGGAAAAGCTCCGTGGTGAGGTCGAGTCCCGGACGTTCGGCAGACCATCGAGCGTACTGGTCGAGATGCTCGGGCCAAACGTTGAAGTCGAGATCGCCCGCGAGGTAGAGCAACGGCGCGTCGACGTCGAAAAGGTCCGGCTCCAGTCGGTTGAACCACGTGGCGGAGCTTTGCCAAAACGCGGGTGAGGCACCGAGCCAGGTCGGCTCCGACCAATTCCCGACCAAAACCTGCATGAGCTCGACCTCGTACCGGTCGGCTATAGTGTCGGTCAAATCGGTAGATTTGACCGGCCCAAAAAGTAAGGCACCCCCAAGACAATAGAACCGGCTCTGAGGAGCGATGCTCGCCCTCGCCGGCTTGTCGTCGACGTTGTCGGCGAGCATCGCGACACCATCAACGGTTGTGGTCGAGGGTGTAAGTCCCGAAGCCGA
>JBCCLB010000079.1:0-29620 GCA_039027095.1 Myxococcota bacterium
CCCCGAGGGGGTGAAGATGGTGATGCCCGGCGACAACATCAAGATGGAGGTCGAGCTCATCGCCCCCGTCGCCCTCGAAGAGCAAATGCGCTTCGCCATTCGCGAGGGCGGCAAGACCGTCGGCGCCGGCGTCGTCACCAAAATCCTCGAGTAACCCGCTCTCGGACCGGAATCCCCACACCATGGATCAGACCAAGATTCGAATCCGCCTGCGGGCGTTCGACCACCAGCTTCTCGACAAGTCCACCAGCGACATCGTCGAGACCGCCAAGCGTACCGGGGCCCGGGTGGCCGGACCGGTGCCGCTGCCTACCGAAATCCGCCGCTACACGGTGCTGCGGGGGCCTCACGTCGACAAGAAGTCCCGAGAGCAGTTCGAGATCCGAACGCACAAGCGGCTGCTCGACATCATCGACCCCACCCAGCAGACGCTCGATGCGCTGATGAAGCTCGATCTCTCGAGCGGCGTCGACGTCGTGATCAAAACCTGAGGAGCGCCCGCGATGAAGGTCAAAGTCTACAATCTGTCCCGAGAAGAGGTGGGCGACCTCGAGCTGAGCGACGAGGTCTTCGCCACCGAGGTCAAGCAGCACCTCCTCCACGAAGTGGTCACCGCGCAGCGGGCGGGTCGCCGCCAGGGCACCCAAGCCACCAAGGAGCGCTCGGCCGTCCGCGGGACGAACAAGAAGCTCTACCGGCAGAAGGGCACCGGCAACGCACGCCAGGGCGGCAAGCGTGCGCCGCACCGTGTCGGCGGCGGGGTGGCCCATGCCCTCGAGCCTCGGAATTACGGCTATCGCCCTCCCCGGAAGGTGCGCATCGGTGCGTTGAAGAGCGCCCTGTCGTTGTTCGCCTCCGAAGGGAGGCTCCTCGTCGTGGAGGACTTCCAGCTCGCGGAAAAAAAGACGAAAGCGTTGGCGCAGACGCTGGGCACGCTGCTCGAAAGCGACGGAGACGACGCGACCGCAGGAGACCGGCGCGCGTTGGTGGTCGACGCAAAGGACAACGAAAACCTCGTGTTGTCGATCCGCAACATGAAGCGACACCAGTTTCTCCCCCCCGAGGGCGTCAACGTCTACGACCTCCTTCGGCACCGCCACCTGGTGGTCACGAGGGATGCCGCCAAGGCGCTGGAGGCGCGCTGCCTTCGCTAGGCAGGAGAACGATCGATGCACAACGAACACATCATCAAGCGGCCCATCCTTCTCACGGAGAAGGCGGCGGACAACCGCGAAGAGCACAACCAGGTCACCTTCGAGGTCGCCCTCAAGGCGAACAAGATTCAAATCCGCTCCGCGGTGGAACAACTCTTCGGCGTCACCGTAACCTCGGTGAACACCGCCATCATGCGCGGCAAGGAACGACGGATGGGACGAGGCTACGGCAAGCTTCAAAACTGGAAGAAGGCCGTGGTGACCCTCAGCCCCGGCGACGACATCCAGTTCTACGAAGAGGAAGACGCGAGCGACGACGAGGAAGGCGACACCACGGATGAGGAATGAGGAGGCGCTTTCCGGAGCGCCTGAGTAGGTGCCTCGAACCCGCATTCCCTCCCTCCTGACGCTCTCTCCTTTTCCTTTTTTCTCTGCGCATCAGTTACGGAGACCCCAACCATGGGCATCAAGAAGTTCAAACCGACCTCTCCCGCACGTCGGTTCTACCAAGCCAGTGATTTCAAGGACATCACAACGGATACCCCCGAGAAACGACTGCTCGAAAAGAAGAGCAAGTCGGGGGGAAGAAACAACCGGGGTCGCATCACCTCCCGGTTTCGGGGCGGCGGCCACAAGCAGCGGTACCGTGTGGTCGACTTCAAGCGCGACAAGATCGGCGTCCCGGCCAAGGTGGCGACGGTCGAATACGACCCGAACCGAACGGCACGGATCGCCCTGCTGCATTACGCCGACGGAGAGAAGCGGTACATCCTCTGCCCCGACGGCCTCGGCGTCGGCGACCAGGTGCTTTCGAGCATGAACGCCGACATCAAGCCGGGGAACTGCCTTCGGATCCGACACATTCCCCCCGGCACGACCATCCACAACATCGAGATGCGCAAGGGCAAAGGGGCCCAGATGGTGCGTTCGGCGGGCACGGCGGCTCAGCTCATGGCCAAGGACGGCGACTACGCGCAGATCCGACTGCCGTCGGGCGAGATCCGCCGCATCCATCTCGACTGCCGGGCCACGGTGGGGCAGGTCTCCTTCTCGGAGCACGCCAACATCAGTCTCGGCAAGGCGGGGCGAACCCGCTGGCTCGGGCGCCGGCCTCACAACCGCGGCGTGACGATGAACCCCGTGGACCATCCGATGGGCGGCGGCGAGGGTCGCAGCAGCGGCGGTCGCCATCCGTGCTCGCCCTGGGGTCAGCTCGCCAAGGGTCTCAAGACGCGGAAAAACAAGCGCACCGACAAGATGATCGTGCGCAACCGGAAACGCCGTAAGTAGTCCCCCTCCTATCCCTTCCCTCATCCCCGAACCGAGAAGAGACGCACATGCCGCGTAGCATCAAAAAGGGCCCGTTTGTCGACGGTCACCTCATGGACAAGATCGACAAGGCCATCGAAAACAAAGAGAAGAAGGCGATCAAGACTTGGTCGCGCCGATCGACCATCGTGCCCGAGGCCGTCGGTCTGACCTTTGCCGTGCACAACGGACGCAAGTTCGTGCCCGTCTTCGTCACCGAGAACATGGTCGGTCACAAGCTCGGTGAATTCGCCCCTACGCGGACCTACCACGGACACGCGGCCGACAAGAAAGCCAAGCGCCGCTGACCGCCTCGTACCGCGAGGGGCCACCACGACCTTTTCCCGGGGGGACGGCGGCGGCCGCGGCGCATCGCGGTTGCCACGGGCCGCCGACTGCGCCCAAATCGCGAGGTGGGTGACGACCGGAAGCTCTTGCAGCGCTTCCTCGACGGCGAACTCCCGGAGGCGGAGATCGCCGCCCTCGAGGCGCGACTCGACGCCGAGCCCGACCTCCAGCGGCAATTGAGGTCGCTCGCCCAGCGCGTGTTCACCGACGCGTTGCCCGAGCGCGGCACGACCCGGGTCTCGTTGCTGGCCCGGAGCGCGCAGCTGCCGCCCACCCCGCCCGTCGCGCACGGCCTCGAGCTACGCGAAGTCATCGCCGAGGGCGGCATGGGCGTCGTACACCGGGCGCGCCAAAACAGCCTCGGCCGCACCGTGGCGGTCAAAACGGTGCGTGAGGGTCGCCACGAGGCCCCGCTCATTCAAGAGGCGGTGCTCACAGGGTACCTCGAGCACCCAAACATCGTTCCCGTACACGACATCGCGCTGGCCGAGGCCGGCGAGCCGGTGGTCGTGATGAAGCACATCGAGGGGCAATCCTGGCGCCGCACCCTGTCTTCGGACGTCGACCCGGGCGACCTCGGCGACGACGGCACGGCCGGGCCGCGCTCCCTCGCTTGGCACCTGAGCGTGGTGATGCAGGTCTGTCAGGCCCTTCGCTTCGCGCACAGCCGCGGGGTGATTCATCGCGACGTGAAACCCGACAACGTGATGATCGGCACCTTCGATGAGGTCTACCTCCTCGACTGGGGCCTCGCCGTCAGCCTCGAAGACGGTTCCCGGCTGCCGAGCCTCAAAGCCCAGCGGGGGGTCGCCGGCACGCCCGCGTACATGGCGCCCGAGCAACTGGCCGACGACGCGCCTCGCCGCGTCGGGATTCATACCGACGTCTACCAAGTGGGCGCGTGCCTCTACCACGCCGCAGTGGGCTCACCGCCCCAAGAGGGAACGACGCTCGACGAGATCCGCGATCAGATCGACGAGCGCGAGGAGCTGCTGGTGCTCCCCCCCCAGGTCCCCGCCGAGCTGGGCGCGATCATCGGACGAGCGATGGCCGTCTCCCCGGCCGACCGTTTCGAATCGGTCGATGAACTCCGAACCGCATTGGAGGCCTTCCTGGAACACCGGTCCTCCAACGACCTCCTCGAAGCGGGCATTTCCGCCGCCGATGCGATGGTGGCGGCGGACGACGCCGACGATGCCATCGCCGCCGAGCGCGCTTTTTTCGACGCCGCGTTCAAGTTTCGCGCTGCCCTCGACAGCTGGCCTCAGAACCGCATCGCCCGGCGTCGCCTGAATCGAGTGGTGCGCCGTCGCGTCGCCCAGCTCATCGCCCGCGACGCCCCCCTCGCGGCGCGACGCGCCCTCGCCCTCGTCGACATCGACGACCCCGAGCTCCACGAGCAGGTTGAACGGGCCACGACGGCGCAAGCCGAAAAGCGCCGACGGCTACGCGCCTACGAGCGGGGCGACGACCGCACCATCGGCCTCGGCATCCGTCGCGCCCTCGGGCTCGCCCTCGGGGCGGTCTGGGTCGGGATGAACACCCTGGTGGTCGCGCTGCCGGTGACGTCGCTCGCGCCGCTGGTGGCCGGCGCGCTCGCCTGCCTCGCGTTGTCCCTCGTCGCGACCCGGCGCACCCGCCGCGTGATGCTCGACGTGCGGCTCAATCGCTACAACGCGAGCATCGTCATCATCGCCCAGGTGGTGCACTGCTTGATGCTCGTCTCGGCCTGGGCCGAGGGCCGCTCCGTCACGCCCGTGCTGGTCGAGCTGCTCGCGCTATGGAGCCTCACCGCGGGCGCCGTGGCGGCGGTGGTGGACCGACGCATCGGCATCACGGCGGTCGCTTACGCCGCCGCGTACGTCCTCTGTCGGTCCGACCCCGCATGGTTGCGGGTGGCCCTTCCCGGCGCGGCGACCGTCATGGTCGCCGTGTCTTTGGGGATCAACTACGCGACCGCGTCCCACGCGACCGCGCATACGCGCGAAGATGACGGCGTCGAGGAAGACCCCCCTTCCCACGGCGATGCCTGACCGGAGCGCCGGCCAGCTCTTTTCCTCCCGCTGGTCCTTCGATCAGGACTCGCGGTGGGGAGGTGCGGTCGACGCCTCTTCGAGAAACGTGGCGAGACTGAGGTCCATGCCATGCCACATCATCCCGACCACGCTCTCGAAGGAGCCGGCCTTCAGGTCCACGGCGGCCGCGAGACCCACCCGCGTCTCGCGATGGACTTTTTGCCGGGCCTTGGTGATCCAGCGGGCGACGGTGGCCCGGTGGACCCGATACATCTTTCCGATCCCCTCGGCGCTGACCCCGTCGATGAGGTACATGCGGAGCACGTTGCGCTCGCGAGACGAAAGGGTCTTCAGCGCGCGAGAGAACACCTCGGCGAACGGGACCTTCAGCTGGTCGGCGAACGGCGCCAGCTCGGGGTCGAGCGTGAGCAACGAGTCGACCACGTCGGGGAGATCCATCGGAACCTCACGACGGCGCTTTCGCTTGCGCGACGTCGCCGCCCGCATCGCCGCGACCTGAACCCAATGCCGCAGCGGACCGCGACCGATATACGACATGATGTCGGGTGTTCGCCCATCGGCGACGAGCAGACGCACCCGGAGGTCCGCGCACACGTCATCGACGAACTGCGGCTGCCCGTCCACGCGGGCGACGGCGGCGGCGGCCCGAGGCATCACCTCTCGCTCGAAGTGGCGCAACGCCACCGGGTCCCCACGCCCGCAGGCGCACGCCAGAAAGAGGTCTTCGACCCGAACTTCGTCGAGCGCGTCGAGGAGTTCCGTCTCGTCGGAGATCACGGACCCGAGATGCGCGGCGAAGTCTGCCGGCGACAGCGCCACGCCCGGCCACGCCTCTCGCCCGGCTGCGACCGCCGCCTGAAGTCGTGCCTCGAGTTCGGCCGGGGGCGTCTCCTCGGGGTGAATCGTCTGTTCGAGAAACGTCGTGGTGACCGCGGCGTCCACGGAAGCGATCGTGACACGAACCGGTGGTCGAGGTCACTTCTCCGGTGGTACCGAGCGCTACGCCCGATTGGAAACCCTCGACGCTTTCGGTACCGTTCCGCGCCCGTCCGAGATGAAGTGGTACCTCAAAGCGCTGGTGCAGAACGGGATCGCGTGTCTCCCGAGCCCGTTGGCCGACCCGCTCTACTTTCAGCTCCAACGCCGGATGGGCGAACTCCGACGGCCCCGGTTCGACATTCGGTTCCAGGCGGCGCTCGAAATCGCCGCGAGCCTCGCCACCGGAACCCGTTCCGTCGCGGACCGTGACGTCCTGGAGGTCGGGACGGGTCGGACCGTAGATCTTCCCCTGGGGCTTTGGCTGCTCGGAGCGCGGTCGATCACCACCGTCGACATCACCCGACTGCTGCGGGTCGATCTCGTCGATGAAGCGCTCGACCACCTGAGCCGCCACTGGCCCTCCCTCCGGCCCCAGTTCCTCGAACACGCCCCGGCGGACCTCGTCGACGAGCGCTTCGCCGTCTTGGAGGCGGCCCGCGGGCTTCGGAGTGAGCACGACCTCGATGGCCTGCTCGAGCGCACGGCGATTCGGTATCGCGCGCCCGCCGATGCAGCGGCGTTACCGCTTCGGGAGGGGACGATCGACCTGGTGGTGACGTTCGTCGTGCTCCAGCACGTACCGCCTGACCCGATGGTCGCCATCCTCCGCGAGGGCCGACGCCTCCTTCGAGAGGACGGCGAGATGGTCCACATCGCCAACACGAGCGACCACTTCTCCCACGCCGACCCCGCGCTGAGTCCGCTGCACTTTCTGCGCTACTCGGCGCGCCAGTGGGACCTCATCGCGGGGAATCGGTTCATGTACCAGAACCGACTGCGCGCGGACGATTATTACCATTACTTCGCGTCGGCGGGACTGAAGGTCGCGCATCGCTCGGAGCTCACCGACGCCCGGGCGCTCCGCGACCTCGAAGCGGGCCTCCCGATTCACGCGGACTTTCGGGGTCGCCCCGCCGAACGTGATGCGGTCATCCGCTTCACGGCACGACTCGTCCGCGACGATGCCCCGCCGCCGGTGGGTCCCGACGACAACGACGTCGACGAGGTCCCGACTTGAGCGCCATCACGTGGCCCGAAGGCAAGCGGTTCGCGTTCACCGTGTTCGACGACACCGACCGGGCGACGGCCACCAACGTCCGCGAGGTCTACGCCCTGCTCCACGACCTCGGCATGAAGACCACGAAGAGCGTCTGGCCGCTCCGGGGCGACCGCACGCCATCGATCCCGGGGGCGACGTGCGAGGACGACGCGTACCGCGCCTGGACCCTGGACCTTCAGCGGCAGGGTTTCGAGATCGGGTACCACAACGCGACCTTTCACGGCGTCGACCGCGGCGACACGGTGCGCGCGCTCGACCGGTTCCGCGAGATCTACGGCGAGGATCCGGTGACGGCGGCGAATCACGCCGACAACGACGACGCCATCTATTGGGGGGCGGCGCGGGTCAGCGGCGCCCATCGATTCGCCTACCGCGCGCTCAACGGGTTCCGAGACCGCAGCTTTTTCGGCCACGTGGAGGGAGACCGCCGCTTCTGGGGCGATCTGTGCCGCCAACGGATACGGTACGTCCGCAACTTCGTCTTCGAGGACATCGACACCTCCGAGGCCTGTCCCATGATGCCGTATCACGACCCTTCGAGGCCCTGGGTGAACCTCTGGTTCGCTTCCGCCGAAGGGGCCACCTGCGACGCCTTCTGCGACACCATTTCCGAGGCCGCCCAGGACCATCTCGCCGCGCGGGGCGGGGTTTGCATCATGTACACCCACTTCGCCAAGGGGTTCGAAGACAACGGCAAACTCGACCCGACGTTCCGTCGCCTCATGGAGCGGCTCGCCCGTCGCGATGGGTGGTTCGCGCCCACGTCGAAGGTCCTCGACCACCTCCTCGCCCACCGGGGCCGCCACATGCTCACCGCGCCCGAACGTAGGGAGCTCGAGCGACGCTGGCTCCGCCAACGCATCACCACCCGGAGCCGAGCCCTGATCCGGAAACGCTGGGCCCGATGACTGCCCCATGACTGACGCCGCCTTCCCTTTCGTCACCATCGGCATCCCCTGCCTCAACGAGGAAAAGTTCATCGCGGCCGTCGTCGAGCGCGTCCTCGAGATGGACTATCCCCCCGACCGCATGGAGGTGTTGGTCGCGGACGGGGGGAGCACCGACCGCACCCTCGACATCCTCCGCGAGCTCGAGCGACGCGACGTCCGCCTGCTCACCATCCCCAACCCGGCCCGAATCCAAGCGGCCGGCATGAACGAGATCGTACGCCGGGCCCGGGGCGAGATCGTGATTCGACTCGACGCCCATGCCGACTACGCGCGCGACTACGTGCGCCGGTGCGTGGAGGTCCTGCGAGAAACCGGGGCCGATAACGTCGGGGGCGCCGCGCGGGCCCGCGCGCAAAACGGGTTTCAGCGGGCGCTTTGCGCGGCGCTCGACAGCCCCCTGGGCGTCGGCGGCTCCAAGTACCGCGATGCGGACAACGAGGGTTACGTCGAATCGGTCTTCAACGGGGCCTTTCGACGCTCGGTGTTCGAACGCGCCGGACTGTACGACCCCGGCGCCATCACCAACGAGGACGCGGAGCTCAACCAGCGCATCCTGGCCGCCGGCGGCCGAATCTACCTGAGCCGAAAAATCGTCGCCTACTATTACCCTCGGGATTCCCTGTCCGGGCTCGCACGCCAGTACTTCAAGTACGGAAAGGGTCGAGCACGCACGCTGCTGAAGCACCGAGAGCTTCCCTCCTGGCGCCCTCTCGTCCCCTTCGCGTTCGTGGTGGGGGGCGCGGCCCTCTTGCTCTCGGGGCGGCGCCGCCTCACCGCGGCCGTGTTCACGACCTACGCCCTCGGGGCTGCCTTCGAAGCGGTTCGGGTCGGGCGCCGTGTCGGTTGGTGGGCGCCGCCCGTCGTCGCCGTGATTTTCCCCGTCCTTCACGTCGCCCACGGGGTGGGCATGGCGGTGGGACTCCAACACTATGTCCGCCACCCGGACTGGCATCCGCCGGAGCGCCTGGACCCGACGACGTCAACGGCCGCCGAGGCTCCAGTGCGCCCCCCCGGCCCCCCCCGCCCGGTCTCGGCGCCACCCGCGTGTGATACGACCCCGGTATGACCGGTGGGCTCGAACGGGCGAGAACGGACCTCGAGCGTTCGGCTTTTCATCGCGCCCTCGCGGCGGGGAAGCTCCCGCGAGGGGCCGCCGTCGCTTGGCTGCGGTCGCGTCACGCGGTGACGTGGCGGCTCCATCGGGCCGCCTTTCCGCGCTCGTCGAAGCGTGGCGCCGCGATGCTCCCCGTCGCCGACCCGGCCGCCCTCCGGAATCGCACCCGAAAGCAGCTTTTGGCCCTCGAGCGCCGTCTCCGCCCCTACGACGCCGAAGCCCACGTCGCTCCGTTCCCGGCGGGACCCCTCACCGAGTTGCTGCTGGCGCTGGAAGGCGACGACCCGAACGTCCTCGCCGCGGCCCATGCGGCGCTGGCCTTCGCGAACGAGACCAATCCCGACGTCGACCCGTCTCGGGTCGGGGAGGGTTGCGGTCCGCGTCGCGTGCGCGGACGCGGGGCCCGTCGCGACCCCGTGGGGCGCGGCAGCAGCGGCGGCGACGACGACGACGACGCGCGCCTTCACGCTGCCGCCGCGCACTGGGTCAGCCTCGCGGGCAGTTTGCACCCCGCGCGGGACACCCCCGCCACTTCAGGCGCACTCAACCCGGAATCGGGGCGTCACGCCATCTCCCAAGACCCTCGCGAGCTGGCGGCCGCGCTCGCGGCGGGGGCGCGGACCTGGGCCGAGTTTCCTTACTACGAGGCCCGGTTCGGTGCGCGCGGACGACGGTTCACGCGCGCCGACAGCGCGTGGCTCGCCTCCCTCGGCCACGACCCGCACCCCGACCGGCAACTCGATTGGTTGGCCGGCGTGCTGGCCGCCCGGGGCATGCCCACACTGCTGTTGGAAACCCACCTCCGCAATCTGTACGACGCCCTCGTCGACATCCTGCCCCACCGGCAATCCCATTACGCCTGGCTCCTCGCCGGAGCCGATGCGATCGCCACCCGTCGCAACGCGCACTTGACCGACCGCTCGCGCCGACGTTTGGCGTCGGCCTTTGCCCCTCCGCCTGCGTCGTCGATCCCGCGGATGGGAGACGTCCTGGTGGCGGCGCTCATCGACGAAGCCTCGGGCCTCCGCCGCGCGCGACAAAGCGTGCTCGCTTGGGCCCGCGACCCCGACCAGGGTTCCGAGGGGTGGGTGGCGGCGGTCGACGCGACGGTGGTGGCGACCGACAAGGCGCTCCGGCGCCAGCGCACGTCCGCTCCCGTCAGCGTCGGCGCAGATCGACGCGGTGGGTGACGTGCCGCCCGCGGGGAAGCTCGAGGGCGACCGCCTTCGTGCCGAGGTCGTCCCGGTAGGCGAGGATGGTGTGAACACCCGGTGCGATGCGCGTCTTGGTCAGCGGAGAGAGGCCCCGGCTTCGACCATCGACGATGACGATACACACCGGCTCACACGTGACGGTGAGCTCGGCGATCTCGGGTGACGAAGCGGGCTCACCGGGGGGCGGCGCGCCGTCGGAGGCATCATCCCCAGCGGCGGCGGTAGACGCCGTGGCGGACGGAACGACCCCGGGCGGAGCGACGGCCGCTCCCTCGGGCGGTGCGTCCGGGTAAGGTCCGGCGTCGTCCTCATCGGCCGAAGAGGCCACGTCCTCCGTCGTCGGGCCCCCGACGACAACGGGCGCCGACGGACGCGGCAGCGCACCCGTCCGCTGATCCCCTTCGGCGCGGGTGGCCATGAACGCGGCCAGCACGCCGAGCGCCAGCACGTTGGCGCCGACGATGATGGGCAGCCAACGCGACGCTCCGGTGGCACGGCGCTCTGGCGGCGGTGCGCTCGCTCCGCGGGTCCGAGGCGCGGCGGGGAGCGACCTGACGTCGGTCGTGGTCGTGTCTTCGGACGACCGCGCCTCGCCCCCCCGCGTGACGGCGCCGAGCATGCCCTCCACGTCGTATTGCCGCGTCGGCGCGCCATCGTCCTCGGGGTCCGCCTCGTCGGCGGGGTCGCCATCGTCGAACGCGGTCGCATCGTCATCATCCAGGACCGTGGGCGCGTCTGAGATCTCCTCATCGAGCGCCTCCGCCAACGCTTCGATCATCACCGTGGCCGACGGAAATCGGGCCTCGCGGTCGACGGCGAAGGCCCGCGCGAAGAAGGGTTCCAACGCCGGGTCGCCCCCCGCCGTCGCGACGGGACGGTAGGCCCCACGCATCACCTCCAGCACCAACGCGTGGAGCGAATCCGCGTCGAACGGCTGGACGCCGAGGAGCGCACGGTACGCCACCGCCGCCAGCGCCCACTGGTCGGCCCGACCGTCGAAGTCTCGCCCCCCGCCCTTCATCTGCTCCGGCGCCATGTAGAGCGGCGTCCCCATGAGGACCCCCGTCTTCGTCAGACTGAAGCCCTCGGTGGAGAAGGGTTTGGCGAGCCCGAAGTCGAGCAACTTCACCCCGGGGTTGCCGCCGTCGCACAAGAGAATGTTCTCCGGCTTGATGTCGCGGTGAACGATGCCCGCCGCATGCGCGACGTCGAGCGCATCGGCGACCGCGCGAAAGATCGCGAGCGCTTCATCGGCATCGAGTCGGTCTTCCCGCTCGAGCCTCGTCTCCAGGGACTCCCCCCGAAGGAATTCCATCGCGAAGAAGGGCCGGCCGTCGTGGGTGCGCCCCCGGGACAACATGCGAACGACGTGAGGGCTGTCGATGGCCGACGCCATGTGCCACTCGCGCTCGAAGCGATGCACCGCCGCTTCGTCGTACCGCATCTTCTCGGCGAGGAACTTCACGGCGACCTCGCCTTCGTCCGGTGAGACGCCAACCCACACCTCTCCCATCGCCCCCGCGCCGAGGGGGTGCAGGATCTGGGTGCCATCGGGCAGCTGGAGGCCAGCGAGATCCTCGTTCATGGGGGCGAGAGGCCGCCGAGGGCGGCGCGCGCAAAGTCGTTCACCGGCATGCGACGGCGTGCCACGGCGTTCCAAGGCATTCGCCGCCATCTCACCACAGACGGCAGCCGAGGGGCGCGCGGTTTCACGGGTCGCCCCGTCCAAGGAATCGGGCCGGCGGACGGTCCGAGATGGGAACGTGGAGCAAGCGACCCTCCAGGGGGCCGTTAAACAACGGGATACGTCGGCGCGGCCGAAGCCCGAGCTGTCGCGCGAGCGCCGGGCGGCCGGCGAGAATCCAGGCATCCCAACCGGGAAAGCGACAGCGCAGGACGTTTCCGAGTTCTCTCCAGAGCGATGTGACCCCTGCCGCGTCGAGCCGCGCGCCGTAGGGAGGGTTCGTGACGACCCGCCCCGGCGGGACGCCGACCGGGGCGCTCCAGTCGGCCAGCGGGATGCGCGAGAGCGAGACCACGCGCTCGAACCCCGCGCGTCGCAGGTGCTCCCGTGCCCTTCGATGCTGCGCCGCATCGATGTCGCCTCCGAAAACCGTGTCGGGGGGCAGCGGGCGCATGACGTCCCGCGCTTCCTCGCAGAGCCGCTGCCACGCGCGGGCGTCGTGGCCCCGCCATCCGGAAAACCCCCATCGACGGCGCGTGAGGCCGGGGGCGGCGCGGGTCTTCATTCCCGCCGCCTCGACGAGCAACGTAGCCGAGCCGCACATGGGGTCGACCACCGGGACCTCCGGTTCGGCCGCCGCCCCCGACAACCACAACAGACCCGCGGCGAGGGACTCTTTCATCGGGGCGGGCCCGCCGTCACGGTCGAGACCACGTCGGTGCAGAGGGGTACCCGAAAGATCGATGGACACCCGCGCCCGGGTGCCCTGAAGCGCGACGTGAATGCGTACGTCGGGGGCATCGAGGTCCACGCTCGGCCGTCGCCCACGGTCGTCGCGGAGTGCATCCACCACGGCGTCCTTCGTCTTTTGGGCCCCGAACCTGGTGTTCACGATCGCGTCGTTGGTCCCCACGAACGTCACCGCCAGGCGGCCGTCCCGGCCCAAGTGCTCCGCCCACGGAATCCGACGCAGCTCGGCGTAGAGCGCGCGCGTCGAACCCGCGAAGACCGAGCGTACGAACAGCAACACCCGGGTGGCCACGCGCGACCAGAGACACGCTCGGTACCCCGCCCGAAGCGGCCCGACGAACGTCACCGCCCGCGCCCCGGGGACGACGTCGTCGAGTCCGAGCGCGACCAACTCCGCCGCGAGTGCAGGTTCCAATCCGGCCCCACAGGTCGCCGCGAACGAGCGTCGTGTGTCCTCCTCCTGGTCAGCGGGCATGGGCGACGGCCTCCAACCATCCGGTGCCGAACCGTTGGTCCGGTTCGAGGTAGTGGCCCTCGCTCCACTCGTTTAGCGACGCCACGAACACCAGACCGTCGTCGCCCCCCCGGCCGTCCCGCGCGTAGACGACCGCGCGACGCATCGCCTCGGCAAAGCGCTCGGGGTGCTCCCCGACCACGACCGGGGACCAAGGGTACTTGCGAGGCCGCTCCGGGCCGAAGTCGGCGGCGCGGGGCGAGGCGTCCCACCCCGGAGCGACCGACGGCATGTACGGAAGGTCGGAACACGCGCCGAAGGTCCCCCAGGCGCGCGCGCGGTCCGCCGCGCAGCGCGCGTAATCCTGCTGCGGGGGCCCCTTCCACTCGGGAAGGAATACGTAGTGGGTGACGCTGTCGAAACCGAGCCCGGCGAGGTCGCCCACGACATCCGCCGCCGGGTCGATCGCCGCCAGATGGAGGTCCGGCATGCCGTGTTCACGCAACCATCGGCGCGCTCCGGCGACGGCCTTCGCCACCCCCTCGCGACCGAGCTCGCGCACGAAAAACGTGGCGTCGAAGATCGAGAAATACGGTCGGCCGTCCACCGTCAAATAGTCGGTACGACCGAAATAACGTTCAGCCACGTACGCGATGAGCGCGACGAAGTCTTCGACGTCGGTGCGCACCCGCCGCGTGCCGGCGATGACGGGGAGGTCGGCCCGGCGCACGGGCAGCACGCGGCGCGGCATCCGGTTCGCCCACATCAACGCGAAGGGCAACCGCGGGCCGGTCGCCGCCGCCCCCAGGTACCCAAGGTCGAGCGCGTCCTGAAAGACGCGCTTTCCTCGGCACCAGAAAAACCCGTAGACGAGGGCATCGATGCCGTGGGCCGCAGCGAGGGCGACCCGGGCATCGACCGCCACGGGGTCGCGGTCGTCGTAGGCACCGAGGGCGGGGACCCGTGGCTGCGGGTGGCCCGAGAAGCGGGGCCGACACGACGCGACCAGCTCCCATTCGGTGAACCCGGGGTGAAACGCCTCGTCGCGCTCGGGGATGGGATGCCAACCCGGGTAGACGTAGGCGGCGATGCGTGGGCCTCTCGACCCCTCTCGAGGAGGCGTCATCGCGTCCGCGTCACCAAGTCACGGAGCCGCGCCAACTGCGAGGTCTCGCCCAGCACGACCAACGTCATGCCCGCCGCGAGGGAAAAGCTCGGTCCAGGGTTGTAGGTCGTCTTGTCCCCGTCCGGGTGGCGTACCGCGAGGACGAGGGCGTCGGAATGATCACGGATCCCGCTCTCGGCGAGGACGCGGCCGACGAGGGGGCTCCCCTCGGGCACCTCGACCTGCTCGATGTCGAAGGCTCGGTTGAGGTCTTCTCGCATCACCTCGAGAAAGCTGATGACATTGGGTCGCAACATCTGTTGGGCCAGGCGTCGACCTCCGATGTCGATGGGGCTCACGACGGAATTCGCCCCCGCCTGCCGCAGCTTGGGCGCGGCTTTGGCCTCGTTCGCGCGGCAGACGATGCGGATGTCGGCGTTGAGTTGTCGGGCGGAAAGCGCGACGAAGAGGTTGTCCTGGTCGTTCTGGAGGGCGCTGACGAGGCCCGCGGCGCGCTCGACGCCGGCATCCCGGAGCACGCCGTCGAGCGTGGCGTCCCCGGCGAGTCCGACCACGCGCGCGCCGAACGCACGGGTGACCGCCTCGAGGGCGTCGGGGTCGCGCTCGACCACCACGACCACCGCCGTGGTCGCACCCCGGCATAGCTCTCGGATCACCTGCAGGCCGGTCCGGCCGGCGCCGGCGACGATGATGTGGTGCTGGAGGTCTCTCAATCGACGCTCCATGCGGCGTCTCCAGATGGCTTCGCGAAGGTCGCCCTCGATGATGAAGGCGGTGAGCGCGGAGAGAAAGTAGAAGCTGACCCCAGTCCCGGTGACGAGCAGGGCCATCGTGAACGCGCGGCCTTCGGCCACCTCGTGGACGGGGATGACTTCGCCGTAGCCGACACTCGTGATGGTGATGAGGACCATGTACGCGCAGTCGGCGTACGACCACGCGCCGCGACCCATGGCGTGGTACCCGGCGCTTCCAAGCACGAACACCGCGAACAGCGCGACGCCGGCGAGAATGAGCCGGCGGCGTACGAGCGACTCGTCCGAGTGGCTCGGGCGGTAGTAAAGACGGCCGTACTGGAAACGCTCGGGAGGTCGAAACCGCAGGGCGCGCACCGCGCGTAGGCTGCGCCCTGGCCACCCGTCTCGTTGCTGGTCGTCTCCCACCGCGTCGGCGCACCATCGCTGCGGATCCGAGGCCGACGCAAGGCCAACCGACGACCAGGGCGTGTATACGACAAGGACATGAGGAAGCGGCGTTGGCAAAAGCCCGCGGCGGGGGCGGCCCACGCCGCCGCGGCCGCCTCGGTCGCCCTCGGGTGGTTCGTGGCCGTCCCCGCCGCGGCCGACGACCGCGGCACCGACATCGGGGGGGGCGCGGCGGTGATCGAAGGGGCGGTCCGTATCGGCGGCCACTTCGGACTCGCGCAACCGACGGCGCTCCGCTCGAGCTGGCAGCGCGCCGACACGCGCACCCTCTCGGTGCAAGCCGGCGTGGGGTTGGGCGACCCTGCCTTTTTCCGGGACCTGCGTCTGGTGCTCGAGGGCGGCTACGTCGTGTCCGCAGACGAGCGGACCGAACGCACGTCCGAACTGCTGCCCGTGGGCTTTCCCTTCTACGGGGAGGACGAGGCCGGGTTCCTTCGGGCGCTCGTCCGCGGCGACGTGGTGCACACGCCCCGATTCGCCCTCGAGCTGGCGGTGGCCGCCGCCCTTCCGGTGGATCTCGACCTCGCCAAGTTCTCTCACCTCCACCTCCACTACGCCCGCATCGACGCCGCCTTCCGCATCCACTTGACCGACCCGTCTGCCCTCGTGCGCCTCGACGGCAGCAGCCGGGGGTTCGTCGGGAGCGGAGCCTACGACGGGACCTTTCAGCACAACCCGCAGTTGGGGCTCGACGCACTGCTCGCCGTCTCCTTTCGACGCTGGTTGATCCCCTGGCGGGTGACCATCGCCGCCGGGCCCACGCTTCTCAGCGACCTCGTGGGGCAACGAAATGCGGTCTACCGAGACGCGTACGCGGGCGCCCTCAATCCGGCCGTCCTCGCCTCGGACGACGCCCCAGTGGCCGGAGGTCTGATCGGGGAGGTGAAGCAGTTCGGTCTCGGCGTTCGCGTGATGCCATCGTTCGCGGTGACCGAATACGCCGCCGTCTCGCTTCAGTACGACGGGCAGCTCAGCGGCGTGAATGCCCGGGCGACCCAAGTGTTCCACGCGACGCTGCGCACCGCGTTTTGACGCGCGACCGAGCCCCCCCGACGCCTATTGACATTGAAAGTCGATTTCAATAAGGTCGCGGTGACGGAATCCGATGACGCTTCATCGCACCGCATCCGACGACGACACCTCTGCTCCCGAGGTCCGGCCAACCCCGCGCGTCGCGGATGGGGTCGACTACCGGTGTGGCTGCCGTCGGCTGCTCGCGCGCCACCGAGACGGTCAGGTTTGGTTGCGTTGTCCCCGCTGCAAACGGGAGGTCGCGCTCGACCACGCGGCGCGCCCGGAGCAGCGGTGCCAATGCGGCCGCCTCCTCGCCCGTGTCAACGCGGCGTTCGGGGCGCCCGCCATTCGCTGCCCCCGCTGCAAGCAAGAGCATGTTCACTTGGCGGAAAAAGGCTGGCGCGTGGCCCCTCGAGATTCTAGGTAACACGCGGCCCGACACGTTCGTTCCTGGCTCCCTCACCCCGCCCTGAGACCCCGCGTCCCGAGGCTGACGCTCTCGATGCGCACTCTGCTACACACGGCGGCGCTGCAGATGGCCGGCTCCCTCGCTTTTCTCGTCGTTTCGGCGAGCGGAGGGCGCGCGGTGGCCGCCGACGAAGCCGCGCGCGGCGAAACGCCGGAAGCCGGCGCCGACGACAGCGCGGCGACGGTGGCCGACGAGGCGCGACCGGAACCCGACCCTCTCGAAACAGAGGGGGTGTCGATCGGCGTCGAGGACGCGATCCAGGTCGTCATCACGGGCACGCGCACCCCCGAGACCGCGCAGCGATCGACGGTCAACGTCGACGTCGTGACCCGACGGGAAGCCGAGCGCCGAGGCGCGACGAACGTCGGGGAGGCGCTGCAGGGTCAGCTCGGCGTCCAGGTCAACCCCTCGGCCTACGGTCAATTCGGCAACCCATCCGCCATTCAGATCCAGGGGCTCGATGGCGACCGCGTCCTCGTGCTCGAGGACGGAGAGCGCATCATCGGGGGCGTCGCCGGCAACATCGACTTGTCTCAGCTTCCGCTCACCGACGTGGAGCAAATCGAAATCGTCACCGGCCCCACGAGCGCCCTCTACGGAACCCAAGCGCTGGGCGGGGTGGTGAACATCCGGAGCGGGCCTCCCCGCTTCAAAGGGCCGTCCGCACGGTTCCGCGCCGAGGGTCGTCGCCCCTGGGGCGGTCTTTTGCAGGGCCAGGGGTTCTACCTCGACGAAGCGACTGGGCTCTGGGGGGGCGCCGAGGCCTCGGTCCAGTACACCGAAGGCCTGCGCCTTCGCCCCGACATTGTCGACTACGCCCAACCTGAGCGTAAGCAGTACCTGACCGGCGCCCGCATCGGCGCGACGAAGCTCGGGGGCATTCTCGACGCGCAGTTGCGGTTCCGTTTCATCCGCGACGACCAGCTCGGACTCACCGAGCAAACGGTGCCGGGCCTCGGCGCCTTTCGGACCGAGCTCCCCGACCGCAACGACCGCTACATCCTCCAGTACCGGCAGACGGCGCATCTGGAAGGCGGCACCACCATCAACCTGCGGTTGAATCGGCAGTGGTCCCGGGGGCAGACCGAGAAAGATCGCGTCGATTCCCCGCTCGACGAGGTCCGGACCCGACGCGGCGACCTTCAGTCGATGGAGGCGACCGCGGCCATCGCCGACGGGGACCGCACCTGGGTGGTCGGCCTCCGGGGCGAGGCGGAGAACTTCGAGCAGCGTTTGGAGCGCGCCGAGTTCATCAACGGAGGGGTCGAAGACACCGGCCGCCAGGAGGTCGCGCCCACGAACCTCGGCCACGGCGCCGCCTATGCGCAGCTCAAGTGGGAGCTCTTCGATGGGCTGCTCACCCTGCTCGGGGGCGCGCGTGCGGAATACCACCTCCGCTACGGAGGGGTGCCGGCCCCGCACTTCGCGCTCGCGTTCCGGCCCTTTGACGAAAAGGTGGTCGTCCGCGCCTCGGCGGGAATGGGCTTTCGCGCCCCCGCCGCGCGAGAGTTCGGGTTCTTCTTCGACCACTCGACGTTGGGTTACCGCGTCATCGGCAATCGGGACCTCACGCCGGAGACCTCGTGGGGCGTTAACGGAGACGTCACGTGGCGGCCCACCGACCGGGCCAAAGTCAGGGTCGGGGTCTACTCGAATTGGATCGAGGACATGATCGCCATCGAGTACCTCACCACCAACCCCGGTGGGGTCGACGACTTCACGTACCAAAACGTCGCCGAGGCCCGCACCTTTGGGGGTCAGGTCGACGCGGCCTACAGCCCGGTCAAGTGGGTCCGCGGGGAAGCGGGGTACGCCTACACCTGGACCCGCGACATCACCTCGGAACGCCCGCTCGTCGGCCGTCCTCCCCACACCGCCTACGGCGCCGTACGGCTCACCGTTCCCTTCGGCTTCGAGGCGTACACGCGCTACCGGGTCGTCACCGACGCCTTCATCAACGAAGAGATCCGGAGCGTCGGCTTCGCGATGCTCGACTTCCGTCTGGCGTATCGGCCCTACCCCGCCCTCGAACTCTACACCGGGATGCTGAACGCGCTGGACACGAAGAAAGATCCAGAGCGGCTCGGCGACCAACGTCCGCTCTTCGGCCGCACCTATACCCTCGGCATCACCACCGACATCGCAGAGGACCTCTTGCCATGACCTCACCCTCCGTCCGAAACCCGGCCCGCAAATCGGCTCTCGAATCGGCCCCCAAATCGGGTGGGCGCTCCGCGACGAAGGCCTATCCCATGTTGCATTGGCGCTCGGCTGTCACGACCCGCACCCTCTCGATGCTTGCGGCCCTGCTGCTGCCCGGGCTCGTCTTTACGGGATGTACCGAAGAGGTCGGGAATTCGGGTGGCGGTGGCAACGGCGCGGGCGGACCGGGAGGACCGGGCGGCCCGGGGGCGACGACCGGCCAGGGCGGCGAAGGCGGTATCGACATCGGCGACGAGGGTACGCCGCTCGCGATCGAAGTCCCCGAAGACGGCCGAGTGTTCGTCGACCTCGACACCCCGGAAGTCCTGAGTCTCACCGAGGACGAGGCCGAGACCAACACCGACTGGGAGCTCGCGTTCGAAGGATTCGACGTCTTCACGAACTCGGGGGTGTCCGGGCCGGGCACCGGAGGCGCGTTCGGCCCCTACCCCGCGTTCGCCTTCCTCAGCGATAGCGACCCCGGCGCGCCCTTCATGGTTTCCGACGCGACCGGCGGCGCGTTCTTGAATTGGTTCGCCTACCAGACCCCGCTCCTATGGAGCCGGTTTCACGTCTACGGCGTCGAAGACGTCGACGGCACGATGTACAAGGTTCAGGTCCTCAGCTACTACGGAGAGCTGCAGGGCGCCCCGGTCAGCGCGTACTACCGCGTCCGATGGGCCGAGGTCACGAGTTCGGGCGCCGGTCCGACCTTCGACGACGACCAGGTCGATGGCATCGCCGGCGGCTTGATGGGCGGCCCCGACGACCCGAGCGGATGCTTGGACCTCAGCACCGGAAACCTCATCTATCTCACCGTGACCGAAGCGTTCGAGTCCACGGACTGGCATCTCTGCTTCCGTCGGAGCGTGGTCAGCGTCAACGGCGGGCTGGGAGGCCCCCGCGGCGTCACCGCCGTCGACATCAACCGCACCTTCAACCCCGAGGGCTTCGACCTCGAAACCTACCAAGCGATGACGGCGGAGTCAGAGCTGGGTGCCTTCGACGACATCGACCTCGAAGCGCTGGAGGACCCGGCCCTCGAATACCGTGGAGATCGGATCGTGAGCGCGTTCGATGGCCTGTGGCTCGACCCCGACGCGGCCACCCCAGCCCCGAGCCTGTCGACGTGGGTGGTGCAGAACCCCGCGACAGCGCAACGCTATTTGATGTATGCAGAGAGCTTCGAGGGGGCTACGGACGAGGGTCCGGGCACGGTCAACATCCGCGTCAAAGCCGTCTCGGGACCCTGAGCCCCGTCACTGTCGTCTTTGACCAAGCCCTCTTCGCTCTGCCCTCTTCGCTCTGCCCTCTTCGCCCAGCCCTCCTCGCTCTGCCCTCTTCGCTCTGCCCTCCTCGCTCTGCCCTCTTCGCTCTGCCCTCCTCGCTCTGCCCTCCTCGCTCTGCCCTCCTCGCTCTGCCCTCTTCGCCCAGCCCTCTTCGATCAGCGGAGGTCGCCAAGCGGCGCTTCCCCCCTACCTCCCGCGGCCCGCGCGCCCTTCCCTTTGCCTGTCGGTGACCACAATGCGCCTCTTCACTACCGGACTCCTCTCACTCTTCCTGTGCGCCGCCGCCTTCACCGGCTGCAGCGACGACACCAACCGCAACAGTGACGACGACGACGACGGAGGCAGCGGACCCTCGTCCTCCTCCGTCGGCGGGAGCGGAGCGGGCGGTGACGCGACCACGGCGGCGGGCGGCAATGGCAGCACCACGACCGGGACCGGGGCCGGCGGCGCCTTCACGTGCCAGACGGCTCGAGAAAACGCCCTTCAGGCGAACGACGGGGTGAGTTCGGGCGAGATCATCATTCTCGACGACAACGGCGGAGATCGCGAGGTCTTCATCGACGCCACGGCCGGCGGCTTTCAGGCCGCGAGCCAAAACCCGTGGGTCTACATCGACCTCGACACGATGACGCGGGTCGCGATCGACGACTTTCAGAGCTTCGACGACGGCGGGTGGGACCTGGCCGTGAAGCGAACGAGCTTGCGCAACAACAGCATGCACAGTGGCGCCGGCAACGGCGGTACCGCATGGCTCAATGGCGCGACCTTCGAGAGCGTGACCCTGGCCGATGCGCAGTCGGCGACGCTCGAGCAGGAAGTGTGGTTCGATGGTCAGTGCAACTACCAAACGGACGCCATCGGCACCCTCGTGACGTCGTTCGGCACTTGGTACAACTACCTCGGCGCTGGCGCGCTCGTGCCCCTCGATGGGGTGTTCGTCGTCCGGGCCGCCGACGGCCAGTCGTTCTACAAGCTCCAGATCCTGAACTACTACGCGAACCCCGACGGCTCGGTCGACGGACCCACCTCCGCCCGGTACCTCGTTCGCGTGCAAGCGCTGTGACGAGCCGCGCTGTGACCGGCCGCGCTGGGATCGGCCGCGCTGGGATCGGCGGGCGGGCGACGTCGGCGGTGATCTGCGTCGCCGTCGTCGCCGGGTCGGTCGCGATGGGGGCGCAAGAAGCCTCCGCGCAACCGTGTCCAACCGTGCGTCCGACCGACCCGAGCGGCGGGTTCATCCACTACGACGACCCGCTGAACGTCACGTTCTACGACCCACCCCTGGGCGAGGTGCGCGTGTGGTACGCCACCGCCGGCACCCACGCCCCGGTCCTCACCCCCGTCGGGCCCTCCGGGGCGCCCGCCAACGTTGAGGTCGTGGGGGAGGTGATGGAGGATGCGTTCCTCAGGTTCGGGGACCTCGGCTTCGGCGAGCCGCGTCGCGACGGTGCCTATGACGCCTGCGCTTCGAACGGCGGCGACGGACGACTCGACGTCTACCTGGTCGATTTCGCTTCGGGGGCCGATGGCGCCGCCTCGGTCGAGGTCTGTAACGGTTCACCGGTTCAAACCTGCAGCGGCTTCATGCTGCTCGACCATCGCTACAACGGCTACGCGAGCTTTCGGGCGGGCGTCGAAATCGTGGGGCCCCACGAACTGTTCCACCTCATCCAGTACGCCTACGACGCCAACATCGAGCGGTGGTGGGCCGAGGGCACGGCGCAGTGGGCGACCAAACAGCTCTACCCCGAGTCGAAGGACCTCGAAGCCTTTCTTCCCTTTTTCTTCGACGAGCCGGGGCGCTCGCTCGACGCGCCGCCGGGGGGCGCCACCGTCGGCTGGCTCTACGCGACCGCCATTTGGCCCACCTTTCTGGCCGAGACGGAAGGTCCCGACGTGGTGCGGGAGGTCCTGGAGGCGATGGCCCAGTCGCCGCAGACCTCCCTCGAGGCGACCCAAGAGGTCCTCGCCCGTACGGGCGGCAACCTCCCTGCGTCCTACCTGAACTTCGCGGCCTACAACGCCGCCACGGGGCAACGCGCCAGTGCCGGGGGATACCCCGACGGTGCAACCTATCCCGAGGTCGCGCTGGTGGAGGTCGCCGCCGGCCACGGCGTGCTCGTCGACGACCGACTCGCGGGGTTTGGGGCGAGCTACTACCTGAGTCGCGAGCCTCGGTCGGTTCGGCTCGAGGCCGACCCCGCGCGTGCGACCGCCGTCGCGCTCCCGTTCGAGGGCGACACCCTGGACCCGACCACCGCCATCCCGCTCCCCGCCGACCTCACGGGGCCCGCCGTCATCGTGGTCGCCGGTCAAAGCAGCAGTAAAGTCGACGCCCTCTACCAGCTCGTCAGCGAGCCCATCTCCGACGGCAGCGGCGGGGCGGGGGCCGGTGGGGGTGGTGCCGCGCCGTCGCCCTCGGACGACGACGACGACGAAGGTGACCCGGGAGGATGCACGGTCGCCGCCCCCGGGCTCAGCCACGGGGGCCCGCACCCTTCCCCCGGTGCCTGGCGGTGGGTGATGCTCACGCTCCTCGGCGCGAGCATGGTGAATCGGCCCCTCCGAAGACGGCGCCACCGCCGGCGGCGATCCACCGCTCCGTCGGTTCGGCGCCCTGAGGGACGATGAATGATGGCGCATCGCATCGTCATGGAGCTCACGGTCGTCGCGTTGGCCGCCACCGCGTTGGTGGCGTGCGGCGATGACGACGACGAGGCTGCAGGAAGCTCTGGCGGCGGGGCGGGAGGCACCAGCTCCGGTATGGGCCCTCAGGCGGAGCTGGCCATTTCCCCCGACACGATCACCGAGAGCCCTCCGTCGACGGTCACCTTCACGGTGTCGCTCTCCGAAGACCCGGGAGCCGATGGTACGCGGGTGTACGTGCTGGGAGACGAGGCGCAATCATTGACCCAGCTCGACCTCACGGATCTCGAGGTCGTTCCGGACGGCAACGCCGCGCCTCAGGGGGACCTCGACTTCAGTGGCTTCACGTTGCTCATGACGACACGCGAAGTCAGCGTCACCATCGGTTCGTTCGACGACATGATGGACGAGGCACCTTCGTCGGTTCGATACACCATCGTCCCCTTCGAAGAGGTGCCCTGGGGGGAACTCGCAGTGGAAAACGTCGTCGCCGCCGGGCCGTATCGCGTCGCGACGGCGACAGCGACGGCCGAACTCGCCTTCCGCGACGCGCCCCCCTAGGTGCGGGTTAACGACGGCGCGCGACGAAGGCGACGCCCACCAGGTCCGCAGCATCCTGTTCGGCGCCACGACGCACGCGTCGACACGTTACCCCCGACCCATCGAGCCGGCGCAATCGATGGGCGCGGCCGAAGCATTGGGCGAGCCCGACTTCTTGGATGAGGCCGCGCCAAGTGGGCACGCGCCAGGGTGACTCCGCCATTTCGATCACGCTGAACCCCGCGGCGGCCAGTTCTTTTTGCCAGCCCTCGGGAGTCCGCAACTCTTGCTGCCCCAAGCCCAGCGGGTGGACGGCCAGCGGGTGGTCGACGGCGCCCGCCGTGGACGCTCGTCCGAGTTCATGGAGGGCGAGGAGCCCGCCCGAGCGGAGGACCCGACTGGCTTCCTGGAGGGTCCGACGTCCCCCGGTCGGGTCCGCTCCGACAGCTCCCTCACCGACCACCGCATCAACGCTGCCCACCACGAGGCCGGTATCGAGCGGCGTTCCCTCACGCCAAAGGGTGTGGCGATGGTCATGGTGGGCTCGTCGTTGCCCGTCCGGCACCACGGCGATGCGCACCGCCGGGCGATGCTCACGCTTCATGAGCTCGGTCAAAGCCGAGCCCCACTGAGGGGTGAGGTGGGCCAGCATGCTCGCGCGCGCGACGTCGAGCCGTTGCATCATCCACCGCGTGAGCTCTTGGCCACCTGGCTCGTGAAGACCGGTTCGCCAGGCCACCAGTCGGGCCGCCTCGTCGTCGAGCCCCGCCCAACCGGCTCCTTGACGGCGAGCTTCCCCGGCGGTCGGGCGAAGCCACGGCCGAGGGGGCAGAGGGGCGAGCGTCGACGTCATACCACAACCCTAATGAACTTGAATTTCGATTTCAACAAGAACTTGGGAGGCTCGGTCGGATTGGTGGTCAGAGGTACGACCTCGCCGACGGCTCCCTCGGAGCGGTGACGGCCGAGCCCACGCGCGCGGCCGCCGTTCCCGTCAGGCCCCCCGGCCACAAAATTAGGTGCTCCCCGGAGGTTGGAGCGACCTCCGGGGAGCGGTGGAAGTTGGGCTTGGTGTCGGGCATCCATCCCCGACACCGAAATACCTAACAACGGCCCCTCAGTGTTGCAAGTGAATTTCAATATCGACAGGCAGACAAATGCGAGGGCGCCGGTCATGCCGACCGTTACCTCATCAAAATCAGCAACTTGAGAGACGTGTACATTTCTCCTGACGCGCGCCAAACACGTCGAAGTTGACGCTTTCACGTCCACTGGAAGCGCTTGGCAACCCAACGGACGGGCACGTTCCTCGGCGCGGTACGCGAGAGCCGCGGGGGGACGCCAACAGCTCGGACGTTGCGTCTCGCGGCGGTTTGGCGCCGCGACGAGACACGACCGACCGTTCCGAAGATCCGCCCGATGGCGCCGAGACCGCCGGCTTGGGCGTGGCGGCGGCACGAACGTCATCGAGACCACGACGCCCCAGGGCGACATGCCCTCAAGCGGCGTGGGGTGCGTGCGACGTCAGCACCCCACGCGTGTGCCCGCCGTTCCCGTCAGCCCCCGGACCACAAAATTAGATGCTCCCCGGAGGTTGGAGCGACCTCTGGGGAGCGGTGGAAGTTGGGCTTGGTGTCGGGCATCCATCCCCGACACCGAGATATCTAACAACGGCCCTCTGGTGTTGCAAGTGAAATTCAATATCGACAGATGGACAAGTGGCGCCAGCGCCGGTCATGCCGACCGTTATCTCATCAAAATCAGCAACTTGAGAGGCACGTCAATTTTCTCTGAAGTGCGCCAAACATGTCGAAGTTGACGCTTTCCCGTCCACTGGAAGCGCTTGGCAACCCAACGGACGGCCACGCGGTGCGCGGGAGCCGCCCGGCGCACAAGCCGCGGGCTCATTCGCGCGCGAGGCGATCTCCGTAGTGGAACCGCGTCACGCTTCGCGAAGACGGTAGCGCGGGGAGCCACCGAGACATGGCCAGCGAGATGAAGGCGCACGGAAACGGCACCGCCGAAACGATCGCTTCCCGACGCAAGTGAAGCTCCGCCCCAACGCGCTCAGCCACCATGGAGCCCGCCCGACGGCCATTCCATTCGGCGACGACGAAGGGCAGTCTGACCACCTGGTGGACATACCCTGGCGGTCAAATCGGTAGATTTGACCGACGTAAACAGCAAGGCACCCCCCAGACGATAGAAGCGGCTCTGAGGAGCAAGGCTCGCCCTCGCCGGCTTTTCGTCGGCGCTCTTGGGCGATCGTTGACGTTGTCGGCGAGCATCGCGACACCATCAACGGTCGTGGTCGAGGGTGTCGTCTCGCACCGAAGCATGGGACGTCACATGCCCGCCCCGGCGGGCGCCCCGGGTGGCAAAACGCCATGAGGCAAAACGCCACGAAGCAAAACGCCACGTGGCGGAAGGCAACGTGGCGTATTGGCGCCGCGCGTCGCATTGGGACCGTGCGGCACGCTGAAACGGAGCGACCGGCTCCGAAGGCGCGAGGGTGGCTGGTGGGCGCGATGACGAGGTCGCGCCCACCATGGCCGCTTTCAGCTCACGACCAACTTGCCCTGCATCATCGAGACGTGACCAGGGAAGGTGCAGATGTACTTGTACGTGCCCTTGGCGGGAGCCGTGAACTCGACGGTGTCTTCCTCGCCTCCCCCGACGAGCTTCGTGTGCGCGAGGATGCGCTTGTCGTTGGGGGGAATGTACGTCGGTGCCGCCTTGACGGCGTCGGCCGCCACCGCGTTCACATCAGCGCCCTTGGCGAGAAGCACGAAGTTGTGACCCATCGCCGTCTTCTCCATCTTGCCCGTATGCTTGATGGTCACTTTGACGGTGCTGCCGGCCGAGCACTTCATCTCGGTCTTGCTGAACTTGATCTCGTCGCCAACCTCGACCGTGAACGCCTCTTCTTTTCCGGTCGGTTTGGGGGCGGCATCGCCGCCATCTTTCTTGGCCCCGGCCTTCCCTTCGTTCTTCTTTTCCCCGCCGCCGCAGGCGACGCCCGCGACCGCGAACCCTGACAACAACAACATGCTTCGACGATTCATGGCGGGGACCATATCCGGGAGCGCGGCGATATCAACAGATTTCGGCGTGTTTGGACCGGGGTTCGAGCCGCGACGGCGCCTCAATTCACGGCGGACAACGAGGTCCGGCCGTCGATGCGCGCGGCCGCCCGGTTCGTGGCCGCGACGAGCCGAAAAAAGCCCTCTCGGTCCATCCGCACCGTGGCCTCCCCCAGTTGCACGATGATGTGGCCATCGGCCTCGGTCCGGACTTGAAACACCAAGTGGTCGCGCTCCATAGGCCCTCACGTTACTGAATTTGACTTGCAGTTTCAAGAGGGCCGCAAGCGCGAGGACGGGGTTTTCGGCGGCTAGGGGATGGCGTCGACGTCGCCGGGCAGGTTGATCTCGAGCCGCGTCTGCGTCGTCTGCGCGCCGAAGCCGAGGTCAACGGTCACGGTGACGGTCTCGTCGATGTTCAACGACAGGGTGTCGCCGGCCACGGAGAACTGACCGGTGTGGGTCGCCGGGGCATGTTGGCCGCTGCTGTAGTCGATGACCGCCATCGCGACGACGGAAACGTCGATCGAGGTCGGTGAACCGTCGACGAAGGTGATCGTGTCGGAAGCATCGAGAGCCCCGAACGACAACGAGACCGTGTTGGGGGCGAAAAACCACAAGCCGAGCGCAACGTCGTTGATGTCTGTCGTCGCCGACGAGGCCTGCCACAAACCGGTGAGGTCCAGGGTATCGATGGGAACGGTCTGCGTTCCCGTGGTGCATACGAGGTTGGGGTCGTACGCCACGCTCCCTACTTGAAACGCCGTCTCATTGGGAAAGAGGTCGAGCCCGCTCCCGAACATCATCGCCGGGTTCATTGGGTTGTAGAGCCCATCGGCGTCGCCTGCCTGCCCGTTGCCGAAGTCGATTTGGGCCAACGACCCGGTGATGTCGTACTCGACGAACTTGCCCGTGCCCGACATCGTGGACGCGAGACTGATGGTGCCAGGATTCTGCGCCGGAGGCGCCACGATGCAGCCGCCTCCCCCTGCGCCCCCCGCCCCGCCGTCCGCGTCGCCGCCCGCGTTGTCGCCGCCCGCGTGGGCGCCTCCCACGTCGCCGCCGCCGCTGCCTCCAACGCCGACCGCAACGTTGATGGACGACGTGGAGGCGGCCATCTGTGTCGACGACGCGCTGTCGCCTCCCTGCCCAGACGACGAATTCGCCGTGGTGGGATCGGTCGTCGCGTCGTCTTCGCCACACGCGAGTCCCAGCCCCGCCACCGCGGCGAAGCTCATTCCGGTCATCACTAGTCTCGTGGTGTTCATGCGTTCTCCTCGTGGTCGTGAGAGGTCGGTCCGCGCGCGACCCCGACGCCCCGTCTGAGGAGCGGCGCCCGCACGGTCAACAGCAAACGATGGGTCGTCGGCGGCAGTTCAGGGCAGCAGCACGCACGGCTCGGACCCGCGCTCGATACACCGCAGCATCCGGTACGGCGCCGGCCCCGTGCCGTCGCCGATGAGGGCCGAGAACTGAATCGCGCCGCCGTCGAAGCGGAACGACTCGAGCCTGAGGATCTCGGCATTGCCGGGCGCGCATACGACGACGTCGGTCGTGAAGTTGTCGTCGCCGGCGGTGACGGAGGCGGAAAAGAACTCCGCCTGGTTGTTCGGCGAAAAGGCGAAGGCGCCGTAGCTCGCCTGCTCGAACGCAGAGAATGGAATGGCGCAGTCGTTCTGCTTGAGGTTGAGCACCCCCGCATCGAGACCCGCGTGGAAAAAGCGCGCGTAGAAGCGACCAGGTTCGATGTTGGAGAGGGTCAGGCCCGGGAGGTAGCGGGTCGCAAAGGTCGCCCCGGCGCTCCCATCCTCGTCGAGGCGCGCGATCCACCCTACGGACGCGCCCATCGCGAGATCGACGTCCGTGTCGGCCTCGTCGTCGACGGCGACACCGCAGTCGGCACGCCCGCCTTCGACCCAACGTACCGTCGTCGTGGACGGACCGCTGGGGAGGTTCACGGGCGCCGATGCCTCCCCGGGCGAGAGGCCCGTCCCGAGAAGGGGCCCCTCGGCGAAGGTGCGACCCGGACCCTCGAGGCAGACGTCGAGGGTCGGCGCTCCAGGTACGGGCGGGCCCAGGTGGAGGAAGCGCACGGCCACGCTCGTATCGTCCATGCCTCCGCCGCCCCCGCTCGTCGCCTCCCCTCCTGCGCCGCCGCGGCCGGTCGTCGTCGTCGTCGACGGGGTCCCGCTCGCCCCCGCCCCCCCGGCCCCGTCCGACCCGGTGGCCTCGGTATCGTCACCACAGCCAAGACCTCCGGCGACGGACAGAGCGATCGCGAGGGCCCAACCCATGGGTCGCGGCGCGCGCGGGGCGACGAGGAGGGTCGTGCACATCGATGGTTTCATGGCTGGAGAATCCCCAGGTTGGTGGCGAGCCCGGTGACGGTGAACAGGTCTTGCGTGCCGCCGTCGTCGAGCAACTCGACGATGCGCGTCTCGCCCGCGAACGCAGCCTCGGCGAGGGGAATGAACCGCCGCCCCTCGACGATGTATCCCGGGCCACTTCGCGGGCTGGTCAGGCCCAGCCCGCTCAGCGGTGTCGGCGCCCCCGCCCCCGCGAGGTCGAGCCGCCACCACGTGGCGACCGGTTCGTTCAGAAAGTTCAGCGGCGCGTCGCGAGGGTCGAGGGACGTCGCCTGCTCATCCATGCCCTGGGTGTACGCGACGCCGTCGCCCGCGAGGAAGAAGCCGCTGGCCGGGACCCCGAGCGCGTCGTCGAGGTCGAGACGGAAGTCCGGGTCGAAGCGCCGCTCACCGGGAAGGATGCGCAGCACGCAGGTGGTGGGGAAGCCGTCGTCCGCCCAGTTGTAGACGAGGTAGTTGTCGGCCATGACGAAGATGGTGCCGTCATCGTCTCGGGCGATGCTCGAAAAGGTGCCCACGCAGCGGGTGTCCTCGAACACCTCGACGACCTCGTCGCGAACGGTGTCGATGACG
>JBCCLB010000080.1:0-28779 GCA_039027095.1 Myxococcota bacterium
GCCTGCTGGCTCCCCCGGTGGCCGAGCCGACGCGCACGCCGGCTCGGTCCCTATACTGCCGGTCAAATCGTTAGATTTGATCGGCGCAAAATAATAAGGCACCCCCAAGGCAATAGAACCGTCTCTGAGGAACATCGCGACACCATCAACAGTTGTGGTCGAGGGTTGTAGTTGTGGTCGACGGTGGTACCGTGCCGCCATGAGCATCGATGATCTCATATCTTTGGTTCCACTCCTGTTCTTCATCTTACTCGTCTATGGGGTCGTACGGTGGATTCGCGGCAGAAAGAAGAAAGTTCTCCACGCCCAAGAAGCATGGGCGTTGGCGGTGGTTCGCTTGGGCGGCCACGAGGGGCGACCGGGGGTTGGGGCCACCCGTTCGTTCGTCGTCAACCATGGGGCGTTGATGGCCGTGCATCGTGTCTTTGTCGACCAAAACGTCGCCCGGCGGTTTCTTCCGCTGGTGGGAGATGACGGTTGGAAGACACAATTCACAACCGAGGCGTCGCGTCCCTTGCCCCCCTTTGTCCTTCATCCTTACCCCAATCGTGGACTGTCGTTCGGCGACCCCTCCTTGGCTGGGCAATGGAGCGTCGAGCCGCTCCTCGATGCCCCTGCGGACAGTGTGCTGGCCGCGCTCAACCCGGACGTGTGCCAATGGCTGGGGGCGCTCCCCGCGGGAACGTACCAGTTGGTGTCGAGCGGGGCCCGGGTGACGGCCTTTCGTGCGGGTCCGGCGGAGAGCGAAGGCGAGGTCGAGGCTCTGATCCGGGTGTGTTGCTCGATAGCGGGGCGCCCCTTGCCGGCCCGATGAGGCGTGCCGGCATTGGGAACGCGCCGGTTCGTGGAATCCAACCACGCTTGGCCCTTGGATCACATCCTTTGCCGAAACTCCGGTTCTCTACGTAGACTCGACTTAAGCGACCCGGCTTACACCCTCGACCACAACCGTTGATGGTGTCGCGATGCTCGCCGACAACGTCAACGATCGCCGACGACAAGCCGGCGAGAGCGAGCATCGCTCCTCAGAGCCGGTTCTATTGTCTTGGGGGTGCCTTACTTTCTGGGCCGGTCAAATCTACCGATTTGACCGGCACTATAAGCCGAGTGTTCAGTATACGAAATCTCGGGAAGGCATGATCAACGCCTTCTTGCCTTGCGCCTCCTTGTAGCCCTGAGCGCTTACCGCGTACGAGAGCTTCGTGGTGTATTTGACGCTCTCTCGCCGGGGCGACAGGGGGGAGGTGAAGCTATCCCCATCAGAACACTCTTCGAGCTTGCCCATGTAAGGGCCATGGGTGCTTGTGATCTCGAAGTTGATGTTGTCGCCGTCGAGGGTCTTCGAGACGGCATGAATGATATCATAGTTATTCGCGCAGCTATGCGCGTTGACAGCATTGACCAATATTTGGCGCATGGGCTCTCGGCCGCTCGCCTTCTCCCAAATGATCGCCTCATAGGTGGTCGGATAATGGCCGTGGCGTCCCGTCTCTGTCAGACACAAATGACGCGTCATGCCCTCAGGACCTTCGAGGGCCTCACATGATTCCAGGCCGATCAGGCTCGCGACGCTCTTGATCTTCCAAGCCCCCTCTTCGTCGACGAGGTGCACGTAGTTGGTCACCTCATCGCCGCCAGCACGATCCTGGCATCCCCCGAATACGGCGAGCACTTGTGGCGCATCGTCCGATGAGAACTTCCCGGATGTGATCGAAATCGCGACGTCTTCGGCAACACCTTCGGCCCAGATCTCCTGCCCGGTCGGGCACGTCTTGCATCCCGTATCCGTGATGGCGTTCCCAGGGCAACCGAGCGCCGCGTAGATCGTGGCGGGCGAGGTGTCAGCTTTGGCTATCGGCGCCTCAGCGCTAGTCTCTTTGGCGCCAGTCTTTTGAGCGGCATCGTTCCTAGCACCAGCCCCCCGGTCCACCGCATCAGAGGGCGTCTTCTTGTCACAGGCAAAGCAGAACGAGCAAATTGAGATCAGAGCAAAGAACCGTAGGGGGGTCGTGCGCATGAAAACCTCTCTATGCGTTGCGGACGACGCGCTTTGGCGGGGGCGACGACGGTCGGCGTGCCGAGATCGCCCGGGTCCCCGAGGGCGAGGTGAGACGCTGGATCCGACGCGTCGCAAAAGCCCCGTCCGTCACCTACGTGTTCGGATGACCTCGCGTCAGTCGTCGGCCTCTTCGTCGAGACGGTCGACCTCGTCGAGGACGGCGTCGATGTGGTCGCCGAGTTGGGGGATGGCGGACAACGCCTCGGCCACCGCGTCGCCCTCGCGCTCCTCGTAGGGGATGGGGGCCGTAGGATCATCGAGGTACGCCAGAATCTCGGTCTCGGCGGCATCCAACAGTTCTTGCGGGAGGTCCCGGTAGCCGTCGAACGGGTCGTACTTCCAGCCGTACCCCCAGCGCCACCAGGTGGGGAGGCCGGGCGTGCCTCCGAGGCGGACGCCGGCCCACATGAGGTTACCCAGCGCCCCGGAAGCACTTTCTTCGACGCAGTCGGCCAGGGCGGCATCGGCGGCTCTTCGCTCCGCTCTGGTGCCTCCGATGTAGTACGCGAAGTCGTGTTCGACGCAGCAATGCTGCCACCTCGTGGGCGCAGAACGCGTCCCGTCGGGAAACATGCTGCAGCCGTCGGTCGTGAATGGCGCGAGGTCGGCCACGGTGTGCTGGACGTTGATGATGTCCTGCGTCTGCGACTCGGGCTCGGGCTCGGGCGCACACCCCGTCGCGAGCGGGAGCGCGACCAGGAGGAGCCAAAGGGTCAAGGTATGTCTGATAGCCACGATGTAGGCCCAAAGCACACAGCGTGCCCCACCTTCAACTAGGCGAGAACACGATGGTGGCCGTCCGGCCACTGCGCTCCATGGTGGAACGTTGATCCACCTTGCTTTCGCAACGAGCCGATCAGAATTCCGATCCGTGTTCCGCTTCGGCCCGCTTGATGGCGGGGGGCGGCCTGACCGAAGGGCGGCTCGCGTCGAGCCGTGCCGGCACCGTAGCGCGGTCCCCGCCGCAACCGCGCCCGTGTGGGCGGCACCGACGAAGGGCCCCCAAACCCATCACGCCATCGCGGTGGAGCCCGTGAGCGAAGCGCATGGGCCGGGGTCTGGCGACGGCCCCAAGGGAAAACAGGTGCTCAACAGGAGGGCCTCCGAGAGGCTCGCTCGCCTTCACCGAGGCTTTCGGGAAACGCTGGGCGAGCGTGCTGGAGGCCCTTTGGAGACGGGACCTAGGGTAGAGACGTGATCGCAGTCATCACGCGGCCGGCGTGCGCGTCTTCCTGCGCGAGATCGGTCCAGAAGAGCGCTTCCTCCGTGAGGACCAAGCGCTGCGCGCCCCACTGCCCACCCACGAAGGTCTCGACCCAGCCCATCTCGAACCCGAAGCGGAAAATGCGTTGCCGGGATGCGTCGGTGTAATAGAGCGCCTCGCGATCTCCGACGAGCTCCGCCACCGTGTCCACCTCAGAGGCGCCTAGTTCGAGGATGTCTCGGTCTTCGAGGGATGCGATGTGCAGGCGGCCCCGGTCGGCGAAAAACAGGAAGCCCTGTTGCACGAAGATACCGTCGCTGTCGACGTCGGGCGAGATCGTAAACGCCTCTCCATCCGATTTGGCGACCCCGCGTACGGATCCGATGGGCTGGCCTTCGCGCCAGAAGACGTGGGCTTCGTCCTGCGCGAGCCGGAGCACGGGACGCTCGGTCGGCACGACGAGCGTGTACTCCCCGCCGTCCTTTTCCAATCGTGCCACGCCCTCGGTCGTCGCCAGCCACACGTGGGTCGCGTCGACCACGAGGTCGCGCAACCCCTCGACGCCTTCGGCCAGCGCTCGCGCTTCGCCGTCGTCCGGACCCGCGCGAAAGACCGTACCCGCTTCGGCGTTGGGCTCGGCGCCGGCGAACGCCGTCCAGTAGATGTCGTCACCGTCGAGCGCGATCTCGCGCGGCGCGATGGCGGAGGACACCAGAGTGCGCGGCGTTCCGTCCGGCGCCGTGGTCCGGAGCGCACCGTTGCCGTCATCCGCCGCCGCCGCCCACACCACGACGCCCTTGCCATCCGCCGCGATGCCCACGGGACGTACCTCCGCCTCGGCCACTGGCGATGCCGTTCGCAGTGCTTCGAACACGTCGGAGGACTGGGAATCGGCGATTGTCGAGCACCCGGAAACGAAGAGGGTGCCGACGAAAAGACGGACCATGCTGCGCATGCTCGCGCGCCGGTCGCACACACCGGGCCATCTAGAATGGTCGACACATCTCATCGACTGAGTGTCCGGCCCAAAAGGCCGGGCACGCTCTCGGGGTGGGGCCCCGACGCGCCGCGACGGAGCGGGCTCTGGAGACAGAAAACGCGAGAAAACAGATACTTAACGGGACAGAGAAGGACCGCCGAGAGGCTCGCTCGCGTTCGCAAGAGCGAGCCGGGAGGCCCTTTTGGGCCGGGCACTACTTGGAGCGCCTCTCGGAGGGCATGGTGGGGATATGTGCGTGGATCGATTACCTCCCATGTCGGCACCACGCCGGCCATCGCCTACGGATTCGTGGGCCGATGCTTCGTTCGTCGACGCGGTCCCTGCCGCCAGCTTGACCAAGAGTCGGGTCTTTTCCGCCTCCGCGCCGGCGAAGGGCCGACGTGCCGCCGCCAGACCGTCCCGACATGCCGTCGGCGTAGCGCATCTTCGCGGGCCTCCGGGGCCTGGCGCGTCGTCATCGCAACGTCACCGACGCGCGTGCCTTGCGTGTTGACCACCCTGCGGGGTCGTGGCCACATAGGCCCGCTTTTCGGCGAGCGGGTTGTTTCCCGCTGCGCATCCGCCCGCGGGCGACCACGACAGGAGACCGAGAGACATGGCCACCAAGATCGCGATCAACGGGTTTGGACGGATTGGACGATGCGTCGCGAGGGCGATGCGACGGCGCGGTATCGACGACCTCGAGCTCGTCGCGATCAACGACCTCACCGACCCGGCGATGCTGGCGCACCTGTTGAAGTACGACTCGGTGCACGGGACGTTTGGCGAGGACATCGTGGTCGGTGATGGCGAGATTCACGTCGGCGGCCGCCCGGTGAAGATCTCGGCCGAGCGCGACCCGGCAAAGCTCGGTTGGAAGGGGCTCGGGGTCGACATCGTTCTCGAGTGCACCGGGATCTTTCGCAAGAAGGAGCAGGCGGCGCTTCACCTCCAAGCTGGTGCGAAGAAGGTCATCGTCTCCGCCCCGGCCAAGGGCGACGTCCGCACCATCGTCTACGGCGTCAACGAAGGGACCTACCAGCCCGCTTCCGACGACGTGCTGTCCTGCGCCTCGTGCACCACGAACTGCCTCGCGCCCCCGGCGAAGGTGCTGCTCGACACCTTCGGCATCGAGCGCGGCATGCTCACGACCATTCACAGCTACACCAACGACCAGGCGCTGCTCGACGTGCCGCACGGCAAGGGCGACCTCCGCCGCGCCCGCGCCGGCGCGCTGAGCATGATTCCCACCACGACCGGCGCGGCGAAGGCGGTCTACGCGATCATCCCCGAGCTCGACGGAAAGTTCGACGGGATGGCGGTGCGGGTGCCGACGCCCAACGTGTCGTTGGTCGACCTGACCGTCGAGACGAGCAAGGACGCCACCGTCGAGGCCGTGAACGCCGCCATGAAGCAGGCCGCCGAGAGCGGGCCGCTGGCCGCGGTGATGGATTACTCGGAACTGCCCCTCGTCAGCGCCGACTACATCGGCAACGCCGCCTCGAGCACCGTCGACGGCACCGTGACCCAGGTGCTCGGCAACCGCATGGTCAAGGTGCTCGCCTGGTACGACAACGAGTGGGGCTTCTCGAACCGCATGATCGATCTGTCCCGGTTGGTGGCCAAGGGGCTCTAGCCTCGGTCTCATCCCGGCCCTCGCCTCGCGGAGACGACGCCCGTGCTCGAGAACATTCACGACCTCGACCAACTCCAGCTCGGCCCGCTCGAGGAGGGGGGTTGGCTCGCCAACAAGCGCGTCTTCATTCGCGTCGACTTCAACGTCCCCCGCGACAAGGCGACGGGCGCCATCACCGACGACGCGCGGATTCGCGCCGCGCTGCCCAGCATACGTTTCTGCGTCGAAGCAGGGGCGAAGGTCATCCTCGCCTCGCATCTCGGCCGGCCGAAGGGGCAACGCGCTGACGACCTGTCGCTCGAGCCCGTGGGCGCGAAGCTCGCCGAGCTGAGCGGCTTCGAAGTCCATATCCCGGAGGACTGCATCGGCGACGCCCCCAAGAAAGTGATCCACGACCTTCGCGTCATCGCCCCGGGCAACCGCACCGAAAACGCGCCCGTGGTGCTTCTCGAAAACCTCCGCTTTCACGCGGGCGAAAAGTCGAACGACGAGGCCTTCGTGAAGGCGCTCAGCGACCTCTGCGACGTCTACGTCAACGACGCCTTCGGGGCGATGCACCGCGCCCACGCCTCCGTCGACGGTTTGCCCCGCACGAAGCGAGACCGGGCGGCAGGCAAGCTCGTGGTGCGCGAGCTCGAGGCGCTCGGCCGCCTCGTCGAAGCCCCGCCCCGCCCGTTCGTGGCCGTCCTCGGGGGGGCCAAGGTGAGCGACAAGATCGACGTCATCGAAGCGTTGTTGAGCCGCTGCTCGGCGATTTGCATCGGCGGCGCGATGGCCAACACGTTTCTCGCGGCGCAGGGCCACGACATGCAGCGGTCGTTGGTCGAAGAAGACAAGCTCCCGCTCGCGCGTAGCCTCATGGACAAGGCGCGCAATCAATCGATCGACCTGCTGCTCCCCGTCGATCTCGTCTGCGGGGCGAGCCTCGACGCGACCGAGGCGACCACCACCGGCGTCGACGCCGTCCCGAAAGGCCAGCTCGCGCTCGACATCGGACCGGCCTCGGTCGAGAAATTTGGTCGGGCGTTCCTGGGGGCGAAGACGATGTTCTGGAACGGCCCGATGGGCCTCTTCGAGTCGGCGCCCTTCGCCGCGGGGACGCTCGGTGTCGCCACCGCGATGAGTCGCGCCGCCGGATTCACGGTGGTGGGCGGGGGAGATAGCGCGGCCGCCGTCCGCCAGGCGGGCGACGACATCGCGAACGCGTTCGACCACATCTCGACCGGCGGCGGCGCCTCGCTGGAGCTGGTCGAAGGCAAGAAGCTTCCCGGGGTCGAGGCGCTTCGCGACCGCCCTCTCGACTAAACCTCGCCCCACTTCCCTCCCGTCACACCTGACCTCGGCCACGACGTTTCCCGACGAGACGATGAACGAAACCCCCGACGACGAAACCCCCGACGACGAGACGACGCCTGAAGACGGGGCTGCGACCAACGCGCCGAGCGCGGGCGAAGCGCCCACCGAAACGGCACCCGCCGAAACGGTGCCCGAGCGTCGTTTTCTCATCGCGGGCAATTGGAAGATGAACGCTGGGGGCTTCGACGGAACCGAGCTGGCCACCGCCGTCGCCAACGCGGTCGCCGACTTCGACGACGTCGAGGTGGTGGTGGCGCCTCCCGCGACGGCCCTCGCCGCCGTGACCGACGCCATTCGCCAGGCGAAGGCCGACGTGGGGGTGGCGGGCCAAAACATGCATCACGAGGCGTCGGGGGCGTTCACCGGAGAAGTGAGCGCGGAGATGCTCAAGATGTGCGGATGCCAATGGGTGATCCTCGGTCACAGCGAGCGACGGACCCTCTTCGGGGAGGACGACGAGACGGTCGCCAACAAGGTCCACGCCGCCTTCGGGGCGGGGTTGGCGCCCATTGTGTGCGTGGGGGAAACGCTCGCCCAGCGGGAAGCCGAAGAGACCCTCGAGGTCGTATCGACCCAGATCGCGGCCGTGCTCGACGAGCTCGCCGAGAACGCAGGCATGGGCGTCGTCGCCTACGAGCCCGTCTGGGCGATCGGCACCGGCCTCACCGCCAGCCCCGAGGACGCGCAGACGGTGCACGCGGCCATCCGGGCGCAGCTCGCAGCGCGAGACCCCGACCTCGCCGCCTCGACCCGGATCCTCTACGGGGGCAGCGTAAAGCCGCAAAACGCGGAAGGCCTCCTCGCCCAGCCCGACATCGACGGGGCGTTGGTCGGCGGCGCCTCCCTCCAGGCGCCGGCGTTTTCCAAGATCGCCGAGACCGCGTCGAAGCTGGCGCAACAGGCAGAAAAAGAGTAACCCTCCGGTCCGCGGAGCCGCGCGCCATGCTTCAGTCCATCTTCAACGTCTTTCACATCATCATCTGCATCTTTCTCGTGGTGGTGGTGTTGCTGCAGCAGTCCAAAGGCGGCGGGCTCGCAGGCTCGCTCGGCGGGAGCGCCACCCAGGTGTTCGGCGGGCGAGGCTCGGCCAACTTCATGACCCGGCTCACCGGCATCCTCGCCACCCTGTTCATGCTGACGAGTGCGTCGCTCGCGTATCTGTCGTCGGCGGGCGACCGCGAGATGAAAGCCTTCGACACCCTCCAGGAAGACCGCTAGGGCCTTGCCTCGCCCGGAGGCATCGGTCGTCGTGGGCGACGCAGATGTGCGCGACTTAGGCCGGGGCGACTCTGTGGCAGGCGACTCTGTGGCAGGCGGCTCTGTGGCAGGCGGCTCCGTTGCGGGCGATTGGGGCGTGGGCGGGGCAGGGGCGACGTCCCCTGCGCCGGGGCGAGAAGGACTCCGGCGGGTAAGAAGCGGGCGGGCTGAGCCGCCGCGGGGCTGGTTGCTCGTAGGGCTGCTGCCCGTTGCGACCCTCAGCCTCGCCGCCTGCTGGACCACCGTGCGTCCCGAGCGGCCCATCCCGCAACCGATGGAGCCCGAGGAGACGTCGCCCGAAGTGGCAGCGACGCCTGCGGGGTCTGCCTCGGCGCCCATCGACGCCGACGGCCAGACCCCCGCGCCGCCGCCGGCGCCGGAGGTGGCGGTGGGCGAGTTGCCCATCCCTCGGGTCGAGATGTCGGAGGTCCCCGGCGCGGGGGCGCTGAGTCAGCGGTACGTACCCACGGTGAGGCAGCACCTCGAGGCCTGCGGGGGAAAGAAGGGCGACGTCGTGCAGGTTGCGTTGGTGACGCAAGACGGCGACATTCTCGCGCGTCTGGAAGAGAGCAACACGTCGGCGACGGTGGGCGCATGCGTCGTCAACAAGGTGGCGATGGACCTCGAGTACTATCTTTCGCCGTCGCAGAGCCCGTCGGAGCGCCTCGAAGACGTCCAGTCGGTGCTCACGATTCGCTGGTGACCTCGTCGACGACTCTGGTCGCGGTGGCGCTCGGGGCGGCATCGTCGTCCCACCAGGCCGCGGCGAGGCCGGCGTCCTGGGGCGTGTCGATCTCCATGTACCCGCCGTCGACCGTCGCCGCATGGATCGGCGTGCCGGCGGCGAGCATCTTCGCCAAGGCGTCGATGAGGTACGCCCGACCGAAGGTGCGCCCTTCGTGAAACGGATCCTCGTCGCGATGCGTGGCGCGCTGGTCGTCGAAGGCCGCGAGAAAGCGTCCGGCGCCGGCGGCGGTCATGCGCAGGACCCCAATGAATTCGCCCGTCGCCGCTTCGGGTCGAAGGGTACGCGAGAGCGCCGTGATGCGCCCGGCGCCGTCGAACACCACCTTTTCCGCGTCTGACTCCGGATGCTCGGTCCGGCCCGCGTAACGCCGTCGCCAGGCCCGGTCGCACACCAAGGTGATGTCGTGGGGCGAGGCCAGCGCCCTTTGCACCGCCTCGGGCCGGTAGACGATGTCGGCGTAGGTCGCGACAAAACCGTCCTGAAGGTGCTCACGCGCGCACAGAAGCGACAGGAGGATGTTGTTGTGGGCCCAGTTGCGGTTCTCGACGAAGGTGAGCTCCGGATGACGCGCCCGGATCACGTCGCCCCGGTAGCCGCAAATGAAGACCGTCTGCGTCGCCGTCAGTCCGCTGTCGGCCAACGCATGGAGGATGTGGTCCAAGATCGGCCGGCCGAGGATGGGCACCAGCGGCTTGGGCACGTCTTCGGTGAACGCCCCGAGGCGTCGCCCCCGCCCGGCCCCAATGATGATCGCCTTCATGGGCGCACGGTGTATCGCGAACCCGGGACCCCCCCATGCGGAATTCGCGGCGAGAAATCAAAAAACCGCCACCCCGAAGCATCAAGGTGGCGGTTGGTCGCGCCCCAAGCAGACGAGATACGTGCTTTGTCGAGGGCCGCGGCTTCAGCTGCCGCCCGCGCCGCCCGCATTTCCCCCGCCGGCACCGCCGCCACCGCCTCCCTCGCCCGCCCCGCATGACGCAGCGAAGGCCATGTCGATGCTGAGGGATTGAATGGTCGCGGCGCAGTCGTCGGGATTGACCAATTGCTCCAGAAGCGGGTTGGTGCCGCACGTTACGATGCAGCCGTCATCTCCGTTGGGCCCGTTGAGGAACGTGTCCTGATCCGTGCCGCCCGGCGCAAAGCTTGGACACAGTTCGCCGCCGTTGGCCGCGCCGCACTGGTACACGAAGGTGCATGCTTCAGTGCACGCGGCGACGCCGCTCGAGCCGCCTCCGGTCGTCGTCGAGGAGGTGGTGGTGGTGGTGGTGGTCGTCTCTTCGTCGTCGTCTCCGCAGGCGGCGACGCTGAAGAGCCCTACGAGGGCGATGGCGGAAAAGAACTTCACGTTGTTGAAAAGCATACTCAGTTTCTCCAATTCAAGGCTTCTTTTAGCCCGGCGCGACGCGCCCTTCCCTGTGCCCGTCACCGGCTCGTGGCGGCCCCACTGTGGTTGGGGCTTTCCCTCGTGACTTCGTTCGCCGACAGCGGCGCTGGGAAGTTAGCACAAGTTCGGAAACCGGGACGACACACTCACAAGTTTGCCACGTGAGACGTGACCGCTGCCCGCGGTCGGTCGCGCGCCTTGGCAGAGGGCAAAAAGCGTGGCATGTCCCTCGGTCCAAGAAGCAAGGCACTCGCGACATCTCCGCTCGGTCGAACGCGTTCCCCGACCGACTTCGGTGCGGCGCTTCTTTCTACGACCCATCCGCGACCAACGCGTCGCTTACCACGCGGACCGTCCCTTGGCAGCGACGGACCGCGCCACCCTCGCGGGAACGCAAGAGGGACCGACATGAATCAGAACCCAGGCATCATCGGCACCAAGCTCGGCATGACCCAGCACTTCAGTGAAGACGGCACGCTCACCCCGTGCACCGTCATCCAAGGGGGCTGCCGTGTGGTCGGGAAGCGAACCGAGGAAAAAGACGGCTACAACGCCCTCATCCTCGGTCTCGGCGAAGCCAAAGAGAAGCGCCTCAGCAAGGCGGTCAAGACGGCCTACGACAAGCGCGGGCAGAAGGCGCCCAAGGTGGCCAAAGAGGTGCGCATGTCGGCCGAGGCGGTGGCGCAGTACGAGCTCGGGGCCGAGCTGAAGGTCGAAGAGCTCTTCGAGGTGGGGCAAAAGGTCGACGTCCAGGCCAAGAGCAAGGGCCGTGGGTTCACCGGCGTCATGGTGCGGCACAACTTCGCCGGCGCGAAGAACAGCCACGGCGCCCACGAGTGGAAGCGCCACGGGGGGTCGATCGGGATGGCGACGACCCCGGGACGGGTGTTGCCCGGCAAGAAGATGGCGGGTCAGCACGGCAACCGAACCGTCAGCGTGTTGAGCCAAAAAATCGTCCACATCGATGTCGAGCGTCAGCTCCTGCTCATCGACGGCAGCGTTCCCGGGGCTAAGTCGGGGGTGGTTCGCGTCCAGGGGGCGGTGAAGAAAAAGAACGCCGGCAAGCCCGCCGCCGCGTCCTGATCCACGCCACGGCTCGTGGGCAGGCGGCGGTACCGAGGGGGTCACAACCCCTACCGACGAGACGCCCACACGCGGGCGGCGAAAGCACAGGGCTACGCCGCCCGCAGCGTGTTCAAACTCGAGGAGATCGACCGCCGACTTCGGCTCCTCAAACCGAACCAGCACGTCCTCGACCTCGGCGCGGCGCCCGGGTCGTGGTCGGCGTACGCGGCCAAGCGCGTCGGTCGCCGAGGGCGCATCGTCGCGATCGACCTCAATCCGCTGGCGCAGTCGGTCCCCGCGCACGTCACCGCCATCGTGGCCGACGCCTACGACGAGGCGACGTTCGTCGCGGGCCCGGCGGCGGAAGCCGCGCCCTACGACGTGGTGCTGAGCGACATGGCGCCGAGCACCACCGGCGACAAGCGGACCGACCAAGTCCGTAGCTTCGACATCTTCACGCGGGCCGTAGGTTTGACCGACACGTTGCTCGCGCCCGGCGGGAGCTTCGTGGGCAAAATCTTCATGAGCGGCGACTTCCCGCGGGCGCGAGACGGCCTCCGGGAGCGTTTCGAGACGGTACGCACGCTGCGCCCGGAGGCCGTGCGCGACGTCAGCTACGAGGTGTTTCTCGTGGGTCTCAAAAAGCGTTCAGACCCGTGAGCGCGTGTCCGAGGATGAGCTCGTGCACCTCGTTGGTGCCTTCGTAGGTGTACACGCTCTCGAGGTTGAGCATGTGCCGGATCACGGGATACTCGAGCAGAATGCCGTTACCGCCGAGGATCGAGCGGCAGGTGCGCGCGGTCTCCAGCGCGACCCGCACGTTGTTGCGCTTACACATCGACACCTGAACCGGCGTGATGCGGCCGTGCTCGTCCTTGAGGCGCGCGAAGTGAAGCCACGTGATGGTGCCCGTCGCGATGTCGGTGGCCATGTCGGCGAACTGTTTTTGGATGAGCTGCTTGTGCGCGATCGGCACGCCGAACTGCTTGCGCTCGCACGCGTAGTCGATCGCGGCGTCGAGACACGCCCGCGCCGCGCCCAACGCTCCGAGCGCGATCCCGAACCGGGCCTGCGTGAGGCAAGAGAGCGGCCCCTTGAGGCCCTCCACCCCGGGGAGCACATTTTCGTTCGGGACCCGGACGTCGGTGAGGACGATCTCGCCGGTTGGGCTCGCGCGCAGGCTCATCTTGCCCTTGACGGTCGGCGTTTCGAACCCGTCCATCCCTCGCTCGACGATGAAGCCCCGCACGCTCCGGGCGTCGTCACCGGTCTTGGCCCACACCACCGCGAGGTCGCAGATGGGCGACGAGGTGATCCACATCTTGGTCCCGTTGAGGATCCAGTCGTCGCCGTCGCGCTTGGCGTGGGTGGTGAGGCTCCCGGGGTCGGATCCGCTGTCGGGTTCGGTGAGGCCGAAGCACCCGATCTTTTTTCCCGCCGCCATGTCGGGGAGAAATCGCTCCTTCTGGGCGTCGGATCCGTACTCGTGGATCGGCCACATCGCGAGGCTCCCCTGCACGCTGGCGAAGCTGCGAAGCCCCGAGTCCCCGTACTCGAGCTCGGCGAGGGCGAGTCCGTAGGCGACCTGGCTCATGCCCGCCCCGCCGTAGCCAGCCATCGTGGCCCCGAGAAGCCCCATGTCGGCGATTTGCGGGATGAGATCCTCGGGGAAGGTCTCGTCGGCGAAGAGGTCTTTCGCGCGCGGGAGGTAGCGCTCGCGGACGAAGCGTCGAACGCTGTCCTGAACCATCTTCTCTTCTTCGGAGAGATGCTCGTCGAGCGCGATCAGCTGGTGCAGTGAGAGTCGGTCCACCATGACCGGAGCGTGGCGCCACCTTCCCCGAAACGTCAAGCGGCGGACTCAGGGATGGATGTAGACCACCGTGCCGCGCCGGAGCGAAAGGGCGGCGTGCCACCCCTCGGGGACGCCCGGGGTCGTCCATCCGAAGAGCCAGGCGGCATCGCGGGGGGCGAGGTTGACGCAGCCGTGGCTGCGCGGCCGGCCGAAGTCGTCGTGCCAGTACGCGCCGTGAAGCGCATAGCCCTCGTGAAAGTACTGCACGAAGGGAACGTCGCGGAGGTCGAACTCGTCGCCGGCTTCGTCGCCGTCCATCGTCACGCTCACGTGTTTGGTGTGGATGAGGTAGGCGCCCTGAACGGTGGCGTGGGTCTCTTCGGGGTCGCCGATCCCGCCGGCTCCGGTCGAAACGATGGTCGCGTACACCGGTTCCGTCCCCTCGTAGGCCACGAGCGCTTGCCGCAGGAGGGAGAGGTCGATCCACTTCTTGCCCTGGCGCGCCCACTTGGGGGCGCGGTTGAACTTGCGGAGGTGCACGACTTGGTCGGCCCGGACGAAGCTCCCGTCGCGGGCCTCGAGAAACCGAGCCTCACCGCGGCGAAGCGTCCGCCCCGTCAACGCGACGGCCGACCGCCACCCGAGGGGCGCGTCGGCGCGGAGCGGTCCGCCCGCCGCATCCGTCAGATAGCGACGGGCATGTTTGCTGCGAACGATGGCGAGCGGGAGATTGAATTCGTCCGAGAGGCGCACCCCGCTCAGCGCGGAAGGTGCGACCACCCGGGTTCGGTCGAGCGGCAGCAGGGCGAGCTCGGTGGTGAGCCCGAAGCGACGACCGCCGTGGTCGTAGGTGCCGAGAAGAGCGAATCCACTTCGAACCCGCGCGTGGCCCAACGTCAGGCGATTCGGCCCGCGAAGCTGCCCCCCGAGGCCGGGCAGAACCTCGCCCGCCTGGAGCTGGTCCGAGAGGGGTTCGGGGGCGGGGAACGCCGTGAAGCCAGGCTTGCTCGCGAGCGCGCGGTGGCGCCGCAGATGACGCTCGAGCTTGGGCTCGACCTGCCGTTGCTCGGCGTCGGAGGGCAATCGGGCGTAGAGCGGCGGGGTCGGGTAGCGCGACGTCACGTAGGTGTAGGGCAAGCCTCCCATGAACGGGCGCCGCGCGGACAGTTGCGCCACGGGGCCACCGGGGTCGAGCGACGCGAGCCGATTGTGGCAGACGAACCCCTCCGGCTCGATCGGGTACCAGCCTTGACGACAGCCCCGCCGATGCACGGGCGCCTCGGCGCGGCCGACGGTCGCGCCCGCGCGGAGGTAGCCGAGCTTGCGCGACTTCCAGCGAGGCTCTGCGTACACCCATGTCTCGGACGCCACACTCACCAGGACCGGACCCGGCGGAGGGGGAACCTGAGCGTCGCCATCCGTCTTTTTCGCTTCCGTCGACTGGGCGGCGGGGGCAGGGACGAGCGCGTGAGGCGTCTGCGTCGACCGCCCCGGGTTCGCCTCCGCGGGGGCGTCTCCTGCGGCCTCGTGCGTCGCGTGAGAAGCGGCCGCGGCGGGGTCCTCGGCCGACGCGAGCGGCCGCGTCGACACGCTGAGGGCATGGGCGGGGTCGTACGTGAGACCGACCGGGACCGTGTCGGCCGCCGGCGCCAACCAGCGCTCCCCGTGCTGCACGAGAGAGGCGACCCGAACCGGATCGACGAACAGCGTCGCCACCATGGCGCCCGCGGCGATGACCGACCTACGCCCCGACACCCCTCGACCGGCTAGTCATCGGTCGCGCGTCGGGCCAAGTTCGGCGTCGCGTCAGTTGACACGGGGCCCGCCGTCCGCGACGTTGATCGAGGTGGCGGCGTCGGAGCAACAAGTGGAGCATGTTGGTTCGTCGGCCGAACTGACGGCACTGTTCGAGCGTCTGGACGCCTACATGGCGCAAAAGGGCCTTCGAAGTACCGCGCAGCGTCGCCTGATCGCGGAGACGTTTTTCGAGGGGCCGAAGCACGTCACCATCGACGAAGTGCTGGTGGCGGTCCGGAAGCGGGAGCCCCGGATCGGCTACGCCACCGTCTACCGGACCCTCAAGCTGTTCGCCGAATGCGGCATCGCCGCGGAGCGCAACTTCGGCGACGGCCAGACCCGCTACGACATCCTCGACGAGGGTGAAGAAGAGCACGACGACCACGACCACCTGATCTGCACCGAGTGCGGCTGCATCGTGGAATTTCAAGACGACGAGATCCGCGCGGCCCAGGAGCGGCTTGCCGCCAAGCACGGGTTCGAGGTGACGTCGCGGAAGCACGTCATCTACGGCTTGTGCCGTGCGTGCCGCTCGCCGACGTCCCGAGGGAGCCGCCGCCGGTCAGCCCAAACCGAAACGCGGCCCGCAGACAGAGGCGTCGCGGACCTGCGGCCGTGAGTCGGCACCCGCGCGGGATGACCCGGGTGAGCCAGATCCTGAGGACCCAATTCTCGAGGAGCCACCTGTCGACGAAGCGTCAGTTCTCGATGAGCTGAGCGGCGTACGAAATCCGGGCGACGGGGCCACCCACGGGATTGAGCAGGTTGGTCGGCGGGGGGCTCACCTGACCGACAGCGGCAGTGTTGTCGACGACGACGTAATAGACGCCGGGAGGCACGCGAAACGTCGGGCGGCTCTCCCGATTGGGCGCGAGGGGACCGCCGGCGACGATGGGCCCCGGAGGAGGCGCGTTGACGTTGCCTTCGATGTACGCGTTGCGCCACGCGTCCCCGGTCGGCTTGTTGACGACGAGCACGTCGACCGCTGGCCCTTGGAGGAACATCCGCATGCCGATCATCTGGTCGTCGTCCACGACCTCGAAGGGACCGAGGTAGTCACGCTGATTGTGGCTCACCTCGATCGTCTCGTTGGCGAACGTGTAGACCTCATCTTCCGATACGTCGTAGGGCGTGCGGGGCTTGGCGGGCGGATTGATGACCCCCATGGTGAAGGTCTTCGTGTCCGTGTCCCAGTTCTGAAGCACGGTGAAGCCCTTGGTGAGCTCTCCCGCGACGATTTGGTTGCCGAAGGTGTTGCCGAGCGTACCCGCGGCGAACCCCGCGAGCGCATTCTCCACCGAGCGCGTTTGAAAGTTTGGGGGCGCGACGACGCGGTTCACCTTGCCCCAGACGTAAATGTCCTCGTCGCCGAGGTAGAAGTCGGGGCGGTATTCGACCGAGGCGCTCGCATCGAAGGTCACGCGTTTGGCAACCGGCATGAAGGCGTAGCCACGACCACTGAAGTTGACGACCACCGTTTGCGTGTCGCCGCGAACGTCGACGTTGCAGGTGGTGGAGAAGAATCGGCCCACGGCGGGGCCGCCCTCCTGGAGGCGTAGCGGCAAGCCCTGCGTGTTCAACTCCGGGCAGATCTTGCTCGCGCCGAAGTTCGAGAAGAGCCACCACCGGAGCTGGGGGCTCGCGTTGACGGGACCGCGGAAGCACTTGGCTCCGGGCGCCACCGCCAGGAGCAGGGCGATCGCCGCCATGCGAAGAGAGAAGGCCGATGGTCGCGTCACCCTGCCACCATAGTCCAGGCGGGCCGGGATTCACGCTTCTGCGCGAGCCGGCACGATGCGGACGGGTTGGCCGCGCCCCGATTGCGACAGGCCAGGGGGGGTGTTATCCCTGCAACTCGGTATGCGTCCAGGGCTAACGGAAGTTCTCATCATCCTCGGCATCGCCATCGTGCTGTTCGGCGCGGGGCGGCTGGCCGACATCGGCAAGGGGCTGGGCGAGGGGATTCGCAACTTCAAACGGGGTCTCAAAGACGACGACGAGCCCGACGCACTCCCCGAAGCCGCCGACGGCGAGGAAAAGCCGAAGGAAGCCTGACGAACGCGCCGGGTCGTAGCCGTCCGGAGTGCGCTCCGCGGTCGCGCGTGCAAGACTGAGGGGCCCGCGGGGAGCCGGCGCCGAAGACAGCGCGGCGATCCGAGCGGCGGGTACGAGACTCGATGCGCCACCTCGAACGTCTGGGTAGATTTTTCGCGGTTCTCGGAGCCTTTCTCCTGTCGGGGTTCCTCGCCCACCAGTTCGGTCCGGGCGGCCTCTGGAAGGGCTACGACGCCTCCCTCGCGATGGCGCAAGCCGGAGCGCCCCGGCAGTACGACCTCACGCGCCTCGAGGCGGTCAACGAGACCCTCAAATACGTTCGCAATCGCTACGTCGACCCCGACCGGGTGAGGCCCCGCGACATGTTGCTGAGCGCCCTCAACAGCATTCAGCGGGACGTGGCCCAGGTCATCGTTCTCCCCGACGAAAACGGCCAGGTCTCGATCCGCGTCGAGACCCACGAGAAGCGGTTGAAGGTCGACAACGTGCTGGGCCCTTGGGATGTGTCGACCAAGCTGCGGGAGGTCTTCGGCTTTTTGCAGCGGCATCTCGCCGGGAGCGGGGTCGACCTGCGAAGCATCGAGTACGCCGCCTGCAACGGGATCCTCAACACCCTCGACCCGCACTCGTCGTTCCTCTCGCCCGAGGCGTACCGCGAGATGAATCTGTCCACCTCGGGACACTTCGGCGGCTTGGGCATCGTCATCTCGATCCGCGACCAGCTTCTGACCGTCATCCGTCCGATGCCAGGCACGCCGGCGGGCGAAGCGGGCCTGAAGCGGTACGACCGCGTGATGAAGATCGGCGACGAATCGACCCTCAACATGCCGCTCGACGACGCGGTCCGTCGCCTGCGGGGCGAGCCGGGAAGTAAGATCACCATCGCGGTGCAGCGCGACGGGGCCTGGGAGGGGCTGAAGGACTTCGAGCTCACGCGCGAGCGCATCCGGGTGCGGAGCGTGCTGTCGGAGCGGTTGGCGGGCAACGTCGGCTACCTGCGGCTCAAGGCATTTCAGTCGAAAAGCACCATCGAGATCTCGGAGGCGCTCGACGCCATGCGCGCCGAGGGGCCGCTCGAAGGCCTGGTCCTCGACCTCCGCGGCAACCCCGGTGGCCTGCTCGAGCAGGCGGCCAAGGTCAGCGACCTGTTCCTCCGCCGCGGGACCATCGTGGCCACGGTAGGCCACAGCGAGGGGCGTGAAGAAAAGCGTGCCCGGGACGATGGGACGGAGCCTCCGTACCCGATGGTGGTGCTGGTCAATGGCCAGAGCGCGAGCGCGAGCGAGATCGTCGCCGGCGCCATCAAGAATCTCGACCGCGGGCTCATCGTCGGGCAAACGACGTTCGGCAAGGGCAGCGTGCAGCTCGTCTTTCCCGAGGTGACGTCCGACAAGGCGGCGCTCAAGCTCACCATTGCGCAATACCTCACCCCGGGAGACCAATCGATCCAAGGGGTCGGGGTCACCCCACACATCGAGCTCGACCCGATGACGCCGGACGACCTCGAGATGGACCTGACGGTTCAAGACGACGGGGTGAAAGAGCGCGACTTGTCGCAAAGCCTCTCCAACGAGAAGGCGGCGGAACCGGGCAAGCCGGACGAGGTGGTGCGCTTCTACTTGTCGAGGGACGAGCGGATGGAGCTCCGCGAGCGAGGGGGCGAGCTCGACGACGTCTTTCAAATGGACTTTGCCGTCGCGTTCGCTCGCGACCTCGTGCGCCGCCTCCCGAAGGGACAGGCGGCCGGCGCCCAGTTGGCCGCGGCGAAGGCGCACATCGAGTCGGTGCGAGAGCGAGAGTTGGCCAAGGTCGCCGCCGACTTACAGCGCCTGGGGATAGACTGGGCGGTGCCGGACGAGCGTCCCGTCGAGGGCCCTGCCCACGAAGACTTCGACGTGACCGTCCGCACGGACCGTCCCCAAGATACCGTCCGGGCGGGCGAGTCCATGCAGCTCGAGGTGACGGTCAAGAACAACGGGGCCCTCCCGGTGTATCGCTTGCGCGCCGTGACGGAGAGCGACAACGGCTACTTCGACGAAAAGGAGCTCGTCTTCGGCAAGGTCGGCCCGGGCGAAACCAAACGCGCCACCACCCCGCTGTCCTGGTGTGAGATCGACGGCAAAAAGCCTGGCTCCACCAAGCCCACGCCCGAGAATGCCAAGCGCGTGTGCAAGATCCCGATGGACGCGCTCTCCCGGAGCGATGGCATCAAGATTCATTTCGACGCCCTCGGCGGCTACACGCCCCGCTCGGCGGAGCTGCGACCGACCATCGTGGCGCTCGACCGGCCCCTCTTCCAGTACAGCTACCAAATCGCCGACGACGTCGACGGCAATGGCGACGGGCTGATCCAAAGGGGGGAGCGCGCGAGCATCTATCTCCGGGTCAAGAACGTCGGGCAAGGGCCGAGTCACGAGAGCCAGGCCAACCTCGCCAACCGCTCCGGGAGCGGCGTCTTGCTCCGAAAAGGCCGGTTCGACATATCGAACATGGCCCCCGGCGACGTGCGCGACGTCGTCTTCACATTCGACGCGGGGGCCGGGCTCGAAGACAACGAGGTCATCTTGTCCCTCACCGTTGGCGACCGCGATCTCCGGGAATTCGCGACGGAGAAGATTCGGATCCCCGTCAAGCCAGCGGTGAAGATCGGGCCGGCCACCGGGGACGCGACGACCACGAGCCCGGCGCCGCTCTTCGGGGCGGCCGATGGGTCGAGGGGAGCGTTCGGGCGGCTCCCGCCGGGCGCGATCGTGACGCGGGTGGGCGAGACCGGGGCGTTCACCAAAGTGCGACTCCCTGGGGGTCGCGAGGCCTTCGTGGAAACCCGACACCTCCGCGACGGGGGAAAGGCGACCGCGGACACGGGCGCGTGGGTCACCCTCTATGGTCACGCCCCCCCGGGCTTGGTGGTGAACGCGGCGACGATGGCGACCCGCGAAGACCGCGTTCGCATCGACGTCGAGGCGACCGACGACGAGCGCTTGCTCGACACCTACCTATTCGTCGGGTCGCGAAAGCTCTTCTACCAGTCCAACCGAAATGGGGCCGACCCGACCCGCGCTCGATTTACGTTCGACGCGCCCCTCAAGCCGGGGGTCAACGTGATCACGGTCGTCGCGCGCGAAAATCCCGACACGACGACGCGTCGCGTGGTGGTGGTGCGACGAGACGGAAAAAACGGCGAGATCCTCAAGACCCCAAAACACGACGAAGGCTACTTGCAAGAAGCTTTCGGCGAGAACTAGCCCCGGGCTCGGGCGGGGAGCGGATGGCACCCAGCGGACGCACCCATCAGCGGCCGGGCGGGCTCGGGGCCGCGGGAGGCTCCGTGATCGTCGCGGCGGAGGTGAGCATGGTCTCGGCCCGCGTCCGCTCGTCGGGGCTCAGGGCGAGCCCGTCGAGGAATTCGCGGGTGGTCAGGTTCCGGTGTCCCTGGCGCATGGCTTCTTCACCCCAAGCGTGGACCCGCGCCACGAACCGCCGGGGCTCCGACCGGGCAAACGCGTCGAGAATGAGGGCGCCGCCACTGTCGATCACCACCCCGTCCGCGTCGCTCGCGGTGGCCCCCGGCCGGGCGACGCGGAGGTCCTCGCCTTGCACGATGGCGGCGTCGACGCGCTCTCGCCACGCCTGCCGTTGCGTCTCGTTGGTTTCGCCGCGAAGGCTCAGGTCGTAGCTTACCCACCAGGTCGGGAACGACTCGTGGAGCCAAAAGTCTCCCCAGGTGGCGGACGTCACGCGGTTTCCCCACACCTGATGGACGAGCTCGCGCACGAGGAGCGCGTCGTCGGAAGGACGGGACGCGAGGCGATCGAGATACGCCTCGGGCAAGAAGGTCATGCCCGCGAGCTCCGTCGCGGTCGTTCCGGGCACGAACACTTGGTGGTAGGGCTCCGGCGTATCGCCACCCGGCCACGCACCGCCGCTGTCGCGCCATCGACGCCAGGCCGAGGCGGTTTGCGCGGCCGCGACCGACGCCCCTCGGTGCCCCGGCTTTTGCGTCCAAACCTGGACCGGAAGCCCCGCCTGCTCCGTACGATCCACCGCACCCGTGGCCCCCACGAAAAACCCCCACACGTAACTCGGATGGGGAACTTTGGTGGCGATGTCGGGGCCCGATCGTAGGGGGCCATCGCCGGTGGCCAGCACGGCCGCCCCCTCCCAATCCGACGGCGGCGTCACCCCGAGCTCGAGGGTGGCGCGCTGGCTCGGGTCGCTGGGCACGGGAAGCCAATGCCACGTGTGAAAGGCGGTCCAGGCGGTCTGCCCGGCCCGTTTCAGCCCCCGGGTGGGCGCGGCTCGGTAGCGCAGCTTCACCCTGGCCTCGTCGCCCGGACGACCGGCGATGGGCCCGATGGTCACGTGCGTCGGGGCTTTGACCATCTCGAGGGCCGTGCCGACCCCCGCCTGCGCGACCGAGGTGAACTCGAGCCCGACGGCGTCGAGGTGCACGGTTCGGCTCGGCCCCAGCGTGACGTGCCACACCACGTCTCCTCGCACGACCAGGCCCCCGTCGCCGTCGACGAGCTCGACCCGGGCATCGAGGTGTCGCAGCGTCGCATCGGGCGTTCCCGCCGCCGAGCCCGCGTTCGCCGGCGCCGACGCGGACGACACCGTGACGGGTTGTGGCGGAGGCCCCGGGTCGGGCGCGCCCCCCCCCGCAGCGCCCCCACAACCCACGGTCAGCAGTACGAACCCGACGCATCCACGCACGCGGGTGACTTAATGACGGCGTGCCGCGAAGGCCAGATCAGTCGTACGCACCCCAGACGCTGAGCCACGCGGCCGCCTGGGCGTCGAGGGTGAGGGGTTGGCGAGGCGGTGGCTCCCGCCCGGTCGCTCGTTCGTGGGCCAAGCGTCGAAACATGGCGAGGGTGATGCCCGGGTGGACATCGGTGCGGTCGTACGCGCACGTGGGGTCGACGGCGAGATCGCAGACCGTGGGGCGGCGCTCGGGTTGACCGCGCAGGACGTAGCGGCCCCAGCGCACGGCGTAGGTGTCGTCGCGCAAGGCGCTCCGCGGCCACTGCCGCAAGGTGACGCGGGCGGCGATGGCGGCGAGGTCCCGGCCGCGCATGTCGGGACGTGGGGCCATGTCGAGGGCGCCGACCACGGTACGCGTCACGTCGTAAACCTCCGTCGGCGAGGCGACCCGGTCTCCGCCATGGTCGCCCCCGGGAAAGTGCACGTAGAGGGGCACGGAAAGCGCTTCCTCGTCGAGCGGCCCCCCATCGCGATAGAAGTGACGCAGAGACGACGAGACGTCGCCGGTGACGATCATGAGGGTGTCGTCCCACAGCTCCGCTTCTTCCAACGCGCGGACCAGCTCCCCCAACGCACGGTCCTGGCGTGAGAGGGCAGCGAGCGCGAGCGCCTCGAGCCGTGCGCGGTCCCCCTCGGTGAGACGCGAGTGTCGCCCGTCGAGCGCCGCGAGCTGTTGCGCGGCCCGGCGCGGGGAGAACCGGACGCTGTAGGACGGCCCCGGGGGAAGGCGCTTGGCCTCGTCCGGCGTCACGTCCCACGGAGGGTGCCCGCCCCGCGTGTGCACGAAGGCGAACGTCGGGCGCCCATCGTCGGTCCCCTCCCGGTCGGTGAGAAATGCGCGCGCCCGATCGAGGGGTGCGCTTGCGGCCGCGCCCTCGTTCGGCGGGTGGGCGACGAAGGTCTCCCATGCCGCCGCGAAGCCAAAGGGCTCGAAGGTGGTCGGCACGTTGGTGAACATCGCCGAGCGCACGCTCGCGTTGCGCGCCAACGTCCCCAGCGTCGGCACGGTTTCCGGCAACCGGGCGCCGAGATCGTGAAGCGCGGTCTCGCGCGGATCGAGACCCGACAGTAGCGACGCGATGACCGCCGACACCAGCGTCGAAGGCACGCGATGGTCGTCGAAGACGGTCTCCTTCTTGGCGAATCGGCCCAGGGTGGGGAGATGGGGCGAGGGAACCCCGCGCCACGGAGGGAGGTCGCGACGCTCGAGCCCCGACAAGACGACGACCGCCACCACCTTCGCCTTGCGAACCCGAACCGGGGCGCGATCCGGCGCGACGAGCTCGGGATCACCGAAGAGCACCCGACCCGTCTGGCCTCGGCCCGCCCGCAGCTCCAAACCCACGATCTGGTCCTCGTAGGCGTCCAGGGGGAGGTCGAGCTGGGTCCACGCCGCATCTTCTCCCCCCTGGAGGTCGACGCTCTCGAGGACGGTCGGCGCCTCCCCCTCGGCCCGCACGACGACCGCCGCCGTCGCGGTTTCCCCCCCATCGAGGCCGACGGCGACACGAAATCTCGCCCCCGGTAGCACGTGCACCGGACACGTCACCCGCGACGGCGAGCGCAGCGACAACGCGCGGTGCGGGACCCCCGCGAGGGCCGCCTGAAGGTCGACGATGTCGTCGAAGGTGGGGGGGCCGTACGTTCGGTCGGCGTCGGGTCGGACGCCAACGCGCACCCAATCTACCTCGGCGAAGGGATTGGCGTCGTTCCGTTGACGGCCGCGGAATCGGAGCTGCAGCGTGTGGAGTCCTTCGTCGACGGGAAACCGGCTCGTCCGCGTGCGACCCACGGCTGCCCCCTTGCGCGATAACTTCACGGTGCCGAGGAGATAGCCGTCGAGCGAGACGTCGACCCGGTTGGCGTCATGGCCGATCGCGCGCAAAGACACGAAGACGGCTTCGGGGTCGGGCAGATGAAAGCGCAGGGAAACCCGCCGGTCGTAGACACGCCCCCAGGTCGCCCCGTCGTGCTGCGTTTCGACGATGCCGAGCGGGCTCGCGACCTGCGTCCCGTAGCGACCGATCATCCCCGGGCTCCCGAAGTCGAACAGCAACCCGCGGTGGAACACGTCGCAGTGGGGCAGGTCCGTGACCAGGGACACGGAAGTCGCCCATCCCGTTTCGTCTCGCGGCATGGACGTCGGGGCCCCGGCGGAGGACGGCTCCGCGTCGCCGCCGCACCCCCCGCCGCCGCTCGCAGCCAGCGCGATGATCGCGGACCCCAGCTTTGCGGCGAGGCCCTGTCGTCGGCTCCGGCGCACGGTCATCGCCGAGCGTCATAGCCTGCCGATCGCGGACGAGCCAAGGCCCCCATCCCCCCCGGGGGACCGGGCGGCGGCATTCCAGGTCGCCGCGACGGCAGCCGCGACCTGGGCCAAGCGCTCGGCCGTGGCGGCCATGGCGTCGCCCCGTCGGCAGGGACCGGGAGCGAGCGAAAACACGGCGTCGAGCCCAGGCACCGAAGCGGCGGCACCGGCTACTTCTCCCGCGAGAGCGATGCACGGCGTGTTGGCGCGCCTCGCTTCGGCGGCGACGGCCGCCACCAGCTTTCCCTGGGCGGTCTGGGCGTCGAAGCGCCCTTCTCCCGTGAAGACGAGCCCGGCGCGGCGTGCCCGTCCGAGAAAGGCCACGCGTTCGAGTATCGCTTCAGCTCCCGGAACGAGCCGCGCCCCGAGGCACGACAGGGCAAACCCCAAACCGCCCGCCGCGCCCGCCCCCGGCACGTCACGGTGGCGGCCGTCCGGGTCGAGAACCTCCGCCCAACGCAACAAGCCCCGCTCGAGCCGCGAGACCGCCGCCGTATCGGCACCTTTCTGCGGCCCGAACACCTCGGCCGCCCCGAGAAGGCGCTGGTCCACGTCGACCAGCGCCACCACGTCGCCGTCGAAGGATGGCGAAACGTCTGCGCGCACGACGTCGACCAACGCGGCCGGCGAAGTCACCTCGCGGCCATGAGCATCGAAAAAGGCGCCTCCCAGGCCGCGGAGCAACCCCAACCCCCCGTCGACGGTCGCGCTGCCGCCCAGTCCGATGAAGGTGGTGCGGCCCGGGGCGACGGCGGCAGAAACCAGCGGCGCGAGTCCCCCCGTGCTCGCCCGCAGCGGGTCACGCGCACGGTTGAGGTAAAGACCGATGACCCGTGCCACTTCGATGGCGGCGAACCCGTCCCCGAGGCCGTAGGCGGCCCGGATCGGCGCTCCGTAGGCGTCCTCGGTGGGGACGAGGTGATGCTCGGCGTCTTCGAAGACGTCGAGAAAGCCCTCCCCGCCGTCGCTCAACGGACAGAGGTCGACGTCCCAGTCCTCCGGCAGTCCGCGCGCGACGGCCGCCGCGGCCTCCCGCGCGGTGAGGGCCCCTTTGAATGCGTCGGGCGCGATGAGGACCCGCATCTACACCCTCGACCACGACCGTTGATGGGGTCGCGATGCTCGCCGACAACGTCCAAGAGCGCCGACGAGAGCCGTCGAGGGCGAGCATCGCTTCTCAGAGCGGGTTCTGTTGTCTCGGGGGTTCCTCATCGTTTGCGCCGGTCAAATCTGACGATTCGACCGACGGTATATGGCAGGCTGGCACGAGCGGCCGCTCATGACGAACGTCGACTGGATCATCATCGGCCTCTACATGGCCGGCCTGATCGCCATGAGCGTCTTCGTCGGTCGCGGCCAGGAGGACGCGGAAGACTACTACGTGGGCGGCCGCAACCTCCCCTGGTGGGCGGTCGGTCTCTCGACCATGGCCACGCAGTGCAGCGTGGTGAGTTTCATTTCGATCCCGGCCTTCGTCGCGATGAAGGAAGGGGGTGGGCTCACGTGGCTCCAGTACGAGGTTTCGGTGCCCTTGGCGATGGTCGCCGTCATGGTGCTGCTCATTCCCCTGTTTCGGAAGCTCGAGCTCGTCTCCGTTTACGCCTACCTGGAGATGCGCTTCGGGCTCGGGGTGCGTCTGCTCATCAGCGCGGTCTTTCTCGTCAGTCGAGGACTCGGCACCGGCGTGGGGATCTACACGACCGCGCTCGTCCTTCAGGTGTGTACCGGCCTTTCTCTCGGGGTGATCCTTCTCCTCGTCGGCATCATCACCATCGTTTACGACACGATCGGGGGCATGAGCGCCGTCGTTTGGTCCGACGTGATTCAGCTCGTCGTGATCTTCGTCGGCATCTTCGTGTGTATTGGGTTCGCCATCGAATATGCGGGCGGGCTCGACGCGGCTTTGGCCGCGATCCCGCCCGAGCGAACCAAGGCACTATCGATGGGGACCGGGCTCGGCGATGGGGCCGCGGCGCCTTTCCTCGCCTACCTGATCGGAGGCTTTTTCCTCTACGTGGCGTACTACGGCACCGATCAGAGCCAGACCCAGCGCGAGCTTTCCGCGCCCACGCTCGACGATACGAAGCGGTCGTTGATGATGAACGGGTTCGGCCGCGCTCCCCTGACCGGGCTCTACCTCCTTCTCGGGCTCGCCACGGGGGCCGCCTACCTCGAGCTTCCCACGCTCCGTGCCCTCGTCGAAGCGTCCAAGCCCGACTACCTGATCCCCTACTTCGTGGTGCACCACCTGCCCGAAGGCATCCGCGCCGTGCTCGTCGCGGCGATGCTCGCCGCGGGCATGTCGAGTCTTGATAGCGCCCTGAACTCGCTTTCGGCGGCCACGATGCAAGACTTCGTGTTGCGCTATCGACCGCTGGAGCCGGCGGCTCAATTGCGGGCCTCGAAACGCGTCACCATCGCCTGGGGGGTCGCGATCACGGGATTCGGGTTCTTCGTGGATCGCATCGCCGACACGGTGCTCGAAGCCGTCAATAAGATCGGATCGGCATTCAACGGCCCGATTCTCGCTACGTTCATCCTCGGGGTTCTCGTGCGTCGGGTGAGCGCCGCCCCCATCGTCCTCGGGGTCGGGGTCGGGGTGGCGAGCAACCTCGCGTTGTGGCTCTTCGACGCGCCGGTCCACTTCATGTGGTGGAACGCGATCGGCTTTATCGTGACCGTCGTCGTCGCCGTCGCGGCCAGTTTCGTCGTGACGGCGGGCCCACGGGATCTCACCGGGCTCGTCCTGCGCCCGGACGACATCCGGACCAACGAGACAGGGTGGGGCCTCCCCTACGCGGCCCTGATGGGTTATGCGGCGCTCATCGTGTTGATCGCCATTTACCTCGGAGTCACGACGTGACCCCCGCGCGGTTGCGGGAAGCCCGGGAGATCCTCCGGTCCAACTCCCGTGAGGACCGCTACACGGTCCCTTCGGCCCACCTTTATCCGTACCAGTGGGCCTGGGATTCGGCGTTCATCGCCGTCGGGTGGGCTACCTTCGACCGAGAGCGCGCCCTCGTGGAGCTGGAGACCCTTTTCTCCCGCCAATGGCCCGACGGTCGTGTTCCCCACATCGCGTTCTGGGCGGACACCGACACCTACTTTCCCGGTCCCGCGCAATGGGGTCGCACGGACACGTCGACGATCACCAACCCCCTTGTCTTCGCCCTGGCGCTCGAGCGGGTGGTGCAAAGATGGGGACGCATGTCTCCCGCCGTGACCTCGCGCATGGGGCAGCTCCTCCGCCGTATCGAGCGGGCGCACGCCTTCGTCGCGACCGCCCGCGATCCGTTGGGGATTGGCGCAGTCGTATGCGCTCATCCGTGGGAGAGCGGCCGCGACAATTGTCCGGCTTGGGACAGGGCGATGGCCCGCGTCGACATCGAAGGCGTCGACGCGAGCGGCCGAACCGACAAGGCCAAGGTCGACGATGCGGCGCAACGGCCGACCGACGAGGCGTACCGCGGATACTTGGCGCTGGTGGCCGCCATTCGCGAGGGAGGCTTCGGGATGGGGCCATTCGCCGTGTACGACCCGTTTCTGACGGCGCTCCTCATTCGAAGCGACGACGCGCTGCTCCGCCTCGCCGAGCGCTTCGACGTCGAGACCGACGCTGCGCGTCGAAGCGACCGTGCCGCCGCAGCCCTCCACGCATCGCTGTTCGACGGCGAGGGGTATGTGTTTCTAGACGCCCGCACGTCGGAAACACAGCGGCTGCCCCTCCTCGCCGCGCTCCAGCCGCTCGCCGCGCGCCCCCCTCCGGGACGCATCGAGGCCCTCGCGGAGGCACGCCAAGCGTTTCGACACGGGTACGCCGCCCCTACGGTCGCCCCGACCGCGGAGGCCTTCGATCCGGTCTGCTACTGGCGGGGCCCGGTGTGGATCAACATGAACTGGCTGCACGAACCCGTGCTCGGATCTTGCGTCCGCGACGGGGCACTGGCCCTCATCGAGCGCTCCGGCTTTCGGGAGTACTTTCACCCCGAGACGGGAGCAGGGCTCGGGGCCGAGAGGTTTGCGTGGTCCGCCGCGCTGGCCCTCGACTGGAGCGAACCGCTTTAGCCCGAGTGCATGGCGGGGGAGATGTAGGCGTCCGGGGCTCCGGGTCTCGGGGTTTCGGGCTTCCGGGTTTCCGGGGTTTCCGGGTGTCGGGCTTCCGGGCGTCGGGTTTCGGGGTTTCGGGTTTCGGGGTTTCGGGTTTCCGGGCTTCCGGGCTTCCGGGCTCGGGGTTTCCGGGTGTCGGGGTTTCCGGGCGTCGGGTCTCCGGGCGTCGGGTCTCCGGGCGTCGGTTGTGGCCAACGACATCACGGTCGTCTCGATTTTCGTCAACCCGTTGCAGTTTGCGGCAGGGGAGGACCTCGGGAGC
>JBCCLB010000081.1:0-28681 GCA_039027095.1 Myxococcota bacterium
GCCCGGAGCCCGGAAGCCCCGGAAACCCGACACCCGGAGACCCGGAGACCCGGAGACCCGGAGACCCGGAGACCCGGAGACCCGGAGACCCGGAGACCCGGAGACCCCGACACCCGGAGACCCGGAGACCCCGACACCCGGAGACCGGAAACCCGGAAACCCGGAGACCCGGAACCCGGAACCCGGAACCCGGAACCCGGAACCCGGAACCCGCGCCCGCCCCCTCCCCTCAGCGCGCCAACCGGTCGTGCCACAGCAACATCTCGAGGGTGCCACTGTCGCGCAGGAACGGCTGGTTGTGCGGCCCCGGGGGAACGATCATCTCGTGTTCCAGCTCGGCCTTCCGCAGGTGCTTCGACAGCGCCTCGTGGTGGGACTTGAACGGGTCGCCGGTGCTCGTCTCGAGGTGCAGCGGCTTGGCGCCTTCGGTCGCCGCCCGTGCGGCGAGGCGCTCGGCGTAGCCCGCCACGCGGTGCAGCCCCAGCGCGCCCTGGACGCACCCCCACGCGTCGAAGTGTTGGCTCTGACGGAGAAACACCTCCATGCCGACGTACCCGCCGAGGGAGCAGCCATCGAGGTAAGTCCGCTTCGACGCACCCGCTTCGCGCCGGGCCCGGGGAACGACCTCTTCGACCAGCCACGACGCGTACCGGTCGAGGGTCGCCTGTCGCCCCCGCCGCGCGCGGTAGACGTTGGGGGTGTACGGGCAGGCGATCGCGAGGCCGCGAAACGGCTGCGCCTTCAGCATCGCGTTGACCTCGGCCAGCCGCGCGTCGGTCCAGTGGCGCGCCCGGCGGCTCACGCGTTTCACCGGCGGCGTGCAGAGTCGGTCGTAGCTGCTGCCGAGCCCGTAGCGCTCGACCCACGCGTAGGCGCCGACGCGCTGGTCGTGGGTCTCGCCGAGACCGTGGAGGGCGACGAGAAGCGGCACCGGCTCCTGCCGGGGCGCGGTCGGGATCAGCAACGTGAAGCGGCGGCCGATGTCCCGTTCGCCCGGCACGTCGATGTCGCGGAGCGTCCAGTGGGGCGATCGCGTCGCCTCGGCGCGCGTGTTCCTCGCGAGGCCGGCCGAAGCCGCCCAGGCCGCGGTCCCCGCGAGTGCCGTGCGTCGCCTCAACTTCATGCCCGCCAGGCTGACAGGACGGGCGAGAGATGTCGACGGAACGGCCGAAACGCGACGTCCGGCCGCCGCGTTGCTTGCCGCGGCGCCATGGGCTAGCGTCGCGCCGCTTCGGGGCGAGAATTGCGCTTCGTCGCCAGGAGAGGTCGATATGAGTCAGCCGCTGCTCGGTAGAGGTCTCGAGATCCGCGGACGCGTCCGGGGCGAGAGCGACCTGCGGGTCGAAGGGACGGTCGCGGGCGACGTCGAGGTCACCGGGGCCCTCGACCTCGGCGCGGAGGGCTCGGTCTCGGGCGGGATCCGCGCCGCGTCGGCCACCATCGCCGGGCGGCTCGAAGGCGACGTCGACGCCGAGGGACCGGTGGTCGTCACCGCCTCGGGGGTGCTCGTCGGCGACGTGCGGGCGTCGGAGGTGAGCCTCGAAGAAGGCGGGGTGCTCCGCGGTCGGATCGAAGCCGACGTCGAGCTGCCGGAGGCGCTTCGTTGACCTTCCCCCCGTTCCGCACCGTTTAGGCCTCCAGGAGAACATCGTATCGTGGCAGCAACCGTCATTGGACAAGGCATCACCATCGAAGGCGAGGTCACCTCGGAGGACGAGGTCGTCATCTCCGGCGTGGTTCGCGGGACCCTCAACGTCGAAGGACCGGTCACCGTCGAGGGCGACGGGGTGGTCGAGGCCGACATCGGCGCCCACACCGTGGCCATCGGGGGCGCGGTCACCGGGAACGTGACCGCGAGCGAGCGGGTCGACCTCTTGGCCGGCGGGCGTTTGGTGGGCGACGTCAAGGCGGCGCGACTCACCATCGCCGACGGGGCCAGCTTCAAGGGCAACGTCGACATGGACGTCTGACGACCATGAGTGAATCGACCATCAGCGCCGGCACCCGGATCGTCGGCAACATCACCGCCACCACCGACCTCACGGTCGACGGTCACGTCGACGGGCAGCTCTCGGCCTCGGGCGCCGTGATCATCGGAGCCGACGGCACGGTGAAGAGCGACATCACCGCCGACGTCATCGAAGTGGCGGGTGCGGTGCGGGGCGACCTGAGGGCCCGCGAGCGGCTCCTGCTCGACGAAGGGGCGCGGGTGGTGGGCGACCTCACCGCACCGACGATGGGCATTCGGCCGGGGGCCCGGGTCCGAGGCCGCGTCGAGACGGACGCGCCGCCCGCGGAAGCCGCCCCGTCCCGCGCGACGACGGCCACGCCGGCCAAAACGACCACGACGTCGACGGCGGCCGCGACGCGACGACGGACGGCGGCGCGCACCGACCCCGGCGAGGCCCCGGCCAAAAAAGCGCCGGCCAAGCGCAAGACGGCACCCTCGCCCGTGATGCCCAAGGCGGGGCGCCGAGGAAAGAAGGCGGCCCCCGCCAAGCCCAAGCCGACGGTCGCGCCCAAAAAGACGACGACCCGAAAGAAGGCGCCCCCGCCGGTGGTGCCCGCGCTCAAAAAGAAGACCAAGAAGGCGAGCAAGCGTCGCGCCCGCTGAGTCGGGACGCCTCGGCCAGGAGCACCCATCCCCGTGGCCCGTTCGCGGAAAGAACGCACCGAGCAGGCACGACCGGCGCTGCTTCAACTGTTGCGGACGCGGTCGTTCCGTCGCGAGACCGTCATGCTCGCCTCGGGGCGAGAGAGCGACTGGTTCATCGACTGCAAGCCGGCGGTGCTCACCGCCGAGGGCCACGCGCTCGCCGCCGAGCTCATGCTCGACGCCCTGAGGCACCTGCCGCGATGTGACGCGGTGGCGGGGGTCGCCCTGGGCGGCTGTCCCCTCGCGAGTGCGGTCTCGATGTTGAGTCACCAGCGCCACCGCCCGCTCGACGCGCTCTACGTGCGGAAAGAGGCCAAGGGGCACGGCACGAAAAACCTCATCGAAGGGACGCTCGGGTCCGGGACCAAGGTCGTCATGCTCGAAGACGTGATCACGACCGGCCAGTCGACCGCCCGCGCCGTCGGCTCGCTCCGAACCGCAGGCGCCGAGGTGGTGGGGGTGGTGGCGCTCGTCGACCGTCTCGAGGGAGGTGTCGAGAACCTGTACCGCGAGGGGCTGGAGGTATTCTCCGTGTACACCCGCCACGACTTCATGACCCCCGAGGACCCGCTGTCGAGCACCCTCACCGACACGGTGCTCGACTAACGCGGTGCTCGATCGACCAACACGGTCGCTCGACTGAGCCGCACGGCGAAGTAGTTTCTGGGCTCAGGCTTCGCCGATGGTGCCGGAGACGAACTGCGTCGGGTTGAGGCCGAGGAGGGCGTACGCCCGCTCCCACCGCTCCTCGGGGGGGACGTCGAACAGAAGCCCTTCGTCGAAGGGGACGGGAAGCCACGCGCCGCGGTCGATCTCGCCTTCGAGCTGCTGCGCACCCCAGCCGCTGTACCCCACGCACACGAGCTGACGGAGCCGCCGGGCGTTGTCGCGTACGTCGGCGGCGACCTGGTCGAAGGCCTCCCGGGAGGAGCTGACCCGAATGTCGCCCACGACGCGGATCGCGCCCTCGCTCTCGAGGCGAGGGTCGTCGCCGATGATCCAGCCCGACTGGGGTTGCACGGGCCCCCCGAGCCACACTGGCGACCCATCGTCGAGGGGCGGCGGGTAATCCGCATGGGCGAGCAGCTCGCCGAGGTTGAGCGGCGCCGGGCGATTCACGACGAATCCGAGGGCGCCGTCGTCGTCGTGGAGGGCGAGCAGCACCACCGTACGGTCGAAATTCGGGTCGCCGAGCGGAGGCGACGCGATGATGAATCCCGGGGCCAGCGAAGCCGACATACTCCGAAGGGTGACCGCGTATGAGGCCGCGTCAAACCCTGATTGCGGGCCCGAACGCGCCGCCAGACCCGACCCCCGGGGAAAAAAACATCGCTTGGGCGGCGCGTCTCATCCGACCTACAGAGGGAGAGGGCTGATGCAGGCGTCGTTGGCATTCGAGGGAGGTACCGTCCGGGTCGAAGGGCTCGCCCGTGGGGTGCGTGACACCGAGGCGGGCGTGGGCGCCCCCGAGATGACGTGGGACGACCGGACGGCGTGCTTTCGGCTGCCGGCGGTCGGGTACGCCGACGTGGTGATGTGGCTGCGGCGGCGTGAGATCGACTACCGCGACGAGGCCGGGGCCTATGCGCGCCGCGACCCGAGCGACGCCGTGCGGCAGCGGCCCTTCCCCTACCAGGCCGAGGCGCTCGAGGCGTGGGAGAAAGCCCGCGGACGGGGCGTGGTGGTGCTGCCCACCGGGAGCGGCAAAACGTTCGTGGCGACGATGGCGATGGACCGTCGGCCCCGAAGCACCCTGGTGGTGGTCCCCACCCTCGACCTGCTCAACCAGTGGTACGACTTGTTGGAAGCGGCGTTCGACCACCCGATCGGGATCGTCGGCGGGGGCTACCACGAGGTCACCGACATCACCGTCACGACCTACGACTCGGCCCACATCCACATGGACCGACTGGGCAATCGCTTCGGGCTCGTCGTGTTCGACGAATGCCACCATCTCCCCGGTCCCTCGTACGCGATGGCGGCCCGGGCGTGCCTCGCGCCCTTTCGCCTCGGGCTGACCGCCACCCCTGACCGCGCCGACGGGGGAGAGATCCTCTACCGCGAGCTTATCGGGCCGGTGGTATACCAAAAGGCCATCGACGAGCTCTCCGGCGACTACCTCAGCCAGTACGAGACGCAACGGCTGGAGGTGCGGCTCACCGACGAAGAGCGGGCCGCCTACGACGAGGAGCGTGGGATCTACACCCGCTACCTCCGCGAGGCGGGCATTCAAATGAGCGCCCCCGGTGGCTGGCAGGACTTCATCATGCGCGCCTCGCAGAGCGAGCCCGGGCGGCGCGCCTTCACGGCGTACCGGCGCCAAAAGCAGCTCGCCCTGGCCGCCGCGAACAAGCTCGCCACCCTCGAGCGGCTGCTCCACGCCCACCGCCGCGACCGCACCATCGTCTTCACCGAAGACAACGCCACCGTCTACGACATCGCCCGGCGGTTCCTGGTGCCGGCCATCACCCACCAAACGAAGGTCAAAGAGCGCTCCGAGATCCTTCAGGCGTTCAACGCGGGGACGCTCAACGCGGTGGTGACGAGCAAGGTCCTCAACGAGGGCGTCAACGTGCCGGAGGCCAACGTCGCCATCGTCCTGTCGGGCAACGGCTCAGTGCGCGAGCACGTGCAGCGACTGGGCCGCGTGTTGCGCAAGCGCGAGGGCAAACGCGCCATTCTCTACGAACTCGTGAGCGCGGGGACAGGCGAAGAGTGGACCAGCCAGAAGCGACGAGAGCACCGTGCTTACCAGTGATCTGCTCCGCGTGCGCCGCGACCGGGGGGTCCTGAAACCCCGGTACCTGGGCGACAAACACAAGCGCCGGCTGCTGCCGGTGGCCGAGGGCATGGTGAACGTCCTTTCCGAGCGGAGCGGCCACCGTCGCGACGAAGTCGAGGCCGCCCTCGACGCCGTCCCCTGCGGCGCGCGCGACCGCATGGTGCAGCAAGGCTTGCGCAAGCTGCTTCTCGACCGTTGCGACTTCGCATTGGCCGACGGGCGCGACCCGCTCGAGGTCCGGCGTGAGATCTTCTTCCGCGCCGCGGCGCATCGTCGGGCGCTCTCCGCCAAAGAGGCCTTCGACCGCGCGACCGTGATCCGCGAAGGCGCAGCAGCGCTCAGCCGCGAGGAGCTGGGCGGGGAGGAGCTGGGTGAAGAGGCGCCGGGTGGGGAGGCGCTGGGTGCAGACAGGCCGCGAGAGATCACCCCCGAGATGGTCGAAGCGCGGCTCTTCGCCGACCTCAAGGGGGCCGAGACGCTCGCCTCGGTGCGCCGGCTCAACGGCGCAACGCTTCTCGATCGCTACGACGTCGCCCTCGCCCAGGGGGTCTTGCTGCGGGCGGTGCGGGTGATGGTGGCGCTCGATCGCGAGGCGCCGGGGCGCGTGCGCCAGCTTTTCCGGGCCGCACGCTTTCACGGATTGATGCACCGGGTCCGCGACCTCGGCGATGGCAAGTACCTCATCGAGCTCGACGGTCCCTTTTCGCTGTTCTCGGCGGTGCAGAAATACGGCCTGCGCTTGGCGATGTTTCTCCCGGCCGTGCTGCGCTGCGCCCGGTGGCGGCTCCGGGCCGACATCCGGTGGGGCAAAACGCGTGACGAATGCACGTTCGAGCTCGGTCCCGAGGCGGGGTTGAAGCCGCACGGGCGCGCCATCACCGGCGTCGCGCCCGAGCTGCACAAGCTGACCGAGGGATTTCGCAAGCTCGATACCCCGTGGCAGGTCCGCGAGAACGACGACATCGTGGCGCTCCCGGGCGAAGTCGTATGTGTGCCCGACCTCGTGTTCGAGAACACGGAGACCGGCGAGGAGGTGCTGTTCGAGGCGTTCGGGTTCTGGAGCCGCGACGCGGTGTGGCAGCGGGTCGAGACGATCCGGCGGGGAGGCTTTCCGAGTCGCATCATCCTCGCCGCCGGCAAGCACCTCCGCGTGAGCGAAGAAGTCCTGACCGAAGGCGAGGCCGGCGAACTCTACGTCTACAAGCAGGCGATGCGGCCGCGAGCCATCCTCGAGCGGCTCGACGCGCGGAGCTGACGACGCTCGGGGGGGAGGGCTTCGGGGGCTTCGGGGGCTTCGGGGCTCCGGGTGTCCGGGTGTCCGGGTTTCCGGGGCTCCGGGTGTCCGGGTGTCCGGGTCTCCGGTTCTCCTTCGGCTATTCGCCGATTCGGGCGCCGAAGACGCCGAGGACTTCGATGGGCGCGTCGAGCACGACGCGGTCGCCCACGACCGTGGCGGTGGCGATTTCGACCCACTCCCCGTACGGCGCGTAGTGCCGAAACGTGCGCGTCCCGTGGAGGAACACGTCGACGGAGGCGCCGTCGAACCATTGTTCGACGTTGGGGAACGACAGCATCGCGCCGGGGCAGAGCAGGGTGTCCTGCGGGGTGGTGGCGACGATCATCTCGAGGTTGAGGGTCGGGTCGACGGCGGCGAAGTTGAGGCTCGGGTTGGCGGTGAGGGACACCACCTCGGCGCGGAACGGGCGGTCGTCATCTTCGAGCTCCAGCGGGAAGCTCAGGTCGGGGTTCGCCTCGAGCGAGAGGGTGACCCCGTTGCTCGTGATGTCGCCGGCGGCCAGCGCCACCCCGGCCTGGGGCATCGCGATGACGTTGACGTCGCCGTACGCGACGTCGGGCCCCCCCATGGGCGCGGCGAACTTGGCAAAACTCTTTCCCCCTTTTCCGTACTTGAAGGCCGGGTCGATCGCGGTCTCGTCTCCGCCGTTCATGTTGACGGTCCCGTCGGCGCCAGCGGTTGCGTCGACGAGGCAAATGTCGGTCCCGCAGAGCTGAACGCGAATGTTCGCGGCCGGGTTGCCATCCTGGTCGAGCACGCGGCCGGTCACGCTCCCGGGCACGAACTCGTTGCCCCCGTGGGGCGGATTGGGCGTATCGCAGGAGGGCCCGCCGGCGCCACTGGCCCCGGTGCCACTGCCGGGCCCGCCGCTCATCGTGGTGGTCGCCGACCCGCCGCCGGTGCCGCCCGCGTTGGTGCCCGTGGTGCCGGAGGCCCCGGCCCCGTCGTCGGTGCCATCGCTACTGGAACACGCACCGAGGGCCAGCAGCCCGCCGAGCGCCACGACCGAAGTCACCTCTCGCCAATGTGAACCCAACCGACTCAAACCACGCATGCCCGCACCTACGCTCAACCTAAAGGATGGTTTCTCGGGGCGGCCACCGCCGACCCCACATGCGACATGTTACCACACCCGCACGCCGAGGATTGAAACGCACGTATGACGTGTCGGTACGGCCCCGAGGTCACGATGAAAGAAGCTAAAAAGCCAGGCCAAAAGCGATGTGCGGCGGCCATGGCCCTTCCCAAGGACGACGCTGCGATGATATGGCCCGTTCGTTATGGTGCGGTTCCGTTTGGCTTGGGCAACGTTGTCGGTGGGGTTGGTGGTGGGGGCGTGCGCGACCGGTACCGACGTCCCGTTCGGCGAGGAAGACGACGGCGGCGGTGAGGGCGGTGACCTCGGACTCGGGGGCAACAGCGTCGTCGTCGGCGGCGGAGGGGACGACGCCGGGACGGGGGGCATGAGCTCGGGCGGACCGGCGTCTTCGACGCAGGGCAGCGGGGCCGGCACGGCGACCAGCACGACGACGAACGCCGGGAGCGTCACCTCGACGACGACCGTCGGGCCGACCACGGGCGTGGGGCCTTCGACCGGCGTCGGTCCCTCGAGTGGCACCCTCATCGGTAGCAGCGGCACGCTCATCGGCAGCGTCGGCTCCCTGATCGGCAGCAGCGGCTCGCTCATTGGAAGCATCGGCAGCACCGGAACCGGCGGCGGCGGCGTCACCTGCACCTCGACGAATCAGTGCATGGCCGGCGAGTGCTGCCTCACGCTGACCATGACCTGCGAGATGGACCCCGGGGTGCCCTTCCTCTGCGCCCCGTGAACGTGCCCGCGATGTCACTCGGAATCCGTCGGTGACGACGCGGCCGGTGACGAGGGGGCCTGCCGTTGGGGGCGCAAGGCCTTCGTGACGGCCGCGACGACCGCCTCGTCGACGTCGCAGTACGCGAACCACTTGTACTTCGCCACCTCGTCGACGCCGCTCGCCGCGAGGTCGAGTCGCTCTCGGACGAAGAACTCGCGGAGGTGACGCTCAAAGTGACGCGCCGTGCCCTCAGCGCGGGGCCCGACGAAGTCCCAAAACAGTCTCGTCATCGTGTGTGCTTCCCTCGGTGGCTCGTGGCGTCACATCGCCTGCGCCTTCTGGGACGCGTCAACAGCGATGACAGCGGTACCATGACCGAGGCCATCGTCGCGGGCGAGAAGTGATGACGGCGGAGTTCAAACGCCCTAGCGGAGCCCCTCCGCCGGCGAGGAACGCGCGCATTCGAGGCGCGTGCGGCGCCAGAGAAGCACCCATGGCGCGCGAAGCTCGCCGATCCGCTCGGTGCGTCCCGGCTCCGTCGACGATGCGGATTGGCTTCGCGCCACGGAGGCTCAAGTTGCCCCCGTGGCGGCCGTTGTCACGACGTATGGTATTTCGACGCGGCAGCACGCGCCGGGAGGGTGGACGACCGCAGCGGGCCCAGGTCCCGCGGACGCTTCGCTACCTCCGCGACTACGCGGAGCGGTTGCGCGCCGACGGCCTCGACGCCGTGCGCCCTCACCTGCGCCCGGTGTTGGTGGGCGCGGGCATGAAGGGACAACTCGAGGACACGCCGAAGCGTCGACGCCGAACCCACGCGATGGAGCCGCATGGGCCCGGCGAGCACATCGCGGTGCAGAGCCTGCTCGACCGCGTGTGGCCGCTCCGGCCCTCCGAGCACGCGCTCGACGACCGGTTCATCTCCGTCGGCCACGCGCACGACGCCGACGTCGTCATTCCCGACTACAGCCTCTCGTCGCTGCACGCCGCCTTCACGATCGCGCGCCCGATGGCCATCACCGACCTCCGCAGCCTCAACGGCACCCACGTCAACGACGAGCCCGTGGCCCCACGAACCTTCACGACCCTTCACGATGGCGACCGCGTCCGCCTCGGTCGCCTCGTGATGCGCTACCACGACGGCCGGGGGTTTCTCGACGCCCTCCGCACCATGGCCGCCCGTCTTTCCTGAGACGGGTCGTCGTCACCAAACGGTGGGGCAACGCTCGTCGTCGCGGAGAACAAGGTCTTTGGTGAGGAGGGGTACCCCAGTGAGCAACGCCGACGCGACGATCACCCGGTCCGCCGGGTCGCGATGGTTCCCGTCGAGCTGAAGGCTCTTCAGCCAGATGCGGGCGTCGACCGCGAGCGTCGTCACGACGCCGCTCGCATCGACCCGCCGCGCAAACTCTTCGATCGGGAGGCCGATATCGCGCTTGCCTCGCGCAATCTTGATGCCCAGCTCCCACAGCGAAATGGAGCTGGCGTCACCACCCTCGATGTTCATCTCGGCGCATCGTTGACGCGCGACGCTCGAGAGGCGTTCCGGGTCGACGGCCCACCAAAGCAGGGCTTGCGTATCGAGAAAGATCACGTTTCGGGCCACGCACCAGTTTCTGGCTCGAGCACATCCTCGAAATACTTCACCCGTCCACGTACATCGCCGAAGAGCTCTTCGGGCGTTCGCCGTTGTTTGATGGGAGACACCTGAAGCACCGGCCGACCGTTGTCGGTGACGATAATCGGCTCTCCCGTTTCCTCGACCCGTCGAAAGTACTCAAGCATTCTGGCTTTGAGCGCGCTCTTGGAAACATGCTGCATGACCCTAGGCGTGACTATTGTCGCCATCGACCCGAGAGACCATGAGACGGTGAATTCGCGGACGCTTCATCGTTGGTCCCCGGCAAATCCGCCGACGCCGCCGGAGGGGCCGACCTCGCGAGGGCGCGCCGCAACAAGGAGGCTTACCTACCGGGGCGTGGCAGCGTCCGCGGTTGGTCTCGCTCGCCCTCACCGAGAATCGGCGGGCGAACCAGAACGCCCTCGTGAGCCGCGAACCAGCGGGGCGAGCAGGGCGCGGGTCACGGACTCGGCGTCTTCGACCGCCGCCGGCGGCAGGGTGACCCGATAGGTCATGACCGTGGGAGAGGAGGGCTCGCGGATGACCTCGAAGGGGAGCGGGGTCCGGCCGCGATGGGGCGCTTGGGAGAGCGCCGGGGCGAGTCGGCGGCGGAGCTCGGCCGCCAACGGGGCCGCGAGCGGCAGGCCCGGAACGCCCAGGCCGAGCAGGGTGGTATGCGACCCGCCGCGCCCGTCGGCCCCTGGCGGCGACGGTGGCCCCTCGCGCTTACCTCGCTCACGTACGCGGGTGAGGAGCGCGCCCAGTGCGCTCAGGTCGGGGCTGAGGGCGAACCACGTCTGACGCCCCTCAGGGGTCACGAGCGTAAGAAATCCCAGATAGGCGGTCCACGACGCATCGCCGGCGTGCGCGATGTCGAGGCGGTGAAACCAGGCGCCGGCGACGCCGGGCACCGCGCGGCGGCGGGTGAGCACCACCGGAAGCTCCGCGGGGTCACGGCCGGGCGGTTCCCCCGGCGGCGCGAACGCCGCGGCAATCCTCGTGCGCGGGGCCGGACGCGCCAGCGTCGCCGCCACGCGGTCCAGCTTTTCGCCCCAGCGGCCGAGCGCATCGCCGACAGCCCCCATCAAGTACCAATCGAATCCGAGCATCGGGCGCCATGCCGCAGGCTGGGGGTGCATTCCCGTCGCGCTCACCCATGCCGCGCCCGGGGGCGGGGGCCAGTTTCGTAGCACCGCGACCCACGCCGGCCTCTCGTCTGGTCGCCCCACGGCGTAAGCGTCGAGCATGCGCGCCAGCAGGTCGGCCGCCGTCGCCCGCCATCCGGTGGGCTCCCTTGCGTCTTTCCGGAGGCCGCCGGTCGCAAGCGTCAGCACTTCGTCGTCGGGCAATCGCGCGCGCAGCGACGCCTCGGGCAAACGCATGCCCCGCGACGCCTCGGACCGCCGCACGCCATGCAACGCCTCGGGCAACCGCATTGACTCCCGCCACCTATCTTCGCGAACCCCCGCCGGAACCGTGGGGGGCGGCTCGAGGGTCGCGACGACGACGTCGACCGCGTAGCCCCCGACCTGCCGGTCGACGCGCACGGTTGCGCGCTCGAGGTTGCGGGCGCGGGTGGCGAGGTCGTCGAACACGGCTTCGGCCGCAGACTGCAGCGCCGCGGACGCCGCGGGTTCGCCTTCCGCGAAGAAGGACCCCAAAAACGCGAGCCGCCGCAGCGACGCGGTCCACCGGGGCCCGTAATGATCGAAGGTTGCCCGCGGCGTGACGTCGAGACGGAAGTCCGCGGCCGGCTCGGCGGGCGGCCCCAGGTGACGCGCGGCGTGGGCCGCGACCGACGCGAGTCGTGAAAGGTCGTCGGTACACACGAGACGAGCTGGCGCGTGAGAAACCGTGCTGATGGCGCACGCGGCTCCCGGCGCCCCGTCGTCGGTGACTTGCCACACCCCCGGACTGAGGCGACGACGGGCGTGCGCGGCGACGATGTCGTCGAGCGACGCGAGCGGTACGGAGAGCGCGGGGACGAGGACCGGCGCGTCTTCCGAAACCTCGACGTCGGCGTACACGACCGCCTCCCAGGGCGCCTCGGCGTCGACCTGGGACCACACCGGCCCGATGCCGGGGCCGAGCCCGAGTCCCGCCGCCCGCGCCTCCAGCGCCGCGGCATCGGCGCCCTCGACCGACGCGGCGGAGAGCCGGCGAGGCGCGCGCCACCATCCGCGCGCGAGGACCAACCCCGGCGCCGCGACCGGCCCGGGACGACGATCGGCCGCCTCGACGGCAAACACCGGTCGCACCGGAGCCTCGGCGCGCGCGACCTCGAAGGGCTCCGCCACCTCCGGCGGGGCCCCCCGGGGAGCACACCCCAGCGTCGCCACCAGAAGTACGAACCACCGCACGGCACGGGTCTACCGCGGAGGTCGCCCCGGCACCCCAATCTTCTCGAGAGTAGATAAACTCGAGCGATCCGTGCGACAATGCTGGCCATGGTGCGAGGGTGGCTTGGGTGGGTCGGTCTGACCCTGCTGGCGGGTTGTACCGACAGCGCGACGGAACCAGGGGGACCCGTCCCCATCACGGACGAGCGAGGGCTCGTTCCGCCCTTGGTGTGCCCCGGCAGCAGCGGGTGCACCGAGGTCGCCGGTGCGCTCCGGGTGGGGGCCGGGGCGGTGGCGGTGACGCCGACCGTCGAGCCGTTCACCGATACGAACGACAACGGACAGTGGGACGACGGCGAACCGTTCGAAGACTTCACGGGCAACGGTGCCTACGACCCGGTGTGGCTGGCCGGATTCGGTAATGGTCGCGCCGCCGCGTCGGTGCACGACGACGTGTGGGCACGGGCGCTCGTGCTCGAGCAAGGCGATCTGCGCATCGGAATGGTCGTGCTCGACCTCGTCGGGCTCTTCCATCCCGACGTCATCGCCATTCGTCAGGCCGCCGCCGAGCGCGGTCTCGACCTCGACCACGTCATGGTCTCGACGACCCACAATCACGAAGCGGGCGACACGATGGGGATCTGGGGCAGCTCCGTCGCGGAGACGGGCTACGACCCCGCCTACGTGGCCACCGTGATTACCGGGTCGGCGGAGGCGCTCCAGATCGCGACGGAGGCCCTCGGACCCGCCGTGGCCACGGTGGCCCAAGCCGAAGCGCCCGAGCTGGTGAACGACACCCGCGAGCCCTTCGTCGTCGATCAGCCGCTGACCGCCATTCGTTTCGACGACCCCGACGACGGCACGCCGCGGGCCACCGCCGTGTTCTGGGGCAACCATCCCGAGGCGCTCGGCTCCCGCAACACGGCGCTCACCTCCGACTTTCCCCATTACCTCCGGGAGGATTTGGAGGCCCGTTACCCCGACGCGCCCGCCCTCTACTTCAATGGTTCCCTCGGCGGGCTCTCGACGACCATTGGCATCGTGGGTTGCCCCGACGCCGACGGCGAAGACACCTGCCCCCAGGGCACCTTCGAGCGGGCGGAATACGTCGGGCGCGGGGCGGCGGCGGCGGCGATCGACGCCCTGGAGACCCGAGGGACGGTGGTCGACGGCGACCTCGGCCTCCGGCGTCAGGGGTTCCTCGTCGCCACCACGAATGCACGACTGGCCCTCGCGTTCGCGGTGGGACTGCTCCCCCGGACGGTTCACGAGGCGGCCACGGGCGCCGTCCTGCCCGCCGACGCCGCGCAGTCCATCGTGCTCGCCGACCTCCTCGGAGGCACCTACCTCCTCCAATCCGAGCTCAATGTCATCCGCCTCGGCGGCGTGTCGATCGCGACCGTCCCCGGCGAGCTCTACCCCGAGCTGTGGATGCAGGCGCCCGACGGTGGCCATTACCAAGAGGCGCCCGACGGCCGCGACGACCCGGACGCGCCGTTTCTGCCCCCGATCCAATCGATGCTCGACGCCACCACGGAAGTGCCGGTGATCATCAACAACGCCAACGACGCCATCGGCTACGTCATTCCACCCTCCCAATGGGACGAGCGCGCCCCCTTCGCCTACGTCGACGAGGGAGACGATGCGCAGTACGGCGAAGAGAACTCGATCGGCGCCGGCACGGCCCAGACGGTCGCCGACACCTTCGCGGAGATGATGCGTGCGACGCCGTAGCTACGTCACGAGCGTGAGCCTGCTCGCGCTGCTGTCGTTCGCCGCCTGCTCGTCGACGTCGTCGGACCCCGCGCCCCCGGCACCGACGACGTTGGGGACCTGCCGCTTCGAACCTCTGCCCCCGACGGCACGCGCGGGGGGTACGGTGCGCGCTGGCGCGGTGTCGGTCGGGACCGCGGAGGCCGACCTCGGCCTTCCCATCGGCTCCGCGCTCGGGGGGTATACCTCGCGGGTGGCGCTGCTCGGCGGCGACGGTCGCCCCGACGACCGCGACCCCCGCTACAGCGGCGCGTTCGTCCCCTCGGTCGGGGTCGAGACCCGTCCGCGGGTCAAGGCGCTCGCGATCACCGCCGGCGACGAAACGGTGGTGATGCTCCACGCCGACGTCGGCGCGATGTACGACGGGGTTCTGTTCGAGGTGGAGCGGCGTCTCGGGCCCGAGTTTTCCGGCAAGGTGATCGCCACCGCCAGCCACACCCACGGCGGCCCCGGGCATTTCGTCGGCAACTCCATCCTCCAGCTCGGGTTCGGCGCGTTTCGGGAGCAATCGTTCGAGCGCATCGTCACCGCTTTCGTCGACGTCGCGACCGTCGCCCTCGACGCCCGCCAGCCGGCGCGGATCGGCATCGCGCACGCCCCCGATTTCGACCCCGACGATACGGTGAGCCGCGACCGGCGGGCCCAGAACGACGACCTCCCCGGCGGCAGCGCGCGAAAAGACCACGACCTGTTCGTGCTCCGGGCCGACGCGACCGACGGCACCCCGCTGGCGTTGGTGCCCATCTTCGGGGTGCACCCGACCGTCCTCGGCGCCGGCAACAACCTCGCCAGCAACGACGTCGCCGGCGCCATCGAAGTCGCGCTCGAGGAGTCCTTCGACCGGCCGGTCCTCGTCATGCACCTTCAACAGGCGGCGGGCGACGTGAGCCCGGCCGGAACCGGCGGCATCGACTGCGAAGGCGTCGAGAGCTGCTTCGACTTCGCCCGCGGCGAAACCGTGGGCCGCTACGCCCGCGACGCCATTCTCGCCGCGTGGGAGGCGGCGCCGCTCGTCGACACCCTCGAGATGGAAATGGTGACGCGAACCATCGCGCTGGGCCCCGATCTGACGGCGCTCACCGCCCGCGACGGCGCGCTCACCTACCTCCCCTACGAGCCGGGACGTGTTCCCGACGGGGTTCTCTTCACCCCCGACGGGGAGGTGAGCACCCCCATCGACGAATTCAACGTCGCCTTCGGCGCCGGCCTCTGCGGCGAGGCATCCGGCGGCCTCGGCGACGGCATCGAGGGCACGAGCACGCTCGGCGCCCCCTACCAAAGCTGCTCGACGGTGGAAGGCGTGGTGCAGCTCTTGAGAATCGGCGTCGGCGACGACTGGTACTTCGAGGACCCGCTGCCGTCCTGCGCGACCACGCGCACCACCCTCAGCGCCCTGCGTCTGGGCGACCATCTGTTCGTCACCCTCCCGGGCGAGCCGCTCAATCCGCTCGTCGACCGGATCCGGGACGCGAGCCCCGTCGCCGCCGACCGCACGGTGGTGCTCGGCTACGCCCAAGACCACATGGGCTACGTGCTCCACGCCGACGATTGGCTGCGGGGAGGCTATGAACCTTCGATCAACGTTTGGGGTCCCATCGAGGGCGAATACATCGCAGAGGCTGCCGTCTCGCTCGCGGGCCTCGCGCTCACCCCCGAGCGGGAAGACGCCACGGCCGACGGTGTGGGGCGCGTGCTCCCGGGTCCTTACTCCGCCGCCGTCGACCCGGACCCAAGCCCCCAGGCGGGGACCGTACCCGAGACGGTGCCTGAGTCGCTCTACCTACGACCCGACGTCGACGTCACCCAAGCCCAACCGCGGGCTACGATACCGCGCCTGGGTCTCAACCACTTCGTTTGGGTCGGCGAGGATCCCGTGGCGGGAACGCCCACCGTCACCATCGAGCGTGAGCAGGCGGGCGGCACCTTCGCCCCCCTCACCCGCCGCAGTGGTCGGGTCGTTCGCGACCGCGATCTCTTGTTGCTGTGGACGCCGACCCCGCTGGAAGCGACGGAGGGGCCGAGAACCCACCATTGGGTGGCGGAATGGCAGGCCGTCCCCGCGACGGGAAGCGCGGACGACACCGACCTCGACGCCCGGGCCGCCCTCCCCCTCGGCCGCTACCGCTTTCACGTCGAAGGCGTAGGCTACACCCTCACCAGCGATCCCTTCGAGGTGGTTCCGGCCTCGCTGGAAACATCGGTGGTACAGACCGCGAGCCAACTGGAGCTCGACGTCGCTCGCGACGGCCGCGGCGGGTTTCGTCTGCTCGACCTCGAGATGCCTTCCAATGCCCGCGTCCCCATTCGGGCCGGCGACGTCGAAGCGCGCATCACGGTGGAGGGCGGCGGCGCCCCGGTTTCCGTCACCGCCACCGTGAGCGATGGCCGGGCGATCATCCCGTGGACGGACAACGACGGCGTCGTGATGGAGGTCCGTGTGACCGACGCCTACGGCAACCTCGGCGTGGCGATGCCGACCCGCTGAGCGGCTGACCCGCTGAGAGCCATGGGGCGCAAAGGCCGCCGCCGCGAGAAGCCCTGCGACGCCTGCGGGGCCACCGGACCCGTCCTATACCGCGTGTCGGTGGCGGTACAACAACCGGAGTGGGTCTTCATGTGCCCGACGTGCCAGCGTCGCGCCGAGACGCAGCCCCACTACCGCTACGGCGGCACCTGGAAAGCCCGCAAGAGAAGCTAGGCGAGCCTGACCGGGGTCTGGGAGGGGTCAACGGCGGCGCGCAGCGCTTCTTCGACCGTGGTCGCGGGTTGGAGTTCGAGAGCGCACTCGATGGTTCGGACGAGGGGCTTCGCCTCGACCCAAAGGGCGTGGTCGATGTCGCGAAGGTGGTGAGGGGAAGGGTCCGCCGGCAGGGCGGCGACGAGGCGACGAAGCGACGGCGGCACGGCGGTCGACGCAAACAGGAGGCTCGGCACGAGCGGCCCGACGTCATCCTGACGGCGCAGGACCTCCACCATGCGGGGCACCTCCACCGCGGTGAGCAGGGCGCGGCAGTAGGCGCCTCGCCCGGGGAGGGAGGCCGCCCGCCGCGCGGCGCCAGCGACGACGGCGAGCAGCGCTTCGAGGGCGAAAGACGCCTCGAAGGCTTCGCAAAACCACGGGGCGCGAAGGTCGGGCCAGGTCGGCTCGGCGCCTGTCGTCGCGAGAGCGGCCCAGGCCTCGGCGATCGCCCGTCGGCTCCCGGCGCACACCTGGGTGGTGCCGACGAGCCAGTCATCCGCGTCGAGACGCGCGAAAAGGGTGTCTATGTCGGGAGGCGGCGCATCCGCATCCCAGCGCGTGGCGAGGAGCTCGGTGGCGATCACGTCGTGAAACCCCAGCACTGTTTTCCAGAGCGCCGCCTCCGCGCTGGTCGGTGGTCTTCGGGACCGAAGGTGCACCGCTGGCGCCCACCGCAGCGCGGCCGTCACCCGACGGTAGACCCGCGCGAGCGTCGGCGCCTCGTCGACGAACAACCCACGGAGGGCAACGAGCGTGGCCGACCACGTTCGCCTCACTTGTCGGAGTGCTCCCACGTTGGCGGGGCGGCCGCTCGCGTCGCGACCGTCGCCGAAACGAAGGACGCGCGCCTCGTCGCCCCCGCGGTAGTTGGGTGCCGCCTGTTCGCCCAGCGGGCGTCCCGTGGCATCGACGAGGGCGAGCACCCCGGGGCCGAGCAGCCACCCGACCGTGCGCGTCACCCGTCAGCTCGGCGCGAAGCGCACATCGACGCGGACCTCGTGGCCCGCCAACCCCGCCGCCACCGGTGCACCGTCGGCCACGAACGCGGCCTCCAACACCAGCTGCGACACACCGCCTTCATCGGCGAGTCCCGGGGGCCAAGCGGCCACGTAGGTGCCGAGGTGGCCCTCGGCTTGCGGCTCGACGGTCAGCCGGGCGTGCATGCGGCGGCCGGCCCGGCTGCGCGCGTAGGAGACGGAATCGCGGTCGAACACGAGGGCTACGGGATACGCACCTGTCCGCCCGCGAAGGCGCCCGACGAGCCGCAGCCGTTTGCGATGAACTTCGATCGCCCGGTCGGACTCCTGATTGCGCACCCAAACCGCAACCCGCAACGCTTCGTCGCTATCGAGCTGTGCGGTCCGCACCGCGACCGCACGCGGGGCGGATGCCGCCCTGCCGCCGGGGGTTGGGTCTCCAGGGGCTGGGTCTCCGGGGAGCGGGTCTCCGGGTGTCGGGCCGACAAGGGTTGCGGTGTCGGCCGCCTCGACCGCCGTCGTTCCCGGCGCCTCGGACGCCGCTGGCCGCGCCGGCCCCTTGCAACCCGGCAATAACGTGGTCGTCGACGTCGCGATCACGGCTTCGGTGAAACCCCTTCGCGAGAGCAGCTCGTTCACCGGGACGAGCGTGACCCTCCCGCCCTCGGATCGCAACCGCCCCGAACGAAAGCTAAAACAAACCCGATGCCGCGCAGTCCTCGGAACAGGACGCCGAGGCGCAGTCGAGGATCGGGACGGCGAGCGGCGCGCCGGCGGGGGACGCCGCGACGCATGCGGCGGGACAGGCTTCTTCTTCGCAAGCCTGAACGCAGGTGAGCAGCACCTGGCAGTCCTCGTCGGCGACACAAGCTTGGACGGATGGGGCGCAATCGGTCTCCACGCAGGCGAAACAAATATCCGCTTCGCTGGCGAGCTCTTGCTCGGGCAAAACGCAAGCGGTGGCGGCGAACGAAATCAGAAGGCCCGTCGAAACCCACCACCCGTGGAGGCGAACCCCGTCGCCGTGTATCGACCGCTCGCCGCGCCGAACGCCTCGACGTGCGGTGGTCAAAACCGGCCTCGCACCCCGAGTTCACCGCCACGCCAGTAGAGTTCCGTGCGTGCGCTCGTGTCGTCGTCGCCCGACGCGAGCAGGACGAAAGGCAGGCCGATGCCCGCGACCGCAACGCCCCCCACGATGAGGAGGCCCGAGGGGATTCGGAGGTCGTTGTACGCCCGGGCATCGTCGTGCGTGTCGGGGGGACAGAGCCCGTCGTTGCAGTCGAGCCCGCCGAGGCGCCCCCACGCCACGGCGCCCATGACGACCCCCGCCGTCGCCGCCGCCGCCCCGATCCCAACGGCGGTCCATCCAAACACGAGCCGCTCGTACGTCGCATCTGCTTCGCGTGGGGGGTCTGCCTCGCGCGGAGGGGAGGCCACCGTCGGTGCTCCCTCGTCGTCCGGGGCTACGGCCGTCGGGGGATGAACCGAGGGCGCGCGCCCCGAGGCCGAGGCGGCCTGCGCGAGCAAAAAAGTGGCAGCGGCCAGCGCGGACATGGGCGCGAGGGTACTCCCCGGATTCGCGTCGGTCGAGACGTCGGGGATGGCGAATCATTCCGTGGTCTTCCGTCGACCGGGGCCGCCCGCCGCGCCTCCCTCGCGAATCACGTCGAACTTTGGTTCTGGTCGAGCGACCGATGAGCCTATCTCTAGCTTCTGTCGATACAACAGAGCGCCAAAAGGTTCGACAAGCACTCGACACCACCGCAGACACTGGCACGAACACCGCAATGCTCCGGCTTTGGCAACGTCCTCGTCACCATTAAAAGGTGAGGCTCAGCGCTATTGAAAACGATGTTCACTTGCGATACGTCCGCGGCATGAAAGCTTCTAAGATTCTGGTCGCCGCATCCCTTTGTGCCGCGATGGCCATTCCCGCCTGTGGCTCGGACGACGACCCGAGTCCCGACCCGACGCCCGGAACCGGGGTCATCAACGTCGAACTCGTTCGCAACGTCGCCGAGGCCAACGCCAACGTCGCCCTGGCCGCCTACAACGACTCGGTCACGTCGGCCCAAGCCTTGAAAGCCGCCCTCGAGACCTTCCAGACCGATCGCACCCAAGCGAACCTCGACGCGGCCAAGGTCGCCTGGCTCGCCGCGCGCGAGCCCTACGGTCAGACCGAGGTCTACCGCTTCCGGCTCTCGCCCATCGACTCGACCAACTACATGGACGAGGACGGCCCCGAGGGCGAAATCAACGCCTGGCCGCTGGGTGAGGCCCTCATCGACTACGTGGCCCCAATCGACCCCGCGGGGACCGACTTCACCGCCGATACCCTCGACGTCACGAGCCACGAGACCGGGGTCAACTTCCCGAGCGAGAACATCATCAGCTCCACCGTGGACATCAACGCCGACCTCCTCTCGAACACCGCCACCGCGGAAGACGAGCGTGACGTCATCGCCGGCTACCACGCCATCGAGTTCTTGCTCTGGGGTCAGGACCTCAACCAAGACGGGACGGCCACCGACGGCACGAACCGCGAAGAGTCGACGCCCGGCAACATTCTCGATTCGGGTGGGCACCGGCCGCTGGCGGACTTCCTCGCCGAGGCTGATGGGGGCACGGACGCTTTCGCCGACCGACGCTTCGATTACCTCATCGTCGCCGTCGACAAGCTCATCGCCGACCTGACCGCGGTCCGCGACGGCTGGACGGAAGGCGCGGCGTACCGCACCGCGTTCCTCGACATCCCCGACGAGGCGGCGGCGCGGCAGCGTTTGACCGAGATCCTCACCGGCATGGGCACGCTGTCCGAGGGTGAGCTCGGCGGCGAGCGGATGCAGATCGCGCTGGCGTCGAACTCGCAGGAAGACGAGCACAGCTGCTTCTCGGACAACACGCACCGCGACATCGTGCTGAATGCCGAAGGCGTGCGGAACTCGTTCTACGGCGACTACGCGGGCTACGACAGCACCCTCGACGGCGCCGACAACGAGACCGGAAGCGCCGTCGACGGCTACGGCCTCGACGAGTACCTCCGCGCGGTGGGCCTCGGCGAGCAGGCCGATGCCCTCGTCGCGGCGCTCGACGTCACCCAGACCGCGTACAACGGCATCGACGCCCTCGCCCGCCAGGGCAAGCCGGTCGACGTGCAGATCCAGAACGCCAGTGGTGACGATGCGGCGGCGATGCGCGACACCATCGTCGCGCTCAACGCGCAGTCGATCGTGATCGCCGAGATCGCCACCGCCCTCGGCCTCGGAGAGGTCGTCGACCCCGAGGCGAGTGCCTGCGACACGGCGAACCCCACCGTGGAGTGTCCGTAGCCTCGCATCGTCAACTGAGCGCCGCCCTCGTCGTCGCCGCCTCGTTCGGAGGCTGCCAATGCGACGATGGGGTGCCGCCGCTGCGGCCGGACGAGACGCTTCCGGCCGGTAAGGCCTCGACCACCGCACGGCGGGGGTTGGGGCCTTTGGCGTCTCTGCCGCGCGATGACGTCCCCATGTTTCACGCGGGGAAGGCGCTCGCGCGACAACCCTGGATCCGCGCCCCCACCACGACCGACGCCCGTGACGGCCTGGGGCCGCTCTACAATTCTCGCTCCTGCTTCGCCTGCCATCCCGGGGGCGGACGCGGCACCGTGCCGCAAAAGAATGGGGCCCGCGTGGCGGGGGGCGCCCTCGTGCGACTGAGCGTGCCCGGGGACAACCTCACCGAAGGGGTAACCCCCGAGCCCCACTACGGCGCGCAACTCCAGACCAAGTCGGTGGCGCTCTCGTCGCTGCTGGGCCGCAAAACGACCCGAAAGGGAGAGGTGAAGCCCGAGGCGACGCTCACGTTGGCGTGGGAAGAGCGCCCGTTCACCTATCCCGACGGTCATTCGGTGACGTTGCGACGGCCAGAGCCGAAGCTCGGCGACCTCGCCTACGGCCCTCTGCGCGACGACGCGATGATGAGTTTTCGCAATGGCTCGCCGCTCTACGGGCTGGGGCTCATCGAAGCGATCCCCGCCGCGGCCATCGAGGCCCTCGTCGACCCGGACGACCGCAACGGCGACGGGATCAGCGGGCGCACCAATTACGTGTGGGATCGCACGGCCCAGCGGCGTGCCCGCGGCATCTTTGGCCACAAGGCGAATCAACCCACGCTGCACCAGCAGGTGGCGGCGGCGTTCGCGGGCGACATCGGGATCACCAACCCCGTCTTTCCCGACCAGCCCTGCACCGCGGTCCAACCCGAATGCAACGCGAGCCCATCCGGGGCCGGTCCGAAAGGGGTGGAGATCGACGCGGAGCTTCTGGCGCTCGTCGTGGCTTATGTGCGCGACCTCGGCGTGCCCAAGCGGCGTCACGCCGAGGACCCCGAGGTGCTCGAGGGCCGCAAGCAGTTCTATCGCGCGGGCTGCGCCGGGTGCCATCAGCCGAGCTACGAGACGTCGTCGCCGCACGCACATCTCGACGGACACCGGATCTGGCCCTACGCCGACTTTCTCCTCCACGATATGGGTGACGGGCTCGCGGACGGGCGCCCCGACCACGAAGCCACGGGGCGGGAGTGGCGAACGGCGCCGCTGTGGGCCAGCGGGTACCAGCGAAAACCGGGGGCGTCGCTCCACCTGCTCCACGATGGCCGTGCGCGGACCTACGAGGAGGCGATCCTGTGGCACGGGGGCGAGGCCACCGCGGCGCGGGAGGCGTTCGTGTCCTCATCGGCTGAAGACCGCGCGGCCTTGGTACGCTTCCTGGGTAGCCTGTGACCTCCCGGCGGCACTTCGTGGGCGGCTGCTTCGGCTGGGGCCTCGGGGCGGCTGCGTGCGGGGAAGACCGGTCTGAGCTCCGCGGCGAAGTAATCGTCTCGGCCCAGGGCGACGACGCCGATCGCTACGCCGTGACGGGCTCGGATCGGGAGGGCGCGGTCGCTTCGGTGCGCACCGGTTTTCGGGGCCACGGGCTCGTCGTGCACCCGGTCGACCGGGCCCGCGTGGTCATGGTCTCGCGGCGCCCGGGGACGGCCCTGGTCCTCGCCGACATGCGGCGCGCCGAGGTGGTCGTTCGGGTCGAAGCCCGACCCGGAACCCACTTTTTCGGCCATGGTGCCTTCGACCCGACCGGAGCCCGCCTGTACACGACCGAGGCCGACGTCGCGGCCGGGGTGGGGCTCATCGGGGTGCGCGACGGGGTGACGCTGGAGCTCATCGAACACCTTCCCTCGCACGGGATCGGCCCTCACGAGCTGGTGATGATGCCCGACGGGGAGACGCTGGCGGTGGCCAACGGAGGGATCCTGACCCGACCGGACACCGGACGGGATAAACTGAACCTCGAGACGATGGACCCCAATCTGAGCTACGTGGACCGCCAATCCGGGGAGCTGCTCGAAGCCCTGCGGCTCGACGAGTCGAAGTCGAGCATCCGCCACATGGCCGTCGCCAGTGACGCGACGGTAGCGGTCGGGGTACAGCTCCAACGTGAGGTGACGGGACACGCCGACCCGGTGGCGCTCGGGGCGCTTCACCGTCGCGGCGAGGCGCTACGCCCGTTGCAGGCCGAAGAGGCCGTGTGGTGGGGCTTCGACGACTACGTCGGCAGCGTCGCCATCGACGACCGCCGCGGGTTGGTGGCGATGACCAGTCCCCGCGGCAACGTCGTCGGTTTCTGGTCCCTCGCCACGGGCGCCTTCGCCGGCCGGGTGACGATGAACGACGCCTCCGGGGTCACGGTCACGCGCGACGGCTTCGGCTTTGCGTGCAGCAATTCCCTCGGCGACTTGCGCTTCATCGACGGAGACACCCTCGAAGAGGACCCGAGCCGCCATCGAGCCCACCCCGACCTCCGATGGGACAACCACCTCGCCACCCTCTCGATCTCATGAACGAATCCTTTACTTCCTGGCTCGCCGGCGCCGCCGCGCTCGCGGCCGTCGGCTGCAGCTCCGAAGAACCCGCGCCCCCGCCCGACTTCGACGCCACGGCCGCCGCCCTGGCCAACGACGGCGTTCTCCCCGCCGGCGCCCGCTTCGTCGATGCGATCGTCGCCCTCGACGACGCGATCGGTACCCTCTGCGGCGGCAGCCCCCCGGATGCGACGGCCGTCGAAACCAGCCGCGAGCGGTGGCGAGAGGCGTCCCGCGTGTGGAATCGCTACGCGATCTACGACTTCGGGCCGATGTCGGACGGCATCCCCACCCCGGCCGATGCGTTCATCGATTCGTTCAAGGCGTTTCGCCAGGGCGAGAGCCACGTCGAAACGCTTCGGACCGAGCTTCGCACCATCGTCGCCGACGGGACGGACCTCTCCGGCGATGACTTTACCGCCCGGACCTATCAGCGGGTGGGCCTGGTCGCCCTCGAGGTGGCGCTCTTCGAAACGGCGGTCGAGCCCCCCGACCCCGCCGCCGCGGCGGTCGCGGACGAGCTTTCGGCGAGCCCCAACAAGTGCACCTACCTCGAAAAACAATCCGAAGTGCTCCGCGACCGCGCGGTGGCCCTCGACGCCGCGTGGCGGCCCGACGGCGGCGACTACCTCGCGACCTACCTCTCCTCTACCTCCGACGCCCTCGGCGCGGTGCTCACCGCCGTTCAGGGGCACTTGGAGTATCTCGAGCGGCGGAGCATCGCGAACCGAGGCGCGCCCATCTCCGGGATCTCCTACGAGAACATCGACGCCACGATGGACGAGCTCGAGGTGCTGTTGAACGCCGGAGACGCAGACAGCCTGGCGAGTCGCCTCGAACAAGCGCAAGCTCAGGCGGTGCGCGACGACCACGCCACCCGAATCGCGGCCGCCCGGGCCGCCATCGGGGCCGAAGATCCCGACGCGCTCGGCCCCGAGCTCGTCGCCCTCGGCACCATCCATCTCAACGACATCCCCCAGGCTCTGGGCATCACCCTCGGCCTCAACTTCACCGACGGCGACTGATTCACCGACGGCGCGCGCCCTTCCCTCCCCATGACCACGTCACCGACATCGATGCGCCCCCATTTCGCGCTGGGGGCGATGGTGGTGGCCGGAGTGAGCGTCGTCGGGTGCGGCGCAGACGACGAGGTGCCGCCTCGGTTCGAGACGACCCAGGCCCTCGGGGAGGCGCTGTTTCGCGACCCACAGCTCAGCCTCGACGGCACCCAGTCCTGCGCGACGTGCCACGACCCGAGCCACGCCTTCGTCGATGTCCGCGTCGAAGCGGAAGGGGTCAGGCGGGCGGTCTCGCTGGGCGATGACGGGGTCTCCCTCGGGGACCGAAACGCGCCCAGCGTGGCGTACGCAGCGCTGGGCACGGCGCTCCAAGTGGGGCGCCGCGAGCGCCTCAACAGCCAGAGCTCCGCCTACGAAGGCCGACTCGGCGGTTTCTTTTGGGACGGCCGCGCGGTCGACCTCGCCGACCAAGCGGGCGGGCCGCCCCTCAATCCCCTCGAGATGGGCATGCCCAATCCAGAGTCGGTGGTCGCCCGGGTGTTCGCCAACCCCGACTACGTCGACGCGTTCACGTGGCACTACGGGGAAGCCGTCTTCGACGACGATGACCGGGCCTACACCGCGATGACGGAGGCGATCGCCGACTACGAGCGAAGCCCCTCGGTGTCGTCCTTCGACTCCCGCTACGACCGCTCCCTCGAAGATCCGCTGAACGATGCGCTGTCGCTCAAGGAAGGGCTGGGGAAGGCCCTTTTCTTCTCGGAGACCGACACCAACTGCGCGACCTGCCATCAAGTCGCGCTCAACAGCAACCGAAGCGAGCTGTTCGCAGCCGGCGAATTCCACAACATCGGGGTGCCGGTCAACACGGCGGTTCGCGACGCCAACGGCCTCGGGCGCGCGCATGTCGACCACGGGCTGATGAGGATGACGCGGGACCCCGACGACGACGGAAAGTTCAAGACCCCGACCCTCCGCAACGTCGCCGTCACCGGCCCCTACATGCACAACGGTGCGTTCGCCGACTTGCGCACCGTAGTGCTGTTCTACGACCACCACTTCACCGCCTCGACGCACCCGATCAACCCCGAGACGAATGCCCGATGGGCAGAACCCGAGGTGCCCGCGACGGTGAACCTCGAGGCGCTCCGCGAGGGAGGGGCCCTCGATGATTTTCAGATCGACGCGCTCGTCTGTTTTCTGCGTACCTTGACGGACGCTCGCTACGAGCACCTCATGCCGCCCGATGAACTCGGCTGCGCAGACTGAACGTCCGTCGCTCCGTCGTTTGGCCGTCCTCGCCGTCGCCCTGGGGTGCGGCCTCGCCGCCGCGACCGGCCACGCGCAGACGCCGCCGGAGGAGGAAGAGCCCGAAGCGACGGTGACGCCGCCCGAGCCGATCGACGTCTCGGTCTTTGGCGACCGCCGCAACCCCGAGCGGGTGGCCGGCAGTGCGCATCGGGTCGGCGAAGAAGCGCTCGAGCGGCGTGAAGACGACAACGCCCACCGGATCCTCGCCCGCATTCCGGGCGTCTACGTGCGAGGGGAAGACGGCTTCGGGCTCCGCCCCAACATCGGGCTCCGCGGGGGCAACTCCGACCGCAGCAGCAAAGTCACCCTGATGGAGGACGGCGTGCTGTTCGGGCCGGCGCCTTATTCTGCGCCCGCCGCGTACTTTTTTCCGCTGATGACCCGGATGGTCGGGGTGGAGGTCTTCAAAGGACCGGCCGCGATCCAACACGGGCCCAACACCATCGGCGGCGCCATCAATTTTCTCAGTCGTCGCATTCCCTACGGCCACGCGCTGGGCGCCGACGTCGGCCTCGGTACCAATCGCTACGCCAAAGGCCACGGTCACTACGGCTACGGTACCGACCACTGGGGCGTGTTGGTGGAGGGCGTTCGCCTTCGCTCCGATGGGTTCAAGGTGCGCGACGACGGCGGCCCCACCGGATTCGACAAGATGGAGTTCATGGCCAAGGCGCGCGTCAACACCGACCCCGCGGCCCCCGTCTACCACGAGGGGCGACTCAAGCTCGGCTACGCGCGGGAAGTCTCCGACGAGACCTATCTCGGTCTATCGGAAGACGACTTCGCCGCCACCCCCGTGCGCCGCTACCTCGCCAGCGGTCTTGGCGAAATGTCCTGGAACCGAATCGCGTTCCACGTGGGCCACGCCATGGTGGTGCGCGACCTCGTCGAGGTGAGCACCACCGCGTACCGCCACGACTTCGACCGGACGTGGCGGCGGCTGGCCCGCTTCACCGGCGGCCCGCCGCTGTTCAGCATCCTGCTGGACCCGACCGGGGCACGGGCGCCGTTTCACGACGTGCTCCGCGGCGCCGCCGACTCGAGGGCCCCCGGGGAATCGCTGGGGGTCACCGACAACGCACGCGTCTTCGTGTCGCAAGGCGTGCAGAGCACATCGCGGTGGGACGTCCCCGACCTCGGACCCGTCGGACAGCGGGTGCACGTGGGGGTTCGCGTCCACCAGGACTCGGCGGAGCGAAACCACACCGAGGACGTCTTCCGGGTCCGCGACGGCGCCCTGCGCGCCACCGGTGCTCCGACCGCGACCGTCACCGACAACCGAGGTTCGGCCATCGCCGTCGCCGCCCACGTGCGCGACGAGATCGACGTGGGGCGCTTTCTCATCGTCCCGGGGGTGCGGCTCGAATACGTGCGAACCAACTTCGCCGACGACCTCGCCGACGATGGGATCGAGGGAAGCGTCGAAGGCGCGGACGACCAGTTCGTCGTGCTTCCGGGCGTGGCCGTGCTCTATCAAGCGACCGACCGGTGGGGGTTTTTGGCCGGCGTGCACCGCGGCTACAGCCCCGTGACGCCGGGTCAGGCCGACGACGTCCGGCCCGAGGTGAGTGTCAACGTCGAGGGCGGCGCGCGCGTGACCCACGAGGTCGTGCAGGCCGAGGCGATCGGGTTCTTGAGCGACTACTCGAACCTCAGCGGCGAATGCACCTTTTCGAGCGGCTGCAGCGAGACCTTTCTCAACCAGCAATTCAACGGCGGACGCGCCCTCATCTACGGGCTCGAGACGAGTGTGCGGGCCGAGGTCCCCACTTCGGTCGGCCTGCGGTTCCCGCTCTCTGCGGCGTATACGCTGACGCAGACTGAGCTGCGCACACCTTTCACCAGCAACAACCCCCAGCTCGCGCAAGTCGAGGTGGGCGACGAGCTGCCGTACGTGCCCCGCCATCAATTGGCCGCGACCGCCGGCGTGCTCATCGGCGACGATGCGGGCCTCGAAGCCTCGGTCACTTGGATCGACCGCATGCGCGAAGCCGCGGGACAGGGCGGACCCCTACCCGCGTCGGAGGTGTCCCTCGACGACTTCGGGCGCCTGTTCACCGACCATGTCGTCAACGTCGACCTCGCCGGCCACGTCCGCGTGCTCCCTGAAATGAAGCTCTACGGCCGGGTGGAAAACCTCCTGGACCGGCGCTCGATCCTCTCGCGACGCCCCTTCGGGGCGCGTCCCACCCGTCCGCTGTTCGTCCAGGCGGGGGTCGAGGTCGCCATCCGCTGACGCAAACCCCGAGACCCGGAGACCCGGAGACCCGGAGAGTACGGGGCTCCTCCGGGGGCAGGCTTCGGGGCTCAGGGGACAGGGTTCGGGGCTCCGGGAACAGGGTTCGGGGCTCCGGGAACAGGGTTCGGGGCTCCGGGAACAGGGTTCGGGGCTCCGGGGCCGGGGTTCGGGGCTCCGGGGCCGGGGTTCCGGGGGCAGGGAACAGGGCTCAGGGCTCA
>JBCCLB010000082.1:0-28652 GCA_039027095.1 Myxococcota bacterium
CCGAAGCAGAGCCGGCTCTGCTTCGGCCGGCTCTGCTTCGGCCGGCTCTGCTTCGGCCGGCTCTGCTTCGGCCGGCTCTGCTTCGGCCGGCTCTGCTTCGGCCGGCTCTGCTTCGGCCGGCTCTGCTTCGGCAGGCTCCACTTCAGCAGGCTCTGCTTCGGGCGTTGCTTCGTTAGGCGTCGTCGCTCCTTCAGGCTCTGAACCCTCAGGCGCTGGCCCTCAACCGCTGCTGGTCGTGTGGGTCCGCAGTGACGAGCAGCGACCCGAGGACCTCGCACCAAACCCCTTCGTCGCGACGGAAGGCGGAGGCCACGGCATCGACCTCACCCTCGAGCTCGGGTCCTTTACCCCCGCCGATGCACGACGCTGGTGGGAGGCGGCGATGCACGAGGTGTCCCACGTCGACCAGGGTCCTTTGGCGCGCTTGGAGGGTCTGGACGTCTGGTGGGAAGCGGTCCGCGCTGGTGCTGCGCTTCCTGGCGCTGTGTTCCCTGACGCCGTGCTTCCAAGGCCTGGTATCGAGCCAAGCGGGCCGGGTGAACACGTGTCGGGCTCGACCCCACCCCCGGGCGATTCATGGGCCCGCGTCTCGCTCGACGGCCGTGGCGGCGGAGAGCGCGACGACGGCGACCGTGACACGACCGACGTTGGGCATGGGGTCTCGGTCGACGTTTCTAGCGAAGCCGACGACTTGCGTTCGTCCATGTCGGATGCGGCGAACGATCTCGTGGCGGTCCTCGCGATGACACGGGATGCACTCGCCCCCGAGGCGTTGGCAGAGGTCCTCTTTGCGGCGTCTCGACCCATGGCTTCGGCTACGTCCGCGTGCGACGTCGCCGTCGGAGATGCGGCGTTGCCGGGTCCCACGACCGAGGACGAGGCCCGTCGACGGCGAGCTGCGCTGCTGGCGACGCAGACGGCCGGGCTAGAGCTGAGCGCGCGCGGATGGATGCGCGTCGGGGCCGACGGCACGTGGCGCCTCCGAGATGGGGTGGAGCCCGAAGGGCGGCCGCGACCGGGGCTTCGGCGGGCGGTTATCGATGTTCTCCGACGACAGCACGCCGACCATGGGCGCTCCGTTGATGGGGAGGGCTGGGTTGGCGGGAGCTGGGACGGCGGGAGCTGGGACGGCGGGAGCTCGGTTGGCGGGCGGTCGGCTGATGCGCGACCTGCTGATGCGCGCGTGGACGGCTGGGCCATGATGCGGGTCGCGGAGCTCGCGGGTGCCGGGGAGGGCGACTGGGAACTGGCACGTCGGGTCGCGGAATCCGCCCTTCGCGCATCTAGGGACAAGCTCGCCCGAGAAGACTTGTGGCAGCGGTGGCGCGACGCGGTCGACGGTGCGCTCATCGACGGTGCCCTCAATTACGGTTCGCTCATTTACGGTTCTCGGGGAGATGCCTCGGGCTCGGTGGCCGACGATGCTTCGGTTGGCGAGGGTGCTTCGGACGACTGCAGCACCGACGATAGCGATGTTCGGCGCCGACGCGTCGCCCTCCGACTCATCGCACATGGTGGGTCCTTGGCGTTGTCGCTTCGGGACCACGAGGAGGCGTCGCGATGGGCAAAGCAGGCGATCGCGCTCGGCGAAGATCGGTACGACGTGCTGATGCTCGTTGGCCGCGCGCACCATGCCGGGGGCGACGTCACATCCGCCGACCTGACCCTGACCCGGGCGCTGCGATGCGCGCCGGACGACGCGGCTCGGGCGGCGGCGGCGGGGTGGCTCGCGCAAACCAAGTTCACCGCCGGGGCCCGTGAAGAGGCGGAGCGCTACGCGCGACTCGCACTGGCAGAGGGGGCGCGCCCCCGGGTGCGGCTCGAGGGCCGGAACGTGCTGGGAAAACTCCTGCTCGCGCGGGAAGCCTGGACCGACGCGGAACGCCATTTCGCCGAGGATGCCTACGACGCCGCGCTTGCGGGCGACCGCGACCACGAACTACGCGCCCGCCTCAATCGGGCCATCGCGGTGCTCTACTGCGGTCGCCGCGGCGAGGCGAAGGCGATGCTCGAGGACGTCCGCCGCGACGGTGAACGCTACCACGTGCCCGAAGCCGTCGCCTTCGCGCTCTCTAATCTCGCCGCCATCGCAATCGTCGAACACGCGTATTCGCACGCGCTCACGTTGTCGGAGCGCGCCATCGAAGTGCGCCGACGCATCGGTGACCCGCTCGCCTTGGTTTTGCCCATGACGAACCTCGCCGAGTTGCGCATACGTCTGGGGCTCGTGGAAGAGGCCGAGCAGGGACTTCGGTTCGGTCTCAGGAGCGTCGGGCAGCGTTCATCTCGGCTGGACGCGGACCGTCTCGACGGCATCCCGGCCGGTCATCACGCGCACATCGCGAAGGTCACCGCGTACATCGAGCTCGAGAAGGGGCGCACGGTGAACGCGGCCCGCGCGTTGGAGACCGCGATCCGCGGGGCATCGGGGGAAGGTGAGCGCCCGGTGCTCGCCGACTGTCATCGCTTGGCGGCCGCGATCGCCTTGGAGGACGGAGACCTGGGACGGGTCGCGTCCGCCTTGGCCCGGGCCGATGAAGTGCAGCACACCGCGTTCGGCCGGGCCGAACTCGCGGTGCTTCGGGCGCGCGCCGCGCGGGCGGCCGGACGGCCGTACGGGGAAAAAGCAGAGCAAGCGCTGCGACGCGCGAACGAGGCGGATGACCCCGAGACCCGACGCGAAGCGTACATGCTGCTCGCCGGGGCGGCGCTCGACGAAACCGGGGATGTTTCCGTCGCCCGTCGGCACCTTCAGGCGGCGCGGATGGAGCGCGACCAAATGGCCGAACGCCTCCCGCCGGCCCTGCGAGAGCGATTCCTCGCGCGAAACGCCCTCTCGGGCATCGAAGCCTTAGCGGGTCGCCTCGGAGACGCGACGCCCGCGGGCGAACGCCCACCCTGTTCGATCGACGCTTCGGGTCCAGCGACGGACGCGGCTCCGGTGAGGCATCGCCCGTCGACGCAACCACGGGTGCCCCATCCACAACAACCCGATGAAGCCGTCATCGCGGACCGTCTGCTCGTGGGCACATCGCCCGCCATGACGCGACTCCGGCGCAAGGTACGACGGGTGGCGCCTACCGACGCGACCGTACTGGTTTACGGTCCTACGGGGTCCGGGAAGGAACTCGTCGCCGAAGCGGTCCACCGAGAGAGTACGCGCCAAAAGGGACCTCTCGTCAAAGTCAACTGCGCGGCCCTCGTCGAGACCCTCTTGTTGAGTGAGCTGTTCGGGCACGAGCGCGGTGCCTTCACCGGAGCCTCTTGTCGTCGTCGCGGTCGCTTCGAACTTGCGGACGGGGGGACGCTGTTCCTCGACGAGATCGGCGACATCTCCCCCCGCACGCAAGTGGCGCTGTTGCGGGTGCTCCAAGATGGCACCTTCGAGCGGGTCGGAGGAACAACCCCGATGAGCGTCGACGTGCGCGTCGTATGCGCGACGCATCGCGACCTACGCGCGATGGTCGCCGCGGGGACCTTTCGCGAGGACCTGTATCATCGTCTCGCGGGCATGGTGGTCGAGGTACCGGCCCTCCGCGACCATGTCGAGGACCTCGAAGCCATATCTGGGGCGCTTCTCGCGCGCGCCCAAGGCGTCGTGGCGCGGCCGCTGAGCGCCGACGCCACGGACCTGCTTCGCCGGCACGATTGGCCGGGCAACGTGCGTGAGCTGGAGAATGCGCTCCGGGCCGCGGCCTTGTTTGCGGAAGGGGAAGAGATCGAGGCCGAAGACCTTCGCAACAACGTGGCTTCGCTTCGCGAGGTCTCGGTCACCTCATCCAGACCGGGCGCGGTCGTGGAGATCGATACGTCCACCCCAGGACGGGAAGCCACGGAACGCGCAAGGGGAGCGCCGCAATCCTCCGCGCCGCCACCCTCAGCAGCGCAGGGTGGCGCTACCGACGATTGGGTGTACGCCGAGGTCAAGGGGGGAACGAGCCTGGCCGACATGAAGCGCAAGCTCGAGCGAGCCTGCATCACACGTGCCTTGACCGAGACCGGAGGCAACATCACCAAAGCCTCCCGGGTGCTCGGGATGAAGCGCCCGCGCCTTTCTCAGTTGGTCAAGCAGTATGAGCTTGCTAGTCTCCTCCAGGAGCTGAAGTCATGAAGCGCCGAAACCTGGCCTCACCCAACGCCATCCTTCAGGGTCCTTTCGTCCGGGCTCGTTTCGCTCGTGGTATCGTCCGGGACGGTCGAGCTGGTTCTGTCGTTGGCGGTGTCGTCGCCCTCGCGTTCCTTGTGGCCGCGGGTTCGTCTTGTCTGATGGAAGACGACCTGGCTGACGTGGGTCGAGACGATGCTGCTCGCGAGGAAGGCCAGGTGGGCGAGGCGCGCCACGACCTCGAGTCGGCGCGGCCCCCATCCGTCGAAGGGGAGGACGCGCTCCTCAACCTCGATGAAGAAGAACCCGACGAGCCCACGCGCGCATCCGACGGCTTCTCCGCACCCAACGACGTCGACGGCACCCTGGAAGAAGTCTCGGAGCCTCAGCCTCAGCCGTGGAAAGAAGAAGACGGCATGGGCGAACATGAGGGTGTCGAAGAGCAGGGCGAAGGAAAGAGCGGCGACTGAGTCGTCGTCGCAAGCTCGCGCGCTCCCGGGGTGAGCGAAAAGCTTCCCCCTAACGCTTTCCTCATTGGCGGGGCTCCCTGTGGCGTCGGCTTCCCTTGGCGACGCCGGCACTGGCGTCGCTGGGGCCGGCCTTCCCGTGGCGCTGGCCGGTCGGGCGGGGGGCCTTCACCCGTCAACCGCGACGCAGATAGCCGCCATCGAACAACGCGAGCATGCCTCGGGCCACGTCGAGGTCATCCAGTGGGGAGGCATCGAACACTTCGGCCAGATCCTTGGCATTGTGCGCCAGCTGCAGGAGGTCGAGGTCGCGGTCGGCGAGGGCTCGGAGCCTCGGCTTCATGGGGCGCGAAAGGGACACCGGCGTCGCCATTTCGGGGAGCTTTTGGCGCAAGACCTCCAATTCGTCGAGCTTGAACAGCGCATCGACCAGGGTCTCGGGAATGCCGCGATTGAGCCGACGTTGGGGCGGCTCGGTGAACGGCCGGAGGGCGAAGGAGCCGCGCTGAAAAGAGAAAATGCGGAGGAGAACTTTTTCGGCCGGGGCCTCGTCGCCGAGGCGACGGGAGTGGCCGTCCAGGACGGTACCGTCCTCGATGTAGAGCCGACCCAGGTCATCGAGCGTGTCGACCTCGAGCAAGAGAGGTTGCCGAGCGGTGGCGAACATTTCCACGAGCTCAGGAACCCCCATTTGGTCGAGTTCGCCGCTCATGACTTCCCGACTCGTGGTGTCGGCCTCGACGATCGACGGGCCGTGAGGCCGAGGGGGTGGACTCGTTCCCGCCGGATTGGCCGTGCGCTCCACCCGCATGATCGTCGTGCCGATGAGGATCCGGTCTCCGGGGGACAACACGCGGTGCTTGACGCGGTCGCCGTTGACGAACGTGCCATTCGTCGAACCGAGATCCTCGAGCGTGAAGACGTCGTTGCGGACGCAAAACCGCGCGTGTCTTCGCGACACCATGCCTTCGACCATGGCGATGTCGGCCTCTTGCGAGCGCCCCACGACCGCCTCCCCAGGGTCGACGAGGACGTATTCGGCACCCTGGTTCTTCCCCGACAGGAAGTGGAGACAGTGGTGCTTTTGCACAGTCGGGTCGGCGCCGGCCATCGGCGGCTACCCTAGTTCTTCCCGCATGAAGTCCGTAGCCGAATCAGCGCGCCCTCGAACGGGGCTGCGTTGAACCTCGATCTGCCGGCGTCACTTCTAGCCACCGGCGCGGCGGGTTCGTTTCCATTTCAAGAAGCCCGGTTCACGGACGATGTCATCGACGATATCCTCGCCGCGCACGCTGCGAAGTAACTCGGCGATGAACTGGTCGCACGATTCCGTGGGAGGTTTTTCGGCATCCGGGTCCTCGGGGGTGGAGCTTTGACCATCCCCGAGGACCCGATGCCTTACGATGGACCTGCGTTCAGCCGAGCTGATGGTTTTCGTTGGCCAAAACGGCTGAGCTAGCAACCACGAGATGCAGTTAGGGCCGCGCCGAGACCTGTGATGCGAGGTCTCCGGGGACGCCCTAGATCCACGCATGCAGGATCCCGTCTTGAAGCCCGGTAGTCGCTCATCCCGCTCTGGCTTTCACCTGGGGCGTAAACGCTGGGCGGGGTGCAGGGGAGCGAGACCATGACTCAAGCTGGGGTTGTTGACACGGAGCCCAGTTCCGCTTGCGACTTATCCAGTCTGCCCGCCCACGAGGCGACAGACGCTGGCTGTCAAGGACGCCGCCGCCACCACAGGCGCCACTCCTACGGCCCAAGCGGTCCCGGATCGGTGCAAATTCCAGCCAAGCATATATCGCCAGAGAAGCACGTGACTCCGCAGCCGCCGCAGTTGTTCTCGTCGACTTCGAGATTGCGGCACTGGAATCGGTTGACCTCAAAGCAGAGCGAGAAGCCCGGCTGGCATCTGGGTCCGATCTCGAAGAATTGCTCCGACGGTTCCAGCTCCTCATCTTCTAGCGCCTCGACATCGACGTCTTCGCCATCATCGACGTCGGCCAAGCAGCCTGGCAGAGACAACAAGACGTAGGCTAGCGCGGGTATCACTTGGTAATTCTTCAACATGAAGTCCACCTCCTTACGGGGCCTCGATAGATTAGCCAATCGACGTATAGGATCAATCAATTTTTGATCCTTCCAATCGGATTTGTCGCGTTTGGTCTTCGAGAGGGACCGTCGGCGTCCGCTCCGCAAGCCGAGATCATCGTGGGCATACTGGCTCAATGACGCAAAGGTGACCTCGACGCCTTGTTGGGCCAGGAGGTGCATCTCAGCTAGCCGTAGCGAGCGCTGCCCTGGCTGCTTCGTGGAGAGGCAGTCGCGCACCCCGCCGCAACGCGCCCCGAGCTTCGTCCGCGGCGAGCTCACAGGCAGCGCCGGACGGCTTTGCCTCTCGCGTGCCAGTTTGCCTCGTCATCGGACCACGCTCGGGGCTGGATTTGCAGCCTCATGGCACCACCTGATTTGCAGGTAGATGGGACCACCCGTGGGGGATGGACCTGGGATTTGCCGGAGCATGGGACCACCCGAATTGCAGCGTGAGGGGACCACCTGACGGCCCCCTTGGTTCGGTGACCGGACCAGCCATCCAGGTAGTGCGCGTGCGGGCGTGTGACGACGTCGGATGGCCTGCCGTGAGCGGAAGATGATCGAAGTAGCTGCGACGCCGTGAGGCGGGACAGTCGCTGCGAAGGATCGCGCGGGAGACAGGCCTGGATCCTAGGGCCGTGCCTCGGTACGTGGACGCCCTCGAGCTAGTGGACGGCGATGACGAGGAGCGCGTGCAACAGATCCAAGCAGCGTCGTCATGACGAACAAGGGGCAGTCACAATCTCTGGCTGGGCGAAGACTGCTGCCGGCACAGCCCGTCCCGCCACAAACGAAACGAAGCCCCGGCTCGTCCGAACCGGGGCTTCGAGGGGTTGTGGTTGGTCTCAGCGACCGCGGTCGTGCGTCAGAGCAATCCCTGCATCGAGGGCGGAGCCATGCGGAAGTCCCGCATCGCCTGCCGCATGAAGGCGGGCACCGACAGGTAGCGCTCGAGCTCCAGGCACTGGAGGTTGTTCTCGCACTCGCAACCGTTGAAAGACGAGTAGTCGGTGTCGCCGGGGTCAGGGTCCGGTTGGCAATCGGCCGGCGGAGGGACGCCCACCGCCCCATTGTCGCCGACCCACAACGCTCGCTGGTCGTAGCGTACAATGGTTTGGCCGTTCTGGATGACCGGCACCGGCCATGATGCGCCCGTCTCCGGGTCGACGAACTCCTCGGTCACGTATGCCTCGCGCATCACCTGGTTGGCGTACTCTAGGATCCGCGCGCCGATACCTCGCTCCACGCTCCGGCCGAAGATGGTCTCCTTGCCGTAGGTGCGCGCGATGTAAACGTCACCGTCGGGCGCGTGGAACTCGATGCGGTTGCTGAAGCCAGGGTCGTTGTCGTCCCCGAGCGACCAGATCCCCATCATGTTGAGCCACATCTGCTTCTGGTTTTCCGGAAGGTACATGAGCGTCATGGCGATGAGGAACTTCTGCTGCTCCCACTTCACCTGGCTGTCGATGGGTCGGACGTTCGCCGGAAGCTCGGCTTCGAGCGGGGCGTCGTCGCCAAAGAAGCGGCTGCACACGTGGTTACCGTCGTTGGAGAAGCAGATCTCCGGCTCCTCGGTCCACCAGCTCGTCCAACCGAGCGGGCGGGCAGGGAAGCCATTCTCGTCGACTTCTGGGTTTCCGCTGCTGTCGGCCGCGATGAACACCGCCTTGACCGGCTCGTCGTTGGTCAGGTTGTTCGCCAGGTAGCGGCGGAACCCGTCCGGGAAGAGGTCGGCCATCGAGGTGTTGCGGAAGCGGGCGTCGGTGAAGTCACCCAGGTCCGAGCTGATGAAGTTGTCCACCGACTCGGTGAACAACATGGGCGCCCAGATCTTGTCGTAGTAAGAGCCGGCGTTGAGCGTGTAGTCGCGGTCGTACTCGCCCTCCTCGTTGGAGAGGTAGTTCGCGACCGGCTTTCCGCCGAACCCGACGTTGTTCCAGAACCCTTGTGGACCGTTCGGGATGACGACCGCGGCTTCCCCAGCGCCGTTGGCGCCGGCGAGGTCGGTGTCGTTGGCCCGAATCAGCGTATCGAGGCTTCCGCCGAGCGAGAACTCGTCGTCGTGAAGGCCGGCGTTGGGGCGCTGGGTCAGGCGCGCGAAGTGGTCGAACGCCATGCCCGCGGCGAGCAGGTTCTCGTCCCACCGAAGCGCCTGGCTCACGTAGGCGAAGGTCGAACTCGGCTCGAAGCCCGCGTCCACGCTGAGCACGTCGCGATAGAAGTTGCGCTGCAGACCGAGGCCCTTGGCGCCGTCACGCATCTTCTCGTTGTACCGACCGAGCGACCGCATGGCCGCGCTGCGGACACTGAAGGTGCTCATGCCCCGGCGGAAGTTGTCGAAGATGTGGCGCAGCTCCTGCTCGCTGATGAAGAACTCGAACAGCTCGTAGGGGTCGGCGCCATTGTCGTGGCGGTAGACGGCCAAGTTGCCGAGGTCGGCCCAGCTGTCGGTCGCGAAGCCGTACGGGAAGCGAACGCGGCCGGCGTCATCGAGGACGGGACCGGTCCGCCCGGTGGGCTGACTCGAACCTTGGGCCCCCTGCTGGGTGCCGAAGTTTCGCAGTTCACTCCAGGGCACGTACGCCACGCGCTTCTGAAAGCACTTGGTGAACTGGCCGTCGATCGCGACCAGCTGCCCGTCGAGGACCGGATCCCACACGCCGTCGTTGGTCTCGTCCCACCAGTCGGGCCGGTAGGTCGTGGGGTCGGCGATGGGCTGGCAGTTCTCGATGAGGTTGAACCTCGCGTTGAGCTGGCTGTAGTGGAACCGGTCGTCGAAGGCACTGCCCCCGTCTTGGTAGGAGTACCCGACGATGCCGCCGAAGTTGTCGACGAGCGTCTCGACGATGCCCTGTGCCTCGGCGGTACCCGCGCCGCTGTCGGCGTTGCCGTTGAACATCGACGTGTCCTCGAAGACCGATGCGGTCTCACCGTACATCATGCGGGCCGCGTGATAGTCGTAGCTGCCGAGGCCCAGGAGGTCCTGAGAGATGTCGCCGGCGTACTCCATCGTGGAGGACTGCATGTGCATGTGAATGAGGTTGTCGCGCTCTTCCTGCGTGAGCGGGTCGTAGTAGCGCGGCCCGACGCAATTGGCGGCCTCCTCGTCGGTGTTGGCGAGTTCGGTGCACTCTTCGGTGACCGTCCCGTTCTTCGTGCGGAGCTGCCAGTACTGCGGTCGGTAGTTGAACGCGTTGGACGAACTCACGAAGTTGTGACGGAAGCCAAAGGTGTGGCCCATCTCGTGAATCATGACCGATTTGTGCATTCGGTCCGCGAGGTACCGGCGCATGCGCTCGGCGCGCGCCCCCTGGATGGCGGGAGGCGAGTTGGCGTCGAATTCGCCAAACTTTTGCTCGAGCAACCGCGAGATGCCCGTGATGGCGGTTGGCGAAGGCGCCCAGGCGTCGGCGTAGAGCATGCATGCCCCACGCTCGGCCATCGCCATCTCGCGCTGGTTGCGCAGCTCGCGTTGCATCATTGGGTTGCTCCACCCGCGGAGCGGCGATGCGAACTGCTGCGCCGTCTCCGAACTCTCGCTGTGAATGTTGGCGAACTGCATCATCGGCAGGGTGGTCAGCTCCGCCTCGGTGGGGGTGCCGGCCGCCGATTGCATGCGCGCGAGGTACCGCTGGCTCGACGTCGTGGGGGCGTACACGCTGACGCGCACGTTCTCCATGGCGAGGATCCGGTCGGACTGCTCTTGGATGCGGGCCCGAAGGTCGTTCGGCACGCTGACGGTGCCGTCGTACGCCACGACCGCCGAACCGGGGTTCAACTGGTCTCCGCTGGTTGCACCCTCGACCGGAAGTAGCGCTTTGCCGCTTTCCAGGTCACGCGTGATGCTCGACCGAATTTCGGCGACCATGCGGTTGCGCTCGGCCCGGGTCAGCTTGGGCATCGCGGTGCGGCCCTCGGCGCCCACCTGCGCCGCGCGGGCATAGTTGTCGATGTATTCACCGTTGGTGACGTCGTCGACGCTGAGCTCACCTTCGATGAAACGGGCGAAGTCGACCGTTTGCTGCGAGATGCGGTCGGTGGGGTTGGACCACACGTTGATGCTCGCGGAGATGGCTTCACCCGTGAGCGGGTCGGCGTAGGTCGGTCCGAAGCCCCAGGGCGACGGAGACTCGGGGTCCTTGATGACGTTGACGAGGTGACGTCGCACATCACCAATCCGAACCGTGTAGGCGGCCTGGCAGGCCTCACGGATGTCCTCCGGCATCTCGGTACCGTTGGGGTACTGGTCGAGCTGGCACTGTTCCGAAGTGTATTGGGCGGGCAGCCGCGGCCGTCCCGGCGCGCACAACGGATGGTCGTTCTCCTGAATCGGGCTGTGGCAGAGGATGACCGAGTCATCGAGCTCGAGCAGCTCTTTCATCTGGAAGTAGTCGACGCCTTCGGGGTCGTAGCCCCGTTGCTGCAGCTCGCTGTCGATTCGGGCCGCGCATTCACCCGTGGTCTCCCAGGTGTTCCCGTTGTCGCGGCGGCAGTAGAATACCTCCTGCCAGGTGTCGATCAGGTCCCGCATCATCGTGATCTGACCGTGGGGCACGGGGTAGGTGCCTTCGCAGTTCGCGGCTTCAGCGGCCTCGGGCGTTCGGTTCACCCGGTGGCATTCAGCGTTTTTCGCGGCCTGTGCGGCCACGCGCATGGCGATGTCCCACTCGTGGGTCGACCACTCGGTCGCCTTGAAGTACCGGTAATCGCTCTCGTTGGTGTAATACCAAACGATGGGACGGACCTCGCGCTGAGTGTAGGGCAAGGTGCACTTCTGCTCGAAGTGATCGCACTGTGAGCCGGCGGCGCCGGTCAGCTGCGTGACCGCTTCGCACTCGTCGTCGGTACCGTTCTGGTCGACGTCACGCGTCGCATCTTCGACGCCCCCGCCAATCCAAAGGCAGGTGTCGGCCGACGCGCCGCAGGCCGAGGCCCCGCGAATGGCGCCGCACGTTTCGAGGGCGGCGGTGTCCTGGTCGTTGATGGCTGCGCAGGTCCCGGTGGTCTCCGGCGTGTTGCACTCGATGGCGCCGGTCATGGCCGCCGGGTCATCGTAGTAGTGGCTACGCTGCCAGATGTTGTAGCGCGAGATGAACCGGTACCAGTTCTCGTCCTGGATGCCGTAGTTGCGCGCGTAGCCGCGGCGCTGCTTGGTGAAGGCGCCCGCCGACTGGAACTTGTAGCCATCCCAGTGGGAGGGTTCGTAGTCGTTGTCGGGTCGCTTCCAGAAGGAGTGACGAATCGTCACCTCCTGCGGGTTGCAGTTGTTGACCGGGGCCGTGCCGCCGCCGATCACGGGTGAGAAGAGGCAGCCGGGAACCGGCTTCGAGAACCCGAGCGCCGACAGGTCGACCGTGCCCGGCGTCAAGTACGACTTCGTGGTGATGTCGAAATAACCATCTTCCGGCTCGAAGTTGGGCGCGTGGGGGTGGCTCGGGTCGTTGACGTAGTAGCCGTAGTTCTCCCACTGAAGGTCGAAGAACACGCCGTACAGCGCCATGGTGCTGTAGTCGTAGGCGTTGGTGACGAGGTTTTCCGACCAATCGACGCGGAAGTACTCTCGCTCATTCCAGGGCCGGTCGGACATGTTCTCTTCGAGCACGTTCAGCTCTTCGCCGGTCGACGGGTTGTAGGCCCGGCGGATGTCGAAGTGGCTGTCGATGCGGAACGCGTAGAGAATTTGGCCGTCGACGATTTTATCGCCGATACCCTTGCCATCGGTGTCGTCGATCCGCTCGTAGGCGAGGCGCCCGAGGAGCATGTCCTCGTTGATCTCCCACCGGATGATCGAGAGGTCGTTCGAGTAGAACGCGGAGAAAACGCCAAACGCGCCAGCTCCGTAGCCGATGTCGAGAAGCGTCCCGTTGGCGAAGAACTCGGGGTTGTCCGCGTCACTGACGAGGTTCGGGCCAACGTAGAAGCTCTTCGCGAGCGCGTTCGCCTGAACGCGGTTGATCGGGTCGCGCTCCTGCGCACACCCGGCACTGACCGTCGCCAACGTCGCCGCGAGGGCTGCATGGCGCACCAACTTCCAATTCATAATTGAAGGACCTCCTAGAAGACCACACCCGAGCAGAAGGTGCCCGGAAAAACCACTCCGTGCGTATGCACACACTGGACCAGAACAAGAACCACGCAGATTCAGTACTTTAGAGCGATGGCGACGCTGTCGCGTGGGCTTGCCGTAAGCATCGTTACCGTCGTGCCGTTAGCGTCGTCGCAGAACTTGGACCCCGTTGTCGGTTCTTGTACGGTGACGTAAACCATCGAGGTCCCCAAGGCGCACTTCTGCGCTTAGGCGACGACATACCCTCTTCCTCGTCGCTTTTCAAGGCCCTGGTCGCGGGGGCCGCCTCTGTCGACCCCTTGTCAAACCCTTTGGTTCCAAGGTGTTACCGCATGGTTACCCTCGCCTCGGCGCGCGGTGAGGGGTAGGCGTGGTCTCGCCCAAGGGTCGGCGGATGGTGTAACGAACACCGATGAGCGACATCGCGTACGCCACCAGCGCTTTCCGTCCACCCGAAATCGAGCACGGCTACGGAGACCATGTGCATCTGCTCGACGACCCGCTCGCCTGGTCGCTTTTGACCCGCGCGTGCTCCCCTGACGTCACCCAGCCGGAGCTCGGTCGCCTCGTCGCCATGCTCTACCGGTCGCTCGGTCACGCGGTGCTCGCCGCTGAACTCCCTCGAGAACGCGTCGACGTTCCGACCCGCATGGCATCGACCCATCGGGAGGCGGTGTACCGAGGTTTGGTGCTGCAGCGACGGGCCAAGGTCGTGTCCGTCGCGATCGCTCGCGCGGGAACCCAACCCTCGCAGTGCATTTACGAACTGCTGAACGACGTCCTCGATCCCGAATGCGTGCGACAGGACCATCTGTTCATGAGTCGGCGTACCAACGACGCGGGGGAAGTGACCGGCGCGCTCTGGCACGACGCGAAAATCGGCCGGGACATCGGAGGGCGCTACGTGCTGTTCCCCGATCCGATGGGCGCCACGGGGGCCTCGATGGTGAGCGCGATCCTTCATTACCAGCAGCGGCTTCAAGGCACTCCGGCCAAGTGCATCGCCATTCACCTCATCGTAACGCCTGAATATCTCGACCGCCTGACGCGAGACGTGCCGGACGCCGTGGTGTACGCGCTTCGGGTGGACCGCGGCTTGTCGTCCGAACAAGCCCTCCGCGCCACGCCCGGAACGGTGGCCGGAGAGCGCGGACTCAACGACGTGGACTACATCGTGCCGGGAGCCGGGGGGGTGGGGGAGCTGCTGAACAATGCGTGGGTGTGACCGGGGCTCGGGGGTGGGGGGGAGCCGGTGGTACGGTCTCCCCGCAACGACGCTTCATCGGGCGCGACGACCACGACGGCGTGGATTGTGGTGTTCGACGAGCGCGCGGTAGTCGAGGTCGGGCGCGAGGTCCGAGGCGGGGGGGATGGCGCCCCGATGTCGTTCGAGTTCGCGGATCATCACGGTGAGCTCGCTCGCCCCCGCGATTTGGCTTCGGTGGGGTGTCCTGAGCCACGATGAGAAGTCGGCCGTCAACGCGTCGAGGCGGGCGCCCGAGGCGTGTCCGCGCCGGGTCAGCTCCAGAAAACTTCGGGTGAGGGTCGGGCCATCGAAGTGGTGGCGCACGATGAGCTCTTGGGCGACGCGCAGGAGCGACCGCGGGGGGATGCGCTCATCCTCGAAGAGCACCATCGCGGCCTGGAAGTAATTGTAGAAGGGCACGACGCGAGGGCCGTAGTGCTCAAACGCCGTGGGCGACGTCTGCCGCTCCAGGTGAATGAGGATGCGGGTGACCACCTCCCCGGGGACCACGTACGACGCGAGCCGAAGTGCGTCGGCGATGTCGTCTTCGTAACAATCGCCGGCGCGCATGACTTCGGTGAGCTCCTCGGGGTCGACACGACCCGCACACACATCGGCGTAGAGGGAGTACACGAAGGCGTCGGCCTCCGCGTCGTCGCCGAAGAGCGATTCGACGACGAGCTGACCGTCCACCGTTTGGGTCGGAAGCTCGCACCGGCGACGGAGAAGGGCGGGGAGCTTGTACCCGAGTTGGCCGCGAACCGCGCGGAAGCGGAGACGAAGAATGTTCTGGAGGTTTGGCTTGAGGGTCAGACTCTCGAACCTCACGCCATCGAGCCTCAGCTTCTCGAGAATGCGCCCCCTCAACTGTCGAGGACTCCCCGAAAGGATGTGGATGCGGGACCCCGCTTCATCGAGTTCGCGCATCAGCGCGGCCGCGCCCGGCACCGTGCGCTTCTGGTCCGGACGCTCGACCGCCGTGCGGAGAAGGTCGCGGGGGGTGTCGAAGTCGGTGCGCAGGTAGGTCTTGTCGAGGTCCCATCGTGTGACGTGGCGCGGAGGCGTCGACGGCGCGACGTCCGGGCTCGTGCGATGGGTGGCCGCGACGCGGTTCACGAAAGAAGGCCCTTCACGAAAGGCCCTGCACCCAGCGCATCTTCATGCGCTCCAGCGACGCCAAGAGGCTTTCGTGCTGGGTTTTCTCCGCGATGAGGAGCGCTTCTTCGAGGCGCTCGAAAGCCTGCTTCGGGTCCCCCAGGCCGCGGGCGACCTGGGCGAGCGAGGCAAGGATGCGCGACCGTTCGACCGACATCGGGCCGGCGAGGTTGAGGGCTTCGACCAACACGCCCTCGGCATCGTGATGCTGTTCGGCGAGACATAGCGCGTCGCCCAGTTTGGTGGAGAACATGAGCACGGCGGAGACGGGATCGTCGAGCTGCCCCCGCGACATCTCGCGGCGGGCCAAGTCGAGGGCGAGCCGGAGGGCGCTCACGGCACCATCGCCGTCGTCCCTCTCGGTGGCGCGGTCGGCCGCGCGCTCCAGCAACATCAGGGCCTCGAAGGATTGGCCGGCGTGGTAGGCGTGCACGGCGTCCGCCTCCAAGGGCATGCTCGTCGGACTCAGGTCGCGCCGCGCCCGGCCGTGGAGGGTGGCGCGCACCGCCGCCGGGGTCCCGGCGAGGGCGACGTCCCGTACGAGGGGGTGGGCGGCGCCGAACATCCCCTGGCTGGCATCCGACGAGCGGATGAGCCACGCGTCGGCGAGTTCCTCGAGCAAGCCCGGAAGCGCGTCTTCTCGCTCGACGAGGGGGAGGAGCTGCGAGGGGGTGGTGGCGTCGCCGAGCACGGCCAGCGCCTGTAGGATTCGTCGCGCCGCCTGGGGCAGGCGCTCGATCCGAAGGGCCAAGAGATCGGCGAGCTTGGGAGGTGGGTCTTCGCCCCCTTCGTCGCTGAAACGACGAAGTTGATCGACGTAGAGCGGGGATACGCGACGTTCGTCGCCGCGGTCCGTCGCTTCGACGATCCGTCCCGACAGCAGGGATGCGGCCACGGCGGTGTTGATGCCGCGCACCTCGAGCCGGTCGGCGTCCTCCCACGCCGGGTCGAAGCTCGGTCGATGAGCGCACACCAGGAGGCAGGGCACCAGGGGCGGCTCCGAGACGACGTCGGCGAAGGCATTTCGGCTCGCGCCATCGACAGCATGAAGGTCATCCACGGTGCAAACCACGCGGGCGCCCGGTGCGCTCCCTTCCTCGGATTCCGCCTGGTCGAGCGTGCGTCGGTGCGCACGGACCATCGCCCATCGGAGCGCCTCGGCCACGACGACCCGGCGGTTGCCCTCTCCCCGCCCCAGCGGTGGGGTTTCCGACCAACGGCCCCCGCCCGACCGGCGCCCCGCCTTTTTGTCGGTGGCCGCGCGGTCGAAGATCGCTTCGAGGCCGGCGCGTACCTCCGGTGACGCGCCCGCCCAGTCGGCCGCGGGCCCGCCATCCTCGGGGAGGTCGGCCAAGCCGCGGATCGCCTGCTTGACCGCGTGATACCCGCGCCCCGCCCACCAGGGGTCGGGACCGGTGGCGACGACGACGACCGACGGGGGGGGGCCGGGCTCGTGCTTCTCGTCGCCGCCTTGGCGGATCGCAAGCGTGAACTCACGGAGCAGCCGGCTCTTGCCGCTGCCGGCGTGGCCGACGACCTGCACCGCCGTCAGTCCCGTCCCTGCGTTCGCGCGGCGTTCCGTCAGCCAGGCGATCTCGACCTCTCGCCCGACGAACGGGAGCTCGCCGCTGTGGCCAAGGGGGTCCGTCGTCGGGTCCGCGTTCGCGCCGTTCGGGCGAGCGGGCGGTTCGGTGACCGCCGTGGGCGATGCGGACCCGGGCGTCGTGACGATGTCGACGTCGCTGAAGCGGGCACCGCATTCGCCACAGAACTTCTGCCCGACGGGCATCATGGCCCCACACTCCGGACATGCCTTGAAGGCCTCGTCCGCCGCCGGTATCTCGGTGATCCGAGGGGGCTTGACCACCTCGCGAAGGGTGCGGGCGAAGTCCGAAGCCGACTGAAATCGGGCCGCCGGGTCTTTGGCCATCGCCATGGCGACGACCTCGACCAGGTCGTCGGACATCTCGCGGTGGGGATTCACCGAACGAAGATCGGGGGCGACCTTGCTCAGGTGCATGAGCACGACTTCTCGGGGCGAACTCCCCTCGAAGGGGAGCTGTCCGGCGAGAAGCTCGTAAAGCAGAATCCCACAGGCGTAGAGGTCGGCCCGGTGGTCGACGTTCTCGCCCCGGGCCTGTTCGGGGGCCATATACTCGGGCGTGCCGCAGACCATCCCGGGGTCGGTGATCCGGGCCGCCTGAGCCGACTGCTCCAGGACCTTGGCGAGGCCGAAGTCGAGCACCTTCACGAAGTCGCCGCCGCTACGGAGCGGCGACAGGACGATGTTCTCGGGTTTGAGGTCGCGGTGGATGATGCCGATCGCGTGTGCCTCCTCGAGGGCCGCCATCGTCTGGGTCACGATGTCGACGATGCGGTCCAAAGCGAGCGGTCCCTCCTCGTGGGCGACCGTCGCGAGATCGCGTCCTCGGATGTACTCCATCACCATGTAGAGGCGCCCTTCGAACTTCCCGAAGTCGATGACCCCTACGCTGTTGGGATGATTGAGCTGGCTGGCCGCCCGGGCCTCGGTGATGAACCGGGCCTCGACGGTTTCATCGCCGAGCAGGTGGGGGTGGATGATCTTCACCGCGACGGTGCGCCCGAGCATCTTTTGCTCCGCGCGGTAGACGCGACCCATGCCTCCCACGTCGATCAACTCGAGCACGACGTGGCCTCCGGGGAGCGTTCGCCCGATGAGCGGGTCGTCCGGCTGCTCGCGCAGCTTCTCCATCGGAAAGCCGCACCCGGGGCAATATTTGTGACTGAGGATGCAGGCGGTGCCGCACGACGGGCAGGTCATCGTCGCCCCGTCGTCGGCGAGCTCGATCACCGTCTCGCCTTCCACCGGGGGTTGCCGTTGCTGCGTCATGACGCGTCAAAACCGTAGAATAGAGGCTCCGTCGCGCCAACCCCACCATGATGGTAGCGGCTCAACCCCCAGTTGACGCGGATTTACGAGCCGCCTACGCCCGGCGCCATGGCGGAAGACATCAAGAAGCTGTTCGACGAAGAGCTGAAGAGCGCAATCGAAAAAAACCCCGATGCCGCGAAGGAAATCGGGGCCAAATTCCAGATCAACATCGACGGCGACAACGGCGGTAGTTGGTTCATCGACTGCACCGACAGCCCGAAGCTCGAAGCTGGTGCGCCTGGCGGGGCCGACGTCACCATCGACGTCGCCGAGGACGACTTTCAGAAACTGCTGGAGAATCCGCAGGCGAATGGAATGCAGCTGTTTTTCGCGGGCAAGCTGAAGGTGCAAGGCAACCAAATGCTCGCGATGAAGCTGCAAAAACTGTTCGAGCTCCGCGGCGGGTGAACCACCTCCTCGCCCCGGGGGGGGGATGCAACCCGGGGGCATGGCGGTGAGCGCGACCTCCGAGCCCACGCAGTGCGGCTTGCCATTGCGTGGCGTCCGCGTCCTCGACCTGTCTCGACTCCTGCCGGGCCCCTTCGGGACGCTCGTGCTGTCCGAACTCGGAGCCCAGGTCGACAAGCTGGAAGACCCCGGAGCGGGGGACTACCTCCGCCAGGCGGGGCCGGTCCGCGCGGGCGGCGAGATGACCGTCGCGTTTGCCGCCCTCAACCGTGGCAAACGGAGTGCCGTCGTCGACCTGAAACATCCGCAGGGGCGGGAGGCGTTCATGCGTCTGCTCCCCCAGTACGACGTCTTGGTGGAGCAGTTTCGACCGGGGACGCTCGAGCGTCTGGGGTTGGGGCACGATGCGTTACGCGCTCGCCACCCGGCGCTGATCGTGTGCGCGCTGACGGGGTACGGGCAAACCGGCCCGCTGCGAAACCGCGCCGGACACGACCTCAATTACCTCGCGCGCGCGGGTCTTCTCGGTCTCCAGGGCCCGGCGGGGGGCGCGCCGCAGACTCCGGGGGTCCAGGCGGCCGACATCACCGGCGGCATGTGGTGCGCCATCGCCATTCTGGCCGCCCTTCGAGAACGCGACGCCACGGGGGTGGGACGGGTCATCGACATCGCGATGACCGAAGGGGCTCTCGGGCTCGGTGCACTCGGGCTGTCGTCAGCCGCGGGCGGAGACGACGAAGCCCGCGGCGAGGGCCTCTTGTCCGGCGGCATCGCGCCCTACGGAACCTATCGCTGCCGCGACGATGCATGGGTCGCGTTGGCCGCCCTCGAGCCGAAGTTCTGGTTGCGGTTCGCGGCGGCCACGGGCCTCGAAGCGGGCCTCGAAGCGCTCCTCCCGGGTCCCCATCAAGGGGCGCTCGTCGAGGCGGTGGCGGCCGTGTTCGCCGCCAAGACGCGAGCGGAATGGGAAGCGTTTGCCGAGACGCACGACTGTTGCATCGAGCCCGTTCTTCGTCCCGGGGAAGTCATGGCCGACGCGCATCTTCGAGCGCGCGGCATCGTTGGCGTCACGACCGAGGTCGCGGGGACGTCGGTGCCGGTGTTCCGCCTCCCGGTGAGCCCCGACCCGGTCGATCCCGTCGCCCCGCTGCCGGCGCCTCCGCGCCCGGGAGAACACACCCGCGCGATCTTGCGCGGGTCGGGGATGTCAGACGAGGCGATCGACGCGTTGGTCGCCGAAGGCGCCATCCGCACGTCATCCTCGTAGCCCCCCGCGTCGCGCTCGTCGGTGTCCGGGCCAAAGGGCCGGCCCGGCGCTCAGCGGCGCACGAGGGTCAAGGTCGGCAGCGCATGGTAGGCCGCGATGTAGCCGCTCGATTCCGCCACGTACACGCCGCCGCAACCGTCGGCACGGAGGGCGTCGGGCACCAGGTCGCAGGGCAAGCGACCAAGCATGGTCCCAGTGTACGGACACACGACGTACACCTCCGCCTGAGGCACGAACAGCGCGCCGGAGCGCAACACCGGGGTTTGCGTGCGCGGCTGCTCGTCGGGGTGCGCCCGATTCGACAGGACGTGACGGTAGCGAAGCGCTCCCGTCACGGCGTCGACCGCCGCGAGTTCGCCTCGGTCGCTGTTGGCGATCAAGACGTCGTCCACGGCGACACACGCCCCTCGCCCCTCGCAGAGGGGTTCGCGGCGGTCGAACCGCAGCGCCCCATCAGAGCGGTTCAGACCGAGGACGGTCATGCCGGCCGGGGTCCGCGCCAGCACCCCCACCGACGACGCGGTGACGGCGAGGCTGGCGCCCACGGCGCTCGCCCCGCGGCCGGGGAGGGCGGCCCGCCATCGGCTTTGCCCTGTGTAGGGATCGAGCGACTCGACGTGGCCCGGCGTGACCCCCCGGGGGTCGCGGTGGAGCACGAACACCTCCCCCCGGTCGAGGGTGAGCGCGGCGGCGCACGTCCGACTCGGTCGTCGCCACACGACCTCGCCGCTGAGCAGGTCGAGGGCGGAGAGCTGGGCGTCCCCCGCGCTCACGATCACCAACCTTCCGGCCCGACGCAGTCGGATCCGTGAGCCGGCGAACTTCTGCGCGCGTACGGGCCGTCGCCAGCGTACCTCCCCCGAATCGAGATCGACGGCGACGAGGTGTCGCGCTCCTTCCCCGAGGACCACCATCGACGGAAGTCCAGGGGCGGCGACCACGACCCCCGACGCGGACGCTCCCACGCAAGGCCCGAGCTGCATTTCGAGCACCGTGGTGCCGTAATCCAGCTCGTGCAGGGTCAAGCGCCCGTCGGCCCCCAAGCGCATGCACCCCGCAGGGGTCATCACGCTCACCGCCTGGTGGGTGCGCTCGCTCCACTGAAGTTCGCCGGTCCGTCGATCGATGCTGGCCAACTCTCGCGGCGAGCCCACGATGATTTTCGACCCGGCGAGAAACAGCGCGCGAAGGTCGAGGTGCGGTACGTCGGCACGCCAGCTCTCGTCGAATCGAAGCTTGGGTCGGCGCGGGGCCATCCCGTCGCGCGTGGAGACCGTCGGTGAGGGCGACGATGCGGGCGGGACGTCGTCGTCGTCCGGGTAGGCGCGAAAGCTCTCCGGGGCGGCGTGAAGGAGCTCGGCCGCCACCGAGACCTGCGCTTCGCGATGGCTCGACACCGCATCCGCCAGGTGTCGCGCCCGCTGGCGAAAGTCGGTCAGCCGCAGATTCTGTCGCTGGGAATCATCCGCGGTGACGACCTGCTTGCCCAGACGTCGACACCACGTGAGAAGCGCCGCGATGAGATCGCGGGTCGGCACCGGCGGAAGACGGAGGGGATTGGCCTCCGCCCCGGTGCCCGCAAAGCGGAGCGAGGCGCGTCCCCGTCGATCGAGTTCGACCGACGTGGCGAGGCCGCCGCCTTCGAAGCGATGGAGCCCAGGCTCCTTTGCGACTTCGGCGCGGAAGGCGACCTCGCACAGGGCCAGCAATTGCTCGGCGGCGAGAAAGACGTAGACGCCGCGCACCGCGCGGGACGCATCACCCAGGCTGAAGGTGACGTCGCCGCGGAAGAGGAGCGCGTGCAGGTCTGTGCGTGCAACGACGTTGGCGGCGTCCTCGTCCTCTTCGTCGGCCATCGAAGACGCCGTTCTCCGCCCGGGGGTGGGGCAGAGGCGAAGCTCGGTGCGTACCGAGATGCCAAAGCGGCCACCCCGGCCGATGATGTCGAGGGCGCGTCGCGGGACGCGGGATGAGGGGGCCGGCGGTTCGGCGTCGATGAGGGCGGCGCGCGCCGCGGCGAGCGCGCGGTCGCTTACCGAGGCTCCTTCGAGGGCTGCCTGCAGGCTCCGCTCTGCCTCCGCGAGCGCGAGTCGACGGTCGGATTGGACGACGCGCGCGGCCGCCCCCTGACGAAAGAGCGAGACGAGGAGGTCGTCGCCGTCACGTTCGAGGCCCACTTCCCACACCGCGCCGCGCCGCCCGGCCACGGGGGCTTCGGACGCCGCGAGGGTCGGAACCACGAGTCGGGTTCGTGGTCCCCGCCGGAGTTGAGCCAGCGCGTAGGCGAGGTCGCGAAGCAGCGCATTCATGCCGGCGTCGTCGAGGGCCACGAGCACGAGCAGATCCTCGAACCAAGGGGCGAGCGGCTCGAGCTGGGCGTGGGCAGGTGAACGTCGGACGTGGGGTCGGGAGCCGCGGGACGCGACGACGAGGTGCAGGGTCGACATCGATGCGCGGATGCTAGAAGTCCGCTCCGGGGCGGCGTAATTTTCGACCCGCTTTGTCGTTGGCTTGGCCCTTTTTGGAGGGGCTTCCGACAATGGCGTCCATGATTCAATGGCGGCGCTACGGGTTTGCGTTTGCGACCTGCTCGGTGGCGTTGGGGGCGGGGACCCTGTCCTGTGGAACGACGGTCGCAGGGTCGTCGCGACCGGTTCTGGAGCGTGACCCGCGTCTCGCGAGCGCCGCGCCGTCGAAGTCTTTGCCCGCGCGGCCGCGCGAGGCGAGGACGACGCCATCGAGGGATCAGAGCCCTTCTTCAGGCGCCGTCGCGAGCTCCACGAGCGCCATTGCGCGTTCGCCGACGGCGTCTGCGCTCCCCGACGAAGGTCCCCGCGAAGCCCCCCCCCGCCGGTGGCGGAGGCCCGCATCGCAGCCATCGGACCCCACGTGTTCATCTGGCCCAAGCCAAACCGAAAGCGCGGGGTGGCCCTCGGAAACATCCGGATGGGCACCTCGGTGCGGGTACGCGACCCGGGACCGGTGGCCGGGCCCGGATGCGCCCGAGGCTACGTCGGGGTGGTGCCCCGCGGCTACGTGTGCCTCGACCACCGCACCACCCTCGATCTCGACGACCCCTACGTGCGCGCGCTGGCCGACGTCGCGCCCCGACCCGATGCGCTCTACCCCTTCGACTACGCGTATTCACGGGGAGCCCCGATGTACAGTCGCGTCCCCTCTCCCGAGGAATGGCGACGCGCCGAACGTCGCCTCGGGCCGCCGGGGCAATACCTCGAACTGGGTGCCTGGGCGGCGGGACACGAGGAGCTTTTGGCCCCCGACGAACCCATCCGAGCTCGGGATGCTGTGCCGTGGTACTTCGCCGGCGGCCGGCGCCATGTCGGCGGGGGTACGCGAGAGCCTCGCCGCCTCGTGTGGAAGACGATCCCCAACGGATCGATGCTCGCGTACGCCAAGGCGTTTGCGATGCACGGGCGCGTCTGGCTGGTAACCCCCGACTTGACCCTCGTTCCCGCCGACCGCGTGCAGCGCATCGAGCGCACCGCGTTCGCGGGCGTCGCGCTCGGCGCGTCGGTCTCGCTCCCCTTGGGCTGGAATCGCACCAAGAAGCCCCAACCGCTCTTCCGCCGCACCGAGGACGGCGGCTTCGAAGCCACCGGCGAGACCATCGGTCCCAAGGCGTGGGTCGAGATCGGACGCCCCGCCGTGGGGCCGTCCGACGATCGTTACCATCCGCTCCGCGCCCGGCCTGGCGTTTACCTTCGCGCCCGCCACAGCACGTTTACTTGGCCGCGGAGGCAACGGCCCGCTGCGATCCGCGAGGGGGAAAAGTGGATCGACGCGCGGATCGGGCCGGGCACCCTTACCGCCTACCGTGGGCTCGAGCCCGTGTACGCGACGCTATTTTCTCCCGGCAAGGGCGGGGCGCCGGTGCCGGGACTCGATCACACGAAGTACGCCACGACCCAGACGGGCTACTTTCGTTTCGAGTGGAAGGAGCGGGTGGCGACGATGTCCAACGAACCGGGAGAGCCGAAGATTCTCTGGTTTTCCGACGTCCCCCACATCCAGTACATCCGCGCCCCGCTCGCCCTCCACGTCGCCTACTGGCACGCCGACTACGCCAACCCGAAGAGCGCCGAGTGCGTCAACGTGAGTCCCCGCGACGGAGCGTGGCTCTTTTCGTTCACCGACCCCCCGCTCCCCGAAGGTTGGGGCGCGGTGCGACCGGGCGGGGGCTTCGGGCGTTCGACCCCGATCATGATCAACGGCATGTGAGCGCAGCGATGGGTCCCTCTTCTTCGCGCACCGCGCAGATGCTCCGACGTCGCTGGCTGTGGGCTGGGCTCGCGGAAGGGCTGGCGCTGGCCGGGGTCGTGGCGTGGGGGAGCGCCGCCGCGGGGCCGCTGGCGTCGCCTCTTCCGTCTCCCTCCGACCCACCAGGACGTGCCGCGCCGGAGGACGTCACCCGCTCGGTCGGAACGGAAACGGCGCGCCCCGCAAGACCAAGTGACACCGCGGCAAGAAGACCACCCGCGCCTCCGGTGCCGCCGCGCCCGGTCATCGTTCACGCGGTCGGCGATTGCGCCCTCGGCGACCTTCACGATGTCGCCGGCGCGCCCGGAAGCTTCGCGGCCGTGGTGGCCGCAGCTTCCAACCGACACGACTACCCGTTTTCCGGCGTGTTCGACCTCTTTCGCCACGACGACCTCACCGTCGCCAATCTCGAAGGTACGTTCGCCGCGCCTCATCGCCGCCGCAAAAAAGGCGGGTTTGCGATACGGGGGGTCCCGGGCGATGCCGCCATGTTGGTGCAGGGCGGCATCGACATCGTCGATCTGGCGAACAACCACACGCACGACTACGGCCCTGGCGGCTACGACGACACCGTAGCGGCGCTGGACCGCGCCGGCGTGGGTTACTTTGGGGGGGCGGTTATCGACCGCCGCACCATCCGTGGGGTCGAGGTGGTGAATCTCGGCTACCTCGGGGGTCACCCGAGGGTGAAGCAGGGCATGGTGAACGCTCTACGCCGCGAGGCCGGACCGCGGAACATCGTCATCGTCTCGTTCCATTGGGGCATGGAGGGCTCCCACGTGACGCATCCGCTCCAGCGAGCGCTGGGTCGCGCCGCCGTGGATGCCGGTGCCGACCTCGTGCTCGGCCATCACCCCCACGTGGTGCAAGGCATCGAACGCTACCGTGGTCGTCCGATCGTTTATTCGCTCGGCAACTTCGTCTTCGGCGCCAACAGTCAGCCCGCCGACCGAGACGCGTTCATCTACCGCGCGCGCTTCGACATCACCGGAAGCGGTGAGGTCGGCGGCGTGACGGGGGAAGTGATTCCGGTGTCGATGACCTCCGACCCGCGGCGCAATGATTTTCGTCCCCGTCTTCTGCAGGGGGTGGCGGCAGACCGGGTGCGAAAGAAGATCGACGCCCTGTCCGCCAGACTTCGAGACCCCGCGACGTGAGCGCCCGGGGCTCGGGACTCCGAGCGGCCGCGCTGGCGATCGGGCTCGTTCTCCCGATGCTCGTCTGGCAGTGGGGATTTACCGTCGACGATGCCCTGATCAGCGCCCGCTACGCCCACCATGTGGCCACCGGCGTCGGGTATCGATTCAACCCCGGGGGACCGGTGACCGACGGGGTGACGCCGCTCGGGTGGGCCTACGTGCTCGCGCCGTGGGCCGAGGTCTCGCCGTGGGCGGGTTATCGGGCGGCCAAGTGGCTCGGTGCGCTCGCGTGGTTGCTCGGCGTCGGGGCGCTCGGGGTCGCGGTCGGACGCATCGATGGGCGGGCGCGCCGGTGGGCCGCGTTGAGTCTTCTCGCCACATCGGTCCCCGTGGCCGCGTGGGTCGCTTCGGGCATGGAGACCGGCGTCGTGCTCGGCGCGGCCGCGGGCGCGGCGGCGGCCCGAAGCCTCGGCCGAGATCGGATCGCCGCGGGACAGCTCGGGTTTCTCGCCGCGTGGCGACCGGAGGCGCTCCCGCTGGCGCTCGTCGGGGGGGGGCTCGCGCCGGGGCGTTACCCCGCGCCCCCCCGGGAGCGGTGGATCCGAATCGGGTTGAGCCTGGGTCCGGCGATCCTCGTGGCGGGGGTTCGGTTTGTGGTGTTTGGCCGCTTCGTCCCCCTCGCCGCGTGGGCCAAGCGACCGGTCGCGGCGCTCGGCGTCCGCTACGCCGTCGCGTCGTTTCTCGTACTGGGGGCGGTCGCGGCCCTGACGTGGCCGCGGGCACCGGGTTGGATTCGTGGGCTCCAAGTCGCGGTACTCGTGCACTTTGCCGCCGTGGCGATGGTCGGCGGCGACTGGATGCCACTGGCGCGTCTTGGGGTCGTCGCGATGCCTTTCGTCACCCTCGTTGCGGCCGACCGCCTCGCGCGTTCCGGGGCGTGGCGGTGGCTTCCCCTCGGTCTCGCCCTGGCCGGGCCGGTGTACACGGCGGCCCATATGGGACCCCGCTCGGCCGGCGTCGAGGCTTCGCGCCGCGCCCTCATCGAGGCGGCGCGTGAACCCCTCCGCGCGTCGCGGGTCGTCGCCACCCTCGACAGCGGCTGGGTGGGTGCCGTGCACCCGGGGCCCATCGTCGATCTCGCGGGTGTCACCGACCCTGCGGTCGCGGTCCTGCGCGGGGGCCATACGAGCAAACGGATCGGACGCGGCATGCTCGCCCAACGCGGTGTCGATACCTTGGTGCTCCTCCGAGCCGGCCCTCTTCGGCGCCCCTGGTCCGAGACGACCTGGTCCCGGGCCGTGGAGGCCCGCGTGGCGCGGTTTCCCGAAGTGGCGACCCGCTTCTCCGATCCCGTCGTCGTGGCACCGCTCCCCTACGTGGTGGTCCGATTGACCGGACCGAGACGCTGAACCACGCTCGCTGCGAATGGCCCGGGTCGCAGAGAACCTAGCGCGGTTTTTCAGCCGGGTAGAGATCCTCGCGCGCGGCGCGGAAGAAGAGCGGCGGGCGGCGGAAGATGCCTTGGCGCACGGGCGTCATCTCGAGGCGAGAGCACATGCGCGGGCGCTGCTCGCACGGGTTCCGCGCTCTCCGTTGGGTTTGGCCCTATGGGCCGAGGCGGCGGAGGCGCTCTGGCTCCACGGGGAAGCGGCCGAGGCGCTCGAAGAATTGTCCCGCCAGGTGCCCTGGCGCCAGGAGGTGTGGCTGCGTCTCGGCCTCGCCCGGGTTCGGGCGGGGATCCCCGAGGGGCGCCAGGCGCTCGGACGCGCCGCCTCGCTCGACGACCCGGCGGTCCGCCGGGAGGCCTTGCTCGCGCTCATCGATCTCGACCTGGCGGCGGGCGAGCCCGACCGCGCCGAGCGTTGGCTCGGTCGCCTCGGCGAAGCATCCGACGACTTGGAGGTCGATCTCCGCCGGGCGGAGTGCGCTTTTTCCCGCGGTCGGGAGGATGAAGCGAGGCTTTATGCCGAGGGCTTGTCGGCCCTCGACGACGGCTCGGAAGCGCCGCTCGGGGCGGACGCCCCCCCGTTGGCCGGGCGCGTTCGCTTGCTCTACGCCCGGCTCGCGGCGCGGTTCGCCGACGTGTCGTACGGTGGGGACCCGCTGACGCTCGCGCTCGGCGCGCTGCTGCTCGACGCCCCCGGGGCCGAGGAGGTCGTGGCCGCTCAATTGCGGCGATGCCGGGATGCGGCCCTCGTGGACCAAGCGCGGCAGACCCTCGAGGCGCTCGGGCGGGCGAACGAACCGCGCTGGCAGGCGGCGTTCGCCTTCGCGGAGGGGCGAGACGCAGACGCCCGGGCCGCGCTCCTCGAAGCCGCGGAGGCGGGCGATGCCGCGGCGGCGCGCGAACTGCTCCGCGGCGCGATCGAAGGGCGACGCCAGGAGGCGTTGGCGGATCTGACCACACGGGTCGACGCGGGGACGATCGATCTGGTCATCGGCGACGCCGTGCGTTCGTTGCTGGCGCTCGGGGCCGAGGTGGACCGAGGAGCAGATGTCGTCGAAGAACTCGCGCCCATCGCCGCCGGCGCCGACGATGACGACGAGGCGTTGCGGGCATGGGCGCAAGCTTGGCTCGACGCGCTCGTCACGCGCTGGGTCCCCCCCACGGGAACCGCGAGATGGGACACGTTGCTCCCGGTCCTGCGTCGTGAGGCGCGCCGTTTTGGCCGCGACGACTTGGCGCCGGCGATCGAAGGCCTGGGCGTGGAGCGCCGCCGTCCGCTCTACGTGGCCGTCCTCGGCGAATTCAACGCGGGAAAGAGCACGTTGCTCAACGCCCTGCTGGGCACTGATGTCGCGCCGACGGGCGTTCGACCGACGACCGCCACCCTCCACTGGGTGGCCTGGGCACCGGATCGCTTCGCGAGGATCTGCGTCTCTGGCCAGCGCGACCGCGTGGTCCCGCACGGCGAGTTGAAGCGCGCCCTCCACGAGTTGGAGGGGGAGGGCCACGATGTCGCCAGGGTGTACATCTACGCGCCGATCGAGCGCCTCAAGCGCATCGAACTGCTCGACACCCCCGGGTTCAACGCCCCCGTCGACGACCACGCCGCGCAGGCGCGCCGAGGCATCGACGAAGCCCACGTCGCCCTCTGGTTGTTGGATGGCACCGCACCCCTCAAGGACAGCGAACGGCGCGTTCTCGATGACGTGGTCGCCGCCGGTTTGCCTCTGCAAGTGCTCGTGAACAAGCGCGATCGCATCGGGGAAGGGGGGGTCGACCGCGTGCGCGACTATGTCGTCGCGGCCCTGGCGGAGCGAGGGATTGAAACGCTCGCGCCCCCTGTCGTGTTCTCGGCCCGTCAAGCGCTTGCGGGCCGTCAGGGGGACGCGGATGCGCTGGCGGCATCGTGCTGGCCTGAGGTCGAGGCCCTCCTCAACGCGGAAGTCGTCGACCGAAGCGACGTCCTCCGCGAGCAGGCGCTCCGCCGCAAGGCGGCGCGCGTCGTGTCCGCCCTCGCCGAAGCGGCGCGGGCGGAACGTCGCGCGACCGAGGCGGCGAGCCGCCGTCG
>JBCCLB010000083.1:0-28170 GCA_039027095.1 Myxococcota bacterium
AAGGTCACCCTCAAAGGAGGCTCACGCCGCAAGACCAAGAAGTGAACCCATCGACCCCGCGCCACTGATCACAATGCGCGATCCAGCTGTCCACGATGGCCCGATCCAGCCGTTCACTTTCAGCGAAATACGCAACGGCGAGCTGCTGCAGTGGGGGCAGACGCAGTACCGGTACGACGAGCACGGTCGCTTGGTGACGAAGACGCTCGCCGACGGAGCGCAGTGGGCCTACCGGTGGAGCCCCGCCGGGCGGCTCTTGGAGGTGGCGCGGCCCGACGGCGAGGTCGTGCGGTTTGCGTACGACGCCTTGGGTCGCCGGACGCAAAAGTCCTTCGCCGGCGAGGTAACGAGCTACGTCTGGGACGGCAACGACCTCGTGCACCAGCAGAAGCGCCGCGCCGACGGGAGTCTCGCCCCGCTGAGCACCTGGGTGTTTGAGGCCGACACCTTTGCCCCCATCGCCAAGATGGAGGGCCACCGCCGCTACGGCGTCATCAACGACCACCTCGGCGTGCCCCAGCTCCTCACCAACGAAAAGGGCGACGTCGCCTGGCAGGCCCAACTCGACATCTACGGCGTCCCCCGCGACGAGACCCGAGGCGGCGGCGCTGGTGGTGGTGGTAGAGGTCCGGCGGGAGGTGCGCGCCGGTGGGGCCGGGGCGATGACGATGACGGCGAAGCGCCTCCCGTCGAGCAGCCCCTACGCTTCCCGGGCCAATTCCACGACCCCGAAACCGGCTCTTCTACAACCGACACCGCTACTACGACCCCGAAACCGGCCGCTACCTCAGCGAAGACCCGATCCGGCTGCGCGGGAGCCTTGCCTTCTTTGCATTCTGCATCGACCCCACGCTGCAGGTCGATGTGGATGGCCTCACGTGTACGCGAACCGGTGTACGGCGAAATAACCCACGAGACTGGCGTTTCTGGCGAGATGTCGGGAAGTCGACAGGCGTCGACGCACTGAGCCCTTCGAACCTGAAGCGGATAGCCAAGAAGCGTGTCCCGGTAGTCGACGAGCAGTGGCTGAAGTGGTTCCCCGGTGATCGCTTGGGTGAGAAGATCAGCATTCACCATGTCGCGGGCACACGATTTAACCTTCCACTTCGCAAGACCAACCATCTGGATGCTCACATGCCAGGTGGATTTAAGTTGAACCCCGGCGGGCCGGGAAAGAGCGGCGAAAAGGTATGAGGCTATTTTTTATCTAGACGGAGCTGACCACGAACCTATCGAGGCCGAAATCGTCACAAGGCTAAAGGCTGCTTCTCGGGCCCTCCACCATTCGTCCATGGTGAACGAAAAACACGAGAATACTGAAACCGACAACGATGGGCCCGATTGGGACCTTGGCCTATTAGCACCTCTTCCGGACGAGCTGTCGCCGAACGTTCTGGTGCCCCTGGCCCGCGAACTCATCGCACTCTGCAAGACGCTCGATGTCGAGGTGGTAGCCGGCATCGTGAGGGACAATGGGGTTTTCGATGACATCGAATACGCAGATGCGAACACGCGAGCTGAGGAATTCTGCGACAGCTTTGTCCGAGCGATCAGCGGCTCCCCGTAAGGCCGAGTGTCGGCGTCCTCGGACCGGGCGGGTGAGCTATCGGGTGGCACCCTTGGACCGGGGCACCGTTCGCCCGCTTGCCGTGGGAGGTGAGCCGGGCGGCGGCGGTCGCGCGTCTGGCGCGCCGCTCGTCGGTGCCGCGACGCGAGTGGACGACGGGCATCGTGTGCGCACCCCGTCGGGACGTGGAGACGTGCGAAAGGCCTTGGCGGACTTGGCCTCGAAGAAAGGGTACCTCCCAGGCGCAAGTCCGATCTAAAAACAGCGCGAGCTATGATAGAATTTATACTCTATACAGCAAACAAGATCGCCACCGGCAACTACTATGCCCTGTGCCTCTTGTATCGAGACGAGGAACCTGAGGAAGGTTGGCCTCCTGCGGTCGTCCTTTATCCGACGGCTCACAAGCTGCAGGTTCTGAAAGAGATTGAATGTGGACGCCTGGACGACGACCACAGATATTATCTCTGGGCTCCTGACGAAGTCCGTGAGCACATAGATTCGAGAGAAGGGTTCCCGCCTGACCTGGTGCCGAATCCCCTTGCTTTCGATGAAAGAGCGCGCAAGTTCCTTGCGTCTTTTCTGGACTCTGGGGGTAGCCGAGCCGTGGAACTCGCCTCTGTTGCGCTGGCACGCGAACTCGAAGGCCACGCCGATGACTTCACGTTTGCGAAATCCGATCCATTCGTCGTGTTTGCCACGGACAACACGGAGAGGGACGCCATAGATGACCTCACAACGTGCGCCAGCGACGCTGTCTTGAAGAAGCTCCAGGTCGCAGGTCTGCTGTAACCATTCGCCATATCCTGCCTTACTTGAGATCGGCGAGGGTCGACCTACGCCCCCCCCCCCGCAAGTTGAGCCCAAATGGCGACGAGCTACCCCTGCGACGAGCACGGCCGATTTGTGATGACCGACCCGATGGGGCGGGCCACGAGAATCAGGCGGGGGAGCGGTATCTGTCTCGGCGCGATGCGGCGGGCCGGATTGCGGTGGAGGTGAGCTTCGACGACCGACGCACGCGGTTGTTCTACGACGCGGCAGGGCGGCTCGAGAAGACGGTGGGCCCGCCGCGGACGTCGGTGACGACGTTCGAGCACGACGCGGCGGGGCAGTTGGTGAAGCTCACGTCGTTAGACGCGCGCCCGAACACGCAGGAGGAGGCGTTTGCATACGACGGGGCGGGGATGTTGGTGCGGAGCCACCGGCAAATCACCTGCGCGCTGAGCGGGATGCCGGGCCCGGGGTACTTCGAGGGCGCGGCGGACGTGGAGGTGTGCTTCGAGCGCAACGCGCTGGGGCAAGTGACGTGTGAGCGCCAGCGGACGGGAGAAGGCCCGTGGTTCGAGGTGGCAAGCCGGTACGAGCCGGGCGGACTGCGGGCCGAGCGCGAGACGAGCCTCGGGCACCGGGTGCGGTACGCCTACGACCGGGCGGCAGAGCTGTCGGGCGTCACTCTGGGACTGGGGGCACCGTTCGACCGTTTGCCGTGGGAGGTGGGCCGGGCGGCGGCGGTGGCGGGTCTGGCGCGCCGCTCGTCGGTGCCGCGACGCGAGTGGACGATGGACATCGTGCGCACCCCGGGGGGCGAAGAGTTGGCGCGGGCGTACCCGGGGGGCGTGCGCGCGTTGTGGCGTCGCCACGAGGCGACGGGACGATTGTCGGAGCGTCGCGTGCTGACGGGCGTCCGGGTGCGGGGCGACGGGCGTGAAGACACGCTGGGGGAAGAGCCTTCGCCGGGCCGCGACGTGATGTGGCGGGGGTACACGTGGCGAAGCAGCGAGCAAATCGCGTCGCTGACGGACCGCCTCGGCGGCAGCCGGGTAGACTACGAGCACGACGCGCGAGGCCACCTGGTGCGCGAGCTACGCCACCGCTGGCGCGAAGGCGGACCTGGTGGGGGCGGCGGCGGTGGTGGCGGCGGCGGCAGTGCGGGGGCGTGGGAGAGGGAGGAGGTGCCGCGGTGGAGCGACCGGGTGGGAAACCTGTTCCGCCGGCCCGACTTTCAGGACGCGCGGTACGGCCGCAACGGCGAGCTGCTGCAGTGGGGGCAGAAGCAGTACCGATACGACGCGCACGGTCGCTTGGTGACGAAGACGCTCGCCGACGGGGCGACGTGGGCCTACCGGTGGAGCCCCGCCGGGCGGCTCCTGGAGGTGGCACGGCCCGACGGCGAGGTGGTGCGTGCGTATTTCGCTGAAAGTGAACGGCTGGGTCGGGCCATTCTGGACAGCTGGATCGCGCATTGTGATCAGTGGCGCGGGGTCGCGCCTACCCGTGAACGGCTACAGCCACATGGCTCGGGCGGCCAACGATAACCATCGTTTCGGCAACGCAAGAGCGGGCCAGGCTCATGGTCGAACCTGTCGCCTTCGATGCTCGAGAGTGACGAGTCCTAGCCTAGCGCAGCCACCAGGGGCGAATCGCATAGCCGCGCCGCGACTCCAGCCGTGGGCCACCGTGAACCAGCAGGCCGCCTACGTTCGGGTTGTTCTCGAGCCCGGTCCACCACTCGAGCCCTGCCAGGGCGTCGGAGGCGAGGGTCTTGGCCGACTTGACCTCCACCGGAAGCAGTCGGTCACCCAGGTCCACCACGATGTCGACCTCGTGGCCCGCCGCGTCTCGCCAGAAGTACAAGGGCGCTTCGCGGCCGCGGTTGGTGAACGCCTTCGTCAGCTCCGCGAAGACAAAGCTCTCGAAGATCGGCCCGCGGAGCGGATGAACACGGAGCGCGTTCGGGTCTCGGATTCCTAGCAGGGCGCAGGCAACGCCGGTGTCGAGAAAGTGCAGCCGCGGCCGCTTGCGGAGGCGCTTGCGGAAGCTCGCGTGGTGCGCCGGCGCGGTGGCCACGACGAAGCCCGCGCGAAGCGCCGAGAGCCAGGCCTTGGCGGTCGGCTGCGTGATGCCCGTGTCGGCGGCGAGCTGCGAGAGGTTCAGCACCTGCGCGGTGTGACCGGCGCAGAGCCGCAGAAAGCGCTGGAACGCGTCGAGGTCGCTCACTCGAATCACCTCGCGCAGATCGCGCTCCACGTACGTGCGGATCCAACCGGCAAGCCATCGATCCGCGGGCAGGTCGCGATCCCAGATCCGCGGGAAGAGCCCCCGCCAAACGACCTCCCACAGCTCCACGTTCGGCGGGTCGACGGCCTCCGCTTCGACCACGTCCAGTCGTTCACGATCGAGCGCCGGGCGGTCGAAGAGCTCGGCGAGGCTCAGCGGGAGCAGCTCGAGGATCTCGGTCCGGCCCGCGAGCGTCTGCGACACCCGCTCCATCAGCAGCAGATGGTTGGAGCCGGTCAGGATGTAGCGCCCCGGCCTGTCGTCGTCGTCCACCCTCGGCTGCAGATACGAGAGCAGGTCCGGGGTTCGTTGGACTTCGTCCAGGATGACGGGCCCGCGAAACCGGTCCAGGAAGTCGAGGGGGTCGTCGATGGCGGCCTGGCGCTCGTCTGGCCGCTCCAGACTCACGTAGGCGTGGTCAGGAAAGACGTTCCGAACCAGGGTGGTCTTCCCCGACTGGCGCGGACCGACCACGGTGACGATGGGCATGCGCGCCGCCGCCGCGGCCAGCTCGGCGCTCAGGTCTCGGCGATACACGGGTCGACGGTAGCGCTACCTGTGTCACTTTCAAAATCCAATCTTGAAAGCGACATGGGATCGCGGAGTCTGGGTCCCTTCGAAGCCCTGTCCGAGCGCCCTCTCGGAAGTCCACCGATCCCCCCTTCTGTGAAGTCTGCGCCTCGCGGGCGCTGGCGGCTGGAAGGGGGCGGTCTGCAGGTAGATTCTGACGATACCCAGATCGGTCGAGCGAGGCATCTTCGAACTCGACGACAGTTCGTCGAGACCATCGTGTTCCCGTCGGCGATCCCCATCAGAGTGTTCCAGCTGCTGGTCGGAACGATCTGCGTGGCCAGGAACGCGGTCGACAACGTTGCCGACGCCGACATCATTCCCGGATCGAGCAAGACGTAGTAGCTGGCCTACGGGCCGGTCCGCACCTCGAGCAAGAGCTCGCCGTGCTCGCCGTGCTCAGGCGGTAGGACGGCCCTCTGCGCGGCTCTGCGCGGCTCCGGGCGCTCGGTGCCCGTCGCGGCGCGCGGCGGGGAGGCGCATGGCGCGGGCGATGGGCGAGGGGTGCTCCGTAGGGGGCTCCCGGCTCGGGGTGGGCACCGCAGAACGCCCATGGCGCCCGCGGCCACGTCGAACGTCCACGGGGGTGCGAGCCACACGAGGATGGCGCTCGCGAGAAGGGCGATGAGCATCATGCCGCCGGCATCCTCTCTTCGAAGTGGATCGCGAACTGCATGCCCCATGTGCGTGTTCGCTTTCCCCACGTCTTCTCCGCGTTACGGACCGCCAAGAAGAGCAGCTTCAGCGCCGCATCATCGGATGGCAGGTGCCCGCAGGTCTTCAGCGTCTTGCGTAGCTAGCGGTGCAGCGCCTCGATCGCATTCGTCGTGTAGATGATTCGCCGGACCTCCTGAGGGAAGTGGAGGAAGGGTGTCCACTCCTCCCAGCGGTCGCGCCACGCGCGTACCACCGTCGGGTAGCGGTCGGAGTGCGTCCGCTCGAACTCTTCGAAGGCCACCATCGCCGCCTCCTCGTCGTACGCGGTGTAGAGCTTTCGTAGCTCCTTGCAGAGGGCCTTCCGCTCTTTCCCGCTCACATAGCGCATGCTCGACCGGATGAGGTGCACGATGCAGGTCTGGAAGATGGTCTCAGGGAAGCTCGCCTCCACCGCCTCTGGGAGACCCTTCAGCCCATCGGCGCACAGGACGAAGATGTCGCGGACACCGCGCTGCTTGAGCTCCGTCAGAATCGACAGCCAGAACTTCGCGCCCTCGGCCGCCGCGATCCACATCCCAAGCACCTCCTTGTGGCCGTCGAGCCGGATCCCAACGGCGATGTGCACCGCCCGGTTCTGCACCACCCCCTTGTGGCGAATCTTCACCACAAGCGCGTCGATGTAGACCACCGGGTAGACCGCCTCGAGGGGGCAGTGCTGCCAGGCACGCAGCTCGTCCACGACCTCCTCGGTGACCCGACTGATCAGGTCGGGGCTGACCGTCACCTCGTAGATGTCGGCGAGGTGGGCCTGGATGTCCCTCACCGTCATCCCGCGCGCGTACATCGCGACGATCTTCCTGACACTCCCACTTCTCCACCGGCGCGTGCAGAATTCCGCGCTTCTCAGCGCTTCCCTACACGGGCCACGGTCGGTGCAGCCATTCGCGCGCAGGACAGGCGCTGGAAGCCGTAGGCCACGTTGCCCGCGATATCCGCGACCCCGGCGCGTTCTCCGCGTCGCGTGAGGGAAGCGTGGTCTCGGCTTGGCACGGCAGCGCTGGGAGGGGTTTGGGTGCGGGCCTTGCCGGGGATGGCGTGGTGGACGCGGTGGGCTCCGGTTGCTTTGCAGGCGCGGCAGTGGGGCGGACGGCGGCTGGCGTTGGCGGTGGACGCTTCGGGGGCGGTGAGAGGCTGCATGGGAAGGCGATGAGAGGGCAGCCGGGAGGATGCCGGGCTTCACGCGGCGGGCACGGGCCAGGCCGTCGGGGGATCGCCGAGGATCGGGGCGAGGTTGAAGACGAGGTAGTGGGGGAGGCTGACGAGGGTGTAAGCGACGGAGTCACCTTGGGTCGTGGTGACGTCGACCGAGGAGAGAGCCAGCGGCGACGACGGCTAGCTCGGGCGACTCTTCGAAGAACCAACGGAGCTTGGCGAGCAGCTCGGGGCGCGCCTGGATCTCGTCTAGGAACAAAAGAGAACGCGTGCGATCGATGGGGCGGCCAAAGAGAAGGGAGAGCTCGCCGAGGATCACGCCGGGGTCGTTGGAGGCGAAGGCGACGGCGGCGTTAGGGTCGCGCTCGAAGTTCACCTCGAGGAGATCGAGACCGGTCCTCATCGCGAGGTCGCGGACGAGCCACGTCTTCCCTACCTGGCGAGCGCCGCGCAAGACGAGGGGCCGGCGCCCGGGGCGTTCGAGCCAGCGGTCGAGACGAGCAGAAGCCGCGCGGTCCTGACAGTCCCCGACAAGCTCGCCCACTACAAGCGAGTTTCGTCTCTGGAGCACGTCTTGCTTCTTGCCTCTGAAGAGTGGCGCGCCGAGCTCTGGACCCGCAACGGCGAATGGAAGCGGAGCGACGCCCGCGAAGGCCGTCTCCCGCTCGCTAGCCTCGACGTGGAACTGGACCTCGCGAAGGTGTACGCAAGCCCACTGCCACGCCAAGAGCGCCATTGAATCCCGGCAATTCGGTGCTGCCCGTCGCCGAAGCAGGACGCGCCGAGTTGCGACCGGCGAGTTCGGTTACGCCTTCGGCGACGACTTCGTTTAGACTCGAGGCCATGCCCAGCCGCCGCACGGAGCAGGTCCGCGACGCGAGGGGCCGCATCTGGACGGTCTCGGTGACCCCGACCAACGCGTCGGCCGAGGCGGACTTTGAGGACGATGTCGCCGGCCTCACCCCTCGACAGCGCGTCGATGCCGTCTACGCTTGCCTCCTTTCCTCCCTCGCGGCGCGAGGTCTCGATGGCGCACCCCGACTACGAAGCGTTTCTCGCGTCGTTCAACGACCACGGCGTTAGGTACCTCGTCGTGGGCGCGCACGCCCTCGCCCTCCACGCACGTCCTCGTGCGACCAAGGACCTCGACATCGTCATCGCCACCAGCATGGCCAACGGAAAGAGGGTCGTCGCGGCCGTAAGCGCCTTTTTTGGGGGAACCCCACCCCGCTACGTCACCGTCGACGAGCTTCAGAATGAAGACTCGATCGTTCAACTCGGGGTGGCTCCCGTTCGCATCGACCTCATCAGCGGCCTCGCCACCACCACGTTCACGCGGGCCTACAACCGACGGGTGCAAAGTCCATTTGGACAGGTGGTCGCGTCCTTTATCAGTGCGCCGGATCTGCGTGCCGAGAAGGAGCATTGGTCCCGTCCCCAAGACCTCGCGGACCTCGCCAGCCTCGACCAAGCGTCGAGGCGAAAGCCGTAGCCGGATCGATTCGGTACACTGGATTAGATACACTGGGGCCGCGTGACCGACGACATCATCCAGTACGCTCAGTGCCGGGCCCAAATCGATGCGACGGGCTCCCGCGATGGGTTGCCCCTGCCTGCGGCCGCCGTGGAGGATGGTTGGGCCCGGTGGCAAAAGCGACAGCTCCTCGCGCTGGCCGACGCGTTGGAGCGCGGCGACGTGGCGCAGATCGAAATGTACCGCACCGCCTACGAAGAGGCGTACGCGACCCACGGCGGTGTCTCCGTCGAGCTTCCCGTCGACGGGGGACACGCCGCGGCATCGCCTCCCCCCTCGCCGTCAGCGCCGTCCTCGGTGCCGTCTCCTGCGCCCTCCCCTCGGCCGAGTCCGTCGCCCTCCCCCGACGAGACGAGTTTTCTCGCCGAGGCCATCGACTTGGGGCCCGCGCTTCCCTTCACCCCGGCCCCCCCGGGCGCCATCATCCAACCGTCGTCCTCGATCCCGCTTCCTCGCGACCCCGCGGGAGAGACGGGGGTCGTCGACCTCGCCGCCCTCGACCTCGAGCCGCTCCCCTTTTCGTCGCCGGCCGACGCGGCGTCCGAAGCGCGGCCGAACCCGACCGATGGCCTCACGGACGAGGCATCGATCGACGAAACGGCAGCCATCACCGTGCTCCCCGACCCCGCGACCGCGCTGCCCTTCTCGGGCACCAACCCCGCCCCGCCGCCGACCTTCGAGCCGGCCGCGGCCCCGCCCGCGCGCACCGGCGCGACCGCCCTGGTGCCCCTGGTCGCAGACGACGAGCTGGCCCTGCCGCCCCCACGGGCGCTTCCGTTTTCGGCCACGACGCGGGGGCGAGAGCGCGTCGACGCGGCGCAGCCGACCACGGTGCAACAACTCGCTGCGATCGAGGTGGAGCTGGCCCGCGCCGGGGGGCAGATCCCTCGCGTGTTGGCGCACTTCGGTCTCGACGTGGCCGGATACCGCGCGCTTCGCGGGTCTTGGTCGCAACGTACGGCCGACGACCCTTCGCTCGCCCAAGTCTTGGACGAAGAAAAAGAGGCCTACGCGAATTGGCGTAACTCCATGCCGTCATAGGCAGCGGCGTCGGGGGCCAACCGATCGCCCACCAACAATGACAAGACACGAGATCGTGCGCGTAAACATCGTCCCGCGGTTTGATCGCGCGGGGTCATCGCTTCGCGGCGGGCGGGGCGAGCACGACGAGTCGGGTCCCCTCGGCGAGGTCGAGCGGCGCGTCGCGAGGAGGGTTGAGGCGGGGCGCGCGGTCGGCGCCGAGCCAACCGAGGAGCAGGTCGCCGCGCGCGGCGATGACCTGCCCTGCGCTCGCGAAATCGTGACCCGACGCCGAGCGAAGGCCGTAGTCGGCCGGGGTGCGCAGCCCCAATGCGGGGCCGTTGGTGTCGAACAAGCCGTCGTAGACCGCGCGCAGTTCGCGACGCATTGTGACTTGCGCCAAGACCCGTCCAATCACCTGTGCGCTCACCAGGGCCTCGGTGTGGCGATGACGGATGAGCGGTCGGTTCGCCCGCTCCATCAATTCGACCACCATGGGGGTGTCGCGGCGGAGACGGCGCAACTCGTCGCGAAAGAGCAGATACGTGAGCAGGGTACGCGCATCGCTTTGGGCCCCGGTCGCCAACCAGTCGCTCGCGACCAGGACGATGCGGTCGAATCGTTGGGCCCCGAGACACTTCGCGACCGCGCCCCGCCGGGTCGCGTCGCCGACGGTGTGGTGCACCACCACCTCGGTGTCCGAGTGCTCGCCGAGCTCCGCTTCCCGTCGCTCGATGGCGACGGCCGAAAACACCTCGATCATGAGATGCCCCCCGTGGTGGGCGTGCAGTTCGTGGAGGAGGTCGGGAACGCGGTCGCTCCAGCCCACCACCAACACCCGTTCGAGCGGAGCCGAGGGCCGCGAGGAGGTGATGGAACCGCTCTCATCATCGCCGTCGGCGGGGGTTGGCAAGGGCGACGGCGTGACCCCCGAGGACACCGCCGGGACCGCCGCTTCCGGGTCGTTGGCGATGACGACGAGCCGGTCGTCCGCCGCCAGCGCCTCCCCCGCGAGGCGCCCCAGCCGCGGTCGAAAGCTCCGGCCGTCGGGCCCCACGAACCCCACGCAGAGCGACTCGGGCAGGCACGCGCGAATGTCGTCGACCGTCTTCCCGACGAGGCCGGGCGCGTCGACGATGTGCACCTCGTTGCCCTCGGCGAAGGTCAAAAGCTCGTCGAGGACCGCCGTCAGGCCGGGGTAGAGCACGGTGAGCGCGAGCAGTCGGCCGACGAGTTGGTCCGAACAGATCAGCTCCACCGGGCCGGGGTAAAGGCGCCGGGCCAGCGATCGCTTCTGCGCATCGAACAACTCGGAGACGACCAGCGGCAAGCGCTCGGTTCCCGTCTCGGCCAGGTGGTGACGCAACGACGCGAGCGTCTTGACGGTGCGGGCGTCGGCCGCGCCTTCGCTCGCCCCGAAGTCCTCCGAGGGCACGAGGATGGCGGCGGCGTGGGCGACGTCGACCCGCGTCAGATCCTCGAGCTGAAGGGCCGAACCCGAGCGCATGGTCACGTTGCGCTCCCGCCAGCTCGGCCCCACCCGTTGTCGGAGCGCGGCGCGGATCCCAGCGTCGAGGTGCTCGAGAAGAAACACGAGCCGGAGGGTGCGCGCGTCGTAGCGGAGCAAGAGGCGCCGGACCCGCACCACCGACGCGAACAACTCCCGGGCGATCACCGCGGTGCGGTTGGTCCAGCCGATCACCACCACGTGCCCTCGGAGCGCGATCGGCGTGAAGCCGCTCTCGAGGTCGCGCATCTTGCGGTTGAGCCAGGCGGTCATGATCGCGACGAGCGACCCCATGAACAGCACGTAGCCGGCCACCGTGAGCAGGGTGCTGATGATGCGCCGCGCGGTGCCCTGGTCGTCCCCGAGGTACCCCGGGTCGGACAGCCGCAAGAAGGCCCACCACACCGAGCCCTCCATCCCCTCGCCCGGGTCGAAGGCGTAGAGGGACAGCCCTCCGCCGAGCGACACGAGGCCGAGCATCCCTGCGATGACCACGAGCTGCGCCGCCGTCCCCTGCAACAGCCACCGCTCGAGGAAGAACTTCACCAAATTGAGGGCACGGGTCAGCACGGACCCACGATATAAGCGCACACGCCGTCGGCCAGGAACGCGGGGGCCGATGACGACCAAAGAGCTCACTTCTCCCAAACGCCCGGCGGCGCGGGCCCCCTTCGTCTTCGGGCGCGCCCGGAGCAGCCCGGTGCGGGCCGGCTCGAAGACCATCGTCGACCTCCCGGTGGCGCGTTTGCCCTCGGGCTCGTGGGCGCACATGCCGGTGGCGGTGGTCCACGGCGCGCGACCCGGGCCGACCGCCTGGATCAGTGGCGCCGTGCACGGCGACGAGCTCAACGGCATCGAGATCGTCCGGCGCGTGTTGCGGTCGGTCACCCCTCGCAAGATGCGGGGGACGCTTCTCGCGATCCCCATCGTCAACGTCTTCGGGGTGATGAACCGATCGCGCTACCTCCCCGACCGTCGTGACCTCAACCGGTCGTTTCCCGGCTCGGCCCGCGGCTCGATGGCGGCGCGGCTGGCCCGGCTCTTTTTCGACGAAGTGGTCGCCCGGTGTGTCGTCGGCCTCGACTTTCATACCGGGTCGGCCGGGCGGACCAACCTCCCCCAACTCCGGTGCGACCTCGACGACCCCGAGACGCTTCGGCTCGCCCGCGCGTTCGCGGCGCCGGTCACCTACCACGCGCAAACCCGCGACGGTTCGCTGCGCCATGCCGCCGTGACCGCGGGGGTCCCGACGCTTCTCTACGAGGGCGGGGAAGCGCATCGCTTCGACGAGGACGCGGTGACGGTGGCGGTGGCGGGCGCGACCCGTGCCTTGGTGGCGATGGGCATGGTCGACGCCGACGACGCGGCGGTCGCCCCGGCGACGCCCACCATCGAAGTGCGTACGAGCCGCTGGATGCGCGCGGGTCGCGCGGGATTCGCGCGGATCGCGGTACCGCTGGGGGCCACCGTTCGGGCCGGTGACGTCGTCGCCCTGGTCGCCGACGCCTTCGGAAGCCAGGAGATCAAGGTGCGCAGCCAAATCGGAGGCATCGTCATCGGCGCCCTCCGCGAACCCCAAGTCCACCGCGGCGACGCCCTCGTGCACGTCGCCGCCACGACGGGGTAAGCCCACGGCATGCGTGCCTCGTCCTACCTCTACGTCGTCCTCGCGACCCTCGTCGGAGGCGGCGCCACCTACGCGATCCTCGACGCGCTCGGCAAAAAGCAGACGACGCTCATCTTCGTGATGAGCGCCATCGTCGGCTGCCAAGTGGGCGCGTGGCGCATGCACGCGGACGCACGCCTTCCCCGAGCCTCGGTCGGGGCCCGGCTCGCCCTCGGCGCCGTGGTCTCGGCCACGAACCTCGCGCTCGGGCTCGGCCTCCACCTCGCCTTCCAGCCCTTCGCGTACCCCGACATCAGCATCGGCATCGCCGGCGTGGGCTCGCTCCTGTTCCCGTTCGCCGTCGTCAACACCGCGTTGAAGGCCCTCAACCAAAAAAGCGCCGCCGACCGCTGAGCCCGCACCTGATCCGTCGGCGCCGCGCCTCCCTCGGCGAGCGCCGGCGCCGCTTCACCCCGTAGCCGCGGCGGGGACGGCCAGTTGTTCGATGGCGTGGCGGGCGAGCCCCGCCCCCGCCTCCGCGAAGACGTTGTAGGCCGCGTCGGCGCCGGCTTCGCGGAGCGCCTCGACCTGATCCTGATAGGTGCTGGCCACGCAGATCAGCCCGGGGAACGACTCGGCCCGGTGCTGCTCGATCGCGGTACGGTTGTCGAAGAAGCTCGACATCGCGAGCAGCACCATCCGCACCCGGTCGCGATCGACGTGCAGTCGTTGCCACACATCGGGGTCGGTCGCGCTACCCACCAAGACCCGGCGCCCCGCGGCCTGATGGGCCGCCACCGTATCCGGATCGATGTCGAAGCCCACGACGACGAGGTCGGTGCCCTGGGTCAGATGGTCGTACGCCCCTTGCCCGACGCGGCCCATCCCGAACACCAGCACCTCGGCGTCGCGCGCGTCGACCGCCTCTTCCGCCGGGAGTCGCCGCGCTCGTTCGAACCGTCCGAGCGCCCCGCGCAGCCGACGATAGAGTGCGTAGCCAAATCGATTGAGCAGCGAAGAGAGAAGAAAACTGAGCGCGAGCGCGATGGCGATGGTGACGAGCCACGACTTGGGCAAAAACCCCCGTTTGACTGCGACCGCCCCGACGATGAGCCCGAATTCACTGAATTGGCTGAGGGCGACGGCGCTGAACCATGCCGACCGCGCCCGCAGCCGAAACCGCGTCCCCAACCCAAAGAACAAGACCCCCTTGAGCGGCACGAGCAGCACCAGGCCCGACGCGACCACGACCGAGCTCACCGTGGGGAGCCCCGTCAGGCCCACCGTGAGGAAGAACCCGACGAGAAATAGGTCTTTCAGTCCGTAGAGGGACTTCGACAGCTCTTCGGATTTGGGGTGCCCGCCGAGCACCACCCCCGCGACCAGGGCCCCGAGGTCAGCCTTCAACCCCACGGCGGCGAAGAGGCCCGCGCCCCCGAGCGTGGCGGCCACCCCCGACAGAACCAACAGCTCTCCGTGGCCGGCGCTCGCGAGCAGCCGGTGGAGAAGCGGTCGCAGCGGGATCAAGCCCAGGAGCGCGAGCGACCACGGACTCGGCGCCACCCCCGCCGTGGCGGCCATGAACACCACCGCGGCGAGATCTTGGACGACCAGCACCCCGACCGAGACCTTGCCGTAGACGGCGGTCGTGTCGTCGCGCTCCTCGAGGAGCTTCACGGCAAAGATGGTGCTCGAAAAGCTCAGGGCAAAGGCGAGGATCGCCGCCGCGACGGGGGACAAGCCCGAGAATGCGCCGACGCCGAGCTGACCGAGACCGTAGGCGAGGGCGCCGATCCCCAGCGTCGTGAGGATCATGTGGGCCAGCGTCGTGCCCCACACGACGGGTTGGATGACCGACCGCAGATCGAGCTTCAGCCCAATGGTGAAGAGCAGGATCAACACCCCGAGGTCGGCCAGCTCCTCGAGAGAGGCGTTGGGACGAAAACCGATGACCTCGAGGGCAAACCCGGCCGCGAGAAATCCGATGAGCGGAGGCTGACCGAGCCGCTTGGCTCCGTAGCCGAGGACGAACGCCACGCCGATCCAGAGCAGTTCCACCGCAGGGGGTGTGCCACGCTTCGGGGCGTGCGGGCAGGCCCAAGCGAACCCACATCCCTCCGCTCGCGGGTGCCGACCGCGCTGGCGAGGAGAGGTCGCTCAGACGGCGGCGGCGGGGCCGCCTCGTTCGCATCGGAAGCGCGCCCATGAGCGCACCTCGTCGCACCCTTTTCCACCTCGGCGCGCGGTTGGGTATAAGTCGCCGATGGGGTTGATCTTTCGCGGCGGCACCATCGTCTGCGGCGACGAAAAACACCAGACCTTCGAGGGCTGCGACCTCGTCGTTCGCGACGGCCGCATCGTCGCCATCGAGCGCGCGGACCGCCCGGCGCCAGAGGGGTACGAGCTCGTCGACGTGAGGGGCAAGGTGCTCATCCCCGGCTTCGTGCAGGCGCACGTGCACCTGGTGCAAACGCTCTTCCGGGGCCTGGCCGACGACCTCGCCTTGCTCGACTGGCTGCGCACGCGGATTTGGCCTCTCGAGCGGGCGCACGACGAAGAGAGCACCTACTGGTCGGCGCGACTGGGGCTGACGGAGATGCTGCTCGCGGGCACGACGGGCATTCTCGACATGGCGACCGTGCGCCATACCGATGCGGTGTTTCGGGCCGCGGCCGAGGTCGGACTGCACGCCCACATCGGCAACGCGATGATGGACCAAGACAACGAGGCGGGGCTGGGCGCGAGCCTCGACGAAAACCTCGAGGAGGCCGAGCGGCTGCGGTCGACCTGGCACGGGCGCGGCAACCTGCGCTTCGCCTACGCGCCGCGCTTCGTGCCGTCGTGCTCGGACGACCTGTTGCGACAAACGGCGCGCCTGGCCCGCACCCACGGGTGCATGGTGCATTCACACGCGTCGGAAAATCGCGACGAGGTGAGGCTCGTTCACGAGCTGACTGGCCGCCGCAACATCGTGCACCTCCACCACCTGGGCCTGACGGGCAAACACGTGGCGCTCGCGCACTGCATTCACCTCACCGAAGAAGAGGAGCGGATCCTGGCGGAGACCGAGACCACGGTCGTGCACTGCCCGGGCTCCAACGCCAAGCTGGCGAGCGGTCTCTGCCGCGTGCCCGAGCTTCGCGCCCGGGGGATCCGTTGCGCCCTTGGCGCCGACGGTTCGCCCTGCAACAACCGGCTCGATCCGTTTGCCGAGATGCGCCTGGCCGCGCTCCTCCAGAAACCGAGGCTCGGGGCAGAGACGATGCCGGCCCGCGACGCCCTTCACATGGCCACCGCCGCCGGCGCGCGGGCGCTCGGGATCGACGCGGGAGAGCTCGTGGTCGGGCGCCAGGCCGACTTCATCGTGCTCGACCCCGACCTCCCCCATTCCCTCGGCGGGGGCCCGCCCGACAGCGCGGTCGTGTACGCGATGACCCCGGCCAACGTCCGCGCGGTGTACCTCGGAGGACGACGCGTGGTGTCCGACGGCGCCGTCGTCGGTTGGGATACCGGCGAGACGGTGCGCGAAGCCAAAAAGGCCCTCACCCGGGTCCGGGCCCGCGCAAATCTCTAGCTTCGCTCAGTGGCGGGACACGAGGACCACCCCGACGAACAAGAGCATCGCGCCCGCGAGCCGATACGCATTGATCGGTTGTTTGGTGAACCCGACCCACCCGAAGTGGTCGAGCACCAGCGAGGCGATGATCTGGCCGGCGAGGGCGAGCGCGATCCAGCTCGCCGCCCCGATTCGAGGCGCCACCGACAGCGCCGTCGTGACGAAAAAGGCGCCGACGAGGCCCCCCCCGAGCAATTGCCACAGCGGCGCCGACCGGAGCGCCGAGACGCGGTAGGGCGTGATCCCGCGGGCGACACACACGCCGATGAGCGCCGTGAGGCCGATGGTGAATGACATCACCGCCGCCTGAAAAGGCGACTCGAGCCGCTTCGCCAGTCCGCCGTTGATGCCCGGTTGCATGGCGACGAAGGCCCCCGCGAGCATTGCACCGCCAAACCCGAGCCACGTCGTCCACGCCATGGCGGGGAGCTTTACCACCACCGGACGCCGATGACTCGGCCCGGGCCGTCACCCCGCGCCCGCCGCGTCAGGGAGCGCTCGAGGCCTCGCGGATGCGGCCGAGGGCCATGGCGACGAGATGGTCCTCGATGGCCCCGCGGGCCCGCGCCACGGGTTCCCCCGGAAGGAGCGCGACGACCTCGTCGTCGCTGAGGAGCGCGTACCGCGTGACGAGAAGGATCATCGACTGGCACACGAGGCGCGCCTCGCCGACGGGTAGGTCATGCGCCGAAAGCACCTCGGCCGCCGCGGCGAGCGCCGGCTCGAGCGCGTCCCGGCGACGCGTCGGCGAGAGCGCGCCTTCCCCCAGCACGGCCAAGCGGCGCAACCGGAGCGTCTCGCGGTCCCGGAGCAGCTCTTGGTGACCAGACCGAACGGCCTCCTCGATCAACGCCTCGAGCGAGGCCCCTTCGCCGTGGCGCGCGACGAGCCGCGCCACGAGCTCGGCCCCCCAGGCGTGATGGTCGTCGAGGCTCGCCTCGACGAGGGCGGTGCGGCTCTCGAAGTAATACCCGATGGTTCCAACACTGACGCCCGCGCGCCGGGCGACGGCGCGAAACGTCAAGCCCGCGGCCCCGCGCTCCGCAAGCGTCTCCCGGGTCGCGGCGACGATGCGGTCGATCGTTTCGGCGGAATCTGCATCGACCTGGCGCGCCACGACCGCAGCGTGACACGAACTGCCAGAGGCGACCGGCGGAGGCGCGTCGGACAGCGTCCGATTCCGACCCGTGTGGCGGCGACACGCCCACGGCACGGAGGTGGTCATGGACGTTCGGCGGCTCGCATGCATCATCTTCATGGCCACTTGCGGCTGCGCCACCGACGCCGGGCGCGCGCTGTCGGAGCCGACCCACGCGGGCGGCCACGGAGGCGGTACGTCCTCGATGACCACGACCTCCGGCCCGAGCGGAGGCGGTGGGTCGGGGGAAGGAGGAGCCGCACCGGAACCAACCTGCGACGACCCGGGCTGGGAGGGGGTCTCGCTGCTCGCGGCCTACCGGGACGCAGGCGCGGTCGTGGCGCCCGACTGTCACGGGACGGCCCATCAACGGATCGAAGGGGTAGAACGCGTCGTCTTTCTCGGTGACTCCATCACCGTCGGGACCCCGCCGACCGCAGCGCGCAATACCTACCGGGCCCGACTCGCCGACACCCTCGCGACCCTCTGGAGCCTGAATCCGCCGGGCGTGTCTTGGCGCGTCGCCAATCCCACCACGGGACGTTCGCTCCGGCAGGAGGAGGGCGCCTTCGCGAGCTGTGCCACGTGGGGCGCCCGGTCGGCCGATGTCGTTCACGAGCAGCTCGGCGATTGCTTCCAAGGCGACGACTTCGGGCGTCGCACCCTCGTCGTCATGACCGTCGGGGGCAACGACATGCAAGACGTCGCGAAGGCCGCCCTCGCAGGCGAAGACGACGCCGCCCTGACGCAACGGGTCGACGATGCCGCCGCCGCCCAGCGGGAGGTGGTGTCGTGGCTGACGACGCCGGGGCGATTTTCCGCCGAGGTCTTCGTGGTCGTCGCCAACACCTACGAATTCACCGACCGTAGGGGTGATTGGAGCGGATGCGACATCGCGCCCCTCGTGGGCTTCGACCAGCCTCTGGCCACCCCCGACGCCGTGCTCGAGCATCTCGACCGCCTCAACCTCGAGCTCGTCCGGCTCGCCGTGGAGACGGACACCGACGTCGTGTTCGCCCATGAAGCGTTCTGCGGGCGTGGCGTTCACGCCGCCGATGCGGCTGGCCCGTGCTTTCGAGGGCCCGACGTCGAAAGCTGGTTCGACCTGACGTGCATCCATCCCAACCGGCGCGGCCACGAACGCCTCGCGCACGCGTTCGCAGAGGTCATCGTCGCCGCGGACGAGTAATGAGCCCGTCCTTTCGGCGCGCGGCCCCGTCGCATGTCGCGCGCCGTCAGGCCGGCTTCTTTTTCTTCCGGCGTCCTTGAACGAACGAGCGACCGGGGTCGACGACGACGTGCCCGCGGAGCCCCTGCCGACCGATGAGCATCCGAAAGCCCATGCCTTCGCGGCGGGCGAGGGTCAGCTCGATCGGCCACCGATCGGCGCCGAGCTGAAGGGTGGTTTCGATCACCGGTCGCTCCTCCTCCTGACCGTTCGACGAACGCACGACCCGGTGTTCCAAGAGCGGGGCCTCGAGGGTATGCGATACCGTCTGGACCCGCTGCTTCGGGTACACGACGAACCGTACCCACGGCGCGTCGTCGACGGTGAAGGCCTCGATGTCTTCGGCGTGAAGCGATGAAGTGCGCGCGCCGGTATCGATCTTCGTCTTGAGCCAGCGGACGTCGAAGTCGGGCAGGTGCGCCCACTCGCGCCATCCGACGACCGCTCGCGACGACCGTCGCTCGTCGTCCGCCTTTTTTACCTTCGCCACTCCGGTTAGGGTTACCACACCATGAAGTTGGCGATCTTGTCCTGCAGTCCAAAGGCGTACAGCACCCGCCGGCTTCGCGAAGCGGCCGAAACCCGAAACCACACGGTCAAGGTCCTCAACACCCTCAAGTTCAGTATCGACGTCGACGAGGGAACCCCGGAGTTGTTCTTTCGCTCGCGGCCTTTGAGCAACTACGACGCGGTGCTGCCCCGCATCGGGGCGTCGATCACGTACTTCGGCACGGCGGTGGTGCGACAGTTCGAGCAGATGGACGTGTTTTGCGCCAATGGCTCGGCCGGCATCACCAACTCACGTGACAAACTTCGCAGCCTGCAAATCCTCAGTCGCCACGCCATCGGCATTCCCGCCACGACGTTCGTGCGCGACCGCAAAGACGTGCTCCCTGCGATCGAGCGGGTCGGCGGCGCCCCCGTCATCATCAAGCTGCTCGAGGGAACGCAGGGGGTAGGCGTCATTCTCGCCGATACGGAAAAGATCGCGGAGGCCATCATCGAAACCCTCCAGAGCACGCGGCAAAACGTGCTGCTGCAGAAATTCGTGGCGGAGAGCAAGGGCCGGGACGTCCGCGCGTTCGTGGTGGGCGACCGGGTGGTGGCGGCGATGCGCCGGGTGGCGCAGGGCCAAGAGTTTCGAAGCAACGTGCACCGTGGCGGCGTCACCGAGGCCATCGAGCTCGACGAAACCTATCGGGAAACCGCGGTGCGGGCGGCCCAAATCATGGGCTTGAGGGTCGCGGGGGTCGACATGCTCGAAGCGAAAGACGGGCCGCAGATCATGGAGGTCAATTCGTCCCCCGGGCTCGAAGGCATCGAGACCTGTACCGGGCTCGACATCGCCGGGGCCATCATTGATTACATGGCCGCCCAGGTGGACTTTCCGGAGATCGACCTCCGGCAGCGCCTGACCGTGAGCCGCGGTTACGGGGTCACCGAGATCCACATTCCCGACGGCGGAGAGTTCAAGGGAGCGACCATCGAGAGTTCGGGACTGAGAGAGCGGGACATCAACGTATTGAGCCTCCACCGAGACGCGAAGGTCATTCCCAACCCAAAGTCCAATCGTGAGCTGTTGGCCGGCGACCGATTGCTCTGTTTCGGGCGCCTGGAAGAGATGCGTCAGTTGGTCCCTCCGCGGACGCGCAAGCGCCGGCGGCCCAAGCTCGCCAAGCTCGACCCGACGCCGCCGGTACCCGAGGCCCCCGACACCCCGACCCCCGACATCGACCGCGACGACCGCTACCGACTCCCCTAGGGTTGATACGGCTGTCCCTTTACGCGTCGACCTCGACGGCGATGGAGATCGGTCGAGATGAGGCGCTCGGGGGCGGACGAGGAGGGTCCCGGACACGCGCCGCGGGCGCGCGCATCGCATTGGCAGTCCGCGCCCCGCCCGCCACACGAGCCCTGAAGGCGACGCCCCGAGACGATGACGCCGAGCGCCATCGCGGCCATGACCAGGCCCACGGCGGCGACGGTGAGGGCCAAAGTGACGAGCGTCATTGCGGTCGCCCCTCCGTGCCGGTTCGCAACGCCGTCCACGCTTGGGTCGCGCGCCCCGTGAGCGCATCGGGGGCGCCGACGAGGAACAGCGCGGCGAGTCCCTCTCGCTCGGCGAGTACGAACCCACGCTCGGGGCCCATGACGTTGAGCGCTGTGGCGAGCGCGTCGGCGAGCGCGCACGTATCCGCCACGACGGTGACCGAGGCGAGATCGTGGGTGACGGGTCGCCCGGTGGTGGGGTCGATGGTGTGGGCGTAGCGGACGCCGTCGACCACGGTGAAGTTGCGGTAGTCGCCCGAGGTCGCCATCGCGTGACGCCCCTCCAGGGCGATGACCTCGTGCGCGCGGCGGGACGTGGCCTCGGGTCGCTCCACGGCCACCCGCCAGGGCGCATCGCGTTCGGTGCGTCCGGCGACCCGAATCTCTCCCCCGACCTCGATGAGGAAGTCCGTCCATCCCGCGGCGGCCAGCGCAACCGCGACCCGATCCACCCCGTAGCCTTTGGCCACGGCGCTCAGATCCACGCGCAGCCCCTCACGCTTCTTCTTCAGGGTCCCCCCCTCGGGATCGAACTGGAGCAGCGCCTGCCCGAGGTTTTCCCGCAAGGCATCGACCTCGGCCTGCGTCGGCACCGCGACCAGGCCGCCGGTCGCCCCGAAACCCCATCGCTCCACCAAAGGTCCCACCGTCACGTCGAGGGCCCCGCCCGAAAGGAGGTGGATCCGCGTGGCGATCCTCATCACCTCCACCATCGCCTCCGAAAGCGGTACGTCCTGACCCGCGGGAGCCGCGTTGAAGCGCGACACTTCGCTGTCCGCGACGTAGGTCGACATCGCCGCATCGACGGCATCGAGGGTCGTGGCCACCAGGTCCGCCACCCGTACGCGAGCGGCCGCCGACTGCTGGTCGCGCGTCCGCGCCACCACCCCCACCGTGTACGTGGTCCCCATCACTTCGCCCTCGACCTGCACCAGCCGGGCCGCGGTCGGGGCCCACGCGAGGCGCCACCCGGTCAGCCCTACGAGCACCGCCAGCGCCGCCAGGAGAAACCCGGGACGCCGCGCCCCCCGCCGTGTCGCCGCTTCAGCCACCGAAGTCGTCGAGCATGATGTTCTCCGGTTCGACCCCCAGGTCGTGCAGCATCCCGATGACCGCTCGGTTCATCATCGGTGGCCCGCACAGATAGTATTCGCAATCCTCGGGCGCCTCGTGGCGCGCGAGGTACTGGTCTCGCAAGACCTCGTGAATGAACCCCGTGGGCCCCTGCCAATCGTCCTCGGGCTTGGCGTCCGACAGGGCGAGGTGCCAGCGAAAGTTGGGGTGCTCTTGCTCGATCGCGTCGAACTCCTCGGTGTAGAAGGCCTCTCGTCGTGAGCGGGCGCCATACCAGAAACTCACCTTTCGGTCCGTCCCGAGTCGGCGGAACTGATCGAAGATGTGGGACCGCATCGGCGCCATGCCCGCCCCGCCTCCGATGAACACCATCTCCCGCTCCGTATCCTTGGCGAAGAAGTCACCGAACGGCCCGGAGACGACGACTTCGTCACCGGGCCGGAGGCCAAACAAATACGACGACATCACCCCCGGCGGGGTGCCTTCGGGGGCTCCGGGCGGAGGACTCGCGATACGGACGTTGAGGATGATGATGCCCTTCTCGTCGGGGTAGTTCGCCATCGAATAGGCACGCTCGACGGTCTCTTCGACGTTGGACACGAAGCGCCACATGTCGAGGCGGTCCCAATCCTCGCGGTAGTCGTCGTCGATGTCGAAGTCTTCGTACCGCGCCACGTGGGGCGGGCATTCGATTTGAATGTAGCCCCCCGCGCGAAAAGGGACCTCCTCCCCGGGGGGAAGTTCGAGCTTGAGCTCCTTGATGAAGGTGGCGACGTTGCGATTGGACACCACCCGGCACGTCCACTTCTTGGCGCTGAAGATCTCGGGCTCGATCTCGATCGTCATGTCCTGCTTGATCTTGACCTGACACGACAAGCGACATCCGTTGCGACTCTGCCCGCGGGTGATGTGGGCCTCCTCGGTCGGCAGCAATGCGCCACCGCCCGTCCTCACCTGGACCGTGCACACCCCACACGTGCCCTTTCCGCCGCACGCCGAGGGAATGAAGATGCGTTCCGCCGCGAGCGCGCCGAGCAACGTACCGCCCGCCGGCACCTCGATCTCTTTTTCGTCGTTGATGTTGATCGTCACCGGGGCCGTGTTCACGAGCCGAGACCGCGCCAACATGAGCACCAGCACCAGCCCCACGATGACCAGCGTGAACATCACCACGCCCAAAATGATGGTCAGCTGCATGCGGCCTCCCCCTCTTTCAGAGCTGAATGCCCGAGAACGCCATGAAGCCGATCGCCATCAGCCCCGTGAGAATGAACGCCATGCCCAGGCCCCGCAGGCCCGCAGGTACATCGCTGTAACGCATCTTCTCGCGGAGCGCCGCCATCGCCACCACGGCGAGCGCGAATCCGAGCCCATTCCCCACACCAAACACGGTCGCTTCGGAGAGGCTGTAGTCGCGCTCCACCATGAAGAGGGACGAGCCGAGAATGGCACAGTTCACCGCAATCAGGGGCAGAAACACGCCAAGGGCGTGGTAGAGCGCCGGGGCGTACTTATCGAGCGCCATCTCGACGATCTGAACGGTCGCGGCGATGCTCCCGATGAAGGTGAGAAACGTCAGAAACTCGAGGTCCACCTCCGCCAACGACGGACTGATCCACCCGAGCGCGCCCTTCTTCAAGAGCCCGTTGTAGATGAGGTGGTTGATGGGCGTCGTGACCCCGGTCGCAAACACGACGGCACCGCCGAGCCCGATCGCGGTCTCGACTTTCTTCGAGACGGCGAGGAACGAGCACATGCCCAAGAAAAAGGCCAGCGCCACGTTCTCGACGAAGACGGTACGGGCGAGAATGCTGAGATGGTGCTCCACGGGTCGTTACTCGCCTTCGACCTGTTCGGGTTTCAACGTGCGGAGAATCCAGATGAAGACCCCGATGAGGATGAAGGCCGACGGGGCCAGCACCATGAGACCATTGGGCAGGTACCAGCCGCCGTCGGTCACAGGGCGAAGCACCGTGAACCCGAAGAAGGTCCCCGAGCCCAGAACCTCCCGAAACGCGCCGACCACGAGCAAGACGAGGCTGTAGCCGAGGCCATTGCCCAGCCCGTCGAGCACGCTGTCTTTTACCCCGTGCTGCATCGCAAACGCCTCGGCGCGACCCATGACGATACAGTTCGTGATGATGAGACCCACGAACACCGACATCTGTTTGCTGAGGGGAAAGAAGAAGGCCTTCAGCACCTGGTCGACCATGATCACGAGCGAAGCGATCACGGTGAGCTGTACGATGATGCGAATGCTCGGGGGGATGAGATTGCGCATCGCCGAGATGGTGGCATTGGACGCCATCAGGACGATGACGACGGCGATCGACATGGCGACCGCGGTCTCCATTTTCGTCGTGACCGCGAGGGCCGAGCACACCCCGAGCACTTGCAGCGCAATGGGGTTGTCGTTGAGCAGCGGGTCGAGCACGATTTTGGACGGTTTGGCCATGGCGACTCAACGGTGGGCGAGCTGACGGCGGCGGCTGAGGTAGGGTCCGAAAGCGTGGGGGCCGGTCCAGAATCGAATGAGATGGGTTACGCCGCGCCCGGTGAGGGTGGCGCCGGAAAGACCATCGACGCGGTGGGGATCCTCGTCCGCCGGCCCCGCGGGGCCTTTGACGACTTCGAGTTGCGGCGCGAAGCTCTGGTCGAAGACCTGCCGGCCTCGCCACCGCGCCTTCCACTTCGGGTTGTCGACCTCGCCGCCGAGCCCAGGCGTTTCGGCGTGGCGGTAGAACGTGATCCCCGTCACCGTCGTGGCGTCGGGCTCGAGCGCGATGAACCCCTCGAGGGTCGACCAGAGGCCTTTCCCCCGCACCGGAAGGATGAGCGTGTCGATGGCGGACCCCTTTCCCTTGAGCTCATAGAGCTTCGCGTAGCGCGGCAAACGCTGGACCTGCGCCTCGTTCGGGGGAGCGATCGTGCTCTGGGCCGGATCTCTCGTCGCCGCCGCCATGTCGAAGGTCTCGGGGTCGACGTCCTCGACGTACGCTCCGGTCTCGAGCTCGATGACCCGGGGGACGAGATGGCGCGCGAAGCGCCGGCGGACCTCCGAGGCGGAGAGCCGCTCGCCCCTCTCGACCAGGCCGGCGACCTCGAGGACCTGGGTTTGCTTGTCGACGAGGGCGTTGTTCTCTTGCCGGTCGCGGAGGGCGACGGCGGAGCCCGCCACCAAGATCGAGCACACGATGCACACCGCGCCCGCGAACCCCACCGTATAGCGGATGCTAAAGGACATAGCGCGCCTGTCGTCGTTTGACGTTCGCCTGCACGACGAAGTGGTCGATGAGCGGGGCAAAAATGTTCATGAACAGAATCGCCAACATCATGCCCTCCGGATAGGCGGGGTTGATGACCCGCACCAAGACCACCATGACGCCGATACCGAGGCCGTACCAGAGCTTGCCCGGCTCAGTAAACGCAGAGCTCACGGGGTCGGTGGCCATGAAGACGGCGCCGAACGCCCACCCTCCGAGGACGACGTGAAAGTACCAAGGCACCCCGAAGAGGGGGTTGGTGCTGGACCCGACGAAGTTCAAGACGGTGGCCATTCCAATGGTGCCCACGAGCACGCCGACCATGGTGCGCCACGAGCCCACCTGGGTGAAGACGAGCACCGCGGCGCCGACGAGAACGCAGGCGACCGAGGTCTCACCCATAGATCCGGGCACGAGCCCGAGGAACGCGTTCGCCCACGTCTCCGACGATAGGGCGGCGCGCCCCGACTCCGCCGCCTGCGCGAGGTAGGTCGCGCCGGAATAGCCGTCCGGGGAGAGACTGTCGGGAGAGAGCCTGTCAGGGGAGACACTGTCGGCCGCGATCCACACCCGGTCTCCCGAGATTTGGGCCGGGTACGCGAAGAAGAGAAAGGCCCGCCCGGTGAGCGCGGGGTTGAGGACGTTTCGGCCGACACCGCCGAAGATCTCCTTCCCGATCACCACGCCGAAGATCATGCCGAGCGCGACCTGCCAGAGGGGAATCGTGGCGGGGAGCGTGAGCGGAAAGAGCAGCGAGGTGACGAAGAAACCCTCGGTCAGGGCGTGGCGGCGCACGACGGCGAAGAGGATCTCGCAGAGGGCGCCGACCACCAATCCCGTGAGGTAGACGGGCACGAAGTAGAGGGCCCCGTGGAGGGCACAGCCGAGGGCATCGTGCGGATCGAGCCCCCGCCCGAAGCCCTCGAGAAAGAGGTTCGATTGCCAGGTGTCCAAGCGTCCGGCGCCGCTGCGAACGGCTCGGGCCGCCTGATACCCCGTATTGTACATCGCCATCAGCGTGCAGGGGATGAGGGCGACGACCACCGTGAGCATCACGCGCTTGAGGTCGATGCCATCCCGGACGTGGGTACTTCCTCGCGCCCGATCGGAAGGGGCAAAGAGAATGGTGTCGACGGCTTCGTAGATGGCGTGAAGGCGCTCGAGGGTTCCCCCGGGGGCAAACGCCGGCGCGATGCGGTCGAAGCTCCGCCGAAGCCATCGCATCAGTCCCCCGCCTCGATCCGGGAAAGGGTTTCCCTCAACGCCGCGGCGTAGTCGTTCTTGCTGGGGCAGACGAAGGTGCAGAGGGCGAGGTCTTCCTCGTCGAGCTCGAGCGCCCCGAGCCGCTCCGCGTTCATCACGTCGCCGACGAGAAGGGCCCGCAACAAGTGGGTGGGCATGATGTCGAGCGGCATGACCCGCTCGTACATGCCGATGGGCACCATCGCCCGCCGGCTGCCATGGGCCGAAGCATCGAGGGGAAAGTCGCGGGGCGCGACGCGGTGCCGGACGGCTCCGAGGTAGGCCCGAATCGTAGAGAACACGCCGCGCCCGGGTTTGACCATGCGGAGAAACTCACGTTCGTGGGGCTCGGCGAGCACGCTCACCTGCTGGTGATGACGCCCGAGATAGCCGTGGACCTCGCCCCGGGCCTCGCGGCCGTGCAGCACCGACCCCGAGACCACCCGCGGCGTGGCCTCCAAGGGGATGATTTCGTCCCCGCCCACGAGCTCGTCGAGAGACGCGCCGACCCTCGTGCGCACCAACCGCGGGCGGGCGGCCCGCGGCCCGGCGAGGGAGACGACGCGTTCGACCGGAAGCACCCCCGTTCGAAACAGCGCTCCCACCGCCGCCACGTCCTGGTACCCCACGTGCCACACGGTTTTTTCGCGGAACACCGGCTCGAGCGTGTGGATGTGCAGGCCCACGGTGCCGGCGGGGTGCGGGCCGCGAAACGTCTCGACCGTCACGCCGGCGACGTTTCCGGACGACACCTCCGTCCCCTCCATTTTGCAGAGGTACGTGGGGCCCTCCGTGAGCCGGCGGAGGAGGTCCAATCCGAAGTGGAAGTCTTCTTCCCGGCCCTCAAGCACGACGTCGACCGACGGCGCGAGGGGATGGGTGTCCGCGGCGGTCACGAACAGCGCGTGCGGAGGGGGAACGTCGGGAGCGGGCGTGCGAGAGAAGGGGCGGGCGCGAAGGGCCGTCCACAGGCCCGAGTTCGTGAGCCGCGACACGATCTCCCGCCGGCTGAGCGCCGCCGCGCGCTTGCCCCCCAGCGCCCCGAACGAGACCACCTCCTCGGCGGTCGGGGCGCCCCCGATTTCGCTCTCGGAGAGTTGGATCACCACCGACTGCAGGGCGCGCCGCGCCCCCCGGTGCACGGCGATGACCTTCCCCGCGCCCGGGGCCGTGAGCTTCACGCCAGGCGCCTTGCGGTCTTCGAACAGGACTTCGCCCCGCTTGACGCGCTGCCCCACCTTGACGGCCATAGCGGGCCGCAACCCGACGTAATCGTCCGCTAGAACCCCCACCGAGGTGACGCGACGTCCCGGTTGAATCGCTTGTTCAGGGGGACCAGCCATGGGCAGGTCCAACCCCCGTTTGATGTCGTGCGCTCCCACGGTCCCCGAAGGTCGAATTTTCAACCCCCCACCATCGCCTAAAGGGTAACGGCGGGGTGTCTACTGTTTCGACGTCGAGAGGCGCATGGAGCTGGCGTTTCGCGCCGCCGCGCGGCGCGGGCATCACCGCGTTCTGGGAGACATCCCGCGACGCGGGGCCGTCGGTCACATGCTGGCCTAGGGCGTCGCCGTCGTTCGCGCTCCATGCACCGCCGCGAATCGTTCGGGAGGTCGAGCTCCCGGCCGTTGACGCCCGCGGGACAGGTCGGCGGGAGACGCGGCGCCCGTGGCGGTGCGTTCCTCGCGGAGCGCCGTGGCCCCGTCGTTCCCGCGCGGCGCGTACGGGATCGCCGCGGCGGGTCCGGGGCCGACGAGCGTTTCGCTGACCCAGTCGAGTCCGATGCGAAAGCCCGCGACGGCGAGTATTCCCACGATACCGGGAGCG
>JBCCLB010000084.1:0-27730 GCA_039027095.1 Myxococcota bacterium
CCCCCACCCCCCCCCCCCCGGCGGCCGCAAACCTTGCGGCCCTGGCCCTCTCTCCCCCGCCCCCGGCCCCCCCCCGGCGCGCCTTGCTGTGCCCCGCGGGGCCCCCCGGCGTCTTGACGGGTTTGTCGTCGCGCCGTTTGATGGTGCGGTCGATGGCGCTATCCGTGCGACCTGGCGACGTCATCGCCGCGAAGTACCGCCTTCTCCACGAGCTGGGCGAAGGCGGAATGGGCGTCGTGTTCGCCGCGGAGCACGTCGCGCTTCCGCTTCGGGTCGCGATAAAGTTTCTCCTCCCCGCCGCCCACCCCAGCGCTCGCGCTCGTTTCGAGCGGGAGGCGCGGATCGTCGTGAAGCTGCGCAGCGAGCATGTATGCCGGGTACTGGACGTTGGGACCACGCCCGCCAGCGAGCCCTTCATCGTGATGGAACACCTCGACGGCGAAGACCTCGCCGACCGCATCCGACGGACGGGACCGCTGTCTCCGCCGGGCGTGGTCGACTTCGTCCTCCAAGCGTGCGAGGCGCTCGCCGAAGCGCACGGGTACGGGGTCGTGCACCGTGACCTGAAGCCGAGCAACCTCTTCGTCGCGCGGCGGGTCGACGGGAGTGACGTCGTCAAGGTCCTCGACTTCGGGATCAGCACCGCGGGCGACGACGCACCGGCCCAAAAGCCATTGACGGCGAGCGGCGCCGTTCTGGGGTCGCCTCGTTTCATGGCGCCAGAGCAACTGGTCAGCGCCCGGGAGGTCACCCCTCGCACCGACGTGTGGGGTCTCGCCGTCGTGCTTCACGAGCTGCTCACGGGGCGGGCCGCCTTCGACGGGCACACGCCCGCCGAGACCTTCGTGTCCATCTTGCAGCATCCCCCGGCGCCTCTCGCGACCTTGCGGCCCGACCTGCCGCCCGGTCTGGTCGCCGTGATCGAAGGCGCCCTCGCCAAGCAAGCCAGCCAACGGCCACCGAACATGGGCGCCCTCGCGCTCGCGCTGCGACCCTTTGCCTCACCCGACACCGGTCCCTTGGTCGACCGTGTCGTGCGGCTGGCCATGGCCACGGGCTGGTCCCCCGAGACGAATCCCGCGTGGCCACCTGCTTCACCCGAACCGGCCGGCCGGGGAACGGTGAAGATGCAAAACGTCCCCATGCCTCCCATGGTGGCGGCAGAAACCGTGGCCGCATCGGCGACATCATCGTCGCCGCCGTCGTCCGCTTCCCCGCCCTGGTCGCCGACGCCCCTACGCGTACCCGGGGCTGCCTCCGGTGTTGGGCCGGGCACGACCTCGTCATCAACCCCTTCACGGGCCGGATCTTCGGCCCCGGCGTGGGCCCGTCGCCTCGGCCCGTGGGCCTTCGCTTTTGTCGTTGGACTCCTCGGCGTGGCCGTCGGGGCCTACGTCCTTCGGCCCCCCCCCGAGTCGAGGCGAACCCGCAACGTCAAACGCGAGGAGCGACGCCGGCCCAAGACCCCGGCGCCGCCGCCGTGTCCCACGCTGCATTGCACCGACGACAAACTCGACCCCTCCGTACCGGCCGACCCCATGGCGCGCATCCCCACCCTGGAGCGCTTCGTCGAGCGCAGCCTCTCTGTGTCTGACAGCGAGGTGGTCTACGTGAGTCTCGACCAACTCGTTGAGGGTCGATTCCATCCCACGCAGGGAATCGCCACCTACGGCATCCGGTATCGCGACGCCGGCGGTAACGTGGGGCATGTCCTCGCCATCGTTACGGCCTATCAAACCTTCTTGAAGAACTTCGACTCCTCGCAGTTCGAAAGGCTGCGACGACAACCCTGCCCGTTCCAGACGGCGTTGACGTCGGCCGTCGAGGAGGGGCTCGATGGGCGCAAGCCGATGAAGGCGCTCACCTACACGCTGAGCAACCAGGTGCTCTGGCAGTTTTCTCAGGACATCGACGGAAAGACGAAGGTGGCCTTCGTCGATGAGACCTGTCACGCGCACCGTTCCTTGATGGCGTGGTTGATGCCCAGTGCCACCGCGACGTCATCGGCATCGCCGCCTCCAACGCGATGAAGCTTCTCACCTTTCAGGCGCGTCGATTCGCGTGGCAATCGTTCTCCAAAACGCTCGAGGACGCGCCCGAGGTCGACGTCGATGCTTCGGTGACCGACGCGGTCGTCGTGTTTCTTCACGCTGAGGTTGAGGATGAGCCCGAGGCCGCCGACCGGCGCGTCTTCAAACACAGCCTCAAACACCTGAAGTGGCTGGCGAACAAGCGCGGTCTGCGGACCGTCGTCCTTCACTCTTTTGCCCACCTCGGGGGGTCGAACGCCTCTGCCGCGTACGCCCAATCGTTCATCGAGCGGTTGGCCATCCGACTCCGCGACACGGGTTACGACGTCGCGTGCACGCCGTTCGGCTACTTCTGCAGCTGGCAAATCGACGTGTACGGCGACTCGCTCGCGAAGGTGTTCAAACAGATCGATCCGCCGCCGACGGGCTGAGGTACGCCCCTCGGCCGCGTCGTCAGTAACCGCGACGGTAGAGCTGTTGACGCTGCATGCGATGGCGCCGGAGGAGGTCTTGCCGCCAACGGCGCATGTCCATCTTGCGGCGGGCCCGGTGGATTCTCCGTCGTTGGTGACGACGCTCCCATCGCTCGCGCACGAGACGCGATTTGGCCTGCGGGTGCACGACCGTGGTTCCCTGGTCGAGCTTGAGCCGAAGGAGCAGCGGTCGGTCGTCGCGCACGACTTCGACGTTGACCACCTTGCCCCGCTCGCGCCCGGCGAGGGCGCGCAGCACGTCGACCGGACGCGCGATGCGTCGGCCCTCCACGGCGGTGATGACATCACCGGCGAGCATGCCGTCCCGCTGGGCTGGCGTTCCCTCGACGAGCTCTTTGACGAGCAGGCCCGTCGTCCGCCCGATGGCCCTCAGCGCCGTCGAGAGCGTGACCGGCTCGACCACCGCACCCAATCTCGCCCGACGCACGCCGCTCGCGCGGTGGGGCTCGACCCGCTGGTTGTCTTGCTCCAACGACTCGGGGGCCCCCTTCATTTGCTCCGAAGGCCGCTCCTTTTCGGGCGTGGCCATCTCCAGCCGCTCCTCGGCGGGCGACATCGACCCCGCGGCGGGCCCAGCAGGAGGTGGACCAGCAGGAGGTGGAGGGGTCGCGAACCGTCGGGCCCCGCCATCCGTCCCCGCGACCTCGGCCTTCTCGCCTGGGGCCGCCGTCGTCTTTTCCACCGGGGTCGGCTTTTGCCGCTTGGGCGTCTCGGTCCCAGACTTTGGGGTCGCTCGTTTCTGCGTCTTTCGCTCAGGGGCCGCGGTCTTGTTCGTCCGCCGCTTCGTCGTCTTCTTGGCTTCGCTCTTCTTTTCGGCCGTCGGGGCTCGATCCCGCGATATGTCCTGCGCAGAGACCGCCGGCGCGATGACGATCAGCGCCGCGGCAGCGACCAGGGACACCAACGGTGAGGCGAGCGACGACTTCATCATGGGCACGCTCCAAGTATTGCTGGCCGTCGCCGTCGGCGCCACCCCTTCGCGCCGACCGGCAGGTGGGCTCGGCGGGCGGGCCGTCGAGGGCTCGTGTCACAAAGGGGACAAATCAGAACGAGGCGCGGGTCATGTCGCCGGGCCACACGACCCCGCGAGCGCGAAGGTCGTCGACGGTGTCGGCGAGGGTGTGCCCGGGGTCGCGGTGTTGCCAGCCGAGCTCACGCTCCGCCTTGGACGCGTCGCAGTACCAGTAGACGTTGGCGAGCTCGGCGGATGTTTTGTCGACGAGCGCCGGCATGCGGAGGGCCTTGGTGAACCGCTCCATCAGCTCCGCGCCCGCCCCGGCGACCGTGGTCGAGGTTCGGGGCAAGGTGACCCGCGGCGCGTCCACTCCGGTGATGCGGGCCAACCGTCCGAAGAAGTCGGTGAGCGACATGTTGGCCCCGTTGACGAGGTATTTCTCCCCCGCCTTTCCCTTGTCCATCGCGAGCATCAGCGCCGTGGCCGCGTCGCGGGCATCGCAAAATGCCATGCCCCCGCCGGGAACGAACGGGACCTTCCGCTGCATGAAATTGCGTACGTCCTCCGTCGAGGACCCCCGCTCATCGCCGGGTCCGAGCAGAAGCGACGGGTTGACGATCACGACCTCGAAGCCGTCGCGGTTGCGCTCGCGAGCGACACGCTCGGCAAAGAACTTCGACCGGTAATAAGGCCACCGGGCGATCAAGTGCATGGGCGCTTCGGCCCCTTCGTCGGCCACCACCTCGGGGTCCTCACTGACCGCCACCGTCCCGCTCGTGCTCGCGACGACGACGCGGCGGCACCCCACGCGCGCCAAAGCGGTCAGCACCGCGTCCGTCCCCTCGACGTGCACGCGGTACATCTCCTCCGCGTCCGCCGGGTCGCGCGAGACTTTTCCCGCGAGGTGGTAAGCGACCTCGCACCCCTCGGCGGCGCGCGCGACCGACTCGGCGTCGTTGACGTTCCCCGTGGTCCACGTGACCCGCGGGTCGACGTCGAGCGGGGGCTGGCGCGTCATGGCGACGACTTCGACGTCGCCCTCGGCGAGCCGGTCGAGCAGGTGGCGACCGAGAAACCCCGTGGCCCCGGTCACGAAGACGCGCGGCTTCGATGTCGTGGTGGTCGTCATCGGATTCCGAACGCTTCCTGGAAGGTGGCGAGAAGGGCGACGTCGTTGCTCTTCACCAGACCGCTCATCACCTCGACCGGAGTCGGCATGTAGGCCTCGTTCACCATCTTGATGAAGATGTCGCTGGTGGTTTTCAGAACGCAGTCGGCCCCCCCATTTTGGGGTTTACCGGGCTCGATGGCGCAATCCTCGGGACCGACGCGAGCCGTCCACTTCGCCTCGGGTTCAGCCCCGAGCGTGAAGTAGAAGACGACCTCCTTGTCGACTTTGCCCGCCACGAACCGTTTCGGGAGCCCGTCGAACAGGCGAACGAGGGGGTGGACCTTTTTCTCCCCGAGGGCTTCTTCCAGGGTGTTGGCCATCGCGAGGTCGAGGACGCCTCCGCGTTGCAGCGCGACGACCGCTTGTCGGGCCAGTCGGGCCACCGCGCGGCACGCGGCCCGGAACTTCATCCCATCGGTGAGACGCTCGAGGTCTTCGATGCGGAGCGGCGGCCCGATATGCGCGCTGATCTCGCGCCGCGTGGGCACCCGTCGCCCCTTGGGCCAGGACTCGTAGGTTCCGCGCAGAAACACCGGCAACACGTCCGTCCGGGTACTGAGCGCGAGGTGCCCCATGGTGGCCTTGAACTCGTTGACCTGCCCGTCTTTGCTGCGCGTCCCCTCGGGAAACATCAGGACCGTACGCCCCGACGAGATGGTCTCGCCACTCTCGCGCAGCGCCTGGCGGAGGTTCGTCTCCCGGTCGAAGGCCTGCAGGTTCGTCAACTGCTCGAAGTAAGCCCGCTTCCACCGCCCCTCGAAGAAGTAGTCGGCCGCGGCGAGGGACACGATCTCGTCGCCGTAGGGCCCGAGGGCATATTTCACGAAACCCATGTCGAGATGGGACACGTGGTTGCTCACGACGATCGCGTTGCGGTTGTGCGGGATGTGGGCACGGCCGAACACCGTAGGCTTCATCACCCGCCCGTAAAATCCCATCTGGGCCCGGGTCAGCCACCGTTTGGCGGTGTCGCGCACTGGCCCGGGCAGTTCGAGGGGCGGTTCGTCGCGACCGGACCGATCCTCCCCGACCGCGCGCTCGATGGCACTTCGGCGCGCCGGCCCGAGCAGGGCCGCGACGTCGGCCACAGTTTCCACGCGCGCGAGGGCGGTCCCGTCGAGCGGGTGTCCCGCCTGAGACTCGAGGGCCACCGTCAGCTCCATGGCCATCAGCGAATCGAACCCGAGATCGGACCGCAGAGAGAGCTGAGGCAAGATCTCCTCGGGACGTCGGCTGGCGAGGCTCGCCACGGCGTGTTGCGCTACCGCGAGGGCCCCGCGCGCGCGCTTCCCGTCGATGCGCGGTGGCTCGCTCGCGCGCTCCAACCGCACGATGATGTCTCGGACCTCGGTGCGTTTCACCTTGCGCGTCGCCGTCTTCGGCAGGTCGGCGTCGTAGAGGTGAATCACGGTCGGTTGCGCGACCCGCGGCAGCTTGCGTCGGATCTGCTCCCGGAGTGACGTCAGCGCCCGAGCGTGGACCAGGCCGCGCGCCTCCCCCGCCACGGAGCGAGGGACGGCGATGCAGGCCACCGCCTCGTTTTCGTCCTTAGGGATCCCCACCACCGCGAGTTCGTCGATGTGGTCGACCGGCCCCAGCAGGTCCTCGACGTCGTCGGGATAGACGTTTTCCCCCGACGTGGTGACGATCACCTCTTTCTGCCGACCCACCAGCACGAGCTGCCCGCGCTTGTCGAAGCGTCCGAGGTCGCCGGTGTGAAGCCACCCGTCGTCATCGATCACGGCGGCGGTGGCGTCCCGGTCTTCGAAGTATCCCTTCATGACGTTGGGCCCGCGGGCGAGCACCTCGCCCACTCCATCGTCGTTGGGGGCCCCGATCTTCAACTCGACGCCCGGGATCGCCTTCCCCACCTGCCCCGTGCGACTCTTGGGCGTCGGTCGCGCAACCGTGAGCACCGGCGCCGCCTCGGTGAGACCGTACCCTTCGGTGAGTTTTAGCCCCAGGCCCGCGAACACTTCGGCGGTCCGTTTCGGCAACGCGCTGCCGCCGCTGATCAGGTACTTGACGCTGCCTCCGCCCAGCTTGGCGTGCACCGGTCCGAAAAAGAGCTTTCCCGCGTCGACCCCCAAGCGGCGTCCGAGCAATCGATTTAATTCGAGCGCGAAATCGAAGTAGCGCGCCGCGAGCGGCCCGCGTTCCTTGACCCGGTCGACGAGCCGGCGCTCGAGCATCTGCCAGAGGGCGGGGACCCCGACCATGCCCGTGATCTTGCCCCGGTCGAGCCCGTCGTTGAGCCGCTCCGCGGTCAGCTCGCCGATGTAGCTGACGGTCGCCCCCCGCGACATGGGGAGGAGAAGGCCACACGAGAACTCGAAGGTGTGGTGAAGCGGCAGGACGCTCAGCACCCCGTCTTTGGGCTCGAGAAAGAAGAGCGGTTGGATCGCCGACAGCAACGACGTGAGGTTGTCGTGGCTGAGCATCACCCCCTTGGGCTCGCCGGTGGTTCCGCTCGTGTAGATGACGCTGGCGAGGTCACTCCCCTTCAGGTCCACCGGCGGCGCCACGATGCTGCGATCGTCCTCCGTCGCCCGGTGGAGATCGAGACATGGCACATCCGCGGCCACGGACGCGCGCAGATCCGGCCCTATCGCTCGTTCGACCTCGGGACCCCACACGATCGCCGCGGCGCCACTGCTGCGGATGATGTTGGCGAATTGCGGGGCGCTGAGGGTGGGGTCGACCGGAACCGCGACCGCACCCGCGCGGAGGATGCCGAAGTACGCGATGGGCCACGCCGGGTGGTTGTAGCCCGAGAGCACGACGCGATCGCCCGGCCGCACCCCCAACTCGTACAGCCGCCCCGCACAGGACGCCGCCATTTCCCGCCACTCGATGAACGTGACCCGCGAGAGGCCGTCGTCTTCGAGATAACGGAGGGCCACTTGGTGGTCGTAGCGCTCGGCCATCTCGTCGAGGAGGTCGAGAAGGTGGTCGTAGCGTCGCGTCGGCTTGAGCTCACGCTTGAGCCGTTCCTCGAAGAGCGGCCCGGCCCATTTTTCGATGCCAGGGATGTGAACTTCGTACATCCATTGTCGCCAATCGATCTTCTCGGGCTCCCAGATGAATCGGGAGCGCTCCTCCTCCGGCATCCGGGCCAGCGCCGCCCGCGTGTTGGCGCAAGAAAAGATCCAATCGCATTCGACGACGAACGGGATGAAGAGGTCGATGACGTCGCCGAGCTTGTCCTCGGTGCGGGCCGCCCGGCGGAGTGCCTTGCTTGCGGGCGCCAACCATTGCGCGGCGGGCCCTACGCCCACCGCATCGATGAGGTCGGCGAGCTTGCGCTCGGCGTCAGCAATGGCGTGCGCGCCGTGCGCACGGTATTGCTCCTTGTTGAGCGACACCGGTTCGAAGCGAGCGAGCACGGCATTGAGCAGACGGTTGCCCGACTCCCCCCCGTCCTGGAGCTTCTTTCTCTTGTAGAGGCCGATGAGCTCCATGTAGCGGGGCATGCTGCACGGGTTGGTGTCGGTTTGGCCGTACTGATAAACCGCACGGTGATCGCCCGCGACGAGTTCGGCGAGGGCCGCGATCATGCCGCTGCACACCATGTCGACGGGGATGATGTCCAAGTGAACTTCGTCGACGTTGGGAAATTGCACCTGCCCTTTGAGCGCGAGATAGATGTAGGGCGCCGAGGTATTGATGCCCTCGTTCCACCCCGGAAAGGGATAAAAGCTGGCCGATTCGACCACGGCCGGCCGCACGATGGTGAACGGCACCCCCGAGGCCGCGAGCACTTGTTCTCCTATGCTCTTCGTATAGGTGTAGATGTTGGGCCAACCCCAGTAGAGCGCGCGCTCCTGCCCGGCTTCGATGAGTCGGTCGCGCACGAAGCGACGCTTCACATCGGCCAGCTCATCCTCGAGCGCCCGCCCCCGACACGGCTCACCCCGCTCGCGAAGCCGTCGTTTGGCCTCGTCGAGGAATAGAGACTGGCGAAACTGGTCCTCGCAGCGATGGCGCGTGCTCTCGATGACGTCGAGGCACTCGGCGATCTCGTTCTGTGGATCCCAGTGCGACCGCTCGAGCTTTCGGTCGACCGGGATCCCCTCCGGCTTGCTGACGAGCTTGCCCCGCGGCGCCCCATCCGCGCGAGGGAACGGTACGTCGCGCGGGTCGACCTCTTCGATGAGTCCCGTCCGGTACCCCGCGACGTAACACGTGCTGGTGTGCATCACCGGCGCGTCCAGGGCCTGGGCCAGGGCGATGAGGTTGTTCACCCCAAACGCGTTGACGTCGAGGGCCTCGTCGAGCGGCGGGTCGAAATCGACCACCCCGGCGACGTTGACGACCGCCGCGCATCGACCGCGGAGTTCGGCCACCAAAGCCTCGTCGAGGCCGAGCAGGGGAAGGGCCACATCACCGGCCACCGGCGTGATCTTGTCGCGGAGATGCGCTTCGAACGCGGCTCCGGGGTGTTGTTCTCGGATGGGATCGAACACGGGTGAAGGCGCGATCTCGGCCCAAAACCGAGCTTCGGGCGACTGGTCGCCCTTGGGGCGCACCATGAGGTAGACGTGCCCCAACTCGGGAAACCGATGCAGCAGCATCGAGATCCACACCTTGCCGAGAAATCCGGTTCCCCCGACGACGACGAAGCGTTGGCCCGCGAACAACCGCGAGGGATGAAGAGACGGGCGTGGATCGGTCCGAGCGAGCCGGGCGGACGCAGGGGTCGTCATCGACATGGCATTCAGGACGGCGACGGAGCGGTAGTGTCCCCGTCGTCCGGGCCCTGCCGCCTATCACGACCACCGACCGTTGGCCACGGGTAACCCCTTGTAATAACGCGATGCGTCGTTGTCGTAAGACACGGTAACGCACCGCCTACGTTCCCCGGTCGCGCGCGCGGCGGCTCGCCGTCTCGCGATGTAGTACGACCCTTGCACTGGGGTCGGCGGAAGTCGGTGGAGAGCCGGCGGAAACGGCGCCTTCTCAATGGCCATCACGCCACGCCTCACCCTCGGCCACCCCGTTATGAACGCCCCCCTCTCCTCGCATGTGGTTCTGCCCGTCGAGGGCATGACGTGCGCAAGCTGCGCCGGTCGGATCGAAGGCGTGCTTCGGCGGTTGCCCGGCGTGGGAGAGGCCCGCGTCAACCTCGCCTCCGAGCGCGTCCGCGTACGCTTCGACCCGGGCGCGACCGACGTGCGCGACCTCGTTCTCGCCATCGAGGGCTCCGGGTTCGACGTTCCTCGGTCTCGAACCCAGCTTCAACTCGAAGGGATGACGTGCGGCACCTGCGCCCAGCGGATCGAGGTCGCCCTCCGTGGCGAAAAAGGCGTCACCGCCGCGCGTGTCGACGTCGCCCAAGAGCTTGCGCGGATTAGCTACCTCGGGGAGGTCACCACGCCCGGCCGGCTCATCGATGCGGTGCGGCGGGCGGGCTTCTCCGCGGCGGTCGCCGCGCCCCACCGACCCTCGGTGGCCTCGGCGTCCGAACGACCCTGGGCCCTCTACGCGGCGATCGCGCTCACGATCCCGCTCGTTGCCCCCATGCTCCTCTGGCCCCTCGGCATCCACTGGATGCTCCCGGGCATGTTCCAGCTCGCTCTCGCCACCCCGGTGCAGTTTCTGCTCGGAGCCCGTTTCTATCGCGCAGGATTTGCCGCGCTGCGCGCCCGGTCCGGCAACATGGACCTGCTCGTCGCGATCGGCACGAGCGCCGCTTACGCGCTCAGTGTCGCCGCGCTGCTGGCGCACGAGCCGTCGCCAGGAGTCGCCCCGCCGTCACTCTACTTCGAGGCGTCGGCGGCGGTCATCACCCTCGTGATGCTGGGTAAGGCGATCGAGAAGCGGGCCAAACGGGGGGCCACGTCTGCGGTCCGGTCTCTGCTGACGCTGCGCCCCACGCGGGCGCGGGTGTTGGTGGACGGCGAAGGGGTCGACCGGGACCTCGAGGATATCGCCCCCGGCGACCATGTCGTGGTGCGTCCCGGGGAGCGGATCCCGGTCGACGGCGTCATCGTGAGGGGCGAGAGCGATGTCGATGCCTCGCTGATCACCGGGGAAGGCGTCCCCGTCGCGCGGGGCCCCGGCGACGAGGTGGTGGGGGGTTCGGTCAACGGGTCGGGACAACTGCACATCGCGACGCGTCGCGTGGGGGCCGACGCCCTATTGGCGCAAATCGTCGCCGCCATCGAGGGCGCGCAAGGGTCCAAGGCCGAGGTCGAGCGATACGTCGACCGCATTTCCGCGGTGTTCGTTCCCGCGGTGGTGATCTTGGCCGGCATGACCTTCGTCGTCGCTTGGCAGTTGGGGCTCCCGATCTCGGAGGCGACCCTCCGCGCGGTGTCCGTTCTCGTCATCGCCTGCCCCTGTGCGCTCGGACTGGCGACGCCCGCCGTGCGTGCCGTCGCCATGGGGATCGCGGCCCACCGGGGGATCGTCATCCGCGACGGCGATGCCCTCGAACGCGCATGTCGCCTCCACCGGGTGGTGTTCGACAAGACGGGCACCCTGACGAGGGGCTCCCCTAGGGTCGAAGCGCTCGCCACCCCCGAGGGCCGCACGGCGACCACGGAGGCTCTCGAAGGGGACGCCGATGACCCGTTGCGACGCGTGTTGGCCTTCGCCGCCGCCGCGCAAGCCGGGAGCGAACATCCGCTGGGGCAGGCGATGATCCGCGCCGCGGTCGCCATGGGCCTCGAGCGCCCCGACGAGGGGCGGGGTACGGCGTCCTTCGCGCGTCCTCCCGAGCACTTCCAAGCAGAGGCGGGTCGTGGGTTGCGGGCCGTCGTGGCGGGGGTCGAGGTCGTCGTGGGCAGTGCGCGGCTCATGGGAGAACACGGCATCGAGGTCCCCGTGCCGTTGGCGCGTGCCTCGGAGGCCTGGGCCAACGACGGCAAGACGACGGCTCATGTCGCGCTCGACGGCACCGTCCAAGCCGCCGTGGCGCTGTCGGACTCGGCCCGACGCGGCACCGCGCGGGCCGTGGAACGACTCAACGCCCTGGGGGTGAGGGTCGCGATGCTCACCGGGGACCGCCAAGCGACGGCGGAAGCCGTGGCCCGGGAGGTCGGGATCCGTGACCTCCGCAGCGAAGTGTTGCCCGTCGACAAGGCGGAAGCGGTCTCGCGCTGGGCCAAAAACGGACCGGTGGCCATGGTCGGCGACGGCATCAACGATGCGCCGGCGCTGGCGCGCGCCGACGTCGGCGTCGCGATGGGCGGCGGAACCGACGTGGCGATTCAGAGCGCGGACGTCGTTCTTCTCCGGCCCGACCCGGGCGGCGTCGCCGACCTGATCGAGCTCTCTCAGGCGACGCGACGCAAGATCCGCCAGAACCTGTTCTGGGCTTTCGCCTACAACGTATCCGGCCTGCCGCTCGCGGCGCTGGGCCTTTTGAGTCCAGTCTTCGCGGGGGCCGCGATGGCGCTCTCGAGCGTGAGCGTCGTTTTGAACGCCCTCTCCCTCCGCCGGTTTCGTTTCGGCCGGAGGAGGCCATGAACGACCCCGACGCACTGGGCCCCGACGCACTGGGCCCCGACGCGCTCTGGGTCTTCGGCTACGGGTCGCTCATCTGGCGTCCGGACATTCCCCACGAGGCCCGGGTCCCGGGCTACATCAGAGGCTTCGTACGGCGTTTCTGGCAGGGTTCGACCGACCATCGCGGCGTGCCCGGCGCACCGGGACGGGTCCTCACCCTCGTTCCCCAGGCTGAGGGTCGTACCGGTGGCGCCGCCTACCGGGTCCCTCGAGCCGACACCGAGGCGGTGCTCGCCCGGCTCGACCACCGGGAGAAGGGGGGGTACGAGCGTCACCGGCTGAACGTCCACGATGAGACGGGAACGGTGTTCGCTCGCGCCCTCGTGTACGTCGCACGGGAGGACAACCCCAACTTCCTCGGTGACGCTCCGTTGACGGAGATCGCAGCCCAAATTCTGGAAGCCTCGGGCCCGAGCGGGCCCAACCGGGAGTATCTGCTGCGGCTTCACGACGCACTGCAGCAGCTCGGCATCGACGACCCACACACGCGCGACTTGGCGCACCTGGTCACGGCCGAGCTGAATTGAGGCCGGTTCCATTCGGTGCAGGCTAGGGCTACGACCCTCCCGCACCGGTCATGAAACCACTCGTCATCTTGAACCCGCAGGCGGAAGGGGGCCGGGCCGGCAAGCATGCGGCCGACATTCGTCGGGTCGTCGAGAGCTATCTCGGCCCGCTCGAGATGGCCCCGACGGAGGGCCCGCGCCACGCCGTCACCATCGCTCGCGAAGCGGCGGAAGCCCATCGCGACCTGGTCGTGGTGGTCGGGGGCGACGGCACGGTGCACGAGGTCGTCAACGGGATCATGGCGGCCTCCGTCGCGCCTGACGCTCGTCCCACGCTCGGCCTCGTGGGGCAGGGTACCGGCGGGGACTTTCGCAAGTCGCTCGGGCTCGTGCACCGACTCGACCAGTATTGCCTCGCGATGGCGCGACGCCGTACGCGGCGGGTCGACATCGGAAGAATGACCTATCGCGATAGAGATGGCGAGGCGACGAGCGGTCACTTCATCAACATTCTCTCGGCCGGCATGGGCGGACTCGTAGACGAGTACGTGGCGACCTCGCATAAGCGCTTCGGCGGAAAGGCTGCCTATCTCTCCGCAAGCGTCAAGGCGCTGATGAACAACGAGGTCGGCGCCCTCAAAGTCACCCTCGATCCAGACACCGACGACGTGCGCGAACTCGCCGTCGACACGCGACTCATCGCCGTCTGCAATGGCCGATTCTTCGGCGGCGGGATGGAAGTAGCGCCCATGGCCGAGCCTGACGACGGATGGTTTGACGTCGTCTCTCTCGGCAGTGCGCCCAAGCTCCAATTCGCCCTCTCGACGCTGTCGATCTATCGCGGGCGCCACGTCGACAATCCCGACGTGCTCGTGCAACGGGCCCGCCAGATTCGAGTCGAACTCGGCGACGCATCCACCCGGTTCCCTCTCGACGTCGACGGCGAGCCCCTCGGCTCGCTTCCCCTCGACATCGAAGTCGTCCCGGGGGCGCTGTCGTTCTGCGTCCCCTGACGCCCGGCCCATGTCCCGCGCGGTGTGGTCCGAGTTCGTGCCCTACAGCACGCTGCGCCACCCGGCCGTTCGCCACGTGCTCGCCACCCGGGGGATCGGCATTCACGTGGCCGTCACGCCCTCCTCGGGGGACGACCTCGGTCGGACCTTGGCGGTGCTTCGCGACGACGGACTGCGCGTTACCCTCTGGCCCATGCTTGCGGACGCGGAGGGGCGGTGGCCGAGTGCCCGCAACGCGGCGGCGTTCAAAGGGTTCGTCGTCGACACCCTCGACCGTCTTCCCCGACTCCCCCATGCCGTCGCCATCGATCTCGAGCCGCCTTACGATGAGCTTCTGGGCCTCCTCCGCCTCGATCCGAGGGCGATCGCGGCTCGATGGAGGTCGCACCACCGCCATCTTCAAGCCGTGCAGACCTTCACGGCGCTATGCCACGAGCTTCGAGACCGAGAACTCGAGGTGTTGGCGGTGGCCTTTCCCCTCATTCTCGAGGATTCCGCGACCGCGGGCTGGCAACGCTTCCTCGGTACGCCCGTCGATGACCTTCCCGCGCGGTTCAATGCCATGATTTATACGAGCCTCATCGAGGGCTACGGCCGCGGGCTATGCCGCCGTGATGACGCGCTGGGCCTCCTCTCCTGGTGGTGCGGCCGCGCGCGCCAGCGTTTCGGAAACGAAGCATCGGTCTCCTTGGGGTGCGTCGGGCGAGGGGCCCTCGGCGATGAGCCCACCTATCGCGACCACCGAGAGCTCGCGGAGGACGTCGCCATCGCGCAGGCCACGGGGGTGGACGACTTGGTGCTCTTCTCCCTGGGCGGCGTGCTCGCCCGACCTCCAGTCGAAGCCTGGTTGGATGCGTTTATCGAAACCCCGGCGGCGTCGGCGGAGCCCCCCGCCCTCACCGCCCGGGGGCGCGCCCTCACCCGTACCCTTCGCCTCGGGGCCCGAGGTCTCGGCCGGCTGGCCGACCTGACTCGCGGAGCGTGAGTGAGGCCTGCCGCTCAGGCGTCCGGGTCGATCCCCAGCGCTCTGAGCTTTGCCTCCAGCTCGTCCGCCCGACGTCGCGAGGCCTCCGCCCGCTGCTTCTCCTGCTCTGCCCGCTGCTTTTCCTGCTCCGCCCGCTGCTTTTCCTGCTCCGCCCGCTGCTTTTCCTGCTCCGCCCGCTGCTTTTCTTCGACCGTTGCCTCGGCGCCCGTCGGAATGAGCGTGCCATCGGCGCGCGCCCAGCGAAGCCAATCGGCGTCCTCCCCCTCGTAACGCCCTGTCCAATGGACCAACGACAGGTCGAAATCGGGTCTGACGAAGGGTCCTTCCGCCATCACGAGCGCGCCCGCATGCATCTCGAACCGCGTCAGCTGGGCATCCCCGAGCTCGCGCCATGGGTCGTAGACGATGTAGTGCGAGATCCGCATACGCTCGTAACCTCGAAGCTTGCGTGACAGCTCCCCTCCCTCGCGGTTCGACACCACCTCGATGACCACATCGGGAGGCTTGCCGTGTTCCCACACGAAGTATGAGCGGTTCTTCTTCTCGCTCATGGGCGTCTTCGGGGCCGTGTCGAGGCTCAAAAAGACGTCGGGGACCAACGGATTGTTCTCGGGTGCGGGAAAGACGCCCACGTTCGCGGCCAAGAATAAGACCCTCCCGTCGGGAGGCGACCAGTTCGAGAAAAGCGGCTCGGTCAGCAGCCGCATCTGCTTTTCGGACAGAAGATTGTCCACCGGCGTGTCGTCCTCGGTGATGAGCTTCGACACGTCCGGGATGGGAATGTCCTCGGGGCGGATTCCACCCTCCGGGTGTCCCGGACGTTCCGAATGGGCCATGGTGACGAGTGTATCCGCGTCGCGACCCTGCAGCCACCTCGACCGCTTCGACCGGTGACCCTTTGGCTCAGGGGGCGGCTGCGGCTTTACGGGCGGGAGCCTTTCCCGGCTGGTCCAAGTAGCGGAAGAGTTCGCTGCCGGTTGACATGACCACCGTGGCGTCATCGTCGAGGGCTTTCTCGTAGACCTCGAGGTTGCGAATGAAGGAGTAGAATTCCGGATCTTCGCCGAAGGCTTCGGCGTAGATCTTCGTGCTGACCGCGTCGCCTTCGCCACGAAGTTCCTCAGCGCGCTTTCGCGCTTGCGCGAGAATGATCTGGGTCTCCTTGTCGGTCTGCGAGGTGATCTTGTCGCTCTCTTCTTGACCCTGAGCGCGGTACCCTTTCGCGAGGCGCTCGCGCTCCGCCTTCATGCGGGCGAACACCGACTGCTGAACCTCTTTGGGCAGATCGAGGTGCTTGATGCGCACGTCGACCACCTCGATGCCGAACTTCTGAGCGTTGAGCCGCGTGCGCTCCGTCACCGCGGCCATCATCCCGCCGCGCGCGCTGCCCACCATCTCGCCCATGGTCTTGTTGGCGAGCTCTTGGCGGAGCTCCGACAGCACGATGTCGTCGAGGCGCCGCTGCGCCTCCGCGATGGTCTTGACCGACGTGTAGAACTCGAGCGGGTCGACGATACGCCAGCGCGTGATGGGGTCGGCGAGCAGACGCTTTTTGTCTTCCGTCAGGTACTCCTCGGGGGGCGCGTCGCTGGCGAGGATACGCTTTTCGAGTCGCGTCGCCGTCTGGGTGAACGGCACCTTGAAGCCCAGTCCCGGCTCCGAAATGGTGCGCTTGAACTCGCCGAATTGGGTGATGATGACGTGGTCGGTCTCATCGACGAAGATCAGCGATGAAAAGCCGAGGTAGCCGACGAGGAGCAACAGAAGAGGGATGAAGCGCTTCACTTCGTAGCTCCTGGGGCGGTGAGGTTCGCTCCCTGGTTCAGGTTGAGCAGGGGCAGTGCGTTCCGGCTGACCCCCTCGTCGATGTAGACCTTCTTCGGAACCTGCTGGAGGACCCGCTCGATGGTCTCGAGATGGAGACGCTCGCGGGTCACGCCGCGCGCCTTGTTGTACTCGGAGAGAATGGCCGCGAAGCGACTCGCTTCGCCGCGGGCGCGCAGGACCCGCTCTTGGCGGTAGCCCTCGGCGGCGCGAATGATTTTTTGCGCCTCGCCTCGCGCTTTCGGTACGCGATCTTCTCGGTAGCCGCGCGCCTTGTTGATGAGCTGCTCGCGCTCCTCCCGAGCCCGAACCACGTCGTGAAATGCGTCCTTGACCTCGTCGGGAGCATCGACGACCTGCAGCTTGACCTCGGTGATCAAGAGACCACTTTCGTAGAGATCCATCAGCTCCTGCAGCTTTCGTTTGGTCAGCAGCTGCGCCCGCTCGCGGCCCTTCGTGAGAATGTCGGTCGACGGGTCCATGTCGTCGAGCGGGTCCCGCGCGGGGGCGTCGCCGCCGTCTTGGTCCGCGGCGGGCGCACCATCGGGGGCTGCCGGTTCGGTCGGCGCCTCGGCGGGGTCATCCTTTTTCTCGTCGACCTTCTCGGCACCGTCTTCCGGCGCCCCCTCACCGTCTTCCGGAGCGACCGCGGGTTTTTCGACGTCCTCCATCAGGGGCGCCACCGTGTCGGGAAGCTCTTCGATCGCGGACGTGATCCGCATCTGACCGACCACGCCGCGGAGCGCGACTTGGGCGGCCACGTGAAGCGTCTTTTCTGGGTCCTTCAGCTTGAAGAGGAAGAGCGAGGGGTCGCGCACCTCGTACTGGACGATCATCTGCGCCTCGATGATGTTCTCATCGCCGGTCAGCATCAGCGCCTCGGCGTCGACGCGCTGGCTCGTTCCTTCCGCTCCGCTCCGGAAGCCGACCTCTTCCCGCCGAACCTTCGCCATGTCGACGACATCCACGCGCTGCACGATGGGGATCGCATAGTGAAGCCCGGGCTCGCTTTGTCCCGTCTCTTCGCCGAAGGTCCGCACGACCCCCACCTCGCCCGGCTCGACGCTGTAGAGGCCGCTGAGGCCCAATCCGACGACGACCACGAGCAAGGCCACCGGTCCGACCCAGCGCAGTCGGTTGCCCATGGACTGACGGTACTCGTCGACGACCGCCCGCAGGTCGGGACCCTGATTTCGGTCGAACTCGCTCATGTCGCCAGCCTTAGCGCACTCGGGCGGGCATGACGAACGGAGGGGGGTCCAGCCGGGGGCACGCCCGGGGGCACGGCCGGGGGCACAGCCGGGAACTGGGCCCGTAGCACGGGCCCACTAGAAGTCGCCCTGGAGGCCCACGAAGCCCGGACCGAGAAGGGGTTGGACCGCGACGGTGTCGTCGTCGTCTTGCTTGGGACTTTTCTCGTCGTCGTCCCCCGAGAGGAGAAAGAGGACCGTCCCGGCCACGACCCCGGTAAACCCGATGACGAATCCCGCGGTCGAGACGTTTCCCTGGAGCTTCGATGCATTGAGGTCGTCTTCCGCCTCGGGCGGGCAGCTGTCGTTGACGCATTCGAAGTCGCGCAGCACTTGGTTGGTCGATTGAATCGCGAGCACCCCAAAGCCGATACCGACCCCCAGTCCCGCCGCCCCCACGCCCCAGGCGACGTACGCGGGCACCGGACTCAGGCCGCCCCCACTGGCTTCGTCGTCGTCTTCGACGACCACCACCGACTTGGTGAGTGAGATCTCGATGGCTTCTGTTTCGCCCTCAGCGAGCGTCACGGTTTGACGGAAGTCTTCGTAGCCATCGGCGACCGCGGTGACCTCGTAGTCACCCGGGTCGAGGGCGATGGGGCCCGCGTCGGGGTCGACCGGGCTGCCGTCGACCGACACCGTGACCAGGCTCGCCTCGGGTGCGAACACCGACACGCCAAGCTTGGGGGTACGCTCGTCCACCTCCTCGGCGAGGGTCGCGCATTGCTTTTGCGCTTGTTTCTGAATCCAGAGCTGTGGCGCCGCCTCCTCACAGGCGTCGAGCAACGCACTGGCGTCGGAGAAGGCGCCCTGTTCGAGCAACATGCGCGCGAGTTCCAGCTTGTAGGCCGGCTGCGGGTCCTTACCGTCGGCCTCGCGGAACTTCTCGGCCGCCTCCTCGAACTTGCCGCGTCGCACGAGAAGCTTGCCCTGTTGGTATCGCTGTTGGGCTTCGGCGCGTTCTCGCCACGTGGGCTTCTGAGCGTTCGCAGCGGTCGCACCGAGCATGACCGTCACCGCTGCGGCGAGCGCCGTCGCATGTCGCATCATCCAGGACATTGTACGCACGTTCATCCCTCGGGGGGTACCGGCATTGCCCGAGGCTCGGCGAGGTCCCGGTCGCGGGGAGGATCGGGGCGCGCGACGTCGGCCCCCTCCCGCCACAAGCGGATCGGAACGACGAAGCGGATGTCGCCGCCGTCAGGGCGCGAAAACGCGAAGTTCCGGGCGGCGCGCACGATGCACTGGGTCGTACGCGCATCGGGAAACCGAGAGCCCGCCTCGAAGGCCTCGGTGGTCGCACCTCGGGCGCTCACCGCGAACCGCAGGATGATCCGTCCCCAAAGACCGGGCGCGTAGGCGAACGCCGCGCGATAGCACTCGAGAATGGCGTCGCGGCCGGCTTCGACGCCCGCCCGCATGGCCTCGAGCGACAAGGTTCCGTCTCCCGGGACGATGAGGTCCTTCGGGGGGGGCATCGGCTCATCGCCCGGCCCGACGCGAATGGCGACGGAGGCGGTGGTGGCGCCCCCGGCCGAGGGGAAGTCGATCGCTCTCAACTTGTCGATGAGGCACCGCGCGACGTCTTCATCGGCGAGCTCCGTGTCCCGAAGACGCGCGCGCGACACGCGACCGTTTCGTCCGATGGTCATCTCGCCTCGGGTCCAGCCGCGGAGGTGGCGGTCCTTGTAGGCGCCGAGCCGATAGCAACGGACGACGTTGATCCAGTGATACTTCCGCGCGGTCCGCACCAGTCCCTTCGGCGACAGCGGACCCGAGACGTCGTCGACGTTGACGATGACGCGGGGGTCCGGGTGCCCCTCGACCCCGGGCAGCGGCGCCGCCAGGGCCCCGGTACCGCCGCGGTTCCATTCCCGGCGGTCCATGATGTCGGCCTTGTACGCCGCCTGAGACGTGGGCGGCGGTCGCGCATCGAGCTTGTACGGCGTCTCGAGGTACAGCACCACTTCGGGCTCGGGCGGGGGCTGCGGGTCGGCAACCGGTGGGGGCGGAGCCGCAGCCGGCCCCGCCGACGCCTCGGGGGAGGGCAGATCGTCCGACGGGACCGGGACTTCGGGAACCGAGGCGGGCGCCGAGGGGGCCGCGACGAACTCCGGCGGGACGGACAACCTTGGCGCCTTTCGCCCGGGCGGCGGGCGCGGCGCGCAGGACGCCAACGCCAACGCCAGCGCGAAGATCATCCCGGATGGGGCCATCATCCTTCCGCGCGGCGTCGGGGCGTCGTCCATGCCTCGAGAAATGGAGCGTACCGGAGGTCCCGCTCTCGGTGGATGGCCGCGATACGGTCACGAATGGCGTCGACCTCGTGGGGAGAAAGCCGGTCGAAGTTGTCGAAGGCCTTCGGGGCCGGGGGCGCGACGAACGTCTCGGGGTCGAAGGTGGACAAGTCGATGAACTGGGTGCCGCCCGCCTGGAGTCCTTCGGGAACGAATTGGAGGAAAGGATCCGGGGCTTGGCGGAGCAACCCGACGAGCCTCGCCGCCGAGGTGGCATCTCCGCGCATCGCCGGGTGGAACGCGGCGTGAACCGGTGCGGTCTCCCCCCGGGCCCCAAAGACATGAGCCACGGCCCGGTGCACTTCTTGGCCCCACTCCTCGAAGGTTCGGACGTCGACCTCGACCAGAGGAAACACGACGTGAACGACGGGCGACGCGGCGCTCACGACCGCTTCCGCCGCGACGTTGACGTCGAGTTCGAGGTCGAGCACGACGACGAACGTCCCGAAGGCGCGGCGCGGATCGCGTGCCATGTGAGGACAGAGCCCGTGCGCACCGACGACCTCGGCCGCGTAGCGGTGATGTACGTGGTGAACCTCGCGGGCAAAGTCCGGCGCTCCAAGGCGGCCCGACGCGCGTCCCGCCACGACGATCGTGTCCGTGCGTTCGGTCACTCGCTCCTCCCGCTCATTCCGTTCCGGGATGTACCACGGGGCGGCAGAAGCGGGACCGGTGCCCTTCGCAGCGCGCGCTCACCGCGCTACGTCGCGTCTCATGAGCCGAACCGCGTGGGAGATCGAAAACGCGTTCAATGCGTGTTTTCGGGTGTCGCACTGCACGGTCCTTCGGGGTGGTGCCGACGAACCCGTCTACGCCCCATCGCGCGACCCCATCCGGGCCCCCCACGTCATCAGGTACCGCGAAGACTACGTCCAGAGCGCCCTCCACGAGGTGGCGCATTGGTGCCTGGCGGGCCGAAGCCGCCGGCTCCGGCCAGACTACGGCTATTGGTACGCACCGGATGGTCGAACGCCCGCGCAGCAAGCGGCGTTCGAGCGGGTCGAGGTGAAGCCGCAAGCCTTGGAGTGGGTGTTCGCCGAGGCGGCCGGCGTCACGTTTTCCTTGAGTGCCGACAATCTCGAAGGGAATTCGACGCCCAGTCACCAATTTGCGTCGGCGGTGTCCGCCCAGCGCGCGCGCTACCTCTGTGACGGCCTGCCCCAGCGCGCGAAGGTCTTCATGGCGCGGCTTCGCCCGCCTGGTTCCCCGGGTCGGTAACCGCCCTGTTCGATAACCAGCTGGGTCGATAACAGCGGGGCAATAACAGCCGGGTTCAATAACAGCTGGGCTCGTCGTCCTTGGCGAACTTATTGGTCCAGTAGACGCCATACTGGCCCCCTCCCGTCGCCCGCCCGATGCCGATGTAGTTGAAACTACCGTTCAGCATGTTGGCGTTGTGGCCCGGCGAGTTTTGCCACTGCGTGAACGTGGCTTGCGCCCCGCTGTTTCCGGCCGCGATGTTCTCTGCCATCGCGGTCGACGGCCCGCATCCGAGGTCGAAACAGGCGTCGCAGGCACGGGCCCAAGGCGTGGACATGTCGAGCCCCGTGTGGCTGAAGTAATTCTGGTCGCGCATGTCTTCGCTGTGCCCTTGGGCGGCGCGGTTGAGCGATACGCAGGCGGTCAGCGGCCCGAGGTTGTTCTGCGCCCGATAGTTGTTGATCAGTTGGAGGAACGTCTGTTCCTCGGCGTCGAGGCCGGTGGTCGCCGGCCCGGCCCCGCCGCACGAGGTGGGCCCACCGCCGGATGTCGTGGTCGTGGTGGAACCGCCCCCCGTCGTCGTCGTCGTCATCGAACCGCCGGTCGTCGTCGTGGGCCCGCCGCCCACCGTGGACGGTCCCGACGCGTCTTCGCCGCCGCCACTCGGACCCGTCGACGCACCCCCTACGCCGTCGGCGGCGCCCACGCCGTCGCTTCCCGGCCCGAACGTTCCCCCCCCGTCGAGGCCGCCCCCGAACCCCGAGTTCACGTCGTCTTCTTCGTCATCGACGAATCCGATGCTGTCCGCACCCGAAATGACGTTGCATCCTCCGACGATGGCGAGGCCGACGAGGAGGCTTGGCAGACGACCTTGAGCTGTCATCCCCATAGGTTACGGCGCCCCGAGGCGCCGGCCTAGGCCGACCGTTGTCGCTATAAACTTTTAGGTGCGTCCATCGCTTGTGGCGCGTGCGTCGATGCGGGATGCACCGCAGCATGAACCCAGAAAGCATCAAAACGGCCATCGCCGGCGTTGCCCCGCTAGTGATTGCGTTCGGCGGAAAAGTCATCGCGGTTCTCCTGCTCCTGTGGATCGGTCTCCGCATCGCGGGAAAGATCGGCCAGCGGGTGACCAAGACGCTGGAGAAGCGGGACTTCGACAAGTCGCTCTCGCGCTTCTTCGGACAACTCGCTCGCTGGGGTATTGTGCTCGGTGTCGTACTCGCCTGCCTTAGCGTCTTTGGCATCGACACGACCTCTTTTGCGGCCGTCATCGGTGCCGCCGGTCTCGCCATCGGGCTCGCATTCCAGGGCACCCTCGGCAACTTCTCCGCCGGGGTCATGTTGCTGGTGTTCCGACCCTTCAAGGTTGGCGACGTGGTGAAGGTCGCGGACGTCCTCGGCGTCATCAACGAGATCGGCCTGTTCACCTGCGCTTTCGACACCCTCGACAACCGACGGATCATCGTGCCGAACAGCGCCGTCGCGGGCGGCACCATCGAGAACATCAGCTTTCACGACAAGCGACGCGTCGACATCGACGTGGGCGCTTCGTACGACGCCGACATTCCGGCGACGCGTGAAAAGCTGGAGGCGGCAGTCAAGGCGGTCGAGAGCAAGCTCGACGACGAGAAGCACCAGGTGTTTCTGAAAGGCCTCGGTGGTTCGTCGGTCGACTGGCAGCTCCGCATTTGGTGCAAGGCCAGCGACTACTGGGCCGTTTGGGAGCAAACCATCGAGGCGATCAAGGCCGAGCTGGACGGAGCGGAGATCGGGATTCCGTACCCGCAGATGGATGTCTACCTCAAGGAACTGCCCGCCAACCAGGCGGTCAAAGTGCCGGCGGAGTGACGTCGCGTCCCGCTCCGGCCCCGCCGGAGCGGATCCGTCCGTCTTCAACGAAGCGCCGCGCCGCGCGCTTCGGCCGCTTCCCACATCCGTACGAACGCCTCCACCGACCGAAACAACGGCTCGAGCTCTTCGTCCGTCACCCCGTCCCGTCGCGCATCTTCGATCAACTCGGGCAAGAGGCCGATGTGGATCATGCCTTCCTCGTTGAAGTCGACGGCCCGCTCACCGAGTTGCGGGGGTGAGAACGTCACCGAGCCGTCGTACGAGGTGAACGGATAGGTCACCGGGTTCTCCTGGGGGGCGTCGCACCGACTGTCGGGACCAAAGCGTGGCCGAGGGCCGCCGGCGAACCCATTGAGGTCGAACTTGAGCCCCTCGGAGGCATAAACACCGGCCGCGGCGCGGTCTGCGATGTCATTGCGGAGGCGGTCGCCCAGCGCGCCGCGCCGGTCGGGATCGGCACACCGGCCAAAGCCCGAGCCCTTCATGCCCCCGTGGGTGTAGAGCCGCCCTTGATTGCTGCTCCCGTGCGTCTTGAGCGCAGGGTAGGCGTTGTCGTCCAGCAGCTCGTAGGCCCGGTCCATCGAGCGCTCGGGCATGTGCGCGATGTCGACCAACATGCCCCGGCGCATGATCTCTTCCATCAGCGTCTCGCCCAATGGGGTCAGTCCGTGCCGTTGGCACCAAGCCCCCTCGAGGGAGGGCTGCTCGACATCCTCGATCAAGGGGAGCAGCGTTCCCACCGGAGCTTCACGGAAGCGCGTCACGTCGATGACCGGCGGCGCGTCAAAGTCGTCTCGAGGCCGGTTGAGACCACCAAAGGTGACTTCGTCCCCCTCGAAAGCCGTGTCGATGCCCGGGCAATCCTCGATGAAGCTCGAGTAGTGACCCGTGTTAGCGATGTTGCCGATCTCGATGATCCCACCCTGCCCGTCCCCCGCGCTGAATCCGTTGTCGAACTTGTGGACAGGAAAAATCACGCTCACCCCGAGGTCCTGGTAGAAGGTCAGCCGGTCGAGGACGTCCTCTTCGCGGCACCGCTCGAAGCCATCGCGAGGGGTGAGAAAGCAGTCGAAGAGATTCGAGATCTCGATCCCCAGGACCACGGCGAGCTTGCCGTCGCGTACGACCGCACGGGCCTCCGAGGGGGACGTGACGATACGTAGCCAACCCCGGCCCGGCCCTCCGTGCTGCGCGTCGATGTAGCGCTCCAGAGCCCGGGTCGCTTCAATCTGTCGGTCGACGCTCACCATGTCGTTGCACGAATAGAGCGGCACCTGCGCGTCGATCCCAGCCACGAGATCGCACAGCACCGAGTTTCCGGTGGCGTGCTGGACGACGAGTCTCAGTCCTCCGAGGTACGCCCGCTCGATCCAGCGGTAATACATCGTTTGATGGGTGGCTTTCGACCACGCATTGGGCCAGTCGGTGAACTCGGGATATCCCGCCGTGGCATGATTGAAACCGGGTGCCTCGCCGGTGAGCAGGATGGGAATGAGGCCCTCGAGGTCGAAGTCGGCGTCACCGTCGAAGAAAAACCCGACCACGTCGCGGTTTCCGCCGTCTCCGTGCCAAGGGGCGCAGTCGGGCAACGCATACTCGACGCCGAGTCGGTGAAATGGCGCGCCGTGAAACGTGCTCCCCCCGCCGAAGGAGGCGTTGGTGAACATGTGGGAGTGCACTTCCGCGATGCCGAAAAGGTCGCCATCGGGCCAGTCCCTCGGGACGACCTCTCCCGTCGCATCCAAACCGAGCTCGGGGTAAGCGGCGCAGTTGGACTGAGGAACGGGAGTGAAGATTCCCGCCTCGCCCAGGTCGTCGGTGAGGCCGTCGAGCGTCAGGTAGAGGCCGGTCTGGTAGTGCTTCAGCTGGTATCGCTCGGGCTCTCGGGCCGAGACCTCGAGTTCCCACTCGGCCGGTGAGCGAAACCCATCTTCCTGCCGCGACAGCGGTGTCTCGAGCGTGTCGGTGCGCACCAACTGAAACGACGACGTCCCCTCTCCCTCCTCGGGTCGCGCCACGAGATACTGCCGGAAGCGGTCGTAGAGGAGGTACGTACCGAGGTCCGACGGGCGCATGGTGAACCGCGACGCGCGCGCGGCGTCGCGCCCGGTGAACACGTACCCGGGCCCGTCCACGTCCGGGACGGCGAACCCCAAACGGCCTTCCCCGTCGGCGCCCTCGAGCGCGTAGCAGCCGTTCGCGAACCCGTAGATCCCGTCATCGGGTGGGGGGTCGAGCCGTGTCGCGCCGTCGCACGCGAGCGGCGACGGAAGCATCAAGAGCGCGAGCGCCCATCGAGGGGTTCGAGGCATCGCGAAGGACGGCGCCACCGGCGGGCGGGGTTGCTACCGGTTGGCGCTGGCGGTTTGGGTCAGCTCGGGAGGATGGCTACCGCCCCAACCCTGTTGCACGAGGACGACCGTCATGGTCCGAGGGTCGATGACCGTGAGCATCGGCGTGCCGATGCTGCTTTGGCCCGCGGGCACCATTGAAAAGCTGTTGTCCGCGGCAACATACGCCTCAGTGAGACTGAAGTTGTCGCGCCAGGTGAGGGCACCCGCGGCATCGGCGGGCCCCCCACTTTGGTTGTTGAGGAGAAGGGTCATGACCTGGATGCCGAGCCCTTGGCTGTTCCAGTTTGCGATTTCACTTGCGAGGCCACCTGCCATCGCGGAGCAAGCGCTTCACCCATATTGCGAGGAGTCCACGATCACCGCGTGGATTCCTCGCTGGCCATCACAGTCGAAGAAGTCTTCGGCGGTGATGGTGCCGGGCGCCGAAGCGCCGGGGGCGTAGCCTTCCCAGCTCAGCGTCGGGGGCACGGTCTCCCCCTCGCCGACGCCGTAGGGCCCCGAGGGGTACGTACAGGCCGGGGGACCAGCACCCTGACCGGCGGAGCCCGAGGCCATGGTCGCACCGTTGCTTCCGCCGACGCCCATGGCGCCGCCGGTTCCGTTCCCGACGGTGAACCCGGCGCCGACGCTCGGCCCGCTCGCCTCGGAGCCTCCGCCGTCGTCGTCGTCGTCGTCGGACCAACGGTCGGCGCCGGTCATGCTGTTGCACGCGACGAGGGCGAAAGCCCCCATGGCGAGCGACGTGCTCCAGAGGATCTTTTTTGACGTGCCCATCTACTTCTAGCCATATCGCCAAACCTCGAACATTCCTAACATTTTCGTCTCGGGAGATATTTTACAACCGTATGATAATCACGAGGGACCCGATTTTTTCGTTCACAGGCGCGGGCTCTGACACTCCTTCCTTGTGAATCCGGAGGAAAACGTCCCGTGCAACAGCTCATCCAGTTTCTGCTTCTCGCCCTTCTCGGCGCGCCTCACCCCCGTTTCGAAGAGGCGCCCCGGAACGCGGGTCCGATGACGTGGGACGAGGTCGGGCTGGACGAGCGTGCGCTCGAACAGGGGTTCGACGTCGACACGTTCGACTTCCACCCGCTGGACGACGAGACGCTCAACAAGAAGATGGGCGACGGGGATCTCACCGATGCGATCGCCCAACTGCGCGCGATCGCGAAGAAGCGACGAGCACGCCTCATGACGCCGCCCCGGCCCCCGCAACGGCTGCTCTTGGAAGAGGGAACGTACGGCGAGCGAACGACCTACGACATCTACGGCCGCCTCACGCTCGAGGACTGAGGCGCAAGCCGCGGACGGCACGACCGCGGGACTGGCTCGCACGCTTCGCCTCGCTCGCCTGCGGTCGGTGCCTGAACCGTGGCGCCAACCCTCGCCCGACCATCGGCTGACGCGACCCCCAATGAAACGGTGGTACTCTGCTTTCGTGGCGCAACAACTCCCCGACCGCCACTTCGCGGGACCTGGCGCATGGTCGGCGCTGTATCTCTTTCGGCAGCCTTTCGTGGTGCTGCCCTTCATCCTCGCCTCGCTGGCGTGGGGTGGCTACCTCGTGTCGCTGGTCACGGCACAGACGGGCGGTGACGCCGGCACGGTAGCAACGATGCTGGGTATTGCCCTGATGTGCGGGTTTGGGTTTGCCGTTCTCACCGCGCTGCCCGGATTTGCCGCCTATCGCCTCCTCACCGCACCCAAGCCAAGTTGGCAGGCGTGCTCCGATGAAGAGGCGCTTGACGAGTTCGGCGCCAATCACTTTCTCGGGGACGAGGGTCGTGGAGGGAGGCTGTACGTCACCAACCAGCGCCTGGTGTTCCTACCACATCGAGTCAACGTCCAGCTCGATCCATGCGAGGTTTTCTTTGGCGATATTCTCGCGGTCGGCTGGCGCAATATCACCCGAAAGGGGCAGGTCCTCTCCACCACGCTCGAACTCGCGACCAAGGAGGGAGACCAGGTCTTTGTGGTGAAAAACGCTTTCCAGCTCGCCGCTCGGGTTGACGAGCTCATCGCTGCGGCGAGGTAGGGCCGAGACCATCCGCGAGTCGCCGGTAGCCGAGAAGGCCCGACGCGAGGTCGCAACGAGGTCGCCACTCCGGTTCGGGGCTGGGTGACGAGCAGCGTCCGCGCGACAACGACGCGGCGTGGGGTGGCGTGGGCTGAAGAGATGCGTTAGCGTCTCGGCGCTCGCCGGAGTGGTGGAATTGGTAGACACGACGGATTCAAAATCCGTTGCACTTTGTGCGTGTCGGTTCGAGTCCGACCTTCGGTAC
>JBCCLB010000085.1:0-27477 GCA_039027095.1 Myxococcota bacterium
CGACCACAACCGTTGATGTTGTCGCGATGCTCGCCGACAAGTCGGCGAGGGCGAGCATCGCTCCTCAGAGCCGGTTCTATTGTCTTGGGGGTGCCTTACTTTTTGGGCCGGTCAAATCTACCGATTTGACCGACACTGTAAACGGCTCGACGAGGTCGACACCTCGGTTTGCACCCCACGGATCACACCATCTCGATCGTATCGCGAGCTTCTCGGCCTCGAGCGGCAGCGTCTCCCTGATGCTGCCGGCGATTGAGCTCGCCGACATCACGACCGCGAGGCTAGCGCAACGGCCGGTAGTCGAGGTGACCGTCTTCGTACGACGCAACGAGTCCCATCGTCGAAAGGGGCGCCGGCGCCGCGACCTTCATCGCGTGGTTCAGGCTTGAACCCGCGAAGGCGTGCTTGGTCTGGTCCCAGAGCTCAGCCGTCGTCATGCCGACCCGCTCACACGCGTCGCCGATGATTGAAAATTCTCGGTAGTTTTCGCGCGCGTCGAATCGAAAGTCTTCGATCGCGTGAAGCGTGACGGCCGCGACCAACTTGTTTCGGTCTTTCGTGCGGGCGGCCCAAACGGCGAGTCGAGAACCAAAAACCAAGAGGACCCTCCCGAAGTCCACGCTGACGAGACTTCGAACTTCGTCCTGTGCCGTCGCGGGCAACCGCAGAAAATGCTGCGCAAGGCGCTCGGCAAGCCGGTCTTCTTTCGACGGGATGTGGCCGACGGCTCCGGCTCGCGACCGCTCGTGCAACGTGAAGAGTGCTTCCCGGGTCATCGCCATCGGATTCGTCATGGCAACGCCAAGCCTCCCGCACTTCCTCGCCAATGAAGGGATCGAGCCGGGGCGACCCAAGCGTATGCTCCCGCGCCGGAGGGTCAGCAACCCGTCGTCGCCGCGACGGCTACCGCCGGCTTCCACGACCGTATCGCCATCGGCGCGGCCTCGCACGAGGACAGGTCATCTGAAAGCCTTCACCGCTCGTCCTCCGAGTAGGCGGTCAGATGCTCGTGAACCAGACGCCAGCCATGCTCAGCTGAGCGTGCCCAGACATGCGTGCCGCGTTGCAGGAAGGGGACGGGTGCGCCGTCCGGGCCGCGCGTGTCGGTGCCGCGGATCTTGAAGCTGGTCGCCGCCATCTCGCCCGAGACGCGGACCTCCAGATCTTCGAGGACGACGTTCCACTGGGTCATGGGCGCCATGAAGGGCCGCCAGGTGTTGATGTACGCCTCGACGCTGCGGATCTCGACGATGCCGCCGGCGACGTTGTCGAAGACCGCGATGGCGCCCTCGCCCGGCGCGAAAATCTCGCGGAAGACGTCGCCGTCGAAAGGCTGATCGCCGACGTCCCAGCCGTTCGACCATTTCTGGGTCAGAGCTTTGATCTCTTGCTCGCTCATGGGGTCATCCTTTTCGGTATGGTGAATCGTTCCGATGCCTCGAACATGGGCGTCGGTGCGGCCGCCTGCCAATTCGAGATGCAGACAAGCTCATTCACGGGGTGGATGACGCCCGACCCGGGGCGAGTCGAGACGGAGCGAACCCTTGGGAAGGTAGCTAGGCTAGGACGCTGCGGGGACTTATCGACGGCGCCGACGAGCGAGGTTCGGTCAAGCGGTTCCGAAGAGGCGCGGGTCGTAAACGACGGGCTCGGGGGGGCCGGTGACGATGGCGCCGGCGTCGGGATGATGGGGGTTGATGAGGTAGTTTCGCTCGGCGGGGACCAGGGAAGAGGGCACCCCGAGGACGGCGCTCGCCCCCTCACGCACCCACTCGTCACCGAAGCGAGCGAGGGCGGGGGGCGCCGGATAAGCGCGCCAGTTGGACGGCAGCGTCGCGGCATCGAGCGTGACGACCAGCGCTCCCGGTATCGTGACCTCGATCGCGACGTGGGTGGTCGGGGCATCCTGGGCGGTCGTGTGCGCGAGGACCTCGAGAATGGCCAGCGCCCGGCTCTCGGCCGTGTACGCAATGGCGGTACCGCGCCCGTTCCAGCGCCCCCCGTAGCGGCGCGCGCCCTCGCCGCTCAACGGCGTCGGAGCCCATCGCCGATCGCAAAAACGCCACGCTCGGACCTCACGAGAAGACACCTCACGAGAAGACACCGTGCTCGAGCCTCCCGAGGACGCGTAGCACCTCCGTCGTCCCCGCATCGGTGAAGAGCCACGCGCGGGGCGCATCTCCCCCCAGCGCCGGGTTGGCCGTCTGCAGCCACCGCCCGGCGCGCCCTTCCTCCCCGAGCACCTCGACCGCGCGATCGAAGACGCGAACCAAGCGGGCGAGATTGTCCGACGCCTTGGCCCCGAGCCGCTCCCCCGCCTTGCGCTTACGGTCGAGGGTTCGCACCGTGAGCCCGAGCTGCGCGGCGAGTTCGGCCTGATTGAAGCCGTAGGCCGCCGCAACCGTTTTGACGCGGGCCAAGGTCACGCCCCGCGCGACCGCCTCCCGCACCCGGACCGGATCGCTTTCGACCGTCGGCACCCGAAACACCCGCCACGCCAGCGACGAGGGCGTCGCGCCGAGGCGAAACGGCCGCACCGGCGCCTCGGACAATTGTCGCACTCCCATGCGACAAAGGTACACCTCCCCGCCCGAGGGTCAACGCCCGATCGCGGCCGCGCGCGGCGCCGCGACCCCAGTCAATCCTGACCCCAGTCAATCCTGACCCCAGTCAATCCTGACCAAAGTCGCGCTGCTCGTAGAAGTAGGCGCGGACCCCGAGCAAGGCGCCCACGATGACGGCCGTCCAACAGAAGAACCAGAAGAACTCCGCCTCTCCGAAGGGGCGCCCGAGGAGACCGGCCATCGCGTCCTTCGCGTGGACCAGCCCCGTCACGAAGACGTTGCCGAGGGTGACGGTGAGCAGGAACAGGCCCATCACGACCGACTTCATCGACTTGGGCGCCTGGGTGTAGGCGAACTCGAGGGCGGTGATGGAGACGAGCACCTCGCTGGTGGTGAGGACGAGGTAGGCCACGACCTGCCACCAGATGCTCACGGTCTTCGGGGGGGCGCCGTCGATCGCGTTTTGGATCAGCGCCGCGATCGCGAACGAGCCGCCCGCCATCATGAGGCCGATGACCATGCGCCGAAGCGGTGTCCACTTGAAGCCGACGAACTTTTCCGACAGGCGGTAGAGCACGTTCATCGTCGGGATCAACGCCATGACCATGAGCGGATTGGCCGCCGATACCTGCTCGGGTTTCACTTCGATCCCGAACATCGTCGTATCCATCTGCTGCGCCTGGAGGATCCACGTCGAGCCGTGCTGCTCGAAAATGGCCCAGAACGCGGGGATGAACAGAAAGATGGTGACCACCTTGAAGACGGCGTGCGGCCCCTCGGCGGCCTCCAAGCCAAACCGCTTGATGGCTGGGTCCCAGAAGTTCGACCAGAACGCGCTCGTGACGAGGGGGCTGTCGGAATCCTCGTTTTCGTCGCGCTCGCGCGACGCGGCCCCGTCGATCTTGCCGGTGAGTTTCGCGCGCAGGTTGTAGATGACGATGGCGAGAAAGCCGTCGTCCTGCGCGAGTCCCTGTCGGTGCTGGAACACGGCGAGGCCCGCCCCGAGAAAGACGACCGAGATCACGATCCGGATCGGCCAGCCCCAATCTGCCGGGGTGACGAACAAGTGTCCGATGGTGAGAAACAGCAAACTGCCGGCGATGGTGTCGAGGCGACCGAGCCGATCGGGATGCTTGGGGGGAATGTGGACGAACTTGTCGCGTCCGAGCCAAAAGAAGAACGTCGCGATCCCCATCAAGACGCCCGGGATGCCGAAGGCGAGCGACGTCCGCCACAACACGGTGCCGTCGCCGCGGATCCACGGGATCAGCAGGGTCGCGAAGAACGACCCGAAATTGATGCTGAAGTAGAAGATTTGGTAGATCGCCTGGACCTTGTTCCAGTTGCCGCGACCGAACTGATCGCCCACGTTCGCCGACACGCACGGCTTGATGCCGCCCGCCCCGACCGCGATGCAGCCGAGGCCGAGGTAAACGAGGTTCAGGCGCGTCGACGGGTCCGAGGGGATGTCGGCGATGGCGAGCACCCCGTGGCCGACGCAGTACATCAACGAGAGCCAGAGGATCGTCTTGTACTTGCCCCAGTAGCGATCCGCGAGGATCGCCCCGAGCATCGGGAACGCGTAGACGGCGCCCGCGAAGAGGTGGTACGCGCTCGTCGCTTCCCCCTTGGCGACGTCCTCGGCGGCCCCGGTCAGCTGGTACAGCGCCACGAGATGCACGGTGAGGATCGCGCGCATCCCGTAGTAGCTGAAGCGCTCGCACATCTCGTTGCCGACGATGTACGGCACGCCTTTCGGCCAGCCCGTGTTCTCGTGGTCGGGCGACGTCCGCCAGGTCTTTTCACTCATCCCGCCCTCTCGCTACCTCACGCGCGTCCGGCTGTCAGCTGACGCGTTCGCGGGCGGCGGGAGGGAGACGCGGTCGAGGGGGCGGCGGATCAGGGTCGCGCCGCGACCGCCTCGACCTCGAAGAGGACCTCCGGGGTCGCCAACCGGGCGACGCCGATCAACGTCTGCGTCGGCGGTTTCCCCGGCCACATCGCCGCCACGGCCGCGGTGATGGCGCCGAGCTTCTCGACGTCGTGGTCGACCACGTACGTCCGGAGTTGCACCACGTGGGCGGGTTCGAGGTCATGCGCCGCGAGCGCCCGTCGCACGTTGTCGAGCGTGCGTTCGACCTGGGCCGCGAAGTCGGGGGAGGTGACCCGGCCCTCTTCATCGGACGCGTACTGGCCCGAGATGAAGACGAGCTCGGTGCCGGCCGGCACCGAAGCTGTGTGGGCGTAACCCCAAGGGGTCGGGTCGTGAAGATCAGCGGGATTGGTCATCGTGTGAGGCATCGAAATTCTCCGTTTCGTTGAGGCCAAGACCTTCCCACGAGCAAATGTCAGCTGTATGTCAGATTTGTGCAGGGGGCCTGCTTGGCCCGCCCGAGCTCGGCGTCGAGGCCGGGAACCAGATGAAGTCGTGAAGCGCGCCGACCGCCTCTTCGCCCTCGCCGAGTTGCTCCGGGCCCGACGCACCGGCATCACCGCCGACGCCCTCGCCGAGCGCTTCGAGGTGTCGGTGCGTACCATTCACCGCGACCTCGACACCCTCCGCCGCGCGTCGCTACCCATCCACGGCGAACGGGGTCGCGGGGGCGGGCTGGCGCTCGACCACGCCTACTCGATGCCGCCGGTGAACTTTACCGCGCGGGAAGCGGCGGTCCTGGTCGCTGCCGGCCGCTGGCTCGGCCACACGCGGATCCTTCCCTTCGTCGATACCCTCCGCGCCGCGACGGACAAGGTTCAGGCGGCGCTGCCCAAACCAAAGCAGCGCGAGGTGGCGCGACTGGCCGAAAGCCTGGCGTGGATCGGCGTCCCGGCGCGTGCCCCGCCGCCGGATGTGCGCGCCGCCGTCGAGAAGGCGTGGGTTCACGACCTCCCCCTGTCGATCACCTACAACGGCTCGCACGGGAGAACGCAGCGCCGCGTGCGCATCGAGCAGGTGCTTTTGGAGCGCACCACGACGATGCTGAATTGCCTCGACCTCGACCTGCGCACCTCGCGGCAGTTTCAGTTGCACCGGATCGAAGCCGCCCATTGCCCCGCGACGCGGTGACGGGTCAGCCTGGGTCGTCGACACACGAGACGCGGCCCACCCAAATCGTCCCGGCGCCACCGCTCCACGCGATGAGCGCACTCCGTTCGGCGACGAGAACGGTCGGGCCCGAGGCGGCGGGCCCCGTCTCGGGCGAAGCGACCAGCGAGGCGCGCTCGCCGTCGCCCGACACCAGCGTCACCCGCAGCGGGTCCTCGGGCAGCGCCGGGTTCGAAAAGGCCCCGACGAGAAGCGCCGCGTCCACGATCGCGGCCAGATCGTAGACGCCCCCGATCGGCTCGGTGACGAGCACCGCCTGCAGGTCGGGTGGATCGGGCGGGGCGACCTCGAGCACCGCGTACCGACCTTGGGTATCCCCCACCCCCATCCAGACCCCCGACGCGCCCACCGCGACGTCGATGTCGTCGAGGTCTTCGAAGAACTCGAGGGCGGCGACCGGCGTGACGTCGCCAACGCTGTAACGCCAAAGATTGGCGTAGCGGGGGGGCCCTGGCACGTCGGGCTCCCCGCAGTCGTCGAGCGGCTGGTCGCTGGTGTTGACGACCCAACCGGCGACTCCCGTCGTTTCGATCTCCGCGGCGAGGGGTCGGTCGGCGCCGCCCAGCGAGCCGAGGGGCCGTACGAGGGGGGGCGCGACCACCGTCGACACGGAATAGATGCCGAGGATGTTCTGCGTCTCCCCCATGAAGACGAATCCATCGAGCGAGACCCTTTCGAGCGCGACCGGGGTCTCGAACACGTCGAGGCCAGAAAACGTCGCCCCGTTTGTTTCCGGCTCGAAGCGACCGAGCACGGTCTCGCCCGGCGAAGGGTCGATGGCGGCGAAGGCGACTTCTTTCGGCTCTCCCTCCGCGACGGCGACCGGTCCGACGAGAGGGAAGTGCACCTCGCGGACGCCCACCGCGGGTGGCCACGTCGAAAAGGCATCCTGGAGAGGCACGGAGAAGAGCTCCGTCGAGGCGGCGCCCCCGCCCGTCGAAAGCTCGAACACCAAGGCGGTGGTGGTGGGCGACGTCGCGACGAGGCGGGGCCGGAGGGCCGTCGTCGCGTCGGCGACGCCAACGCCGACCGGGAGTCCCGACCACACCATGTCGTCGCAGCTCGGACCCGCCCCTCCCGCGCCGAGGCCGCCCCCGCCTCCCGCGCCCCCACCTCCTCCGGTCGACGCCGTGGCCGTCGTGGCGACCGGCCGATCCGAATCAACCTCCCGGACGTCGAGATTCGACCGCGCCCCGCACGCGACCGCGCCGAGCACGAACCACCAGCCCCACACCGCCCGCCGCACCATGGACCGAAGGTAATCGGGTTCGCGGCGGCCGGCGAGTCCTCGACCCTCATCCTTGCCGCGGAAGACGTCATTGCGTCGTCGGCTCGTTCGGCCTTTGTCGCCGCCCGGTTCCGATGCGAACCGGCGAAGGACGTCATGAAGGGTTCCAGGCTCGTGTGGGGGTGTGCCCCAGGTTGTAGTACGCCCCCGTGATGACCATTGCGCTTTGGTGCCTCTTGCCGGCTTGGATCACCATCTACCTCCCTCGCTTGATCGTCGCGCGCGAGCAAGCGGCCCAGCCCGAGGGTTTCGACAACGTCGACCCGCGCGAGCAACAAGCCCGATTGAGCCCGCGTGGGCGGCGCGCCAACGCCGCGCAAGCCAACGGCTTCGAAGCCTTCCCGGCGTTCGCCGCGGCCGTCATCGTGAGCCACCTCGGGGGTGGCCATCAGGCCGCGGCGAACATCTTGGCCGTTTCCTTCGTCGTGGCCCGCGTGGTCTACCCCTTCTTGTATGTGGCCGGACTGGGCACGGGTCGCAGCCTCGTCTGGGGCGTCGGCTTTCTATGCACCGTCGGGCTCTTCGTGTTGCCCGCGGTTTGAATCGCTCAACGCTCGTAGCCGCATGACGGCCTGTTTCACCGACGACTTCAGCGTCTCGAACACGCCGGCCCCCTGCACCGCGCTCGCCTCGAACGTGGGCACATCATCGAGGCCGAGCATGGCTTTCAGTTCATCGACCGGGAGCGCAGCGGGCAAATCGCGCTTGTTGCATTGAAGGGTCAGCGGCACCTCATCCGGGCGGGCGGCGAGATGAGCGCGGAGGTTCTCCATCATCTCGAGGTTCGCGTCGGCGCGAGCGGCTTGACTGTCGGCGACGAAGACCACCACGTCGGCCCCGTGGAGCACGTCCCGACGAGCGCCTTCCTCCCATTGCGCACCCGGGCAGGCGCAAAGGTGAAAACGCGGCCTGAAGCCTCGAATCTCCCCGAGCGCAAGCATGACGAAGTCGAAACGGAGGTACTGCGTACCGTCCTGACTTTGGCTCGGGCACACCTGCAAAGGAGACCGCAGCTCGGGCCTCGTGCGCTCGTGAATGAACTTCAGGTTGGTGGTTTTGCCGGCCAAGGCCGCGCCCCAGAAGGCGATCTTCACATGGATCTCGCGTCGCTCGGCGTCGATGTAGGGCACGGGTGGCGCCTAGCTCGGAGGCCCGCCAAGCTCAAGGACGACGATGCGGCGAGGCTCCGCCCGCCGACTTCGTCGATGAGCATGGGTCAATGGCCGGCGTTGACCTCGAGCAGCATGAGGACCAGCTGAAGGCTCCGGTTGTGTTGCGGCAGGTGACGGTGGACCACACGGATGTCGACCGCGCCCGAGGCCCGCCCCATCCACGTCGGGACCGTATCCCACGGAGCGCTCAGCGTGATGGGCACATGCACGGTGCCGGTCCGCGTGTACATGCTTTTGGCCGCCTTTCGCACGGCCCAAATGGGGTCGGTCCCGCCGGCGACTTGGCTCAGCGCCCGCGCCATGGGGTCGAGCCGCACCCGGGGCGCTGGTTGTCTTCCCGCCGCCGCCCGCGCTTCGTCGAGAGTTTGCATGACCTCCTCGGCGAGCCCGTCAGGCTCGCGTCGGCGGAACGGGGTGTAGACCCCCACCAGCCCTACCACGCCCGGATCAGCCGCCGACCCGTCGTCGGTGCCGACGGCGAAATATTTCGCATCAGGGTCGTAGAGATAGCCGCGCCGCAGCGGACCATCGAGGACTTCGGTGACCCACGCGGCAGCCGTGGGTGCCCGCTCGAGCATGGTGCTACCGCGGGCACCGGAAAGGGGTGTCGAAACGTCCCATCCCGCGAGCATCGCATTGAACATGACGACATCCTTGGCGGCGCCCCGAGCGAGCCGCCTTACGTAGGCTCGCGGTGCCAGGCGAGCCAGTAAAGACGACTGCGCCGGCGCGTTCACCAACGGGCGTAGCGAGCGTTCCCTACGGCGCCGATTGACGGCGGCCAGCAAGAGCGTCGCCGCCGAGGCCTCGCCGTCGGAAACCGGGACCGGCTCCCACCGCATCGAGGCGCGGCCCCGACGCGCGGCGATGAAACTCAGTTGCTGGCGCGGGGCAACCTCGTGCGACACGAAAAGATCGACGCGCACCTCGTCGTCGCTCGGCGTGACCTCGCAGGTCACCCGCAACGTGGGGCGCGTCCCTGCAACGGAACAGCGCTCCCAACCGGTACGACCTCGCGTCGCAAACGCGCTGACGCTGCGCGTCTCCGGAGGGCCCGACCCCAACAGCTCGAGGCGCCCCCTGCGACGACGCCAACTCTGCACGTCGAGCAACTGAACCGAACTCACGAGCGCTATGACGGTCCGACCCTCACGCCGTACGACGGCGAGCCCACGTCGCCGCGGCCCCCCCTCGACTTGCAGCGTGACGAGACGTTTCCGGGCCGCCGCCACTTGCGTCCGGAGCGTCGGCCGGAGGTACTTCTCGCGTCCTGGCTCCGTCGCCACGGCGGATGGCGCTTCGAGAACGGCGTACGCCGCCACCACATCGGCCGCCACGACGCCGCAGAACGAACGCATCCGGCGCTCGAGCCGAGGCGGGGGGCGCCCTGTGGTCCGGAGGTAGAGGTGCGCGAATTGGTGAGCCAAGCAATCGTGCGCGTCGTCGAAGGGCGGCGCCTCGGCCCGGAGTTCACGTTCGCCCGGCAGAACACGGAGCGACGTCACGGTCGACCGCCAGGCCGCGCGGTCAGCCTCGGCGGCGCCAAACGACCACGACGCCACCGGCTTTCGTGGCACGGGCACGGGCGCACGCTTTGGCATGGGTCGGGCGAGCAACCGGTCGAGGTCACTCCGCGACATCGAAGCGATACGCTCGTCGAGGGTCGCGAGGGGCGGCCGGACGCGCGCCCTCCGGCTTTTTGCCACGGTCGGCGCCGACGGCGCGCCGCAGGCGACCAGCAAGAACCCGAACAACGCGATCCGAAGCACGGGAAGGGAAACCGTCATCGCTCCGCGGAGTCGCCTACGGGATCGCTTGGTAACGCTGCTGCACCGACGTCGCGCAGTCGGGGCCGCCGTCGTACGACGTCGAATACTCGATGGCGCCGAGGTCTGGATCGGCGCTGCGCGGATACCCACAGAAATCGTGCGGGACGTCGTCGCTCGGGGAGGCCAACCCGACCACCGCGCTTCCGTCGACCACGGAAAAGTCACCGGTGGCCGCCGCGGTGAAGAGGGCCGCCACCCCCGCGCCGTCGGGCATGAAGTTGTCGGATTCGACGGGCGTGTTCATGGCGAAATTCGTATCGAATCCCCCCTCCAAAACGTTAAAGCGAAAGAACGTATCGTGGACCGGATGACCGACGTGAAACGCCCCGGCCCGGGGCTCGGCCCCGACGACGGTGTTGTGATAGATCTTCGAGCCGTTATCGCTCCCGACGATGATGCCGGCCGAGCTCCCTCCGTTGTTGCATCCGATCACGATGTTGTTGCGAACGACGGCAAACTGGCTCTGACCGTTCTCTTCGCAGTCGCCGTTCCCGTCTTGATCGACGTCCCCGTCACAAATGGACGCGGGGGCGCCGTCGCCGAGTTGAATGCCCCGGGTGGTCTCGCCGTTCGTCCGGTCTTTTTCGCACACGATGAGGTTCTGCTCGATGAGGATGCCGCGCGCCGAGGCCTTGGGGTAAACGGCCGACGCGGAGCGGCCCGAGGAGGGCGAGGTCGCGTAGTCGGCGAACAGGTTGCCGCGGACGACGTGATCCTTCCCGCCGTCGAGATTGAGAATGTTGTGGGGCGCGTTGTTGGGGATGAACTTGGTGTTGCGCCATACGTTGTTGATGAACCACGTCCGGTCCGGAAACGCCTTGGCGGGCCCCGAGCCAACGATCTCGGCGTTGAGCTTCACGTGAGAGGCGAAGTCGATCACCTCGTTGTTGCGAACGATCACGTCATCGGCGTCGGCGACGATGTGAAACGCGTGCTCGCACCCGTTGCCGTTGGTGCACGCGCCGACGTACGAGATGTTCTCGAACACCCAAAACTTCGCGGAGATTTTGAAGTTCTCGATGTGCGACAGCGAAAAGGTGACGGTCCCCGGTTGCTCGGCGCGCAAGAAGATACGCGCGTCGTCGGCCCCATCGCGATTCACGGAGATCAGCTGGTTGAACGCAAAGGTCCCGGGGCACACCGTGATGACGTCGCCGGGAGAAGCATCCGCGATGGCGCTGAGGATCTCGGACTCGTTGCACACCGCGACGACGGTCCCGCCTTCGGACGTCGGACCATCGTCGGGTCGGTAAAGACCGTCGCCGTCGCCTCCTCCTGCTCCCCCCGTTCCCCCTCCGGCGGCTCCCTCGCCCCCGGTCCCCGAGCCGCCGGGCCCCGTGGTCGAGGCCGTGGCTCCGCCTCCGACCGATGTCCCCGAAGCCGTGGGGTTCTCGTCGTCGCTACTTCCGCACGCCCCCGCCGCGAGCAGCAGCGCGAAGGCCGCGGCCGCCGGGGCACCTTTCGCCAAGTCAACCATCACGGCGCTACGCTACCACGGCCGCTTTCGCCCGACGCGCGCTACCCTGTGACGCATGCTCACCCGTCGACTGACGCGTCGGCTGACCCATCGACTGACGCGTCGGCTGACCCATCGACTGACGCGTCGGCTGACCCATCGACTGACGCGTCGGCTGGGGCTCGGCCTCGCCGTCGTCGCCGCCGCGAACATGGTTGCCTGTCGCGACGACCCCGTGACGGTGTACGTGGTGCGGCACGCCGAAAAGGCGGCGACCCCCGAGGACGACCCCCCGCTGTCGCCCGTCGGACAAGCGCGCGCCGCCGCGCTCCCCGAGACCCTCGCGCGCCTCCCCGGAGCCGGCCCCCTGACGGCGGTGTTCAGCTCGCCGTTCGCCCGCACCCGGCAGACCGTCGCTCCCGTCGCGGATCGGTACGACCTCCCCATTTTAACCGTGGGCGCCGGGGACATCGACGGGGTGGTCGCCTCCCTCCGTCGGCTGGCGCCGGGACAGCGGGCGCTCGTCGCCGGTCACTCGAATACCGTGCCGAGAATTCTCGCGGCCCTGGGCATCCGCGGCGAGATCACCCTTTCCGAAGAAGCCTACGGGGACCTCTTCGTCGTGACCCTCACCTCACCGCCTACGCTCGAACGACGCACCTTTTAGCCCGCCGCGTCGAAAGATCATCGACCCGAGAACTCGCGCATCTGCTTGCAAATGAAGCGGCCGTTTTCAAGGAGCTTCAGCTCGAAGTCGAGGGCGCGGGCCTTGTCGGGGTCGGCGGGAGCGTACCGGCAGTCGTGGGGGTAGTAGTCTTCGCGAGCCTCGCAGTACTGCTCCTCCGCATGCCGGGTGATGGCCAGGAGTTGGCGTAAATGCGGCTCGTCCATCACGGGACGGGCGCGGGGCGGTCGATCCGCGACCGGGGTCGCGTGACGGGTCACGACGAACGACGCCGCCTCGCGAGGCATGGTGAAGGCAGCGATGATCGTCTCCGCCAGCGTGCCCGGCGCGGGATTCGTCACGAGTCCATTGCCGACCTGCGTCGCGAATGTGTACCCGTAGACGTTGCGCGAATTCATGACCCGAGTCACGACGACGGAGTTGGCCGCGATCGGCGCCTCGAGGTCGTACTTCGGTACGATGGCCAAACCCATGACGGCGTCGGCGTGATCGAGGCGGGCGAAGGAGCGCTCCTCGATGGCGCGCTTGTTCCAAAGGCTCGCGAACACGCCCTTGATGGCGCAGCCGAGCGTCTTCGGTTTCATCTTCAACTTTACGCCATCCTTTGCCACGCGGCATACATCGTCGGTGGGCTCAGGCTTGTCGAGGTTGGCGCTGAAGCTCTGGTAAAGCCCCGCGCCATCGAATTGCGGCTGGTCCTCGGCGTTGGCGCTCGAGCGAACCTTGATCTTCTTCACGCCGGGCAAGACCTCTCGCGCGCGGGCGGCGACCCCGGCCACCATGCCCGGGGGGAAGGCGGCGCGATGAAATGCGCGACGCACGTCTTCGGCGAGCGCACGGCGCGCCTTCGACTCGAGGACTCCGCGTTTCTCCCCGTCGATGAGGGTGTCGAGGGCCTCGCGTAAGTCCGCATTGGGGGAATGCGCGACGAAGTCACGGTACGAGGAAAAGGGGACGGCAAAGCCGCGTGGAACGAGGTCGTAGCCCATTTTCGCGCCCATGCTGCCGGCATCGGTCGTCCTGCCGAGTACGGTCGCGCTGGTGAGAAAGCCCAGCATCACGGCTTTGCCCCCGTAGCGCGCCGTGAGCTCGAGGCACGTCGCCGCGCGCCGCGGACACAGGTCGCGGTAGGCCGCGAGTTCTCGCGTGGGCTCGTAGGGCAGGGCCCGCCACGGCCGGCGTCGTCGATCGTCGAGACGTGCGCGCACTTCGGCCTCGGTGGCCGCCGCCACACGATACCCCTCCACCTCGACGACGAGGTGGATCGGTCGGTCGACGAAAGGCGCGAGCCGCGGATGGTCGGGCCCGGCACTTCGCAGCACCATGTTGGGGGTGCCACGCTCCTTCGACTTCAAGTTCACATGGGAGGTCGGGTCTTGATAGGCCTTGGTGATGGTGCCGGCGACCACCGTGAGATCGAGAGGAAGCTGCCGAAACACCGGAATGTCGAGGGCGGACAGGGCCTCGGGGTCGGAGGGGTACATACGAAGAAAGCCCCACGCTTCGCCGCGATTGAGGGGAATGAAGTCGACCGCCCCGAGCACCTCGTCGAGGGTCCGGGCGGCGACGCCCAGTGCCTCCAGATCGGACGCGGCCTCGCCGATGACCTGCTGCGACCCCGTCGCCACGAACGCGAGGCTCGCGTCGCCGATGCGAAACTGGGCGCGGACGATGCGCACGGCACGGACGATCGCATCCCCCCGAATCACGTCTTCGGGCCAGAATTGAATGCCGTACAGCGGCTCGGTGGCCCCGTCGACGAAATAGGTTTGAATGGCGCCGGCGATGTAGCGTTTGTCGTGGGTATCGTAGGTGGCCGCGGTGAAGGAGGCCCGGGTCTCTTCGAAGTCGGGCAGCACCCGCGCTCCGAAGTGTCGGTGAAAGCGCGCCGCGTCGGGTTTCGTCCCGTCGGCGTCGCGGTGGTTCGAATTCATGAATGCGACACGAGGGCGGGCGGGGTCTCGATTGTCGATGAGAAACTTGAGCACGCGTCCCGGCGTAAGCAGGCCCCCGTCGCGATAGGCCATGGCCTCGAAGTCGGCCGTACTTTCGATGGCGCTCCGGGCCAGACCGCCCGCCCAGGAAACGGCCCCCGCGGTCGACGGGGGCGGTGGGAGCGGGCGCCAGGGGGAGGGCGACGAGGGGGCACAAGCACCGATCCCGCCGAGCGCGAGCAGCCACGCGACCCAACGTCCCCGGGGCCCACGTCGACGCGTCCTTCCGTCGTCAGCCATCGAAGAACGACCCTACCATCGTAGCCGTACCCGCAGTCCGACGCGTCACGTCCGATCGACGTGAAGTTGGTCGTAATCGAGCAAGAGAAAGGTACCGAGGCGACCTTTCTTGCGATGGCCCTCGTCGCTGACGACGAGCAATCGAGGTCGCCCCTCCCACCGGACGGGCGCGATTCCCTCGGCGCGTCGAAGGTCGGTGCCGTCGACCCGCACGAGACGCGGCGCGCCGTCGCCGGTCCACAACCAGAGATCGTGGGGCCGGTCGCCATCTTTCTCCCGGGCGCTGATGATGAGCAGCCCCCGCAGCTGGGGATCGAAGGCCATGGCGCGAATGCCCGCACCGTCGAGGTCGAGGAGGATGGGGGGGGCGACCCGCGGGGTCTCGTCGAAGAGTCCCGCCAACGCGATCGGCAGCACTTGGGCCTTACCGTCGCGCAACGGCGCGCGAATCCCGAGTAAGAGTCGTTCTTCGGCATGGTCGACCGCCAGCGCTTCGACGTTGAAGTCCGGGCCCAAAAAGGGTCGTAGATGCCCGCGGAGGTCGTCTCGGGTGCGGACGTCCGCGAGCGTACCGGCGGGCAGCTCGAAGCGGATGAGCCGCTCGCGGGTTGGCCCGCGGCCGTCGAAGGAGGTGATCGCGAAGAGGTGACGCCCCGCTCGCGCCGCCCCCTCCAGGTCATCGAGCACGGGGGTCTCGAGGTCGCCCGCCGCTTCGAGTCCGCCGTCCGCGCCGAACGTCCATAGCCCCATCGCACGCTCGGGCTCGTCTTCGACGATCAGGATCCGACCGTCTTCGAGCTGCACCACGCCCGAGGGCTCGAAGGCCCCGGGGAGCGGCTGAAATCCCAAGCCGAGCGCGGGCGACGCCGCCGCCATCGAGAGCCGAAGGACGAACAGCGCCGTGCTGACGAAGAGACCCCCGAGGAACACGGTGTAAGCGATACGCAGGAGCCGGAACTTCCGGAGCAACACGGTACCGAGGCCATGGAGGTGGCGGGTCATGGTCAGGTAGACCTGCTCCGACTCCGCCATCATCTCGACCATGCCCGCCACGAACTCGTCTTCTGTGATCCGGCCGAAGTTGCCGAAGAAGAGGATGTTTGCCCGGCCGACCCGAACGTCCCGTGATGTGACCCCCGCCCGGCGGTCGAGATTGGGACGGGCCGCGAGCACGGCGAACACGATCGACAACAACGACGTGAGCGTGAGCGCGGCCCAGGGCAACAACAGCCAAGCGTGAGAGGTCACCACGAGGCTGCTCGAGGCCAGCATGATCGAGATGATCACGCCGTTGAGTTGGATCATGATGTTCGCCTTGCTGTCGGCGAGCGCGGTGTGATCGAGCTGCTCGCGATAAGCGGTGCGAAACATGGTGTCGACGGCGCGCGGCGACTTCAGATTCTTCGGCGTCTTTCGCCGTTTCGCCTCGCGGAGCGGCCCCGCCGCACCGGGAGGGCCGTCATCCGGAGCAGCGGGGGCGACCGACGGAACGTCCGACATGGCGTCGTCAGACGATATCATCCTCGCCCGTGCACCTCAGCCGGCGCCGACGAGAAAGAGCACCGCACCGAAGGCGCTCCCCACGGTTCCGATGACGGGGGCCGCGGAGAGGACATCGTCGGCTCGCATGCGGAAGCGGCGCATCAGACCGGCCCCGAGGGCCAACACCACCGCGGCCACGAGGCCCAACGCCTGAGCCTCACCGAGAACGCCGAACCGCGGCGTGGTCGCCAAAACCCCTGCGAACGACGTCGCGAACACGAGCGTCGTGCCCCCGGCCGTGGCGAGCGCATTCGTCCAGGTGTTGCACGCATGCTCCGGCTGGATCGCCTCGACGAGCCACCGCGTGGCCACGGTCCACGCCGTCGTCGCCCCCAACGTCGCGAGGAGGAAGGGAACGAGGAACGGGTAGCGGGCGACGGCGGCCAGGACGGGGGACACGAGAAGGAGAACGCGAGCCGCCGCGGCCGCCTTACACCCGTTCGTCGCGGCGATGTCTTCGCCGCGCGGCCAGGGCGACGACGAGCAGAAGCCCCGCCCCCGAGCCTCCTCGCCGCGTGCGCGCGGGCCCAACGCGACAGGTGCACCCTCCCCCTTCGTCGCCGAGCGCGTCGGCCGCGGGATCCGCGGCGCGGGCATCCCCTCCCACCCCGTCGCCGAGGTCCAGGCCGCCGCCGCAGTCGACGAAGCCATCACAGTCGTCGTCGATGTCGTTGTCGCAGACCTCTGCGGCTCCGGGGTGAACTGCCGCGTCGTCGTCGTTGCAATCCGCGAGGTTGCTGAATCCGTCGCCGTCGGCGTCGTCTCCCCGGGCGTCTGGACCCTGAAGGCAGAGCCCGAACACACAGCCATGCTCGCAATCCCGCCCCGCGCAGGGGCTCTGACTCACGCACTGCGCCTGCCCGCTCGCGCCCAAGATGCAGTAGTCGTTGGGGCAGTTGGCCGAAAAGCATGGGTGCGGAAGGCAGTCGCCGTCTTGGCATCCCCCTTGGCAGGCCTGAAGGTATCCCTCCTGCTTGCACACGAAGCTCGACGCCGCGATTTTGAAGTGGATCGAGTCCGCGGACGTGCAATTCGCACTCTTGTCGTTCGGATCGTGAACGAATCCGAGGTCGTCGCCGTTCTGCTGCGCGGCCTCCCATTCGGGGCACCAGTGGTTGATGCAGATCACGTTTTCTTCGCCGGCCACGAGCAGAAACGTTCCCATGTAGACCGGCTCGGCGGGCACGCAGCAATTGCCGTGTGAATTACCCTCCCGGCAGACCTTGCCCGCGGTGCATTGCCCATCATCGGTACACCCCGCCCCTTCGTTGTCGGCATCGAGCACCAGGTAACGCTCGCCGACGTTACGCTCCACCGCCCAACCGTCACCGTTACAACTGTTTGCGACGGTGAGGTACCCGGTCTCGTCCTTCTGGTCGGCGCAGCTCTCGCTCAGCTCCGAGTCGAAGATGGCGTAATAGCCGGTCTCCTTGACCAAGACGGTCCCGCAGTCCTGGGCCCCGTTCTGATTGCCGAGGACGAAGATCTGCCCGTCCCCTCCATTCTTGTTCGGGTATCCGCTCCCCGACGGAACGCTGTCGTCGAAACAGAAGTCCAAGTCGCTCGTCCCGAAGTCGACGGTGCAGTCTTCTCCGGTGAAGTCCTGATTGACCTCGGCGCACGGCTCTGGCTCCGGTACTGCCGGAAACTCATCCGACGCGGACGCCACCCCCGCCCCCACCAAACACAACGCCGAACATCCCGATACCCACCATGTCCTCATCTTCACCCTCGACGACCGAGGATACGCCGAGGCGTGGTGGTTGGGGAAAAGAAAGCCCCGCGCCTCATTCGGCGGGGGCGTGGTCGTAGGCGACCGCACTCCCGCCCAACGTCGATGAAGGCACATCGCCAGCAGGAACCTCATCGGCGTAGGCTTTGACCCCACACTCGGTCAGGTCGAGCCCCTCGAGCTCGTGCTCGGGCGCGACCCGAACCCCGCCCGGCAGGAAGAACCGAAGCGCGCCCCAGCCCGCCGCTCCGGCGGTGAGCGCGAACCCCGCGCCGGCAACCGCGCCGAGCACTTGGGTCCCGAGCAGTTTGGCTCCGCCGCCGAAGAACAGCCCCTCTTCCGTCGCCAAGAGCCCCACGGCGACGGTCCCCAGAACCCCACACCCGAGGTGAACGGGGATGGCCCCGACCGGGTCGTCGATCTTTCGCCGCTCGAGGGCGAAGACCCCTTCCACCACCACGATCCCGGCCGCGACGCCGACGATGAGGGCCGGTCCGGGGCCGATGACGTCGCAGCCCGCGGTGATCGCGACCAGGCCGGCGAGCGCCCCATTGAGACCCATCGACAGGTCGAGGCGTCCGGTCCGGAGGCGCACGTGCACCAGCGCCGTCATGAATCCCGCGGCGGCCGACAGATTCGTGACCACGATGACGGGCCCGATGGCCGCGGGATCGGCCGCGAGCGTGCTGCCGCCGTTGAATCCGAACCACCCGAGCCAAAGCACCAGGACCCCGAGGGCCGCGAGCGGAAAGTTGTGGGCCGGCATGGGGCGCACCGAGCCGTCCGGCCGGTACTTGCCGTGGCGAGGACCAACCACCGCGGCGCCCGCAAGAGCCATCCCGCCGCCCACGGCGTGCACGACCGTACTGCCCGCGAAGTCGTGGAACCCGAGACCGGCGAGCCACCCGCCCCCCCACACCCAATGCCCGACCACCGGATAGACGAACGTCACCGCGACCACGGTGAACACGAGGAACGGAACGAGGCGGGCGCGTTCCGCCACCGCGCCGCTGACGATGGTCGCCGCCGTCGCGGCAAACACGAGCTGAAAAAACAGAAAGACGTAAAGGGGGAGATTGTCGGGCGCAGCCGACAACATCACGTCAGGCCCCGGCCAAAAGCCGCTGACGCCGATCACGTCGTTGCCGTCCCCGAACATGAGACCGAAACCGACAGCAAAGAAGAGGACCGAGCTCAGCGAGACCACGGCGACATTCTTGAGCAAGACCATGACCGCGTTCTTGCGTCGGCAAAACCCACTCTCGACGAGGGCGAATCCGGCGTGCATGAAGAAGACGAGAAAGGCGCACACGAGAACCCAAACGCTGTCCGCGACCGTGGTGTCCATCGGCCGACCTTGGCCGACCCCTGTTTCCACGGTGTTTCCCCGTCGGGTCACGACGACCTCGGCGCCCGCCAAAACGCGCGCGCGCCGGCCGGCGCGTCGGCTACCGCTCCGCCTCGCGCTTCAAGTCGCGCGCGTACGCCTCGAAGTGGGGCGCGAAGTCGGGCAGTGAACCTGCGATCAGCGGCAGCATGAGGCCGCGAAAGACCTCCTCCATCTCGAAATGGGTGCCCTCGTCGCGAGGCTCGAGGGTGTACGTCCGCGTGCCGCGAAATATCGGGGCCGTGCCATCGCTCCACACGAGGCGGGCGGCACGCTTCGCCCCGGGTGGCTCCGCCTCGTCGACGTGGAGCCGGAAGGAACGCTCGCTGTAGGGGACACGAAGGACGACGCGTTCCCCCACCGCGATACGTCCTTCGACGGAGGTCACCGTGGAGTTCCACCTCGGCATGGCCTCCGCGTCCGTCAACAGGGACCACACCCGGGGCGCGGCGGCGTCGATGTCGATCGCCACCGCGTAGCGCAGCCGAAAGGTGGTGCGCTCGTGCGTCGCTCTTGCGTCCTGATCCGTCATGACCCCATGCCTACGCCCGGGCGTTCGTTTCCGGTAGCCGCGAGTCGCGCAACAATGCGTTGCCAGAAGCGCAAAGACGATGGGTAAGGCCGATGTCAACGATGTGCTCGTCTTCATCGAGGTCGTCGCGGCGGGCAGTTTCTCGGCGGCGGCGCGAAAGCTCGACGTGCCCGTCTCGGGCGTGAGTCGGAGGGTCGCCCGGCTCGAGCGGCGATTGGGAGAGCGGCTTCTTCGGCGTACGACGCGCAAGCTTGGACTGACGGACCTCGGGCGGGTCTACTACGACCGGGTGGCCGATCTGGGTGCACGACTCGACGCGGCGGAACGCGCGCTCGCCGTCACCCGCGACGTGCCCCGAGGCACGGTACGCCTGACGGCCCCGCCGGACGATGGCGGCGTCGTGTGGCGTCTTCTCCGCGGCTTCGTGCGTGAGCACCCCGAAGTCGAGGTCGAGATCATTCACACCCTCGAGTACCTCGACCTGGTCGACGAGGGGATCGACCTCGCGCTGCGAGGCGGAGCGGCGCCAGACTCGACCGTATTCACCGCCCATGCGCTCTTTACGTCGCGGATCTTGCTCTGCGCCAGCCCCGACTACCTCGACCGCCGAGGGGTCCCGGAGACCGTCGATGACCTGGTCGACCACGCCTGCGTAGGGATGGACACGTGGGCGCCCAATGCCGTGCGTCGGCTCGACGGGAGCCCCGCTCGGCTCACCCTCACGAACCGCGTACGCACGAATCGACTCGATACCCTTCAATCGGCCGTAGTGGATGGGATCGGAATCGGCCCGCTCCTCGAATTGAACGTGGCGTCCTTGCTCGCCCGGGGCGCGCTCGTCGAGGTCCTACGGGGATGCCTGCCCATGGAGAGTCCCTTCTGGGTGGTTTATCCCGTGGCGCGAGAGGGAACCGCGGCCGCTAAGGCCTTGGTCGCGCACCTCCTCCGCGTGGCGCCTTCCGTGGCGGCGCATCGCGGGGATGCGACGTCGCCCCTCGAGAGGTGAACGGAGCAAATCACCCCCGTGGTGTGACGCCGCCCGTCACGGGGTGAGGGCGGCGTGTCCCGGCCTCACTCGCGGCGTTTTCGCGTTGCGGGCCAATGGCATTCACGTAGTCTGAGGCGGTGCGCGTGGGGGAACCAACCCAGGTCGTCGACACGGCACGGTTCGCCGTTTTCGACGACGCTTCCGACGGGGTGCTCGTCACCGACGCCCAGCTCGAGAGCCCCGGGCCTTTCATCGTCTACACGAATCACGCCTTCAGCCGGCTGACCGGGTACGATCCGAAGGATGCGCGGGGAAAGTCTCCGCGCATGTTCCAGGGGCCGCGCACCGACCGGCATACGACGCAGCGGATGCGCGCACGATTGGCCGCGGGAGATCCCTTCTCGGGGACGCTCGTCAACTACGACCGCCACGGCCGCGAGTACCTCGTTCACCTCGACATCCGGCCGCTCCGCGACGAGCGGGGTCGCGTCAGCCACTTCGTGGCGTCGCAGCGGGACGTGACCGACGAGCGGACGACGCGAAAGAGGGCGCTCCGCCTCGACGCGATGCTCGAGGCGCTCGACGACTCCGTGGTGATGCTGGGCCCCGACCAGGCCGTTCGCTACGTGAACCACGCCTTCGCCGCCATGGTCGGAAGCGACGAGAGGGATCTGGTGGGACGCTTTCTGCACCAGTTGGCGTGTTTTCGTCCCGCCCTGGAGCAGGCCGACCTCGAGCGGGTGTTCCGTGACCTGGAGCCCGGCGACTCGTGGCGAGGCGAGATCGCCTTGTGGGAGCCCACGCGGGGGGTCCTGAACGTTCACGGGGCCGTGACGCGAATCGACGAACCCGGCCACGATGGCGGGTTCGTCATCGTGGGGCGCGACGTGACCGAAGAGCGGCGCCTCGCCGCGGTCGCCTCCGCGTTGAACATGACCGACAACACCGGGTACATCTTTGCTGGCCTCCGCCACGAACTCGGCAATCCCGTCAATTCGCTCAAGTCGGCCCTGACCGTGGTGCGGCGTAGCGTCGCAACCTTTCCCCTCGCGAAGGTCGAGAACTACCTCGACCGTATGCTCGATGAGGTGGCCCGCATGGAGTACCTCCTGTCGATGCTCAAGAGCGTGAATCCCTCGCGCTCGCTCGATCGGGAGCGCGTCGATGTTCAGAGCTTCATGGACCACTTCGAGCGCCTCATCGAGCCCGACCTCTCACGACGCGGCGTCACCTTCCGTCGTGAAACCCGCGACGCCGACGTGGCGATCGCGGCCGATCCCCGAGCGCTGCACCAAGTCTTGCTCAATCTCATCACCAATGCCGCCGACGCCGTGGTCACGAGCCCCACGCCGCACATTTCGATCACGCTCCGCCCCCGTCCGACCGAAGTCGAAATCGGGGTGCGCGACAACGGCATCGGTATGACCCCCGAACAACGAGACCGCGTCTTCCGCCCCTTTCACACGTCGAAGGACCACGGGACCGGCTTGGGCTTGACGATCGCACAGCGCCTCACCGCCCAGATGAACGGGACGCTCGTCGTCCATAGTCGCCTCGGGCACGGGACCCACGTCGTCGCCTCGTTTCTCCGGTCATGACCGCGCCATCCCGCATTCTCCTCGTCGACGACGACGAACTGTTCACGACATCGATCGAAGACTACCTCGGCGACGACCCCGTGGAGGTGACGACGGCCGCGACCTACGCCGGCGCGAAGCAAACCATGGGCAAGAGGCGCTTCGATCTCGCCCTTCTCGACCAGAGTCTCCCCGACGGACGAGGGATGGAGCTGGCGCGGCACTTCCTCGAGGGGAACGGAGGCGGGGTCATTCTCATCACCGCGCACGCGGACATCGGTGATGCCGCGGCTGCGTTGAAGCTCGGCCTCGACGATTACCTCATCAAGCCGGTCGACTTGGCCCGTCTCCGATTTGCCGTCTTGCGAAGCCTTCAGGCTCATCGAGACGCGCGTCTGGCCCGCGTGGCCCACCACGTGCGCCGGTCGAAGACGCGTCTGGACGAGATGACGACGACGTCGCCTCCGCTTCGAGGTGCCCTTCTGCTCGCCCAACGGGGGGCCAACACGCGCGTCCCCATCCTCATCACGGGCGAAACCGGGACGGGAAAAACCATGGTGGCGCGGGCCATTCACGACAGCAGCGACCTCGCCGAAGGTCCGTTCGTGAGCGTGAACTGTGGCGCCATCCCCCGTGGCCTCATCGAGGCAGAGCTCTTCGGGACCACCGCGGGCGCCTTCACCGGCGCCACCGACCGACCGGGTCTGTTCGAATTGGCCACCGGGGGCACCCTGTTTCTCGACGAGCTCGGGGAACTCCCCCTCGAGGCGCAGGCGAGCCTTCTCGCGGCGATCGAAGAGCGACAGATTCGCCGGGTCGGGGGAGGACAGAGGTTTCCCGTCGATGTCCGCATCATCGCGGCGACCCATGTCGACCTCGACGAGGCCGTCGCGCGGAAGGCGTTTCGCCCCGACCTCCGCTACCGACTCGGCGTCTTGGAAGTGGCGCTGCCCCCCTTGCGGCGTCGCCCCGAGGATCTACGAGACCTCATCCGACAGATCCTGCGGGACATCGCGCCCCACCGGCAGGGGGATGAGGTGCCCGACGAGGAGCTCCAGCACCTCGCGACCCACCCCTGGGCCGGGAACATCCGGGAGCTCCGAAACGTGCTCGAGCGAACGCTGTTGATGGCGCCTTCCGGTCCTCTGCGGCCCAGTCGATATCTCCCCCGCGTCCGCCCGGAGGATGAGGAAGGGGCGGCGGAAAAGGACGAGCCGCCGCCGTCTTCGGGCCGCCTCGCGACCCTCGCCGAACTCGAGAAGCGGCACATCGGTCGCGCCCTCCGCCGATTTCGGGGTCATCGCTTGCGGGCCGCGCTCGCGCTCGGGATCTCGCCGGCCACCCTCCGTCGGCGCCTCGCACACTATCGCACCGAGCGCTCAAATTGAGCGCCATCGTGACGTGACGCGCAACGTGAGCGGGCCCCGGCGCGGGTGGGGCCGAAGATCGCCGGGTCGAACGCATGGCGTACGCCTTGCAAACCACAGGCTCGTGATTTCGGTGCTCCCAAGTTTTGGGGCCAAGTCGGTGCTGCTCGTGGACGACGAGCCATTGTTCACCGAGAGCCTCGCGGACGCGCTCAAGGCGAAGTACCGGTACATCAACGTGCATGAGGCCCGCGACGGCCTGGAGGCGCTCGATTGCATTCGCGAATATAAGGTCAATGGGATCGTCACCGACGTCCGAATGCCGAGAATGGGGGGGCTGGAGCTCATCCGCCGCCTGCAGAGCATTGGTCGGTACATCCCGTGCGTCATGCTCACCGCCCACGGTACGGTCGACATCGCGACCCAATCGCGTCAACAGGGCGTGGTCGCGTACCTCGAAAAGCCGGTGGATCTGCCCACGCTGGTCGACATCGCGGGCTGGATGCTGGACCAGCCCGAGGCCGACCACATTTCGGGGGTCACGCTAAACGGCTTTCTCCAGCTCTTGGCGATGGAGCGCTCATCGTGCACCGTTCGTGTCGTGGGGCCCAAAGGACACGCACAGCTCGGGTTCTCGGCGGGACACCTCCACTTCGCGCGCTGTGGACCCCTCGTCGGCGACGAGGCGGTCCTGACCACCGCAGCCTGGGAAGACTACTCGATCTACCTCGAGTCGATGCCCTCCGCCGAGGATGCGAACGTCGAGAGTCCGGTCATCGAACTTCTCCTCGAGGCGGTACGACGAGGGGACGAAGCGAAGAAGGCCCGAGGGTCTTCGATCCCGACTCGGTCGAGCATCCCGCCGTCGTCGCGACGCCGAGGGGAATGGACCGCCCCCGTGGACGTTCCGGAGCACGTGGCTCCGGCAGAACGAAAAGAGCGCCCCGGTCGCGGGGACAGGAGTGAGACGAATATGTCGAATGTCGATGAAGTGTTGGATAAGGCGATGGACATCGGGGGCGCGTTCGCGGTCGCCCTCGTCGATTACGAGAGTGGGATGTCGCTGGGGACGCGATGCACGTCGAGCGCGTTCAACATCGAGGTCGCCGCGAGTGGAAACACCCAGGTCGTACGCTCGAAAATGAGCGTGATGGACAACCTGGGCATCCAGGGCGCGATCGAAGACATCCTCATCAGCCTCGATACCCAGTATCACCTCATCCGGCCCCTTTCGGGCCTCGGCAACCTCTTCCTCTATCTCGCGATCGACCGGAAGAAGGGCAACCTCGGCCTCGCGCGCCACCAGTTGAACGGACTCGAGAAAGAGCTCAGCCTCTAACTCCGGGCAGGCTTCAAGGGCACGTCGGGCGTGGGGGCCGGGCGCGCCGAAGCTCGTTGGTTCGAGGCCGTGACTCGGTTAAGTCCGCGGCATGACCGCTGCGTCCTGCCCTCGCCGCCGTTGGCGCCGCGTCGGCGTTCGCTTGGCCGTGGTGGTGGGGGTGGCTATCCTCGCGGCGGTCGTGGCCATCCTGTCGATACGCCGCCACATCGAACGAAGCACCGCGGCGTTCCGCCACCCGGTGGCGGCCGCCCCCGCGCGGCCGGTCGCGATCGTGCTCGGGGCGAACGTATGGGGCGATCGGCCGTCCCATCTGCTCGAAGACCGGCTGCAGGCGACGCTCGATCTCTACCGGCAGGGCAAGGTCAATCAGATCCTGGTCTCCGGGGCCCATCACAGCCCTCGCTACGACGAAGTGAGTACGATGCGGCGATGGCTCGAGGCGCGGGGCGTGCCGCCCGACGACATCTTCGTCGACCACGCGGGGCTCCGCACCTTCGATTCGATGGTGCGGGCCAAAGAGATCTTCGGGGTCGACGCGTCCCTCGTCGTGACCAATGCCTTTCACTTGCCCCGCGCCGTCTACATCGGGCGCGCGGCGGGCATGAACGTCGAAGGCGTGGCCGCCCCCGCGCTTCGCCCCTACACCGCCCGCACCCGTCGCAAGAACGCCACCCGAGAGCCGCTGGCCCAGGTCCTCGCCTACTTGGACACCCACGTCCTCGGGACCCGGCCCCGGTTCGGAGGCGAACCGATCGACATGTCGGGCAGCGGGCGGGTCACGCATTGATCCGAGCCGGGGCGGTCACCCCGACCCGAACCGAACCCGGGTGACCGAAGGCGTGTAACGACCGAGGAGTGGCGTACGCTGCATCAGCCAGAACATCCACCGGGTCGAGCCTCGGGGGAACAGCCACCACGGCACGTCGTCGACCGCATCGAGGGTCGATACCCAGCCCCGGAGGGTCGGCCCCATCTCGTGGCGGTCGATGCCCCACGGCATGGGGGGCGTCGTGTAATGCTCCGTCTTTTTCCACCCCTCATCGCTGAGGGTCTTGTTCGAGAGCCACCGCGGAATGGCATCGAACATGAGATACGCCCCGGGGTGACGCTCGGAGAGGCGTTGAAACAGGTCCCGTACCTCCTCTTCTTTGAAGTACATGAAGAGGCCCTGGGCGGTGATGAAGACGGGGCGGCCCGCGGGGACCGCTTCGCTCCACGCGGCGTCGAGGGCCGAGACGGCGATATGGAGGTGATGGTCGTCGGGCTCGATGAACCGCTCGCGGATCGCGATCGCTTCCGGGACGTCGACGCTCAGCCAGAGGGCGGCATCACCGCGGACGCGATAGCGCTGGGTCTCCAAACCTTCGCCGAGGTTGACGATGACCCCGTCGGGCGCGCCGTCGAGAAAACGCCGTAACGCATCGTCGAACATGGCGGAGCGGATCGCGTGCGACGGTTCGGCCGGGCCGAAGGAGCGCTCGTAGTCGTACGCAAGGGCATCGTAAATGCGCACGGCCTCGGGGTCGCGGAGGGCCCCGTCGGCGCGACGCGCGTCCCCCGCCCGGTTGTGCAGGGTCCACAGCATGGTCTCGGGGACGTCGGTGAGGGCAGGGTCGACGGGGGCGGAGGACGTCATGGCGAGCGTAGGCTAGCCGCCCCGTCGGGGCCCTACCATCCGATCCGTCGAGCCCAGCTCACGATTTTTGCAGGGTGCCGTCGCTCAGGCTGAGGTCGTACGTGCGAGACCCGTCGACCGTCACGGTGGCGGTGCCATCGCCGTCGAAGACAACGGTCACGTCCATGTCGAACGAAGCTTCGGTGTCGCGAAAGCGACCGTCGCGCGTCCGCTCGACGCGGACGTCGTACCGAATGGTCCCACCGGTGAAGCGGGACGTCGCGCGGTCGTACGTCACCCCGTCGTATTGCGCATCGTAGTCGAGGAGAAAGGTGCGCTCGACCGGACGAAAGGCCGCCGTGAACGCGCTCTGCACGTCGAACGTCCCGGTGCCGGCGAACGTGACCTCGTCTCCTTGCAGGCCCGAGAGCGTCCACGACCCCGTCCGTACGAGCGATGCCCGGTAGCGCGGGGCGTCGAGCTCACCCGTCCACGACAGGTCGAGGCGGGCCTCCTCGGTACGCTCGTCGCAGCGGGCCAACGTCGCCCCGTCCGCGTCGTCGCACACGAGGTCGTAGGTGTAGTCGACGCCGAGGTATTGGCCCTCATAGCGCCCATCGCCCGACCGGGTGAGGGGACTCTGACCAAGCGCCATTTCAATCGCGTCCTCCATCGCCGAAACCTCGTCCACCGAGGCGCCTTCGTTGGCGACGAGGCTGCCGACCGCCTGCGCGACGTCATCGTAGTCCTCCTCAGTAGGCTCGTCGTCCAGGCAGGCGGGCGCGAACGAGAGAATGAGCGGGAGCGAAAGAAAGAGGGTTTTGTTCATCGGGATTCTCCAAGGTGTCGTTGGGGGGACGTCGCCCAGAACTGCAACCTCGGGACCAAGCGCGTAGCGCCACCAATCAACGCCTTGAGCGGGGGGTGGGACGCCCCGGGTGGGACGTCGCGGTGGCCATCGGGCCCCGACGATCAGTGACGGCGGCCGAAGGGGTCGTCGGGGGCCGGCGGCGGCGCGACCGGAGGCGGACCCGGGCGAGCGGAGGGCGGCGCCGGGCGCGCCG
>JBCCLB010000086.1:0-27138 GCA_039027095.1 Myxococcota bacterium
CCCGCGGGCCGCCCCCCGGTTCGGCCGCGCCGCGGCGCCCCTTTGGGTCACCATGAACAGCCCCACGGCCGTACCTCGCCTTATTTACCGGCGATACGCCACCGCGTTCGCGGCGGCCGGCTTCGGCGTCCTCACCTACGACTATCGAGGGATCGGCGGTTCGCGACCTGCCTCATTGCGCGGATTTCACGCCAAGACGAGAGACTGGGTGTTGAAAGACATGAGCGCGGTGGTGGCGTGGGCGCGTGCTCACGGGGCCAACCGTCGTCTCTTTCTGGTGGGGCACAGTGTCGGAGGACAGCTGGCCGGGATGATCGACGATCCCGATGCCGTCGATGCGATGGTCACTTTTTCGTCGCAGAGCGGCTACTTTGCCCTGCAGGGCGCCGAACAAAAGGCCGTCGTATGGTTTCATTCACATGTGACGCTGCCGGTCTTGTCTCATCTCTGTGGCTACGTACCGTGGCGTCGGCTTGGTGCGGCCGAGGACTTGCCCCAACAATGTGGGCTGGAGTGGGCCCGATGGTGCCGCGACCCCGATTACCTACTCGGGGACGCGACGCTTCCCTTGCATCGCTTCTCTCGGTTCCGGGCGCCCGTGCTCGCGTATTCCTTCGCCGACGATAAGTGGGGAACCCCGCAAGCTGTCGATGCGATGATGCGGGCGTATCCCCGCCTGGAGCGGCGTCATGTCGCGCCCGGTGAGCTTGGCTTATCCTCCATCGGTCACTTTGGTGCCTTTCGAAGGTCCGCCTCGGCGCTTTGGGAGCAGACCATCGCGTGGTTACGGGCCCGGAGCGACGCGCGGGCGATTTAGGAGGCGGAAGGATCGGCGCGACGGTGACCGCCCCCGAGGCGATGAACGGTGAGCGATTCGAGATGTGCTTCGGCGAGCTCGACGTGACGGGCTTGGTGGGTGAAGAGCAAGACTTGCCCGTGCGCGGTCATCGCCTCGAGGGTCTCGAGGGAGGCGCGCGTACGATCTTCGTCGAAGTGGATGAGTATGTCGTCGGCGACGATGGGGAGGAGCGGCGCCTGCTCGGCGTAGCGCTCGAGGCTTGCGAGTCGCAGGGACAAGAAGAGCTGGTCGCGGGCACCATCGCTCAACCCGTCCACCTCGACCGCGCTTCCGTTTTGACCGATGCAATGCAGCGTCGGCGTGTCGTTCTCGTCGTAGGCCACCTCGAGGCCGCGGTACTCGCCGAGGGTGAGCCGCGGAAAGATGGCGCCCGCCCGCGCCACCAGCGGCCCCTGGTTGCGCTGGCGGTACGCCTCGACCTCGCGCGACAGGATGTGCGCGGCGAGCCGGAGCTTCGCCCAGCGCTCGGCGTGGCGACGAAACTCGGCCAATTGCCCCTCGAGTTCGCTCTGGGCCCGCGCCGCCCCCACCCGGGCCACACTGCGTTCGAGACCGGTCTCCTTGCTGCCGATGTCACGGTCGAGCCGCGCGCGCCGCTCTTCGAGCTCGTCGAGCGCTTCGCGGCGGGCGGCGATCTGGAGACGCGCCGCGTCGGGCTCAAAACCCGCCACGAGTCGCTCTAGCTCCTCGATCGCTCCCTCGGCGTAGAGCGCATCGTTCTCTTCGTCGATGCGCTGGGTCAGCGCTTCGTGCTCGCGGGCCCGACGCTCCACCTCGGCGAGCGCCTCGGCGTCGTCGACCCCGGCGAGGCGCGTCAGTGCGTGCAACGCCGTGTCCGCTTCGTCACGTCTTTGGTCGACGGCGACGCGCTGCGCCGTGAGCTTGTCCGCCCGCGCTGCGAGGTCTTCGCGTCGCCGCTGCGTCTCCCGGGTGGCCCGCGCCGCCGCCAACAACGCCTCGGCCGCGGCGGCCGGGGGTTGCCCGGCCAAAGCCGGTCGATGGGCGGCGACGAGCTCGGCCATGCGCGTGGCGAACGCGGTCTCGTCGCGCGCCATCCCTTCGAGGCGACCGGCGAGATCACGGGCCACGCGGGCCTGCTCGAGCCACCCCCGCCGCACGTCCAACTCTTCGAGCGCAGTCTCGATCTCGGTCGCGCCCGGCATGCCGATCGAGGCCATGACCTCGCACCATTGCCGCTCCCAAGCCGTCCAACGCACTTCCGTCTCCTCGAGCTCAGCCGCCCGAGCCCTCGCGTCCCGGCGGCGACGGGCCGCCTCTTCGACGTGTCGGGCCGCGACATCCCCGGCTTCGAGCCGCACCGTCGCGCGCTCGATCCAGGTACGCAGCGCGACCGCCCCGTCGGCCACCCTGTCCGCCGCGCCGCCGACCGCCTCGTCCGCCGCTGCGTCGAGCGCCGTGGCGAGGGCCATCACCGCCTCCCGACGGGTCGTGGCGAGGGTATCGAGTTCCTCGCGGAGGCGGGCGGCCTGCCCGTGCAGTTCGAGCAAGGCACGGTGGCGCTCGAACCACGACAGCCACGCGCTCGGCGTGCGCGTCACCAAGGCGGGGGCGCCCTCCGGCCAGGTGGCCACGATCTCTTCGTGCAAGGCCGCGCGTGCGGCTTCCCGCCGCTCCGCCCGCGCGACCAAGGTCTGCCGCGCGCAGGCCAACCTCGCTTCCTCCGCGGCGAGGCGAGAGAACGACGCCACCCGCTCCGCTTCGTGGCGCATGCGGTCGACGACGTGATCCGCTTCGGCCACGAGGCGCGCCAGGCGTTCGCGGGCTTCGCCCGTGACGAGGCGCTCCCGCGACCAACCCCGCAACACCTCATCGCGCCGCTCCCGCGCCGCCTCGAGCTGCTCCGCGGTGGGCGGTTCGTCGCCGTTGGCCAGGTCGGCACGCGCCCGGGTGAGCCGCGCCTCCTCTGTCTCGAGGGCGGCCGCCTCGCGCTCGTCTTCATCCTGCGCGCGGTCGAGCGCTTGTCCCCGCTGCTGCCACGCCTCGAGCCACGTCGCCGTCGGCACCCGCCACGACACGGCGGTGTCGGCGTCGACCCCCAACGCCTCCGCCATCGCCTCGAGCTCCTGCATCCGCGCCCGTCGCTGGGCCTCGAGGGTCGCGATCCGAGCGTCGAGGTCCCCCTCCGCCCGCGCCGCGCGCAGCCCCGCTTCCAGTCGCGTGCGTGTCTCGGGCTGGAGGCGTGCGGGGGCGTCCTCTTCTTCATCCGGAGGTCCCGCTCCGACCGCCTCGCGGGCCCGAGCCAACTCGCGGGTAAGCGCTTCGTGCTCCCGCGCCAGGCTCGTGATCCGGCGCGCCGTTGGCTTGTCGACCCGCAACGCCTCGAGGTCGTCGAACGATCGGGGCTCGCGCCCGTGCTCGCGCTGCAGTCGGACCAGGTCCCGCTCGATGCGGCCCAGCTCGCCCTTCCGTTTGGGACGATCCTGCAGGGCGCTGCGATGACGCCCGAGCGCGTCCTCGATTTCCTCGATGACCGCCGCCGACAATTCCACGCCGACATCCCCGCCGTCGAGGGCCGCCCGCTCGGCCGCCAGCTCCTCCCGTTCGGCCTCGAGCCGTCGCCGCTCTTGGCGCGCCACTTCACGTTGCTGAACGAACGCCACCCGGCGCTCGGCGGCATCTGCGGGCAAGCGCGGCACGGGGCCGAGGGCCGCCCGCGCCACAACCAACTCGCGTCGCCGATTGAGACGGGGCCACACCCGCTGCGCGCGCTCGAGACGGCCCAGCTCCGACACCACCGCCACGCGCTCCGTTTCGAGGCGCGCCCGCTCGGCCTGGGCGGCCACGAGCCCTTCCCGCTGGGTGGTCATGGCCGACGGCGTGGTCGCCTGCTGCTCGATCTCACCGCGCAGACGGTCGATCTCGCGCAGGGTCTGCGCCAGGGTTTGGTTTTTCCCGCGCGGCTTGAACAACGCGTCGGCCTCGTCCCGAAGTCGCGCGAGCACCCGCCGCGTCTGGCCTCCCCCGCCCGCGTCGAACAGCGTCTCGGCGAGCTCTCCCTTGCCCTCCAGCATGGCGCGCGCACCTTCTCGGAGCGATCGATGGTCGAGCCCAAACATTCGACGGTACAGCTCGCGGGGGACGCGGCTCAGCGCCGCCCGCAGCGGCGCCTCGTCGACGGGCTTGCCCTGCCGATCCAGGAGGGTCTTGGTCCTTCCCTTCTTTCTCACGACATCGAGGGTTTGACCTCCCGTCTCCACGACCGCCCCGATCCGGAGTCGCGCATGGTCGTGTCGGTGCGCATCGACCGTGCGCACCGGGATCCCGTACAACACGTCGGTGATCGAGCGGAGCGCCGTGCTCTTGCCCGCCTCGTTGGGTCCGTAGACGACGTGGAGACCAGGCGCGGAGAAGTCGAGCGAGGTGTCGGTGAAGGGGCCGAAGGCGAGGAGGTCGAGGCGGAGGATCTTCACCGCTCCTCCTCGGCTCCGTCGGCCGCGAGCATCCGTTCCCGGAGGAGGGCGCGCACGTCGGGGAGCAGTTCGCGCACCACTTCGGGGTCGTTGAGGCGAAAGGGCTCGCTCCGCCCCGTATGCTTCAACTCCCGAGGTATTTTCTGGTGGAGCGGCAAAAGCTCCGGGATCAGCGCCGCCGTCGCGTCGTCGTCGTCTTCGATCCCGTCGAGCCCCCGCATCACCTGCGCGAGGGCACCATCGCCCGTGCCGATCGCCTCCTCCGGGTCGAGGCGGTCGTGGGGGGCGGTCCCCGAACGCACGCGAACCCGCTCGAGCCACAGCGGACCGAGGTCGGTGAACTCCGCCCGCAACTGCGCCGCCCACCCTTCCGCATCGTCGACCCACGCCCCGTGCGCCCGGCTCCGTCCCTCGAGGGTGACGCGGAGCGCGAGCGGACGGCCTTCGGCTTCATCGCGCGCCGAGGCGGCGGCCGAGGTGACGAGGTGCACGACGTCGTAGCCCGAAGTCGCCGCCGTGATGTCGACCTCCAGGTGGGCCCAGCGTGCGACGTCGAGCACCCGCGGGACGACCTCGACGATCGCGCCGTCTTCGACGTGGATCACCGTGGCCCCCTTGGCGCCCGTCTCCCGGATGTGGCGGCCCTGGAGGTTGCCGGGGAACACGACCCACGGGTCGCGATGCACCACCTCCCGCCGGTGCACGTGGCCGAGGGCCCAATACGCATAGCCCTTCTCGATGAGGGTCTCCGGCCGGCAGGGTGCGTACGGTTCGTGCCCGGGTCGTCCGTCGAGCGACGTGTGCAGCAGCCCGATATCGAGCCACCCGGGAGAAGGCGCGGGGTAGCCCGCCGCGAGGTCGGCCGAGACGGCCGGCTGGGCGTAGCTCTGTCCGTGCACCGCCACCCCGAGGCGCTCGAAGCGCACCGTCTCGGGTGCGCGAGGCGACAGTTCGCGGGTGTTGGCGGGCAGCGGCAGATGCTTCTGAATGACGCTCGCCGCGTCGTGGTTGCCGCGGATCATCACCACCTCGACGTCGGCCTCCCGCAACCGCGACAGCTCCGAGACGAAGCACTGACCGGTGGCGTAGTCGCGCCAATCACCATCGAACACGTCGCCCGCCAGCAACAGCAGCGCCGCCCCTTCGTCGCGACACAAGTCGACGAGGTTGCGCAACGCCTGCCGCGTCGCCGTACGCATCACCTCCACCGGCGCCCCCTCGTACCGCGCCAGCCCTCGCATCGGACTGTCGAGATGCACGTCGGCCGCATGAACGATGGTGAACCGTGTCACTTACACCCTCGACCACAACCGTTGATGTTGTCGCGATGCTCGCCGACAACGTCGACGACAAGCCGACGACAAGCCGGCGAGGGCGAGCATCGCTCCTCAGTGCTGGTTCTATTGTCTTGAGGGTGCCTCATTGCTTGCGCCGGTCAAATCTACCGATTTGCCCGGCAGTATAGGCGCGATATGACGTCCGCCCTCGAGTCGGGTCAACCCGAGGACACTGGCGTGGCCTGGGGAGGACGGCGACCACCTGGGATCGGACCCGAGCCAGTCGTCGATGGCCCTTTCGACCGCTGCGGTGGCGCGGACGCCGAAGCGGTGGCCGAGCGCGAGGTCCGCCGCGACGCGGGCGCGCACGTCGTAGCGACCGAGCCAGCGCGCCGCCTGCTCGGCGGGCGCGACGCAGGCACGACGACCGCACACGAAGAGCACGTCCCGTCCTCCGCGGTCGGCGAACTTCCGGGCCACGCGGAGGTTCCATTCCTGGTGCATCCCGTTTCCGCCCTCCCAAAAGAGCGCCGCGCGCACGGGGCGTCGCAACGACGGCAACGCGAGCGCGCCCATGCTTGCGCCCTGCGAGTAGCCCGCAAACGAAGGCGCCTCGGCGTCCACCCGCGCGCCGTAGCGTGCGATGATTGCATCCAGGGCGGCGTCGATCTCACGCGCCAGTCGATGGTGGCCGTCGTAGTACCAGCCGGCGCCCGGGTCGTGAGGTCGTTGCGGATAGCCCCGAATGCCCACGACGAAGCCCCGCGTGGGGCCGAGGCGCGCCCGCCAGTAGCGCCCGTGGGTGAGGGCGCGCCCCCCCGCCCCGTGGGTCACGATGAGCACCGGCTGCGGCCCACGGGCCGCGGCCAGGGGCGGCGACACGACGACGGAACGAAACCCGGCGACGTCCAACGTGACCCAGGGGTGCGGTTCGTCGGAGCGCACGGTGCGACCGGGCGACGGGGGTGGCGGCGCCGACACGGGCGCCTCGTCGATCCGCGGATCGTGCCGCGAATCCGATGCGCCGCCCCGCGGGGTCGCCGAGACGACGTGGGAGGGGGAGGGCACGCATCCCACCGTCAGCGCGACGACGGCGGGGACCCGCCACGCACCCCGCGCCCGGCCAGCATCACGTGTCTCAAACGAACGAGGAAACCTCATCTCCGTCAGCAGGCCCCGAAACCAGGGCCACGCAATGGCCTTTGGGTACGCCCGCCGCTGGGATAGCACAGTCGCTTTGGAGGCCGATGACGACCTGGGACATGAAGGTCATCGGAGGGCGTACGGACGGGGATATTTACGGGCAATGGTGGCCGTAGGGAGCCTACCGTTCGTGGAGGCCAAGGGCGACGTCGGGTACGACCTAACCCAAGGGTTGCCGGCTTCGTAGGGGCCACGGTGATTTCGCTCGTCACGGCTGGTTCGCCGACATTGGATTGGTCTCCCTCGGCGCTTCGCTCTATTCTGCGGGGGTGAAGTGGTGGGTTGGGGCGTTGGCGTTGGTTACCGGGTGTGCCCTCGAGTGGGGGTCCCTGGAGCCAAATGGCGACGATGCGGCCGCGTCGACGAGCACCCACGGCCGTGGGGGCACCGAGGATACGGGGTCCGGCGGCGGGTTGGCGACCACGCCAGCGGTGGCGGTATCCAGCGGTACCTCCAACCCCGCGGGGGGAGGGGTCGCCCCCGCTGAGCCTTGCCTCATCGCCCTGACCGATCCCTTCGACACCTTCGACCCCGCGGTGTGGGACGCCCGTACCGAGGGCGTGGACTCCGACTTCTTGCTTCTGCCCGACGGCGCGCTGCGTCTTCGCTCGCAAGGGGCCGGCTCGCAAGGAGCCGGACCGGAAGAACGGGTCGAGATCGCCAGTGTCACGCGCTTTGACCTCACCGCGTGCGGCGTCATGGTCGAAGTGGACGACATCACGGTGACCGGCGAAGCCGAGGTGGGGTTTGAGGTCGTCGATTTCGGGACCCAGGTCGGCATGAGGTTCGACGGCGGGTACGAAGCCTACGTGATCACGGGTAACGCCAACCTCCAATCGAGCGTAGAGGCCAACGCGGTCGACCGGTACTGGATGGTGCGGCCGGTTGCGGGGTGTGTCTCGTTTGAAGTGTCGGAAGATGGCGTCTCGTTTACGCAGGTGCACACGAATTGTGTCATGGCCTTCGGCACGTCGATGGAAGTGGTACTCTACGCGCGGGTGAAAGATGATGGGAACGGCGGCGACGCGCGGATCGTCATTCGCGGGGTCAATGCTCTTTGAGGCGGCATGAGCCCTGCCCGGACGGCACCTCTGAGTCCCCCTCATGCTCTGCAAGGGTAGCGCATCACGGATGACATCCGCCCCCGTGCGATCCACCCTCCGCCCGAGGGCACCCTGCCCCCCGCCGGATCCCGTGCCCACGAGGCACGTACCCTGACGACCTTTCATACGAACCCGGCCGCCCTCAAGTCCGGCGGGGGAAAGACGTTCTCCGTTTCGTGACGGTGCTTTCGCTCTGTTACGCCGTGGCCCTCGGGGGCATGGCCGTTTTGGCGATGGCGGTGACCGGCTTCGCTCGCTCGCGGCGGCAGCCCTACTTTTACATCCTCGCGCTCGCGAACCTGTTCGGCGCGTTCTACGAACTCTTCAACCTTCTGACGCTCGTCGAGGTTCCCGAGTCGCTCAACTACTGGTTGATGCTGATGGGGTACCTCACGCCCGCCGTGTACCTCGGAGCGCTCTTCGAGTTCCTGAATCGTTTCTGCACCCTCCCGGCCACCCGCTGGGAGTCGGCCCTCGGATTCTGGGCCCCCCGGATCCTCATCGGGGTCTGTTGGATTCCGAACCTCGTTTTTTCCGCCTCCGAGGTGAGGCGTTACACGGTGGGCTCGGCCCCCTTCACGGCCGCGAGCCCCGGCCCGCTTTCGGTGGTCGCGGTCATCGGTTTTGGCGCCATTCTGACCGCCCTCTTGAGTCTGACCTTTCGCAATGCGCGAACCCAAGGGTGGGCGCTCTTCGTCACGCTCCTCCTGCTCGGAGCCGGTTCCGCCGTCGATGGGGCCAACTCGGTGGGCTGGACCGACCTGCCCTTCGTCGGCGGCGTCGGCGCCGTGCCCGTATCGATGATCTTGTCGTTTCGCCTCGCGACCGACTGGGGCGACGAGGCGTCCCGACTCGTCGCCCTGCGCGCGTCCCTCGAACGCGAGGTCGGGCAGCGAAGCGAAGCGTTGACCGAAGCAAGAAGAGAACTCGCCCATCGCGACCGCATGGCGATCGTCGGGCGGATGTCCGCGGCGGTGGGTCACGAGATCAACAATCCGCTGACGTACATCATCAGCAACCTACAGCTGTTGAAGGATGCGCCGGACCACGGCGAGCGAGACGAGCTCGTCGCGGAGTCGCTGGAGGGTGCCGAGCGTATCGCCCACATCGTCCGCGAACTCCGGCAACTCTCCTATCGGCAAGCGGAGGCCGAGGACGTCAAGCTCGTCGACGCCATCGACGCCGCGGTGCGAACCCTACGCCACCGGCTCACGAAACACCGCCGGATCGAACACCACGTGCCCGACGATATTTGGGTCTACGGAGAAGCGACGGGATTGAGCCAGATATTCGTCAACTTGTTCAGCAATGCTCTGAATGCCATGACCGAAGAGGGCGAGGACGTGCGGCACGAAATCGTGGTGCGTTGCGACGCCCAGGGCGACGAGGTTCTCGTGTCGGTGACCGACGACGGCCACGGCATGACGCCCGCGCACGCGGCCAAGCTCTTCGAGCCCTTTCGAAGCAACACCCCGAGGGGCCTCGGCCTCGGCATGTTCGTGGTGCGCAACCTGGTCGACGCTTTTCACGGCGCGATCCGCGTGGCCTCGACGTCGCCATCCGGGACGACCATCGCCCTGACCTTGAGGCGTCGTCCGGCTCCGGCGCCGGTTTCCGTGCCCGAGCCGGATCGATCTTCCCTCAGCGGGGTCCGGGTTCTCGTGGTCGACGACCAACCCGAGGTCGCGCGCGCGGTGCGACGACTGTTGACGGGAGCCGCGGACACGTCGTGCGTCTTCAGCGCGTTTGCCGCCGAAGCCGCGATGCAAAAGACGGCCTTTGGCCTCGTGCTGTGCGACGTCATGATGCCCGGCCGCTCGGGGATCGAGCTGTGTCTTCGAGCGCGGGGACGGATGAAGAACTGCCCGCCCTTCATCTTCATGACGGGCGGAACCAATGAAGATGGTCTTCGAGCCAAACTCGAAGCGTTGGGGGCGCCGATTCTGTACAAGCCGTTCTTGCGGAAAGACATGGAGCAAGCGTGGTCCGCCTGCGCGACCAACCACCCCCTAACGGCGAGGGCCGCGTCCGCGTAGCCCTCCGCCGTCGACCCCTCGTGAGACGCTTTGCTCGAGCGTTTTTGGCCGCTGCCAATGCGCCGGCTACCGCCTCCGCGCGAACCCATCAAGGGCTGGGCGGACAGCCTGCGGTGAGCCACAGGTACGCGGTCGTGGCCCAAACCGCAGCCGCGAGGAGCGCGGGGACCAACAACAGCGCAAAGCGACGCAAGCCGACGCTCGAGCCTCGGGTGCGCCAGCCGGCGAGCAGCAAGACCCCGAAGACCACGAGCCCCCCCACGAGCCGGGGCGACGGGAGCGCGATGCAGATCGCACGTCCCTCTACGAACAACGCCGACGCCATCAGCGCCAACGTTCCGAGCAAGGCGCAAAAGACGAGGAGAAGAGCGACGCGTTGCACGCGGTCGGGTCCCCCGGGGCGGCCGCTCGTGACCGCACGAAAGGGAGGCAGCGCTTCGTAGGCGGCGACGAGGTGCCGGCCGTGGTTGCGCACCGTCTGGGGATCGAGATGACGCAGCAGGTCGTGCCGTATGACGACCAGCCGACCGAGGTGGTCGTTGAGGTGGAGCCGGCAGAAGTCGCGCGCCAAGGCGTCGGCGACCCGGAGAAGGGGTGGCGACAACAGGGGCGCGACCTCCGCGTTGGGGGCCCGACTCTCCACGTAGATCATCTCGGCGTACTCGGCCGGAACCGGAAGTTCTGCGTTGAGGCCGAGTTTCGTTCCCAACCCGTCCTGCCAGCCCCGACGGCGGACCGTCAGCTCGACGGGGGCGGGTAGAGAATTCCCCGCCGAGCGATAAGCGCCGCGCTCCTCGTCGGCGGCGCGGAGTTCGATCCAATACCGCAGCCCGAGCACGCTTCGTTTTGAACCGAAGTCGAGTTCGGCGTGGATGTGATGTTCCCCTTGCTGGCGAGTGAACGTGCCGTCGCCCGCCGCGATGAAGCCCGTCGCCCGCAGTTGTTCGGCGATGAATTCTCGAATGCTCATCGGCCCACGATTCTCCGCCTCATGTTCACCGTCCGCGTCGCCACCATCGCGAGCCGGCGTCGAAGTGGAGATGGCCCGCATGGCTGCGGTCGAAGTCGGGGCTGAGCGCGCGCATGTCCGCCTCATCCCATACTCGCGCCACCACGCGCCGAAGAAAAGCCCCGGGCGGCCGCGCCGCCGGTTTGCGGTCGCGCGGATAGTGGCGGGCCACCGAGATCCGTTGGCCGTCGTCGAGGTCGAAGTGGGTCACGTCGACGGCGTTGCCAAAGCTGTGCTCGCTGATGCCGCCGCTCCATCCCCGCAGGCGACCCCGAACGTCGCGGCACGCGTAGCTCCCGATGGTGCCGACCGCGCGCACCCGGGCGCCGAACCGCGCCTCGGCTTCCTCGTGCATCAACGTTTCGATCTCGCCGAGCCGGAGGGCAAAGCTGCAGTCGACCCGGATCGCCGGCTGGTAGCGCACGCCCGTCGCGCCGCGAATGAGGGCGACCGCGCGCGGGATGCCGCACCCATTGCCGTTCGGCTCGTCCCGATCGGGAAGGCCGATGAAGCGCGCGGCAGTGTCGCGAAGACGCGCCCGACACGTGTCATCGGTCGCCTCTCGGATCCAACGCCATTGCTTCTCGGGGCGGCTGAGGACCTCGGCGTCGGTGGGTCCATCCGCGATGCGGCGACGGGAAGGGGACGGGCTCGTGGCGTCCGGCGCAGGCGCGAGCGCCGAAGAGGTCGGCGCCAACGCAGCGGTCGACGGGGTCGGCGAGGTTCGAGACCGCCCTCCTGGGGGCGGGTCGCGCGGCGACGGATCGAGGCGGGGTACGAGCGGCCCGTCGTTCGCGCCCAGAGCGAATGACGGAGGCGTGGTCGCCGCGAGCGGAGGAGGCCCATGCGACCGCGGGGGAGGCGATGACGCGACCGCGGTGCATCCAACCGCCACCGTGACGACGACGGGCCCCAACCGCCACGGTCCCCGATTGTGGCCTGGGCGTATCAACGTCGGTCCCTGACCAAGTAGAGGCCGTGCCCCGTGTCGACCCGAACCACGTCGAAGCCCGCGAATCGGGGCACGCTTGAGGCGTGGATCCGTCGCTGCGCTTGGCCGGCCACGAAACGGAGGGTCACCGTCCGCGCCTCGACGTCGAGCTCGACGGCGAACCGGGCCTCGGGGGTGCGCACCTCGGAAGGGTAATGGGTGTCGAGCGCTTGCTGCACGTCCCACGGCACCTCCGGTGCGGTGAGGTCCTCCGTCTCCAGCAGCGCGAGGTCGTCGCCCGATTCCAACCCGAGCTCCTCTAGGCGCGCGACGAGCCAGTCCCGCAGGGTGGTCTCCTCCGGCACCGGCACCGAGATGAGCCCCGCCGCCGCGAGACGCGCCGCGAGGGTACGGGCCCGCATCCGCTCTTGGTTGACCTCGCGGGCGGCGCGGAAGAGCGAACCCCGCGCGACCAGCGTCGCCACCGCCTCCCGCGCCAACGCCCCTTGGGGCTCGGTTTGTCGGGTGTGGATCACACGACCCGCGTATACGCGCTCGACCTCCGCGCGGAGCTCACCGTCGACCCGCGACACCTTGCCCACCCGCTCTCGGCCGAGCCCTGCTTCGGCCAGCAGGCGGAGCGGGACCGGCGTGACGCACGTGGCCACGACCTGGGTCTTGCGCGCGTCGACCCCGAGGGCGCGCGTCTCGTAGACGACGATGGCCTCGAGTCGGTCCGCGCGGAGGGCCGCTGAACGCCGCCCGAGCTCGATCTCGGTCGCACCGTGACTGAACCCCACGCGCCGCTTCCGGGCGCGGGCGACGTGGGCGGAACGCGGGTCGGCCGCGATGGCGATGCGGGCAAGGGCGAGACGGTCGCAAGCTCGTTCGGGGTCGACCGCGCCGCCCCCGAAGGCGCGCCGCAAGCGCTTGGCCACCTGCCGTGCCTCTGCGACCGCGTCACGCGCGGCGGCGGCGACGTAGGGCGGCTGCCCACGTACGGCCCCGATCATCGCGGTGGCATCGCATTCGGTCTCACCCGGGGGCGGTCCCGCAAAGAGAGGACGCGGGGTGGCGAGGCCAGCGACGAGGTCGATGGCATCGTCGAGGTGCGCGGTTCCGCGGGCCTGAACCACGAGACGCCCGAGGGGCGCGTCGAGGGGAAGGCCGAAGAGCTCGCGGCCCACCGACGTGATGCGATCCCCTTCGGCCACCGCCCCGAGCGCAACCGCTTCGGCGCGCGCCGCCGCCACCGCGTAGGCCGGCGGTGGATCGAGAAAGGTCAGGTCGTCGAGGTTCTGGTCGCTCGCCGCCGCCGCGAGCAACAGGGGCAGGAGGGATTCACGATGAATCTCGGGCGGGGTCGTGGCCGCGAGCGGCGCCGCCTCGTGCCACAGGCGTACCGCCCGCCCGGGACCGGTACGTCCCGCCCGCCCGGCGCGCTGCTCGGCGCTGTCTCGGGCGATGGGCGTCAGGGTGAGAAAGCCCCGACCACGATGGTAGCGGGTGCGTCGCACGAGACCGCTGTCGACCACGACCGCGATGCCGGGAACCGTTACGCTCGTCTCGGCCACGTTGGTCGTGAGCACGACCTTACGGCGGCGGCCCGCCGCGGGACGAAAGACCTCGGATTGCGCCGCGAGGGTCAGGCCACCGTGCAACCCCATGACCGCCCACGAGCTACGGCCCGACAGCTTCGCCCCCACCGCCGCGATCTCTCGCTTGCCCGGGAGAAAGACCAGCGTGTCCCCCTCGGTCGCCTCCAGGGCCCGCTGCACGCGCGCTTCCAACCCCTTCGCGTCCGGATCCCGTTGACCGCGGTCGTAAAGATGCTCGACGGCCACGGGGAAGCGCCGACCCTCCGCCCGCAGCGCCCGCCCGGACAGATACGTCGCGACCCGTTCCGCATTCATCGTGGCCGACATCACCACCAGCCGTCCCCGGTAACGGGCGCGGAGCAGCGCCAACAGCAGGTCCACCTCCATCCCCCGCTCGTGAAGCTCGTCGACCACGACCACGTCGTGGGCCAACACGTCCTCCAGGCGACGCAGCGCGATCCCGGGCGTGACGAAGCGGATCCGCGTGGTCGCACCGACGGCCGCGGCGTCGCGCACGACGAACCCCACCGTCGCCCCGACCTCCTCGCCGAGCAGCTCGGCCACCCGTACCGCCAGCGCCCGACAGGCCACCCGTCGCGGCTCCACGACGACCACCCGGCACCCCTCCGCGGAACACCACTGCGGCACCATCGTCGACTTCCCCGACCCGGTCGGCGCCGTGAGCACGACGGGTCCCGCGACGAGCGCCGCTTCGACCGCGTCACGAATGCCGTCGACGGGATACGTCACCACTGCCTTGGTCGTGGCCGACATGCTGGATCGAAGCAAGCCGGGGGGGGCCGCACGCACGTCGCGCGGCGAGGAACTTCAAACCTGGAAAGCGGCTAGGAACTTCGAACCTAGAAAGCGGGCCCAGCAAGCGCTTGGCCCGCCACCGGTAGCTCCGCTGCACCTCCTCCACGCTCGTTCCCGCGGGAACCCCTGAGCCTCCCCCCGTTTCACGGACACCCTAGATCGCGCGACGATGCTCGATGTCCCCACCGAAACGGAAGAACAAGAAGCGCCGCGCCAGGCGGACGTTCACGCGGTCAGTGTAGGCTCGTGTGGTGGAGGACTCGTTGGACTCGCCGACGGCAGACGCGACGCTCCCACTCGCCGAGTGGGAGCAGGTACGCTTTGACGCGCTTCAGTCGTTGCCACGCGACGAGCGCCACGCCGCGATCGAGAAGCTGGCAACGGCGCGAAACATGGACCCGGTCTGGCACGTGCTGGCGGCGCAGGCCCAGGCGTCGCCCGAGGACCTGAGTGCCATCGAATCCGCGATCGCGAGTTGGTCCGATGGTTCGCGCGTCATGCCGCACGCGTGGTTCGAGTCGCTCCAGTCAGGCCGTTTCGCGACCTATCATCAGCTGGTGCGGCAGCTCGTGCTCAAGGGCACAGAAGCAGCGGTGCTCCACGTGCCGGGCGTGGAAACGAGCCTCGGCGGGCTCCGCGGGTTGGGTCTGCGAGGACTGGATCGCGTCGCGGTCGAGCAGGCGCTCGCGCTCGACTGGCTGCATGGCGTGCAGGAGCTGCATCTGACCGACAGCGCGACCCCCACCGCGCCGGACCTGCCCTCGGTCGAGTCGCTGGAGATACATGGAGGCGAACACGCCGCCACCGAGCTCGCGGCGCTCATCACGGGTTCGGCGTTCCGCTCACGCATCTGCATCTATCCCGCGTCGGGGTCGGCCTGGGGGAACTCGGTCGCGCGCTCGCCCAAACGCCGCTCGTCCGCCAACCGTTCACGCTTCGGCTGACCGCGTTTTCCGACCTCCCAGGGCTCTTCTCGCTGCTCGAGGCCGCGGCCGTCGCGTCGCTCGACGGGCTGGAACTGGTCGCGATTCCCATGGGGCCGGAACACGCGTCGGCGCTCGCTGCGGGACCGCTGACGCTTCGTCGTCTGGTTCTGAGCGAGGGCGAACTTGGCGCTGCGGGCGCGCAGGCACTTCGATCGGCGCCATGGTGGTCGAAGCTCGAGGCGCTCGAACTGCCGCCGTTCTCGAAGATTGGAGACGCCGGCGTCGCATCGATGACGCGGGCGATCGACGCCCCCCGTCATTTGGAGCTGCGCCACCAAGACCTCGGCGAGGTCACGGCGGGTGCGCTGGCGACCGCGGAGCTCGCATCGCTGGAGCACCTCGACCTGAGCTACAACCCCATCGCCGATGGCGACCTGGCGCGCATGCTCCGCAACCCGACGCTCCAGAGGCTGCGCTATCTCTCGTTGCTCGGTACCGGGGCGAACGAGGAGACCGCCGCGGCGCTGGCGGAGGGGACGTTTTCCGAGCTGGAAGTTCTCGAGCTCGGGGACCGAACCAGTGACATGGCGGTCTCGACGCTGCGCCACGCGGTGCTTCCGAAGCTGCGCCGAATGCAGCTCCGAGGCGCCAGTACCGCCGCGATCGCACCGCTCCAGCGCGAGGGCGTATTCGTCACGAACGCGATGTTCGCGTGATAGGCCCGAGCTGAGGGGATCGACGTGATGAACCCGATCGAAGGTCCTCGGATGAACACCGGCGCCCGCCCGCCACCAACGCCCCGGTCGCTGTCTTCCCACGTCGCAGCCCTCATCGGCTCCCCGCACACAGCGACAACCATCACGGCGGAGACGTCCCCCACGAAATCTCCCCAAGAACCGTCGGGTCCGAGCGCACCGCCGAACTTGCGGTGCCGCGGTCCATGTCCTCGACCGACTTCATCGACGCCGTCTACATCGCCGAGGGGTTGTCCCCGGGCACGCGGCTGGACCCGACGTACCTCGAGATGCACCAACTCGTCGTGGACGCTCTCACCGAGCGCGAGAGCGTGGGTCACGACGAGCATGGTCCGAGCGGACGCGCCGGCAAGCACTTCGTGGGGCGCAGGCAGAGCCGGCGTTCGACGCTCCGGTCGTCAATCAGATGGTCGCGACGCGTGGCCCCACTCCATGCTCGTCGTACGCCGAGCCAGAAGGTGTAGTCTCTCCAAGTAGGTGAAAGCGAGGTTCCAAACGGTCGGCTATCTCCTCGTTGATGCGTTCGCGCGCACTGAGGTGATGGACGCTCGTCTTCCGTCGCAGATGTGGTCCCCGAGCACCTGCTTGTCGAACGCCTACCCGGACGCCGACTTCACCTGGGTGACGACATCCTCCGAGCAAGACGACGCGCTCCGCACGCGGCTTGGACTGAGCGAGGTTCAGCTGTCTGAGTACAAGGCTGATGCGACACGCTTGCTCGACGAAGGGCACCTCGGCTGGCCCAGTCTCTTCCTGTCGTTGCCCCACGCGCGGTCGTTTGCTGCGCGCTGGCTGACGGAGGTTGTCGACCTTCGCCTGCTTGGGATCGCTCTGCCGACCGACCTAGCTTCGTCGGCGACCGCTTCATGTGCGCCGGAGCCTGGCATGGGTCCCAGTGGGGTCTACCTCGGCCTGAAGCGCCAAGCCGTCGATGAAGAAGAGGGAACGACGCTTGGCTTCGACGTTCTCGGTCTGGAAGCGGAGTCGGGCTCATTTCATGCTCCCATCTGCAACGACCTCGTGGGTGACTTCATCGACCGGCTCGAGCTCTCGTTGAACGAGCATGCGCTCCTGAGCACGCTTACCGATGCGACGCGGGCCGCGGATTTCTGCCGGCTGGACGAGACGGGGGCAGAGCCAGATCTGTGGTTGCCTTGGCGAATCCGAAGGCATGAACTTCGCTAAGAACAAGGCGAGCAAACACTTTGCCTCTATTCCCATATTGAAACCTCTCCACCTTGGGATATGACCCTGACCAACCAATAGACCGACCCCATCGGCGCATGCGGCGGCTATACTTGTTCCACGTGCACCGCATGTTGGTCGGCATCGGGCTCGTTTTTGCCCTTGGCTTCTTCGCCACGCCAGCCTGGTCCAGGAGGTCTCGGTCAGCCGGTCGCTCGACCGTCCATCCGTTTGGTCAGCACCCGCGGAAGGCCCTGCTCTCACGCTAGCGGGGTCGGGGGCCTTCCTCGTGGGGGGTCTCGTCTCCGCCGCTGGCGCTGCTCAGCCAGAGTGTTCCGATGGAGAATGCGGCCCCCGCTTCGCGCTGCACGCGCTCGCGGTGAAGACCCCCGATGAGACCCGAGAGCCTCGAAACCGGCGCGCGGTGTATCGACCCACACCCCCGGCAAGAGCGCCGACGTCCCCACGCCGACCTGGACGAAGCTCTGAGCGCAGCGCCGAGCGCTTTCAGTCGTCCTGCCATTGCGGCAAGGCTTCTTCGCCGCGCGGCGTGAGCTGGTAGACGCCGGTGCGCACCCGTTCGAACCAGCCGTAGTGGTCGTCGCGCATGATCGTCGTCGCCCGCGTCACGCCGGTGGCCTTGGCGACGGCCGAGCCCTTGCTCGCGCCGTGGGTCGCGAGATGGGTCGCGCACCGCACCGCATCCTGTCGGTAGGCCGTGACGATGGTGCCTCGGCTTCCCCCCCGGTTGGGGTCGCCGACGCGTCGCGTGAATTCCCGCAAGAGGCGGCCCCGCTTGGTCGGCGAACCGCGCGGACGGTAGGGCCCCGGGTCGATGTGCGGCTCCACGTGTCCGTCGCGGAGGCGCACGGTGAGCAGGCCGAGACCGAGGCGTCGACAGAGCTTGGTGTTCACCGAGAGGCCGCGCTGAAAGGCGCGTCCTGGCTTGCGCGGGACGGCGACGTAGACCGCGTCGCTGAGGGAGAGGCGCTCCACCGCCTGGTGAAAGAGCGCGAGCGAGAAGCGCGTCTTCAACTCGACGATCACTGGCGACTCCTCGCCGCGCGCGGCCACCACGTCGGCGCCGCAGACCTCCGCCTTGACCTCGTACCCCTGGCTTTCGAGGTAGGCCTTGATGGGCGCGTAGAGGGCGGTTTCGGGAAGGGCGTCGGTGGCCATGGCCATCTCGGGGGCGGCGCGAGTCTAGCAGCAGAGCGCGCACGATGACCGTTACGACGAGTCCGTGAGCTTCGTGGACGAGGCTCCACTTGGCGGGTGTATTCCGGGCGTGGGCCGCTGCTGAACGCCTTGCCCCGGAGGCCGATCAACGGGTCCGGGCGCGGTGATCTTCGTCGCTCCGCGTCTCGACCTTGGTGGTCGTGATGCGCGTGGCGACCCCGAAGGGGGTCAGTTCGCCGGCTTCGGACTCCGCGCGCAGGGTGTCGATGTCGAAGCTGCGCCCGCCGAGGTCGTCGTGCAGGGCCACGTCGACGTCCTCGAGCCCGACGTAGATCCTGTCTGCGGCGCAGAGCCGAAACCAAGGGGTGCGTTCGTTCCAGCGGCCGGTGAAGCGGTCGGCGCGCTCCGCCGAACGATGAATCAGCCGGTGGCCGCGCGTCACCTGCCACCGCAAGTCGGGGGCGAGCGCGCTGCCCGACCTCACGGGTCGTTCGGGCCTCGGGACGCCACTGGCGTCGCCGGCTGTCCCGTTGACGGTGAGGGTTCGGATCCCAAAGCGGTGCCAGGCACACGCGGGTTGAGACACGAGGCGAGGGGTGAGGAGGTCGGCCCGTGCTTTCAACGCCGCCTCACGCCACCCGTCCGCATCGGTCTCCTCCTCGACGCGCACGGTGGGCGTGACGCGGTGCTCTCCCTCAGCCCATGCCAGGGCGTGGTACGGCACGAAGGCGCCGACTTGCCCGAAGCGCGGTCCCGCGGGGACGGTGATCTGCCACCCGAGGCGGCCCTCTACGCTGAGGTCGTCGCGCTTGGGGATGACGGGGGGCGCGACCCCGTCTTCGTCCTCGAGGCGGACCGCCATGCGGGTCGGGCGCTCGTAGTGGCTCGCGTACGCGATGGTGAAGACGAAACCTCGCACGGAGCCACGCCGGTCCTCGCGAAGTTGCACCCGTTGCAGTTGGGCCGTGCCGATGGGCAAGGGGTCGCGGACCGTCACCGTGCTCACGCAGGCATCGGGCCCGTATCGGACCTCCAGCCCGTGCTCGAAGTGATAGCACCGGCCCTTGCCGTCACAGCCTTGGGGGGCGCCGAGCCGACGCTCGACGTCGAGGTTCGTGTCGTCGAACGACACGCCGGCCGGCAGCGCGCCGCGGTAGCTCCGGACGCCGTAGGCCCGGCCGTAGAGATCGATGCCTTCCACGTAGCCGTCGTGCGCCACAAACGTGATGCCGTGGTCGTGGAAGCCCATGAAGGCCGGGTCCTCGGGCACGGCGTAACCAGGGTCGAGACGCTGGACGAGGGCCCGGACCTCCGGTCCGTCGATGGGCCGACCGAGCGCGGCTCGAAGGTCCGACAACGAGACCCCGCTCAGGGTCGATCCGGGGAGATTGAGGGGTGAGCATGTATGCTGACGCGTCGCCGTTGGGGCCGCGGGGACCGGTGGAGGCGCGGGTGGTGGCGATGCGGTGCAGGCCGTGAGGCAGCCGCCGAGGATGAAGCCGTGCCTCCCCACAGGGCGTCCGTAGCACAGGTGCCAAACCGGGGCTGCGGGATGCCCCCCATTCGAAACACCGTCACTGGGCGTTGCTCTCGGCCGCCGAGTACGGGGTAGGAACCTCGGGTACGGGCGCTTTTTGCCGCCGTGCTCATTCCAGCTCCTCGTGGGGCCGGACGCCTGCGCCGAGACGCGAGCCTTCACGAGGGCGGCGAGGCTGCCCGGTAAAGCGCGTCCACGTCGAGGCGGGCGGCGACGGAGTCGAGCTCGCCGACCTCACCGGCCCGGTAGCACTGCTCGCTCCAGCCTTTTTCCGACCGGGTCCACACTTCGACCACGCGCTCGTCCTGGGCCACGAGCACATACTGCCGCAGGCTCTCGAGCTTGCGGTAGTGCTCGAACTTCTCGCCCCGGTCGTACGTCTCGGTGCTGGGGCTGAGCACCTCCACGATGAGGGTCGGATTCGTGGCGGTGTGCTGTCGCGGGTCGTCGGGGTCGAGCGCGATGGGACCGCAGATCACCGTCACGTCGGGATAGGTCGCGAGGCCGGTTTCGGGTACGCGCACGCGCTGATCCGAGCTGTGGGCGCGGCAACGTCCTCGCGCCAGCTGCGGCAGTAAGAGCGCCCCCACGGCGACGCAGAGCCGGTTGTGCTGCGGGGACGCACCGGCCATCGCGTAAATCTGTCCCCCGAGAAACTCGTTCTTTGTGTTGCAGGCTTCCTCGTGGGCCAGGTAGTCCGCGTACGCGTAAGACACGGGGTGGGCGCGCAACGTCACCGGCCCAGTATGCGTCACCTCCGGTCGCAGAACCACTTTGCCCGCTCCCCCTACCGCCTCTCGGTAGGCCACCCGGGACCGCCGAGAGCGTGGCCATGCCTCGCTGCGCCTCCGGGATGAGGCGCTGAGCGAGCTCGGAATGGCGGCTCGATCAGGATGCTGACCTGCTTGCTGGAGCTGTTGCCATGGTGAAGCAATGGCAAAATAAGGTCAGCGACGAATTCGGCGGCCTGCGCCTCGGCGACGGACTACCTCGAGGGCTTCATCGCCAGCGAGTGTTCCACCCGCGGCCTCACCTAAGACGACCTCCGCAACTGGCGCCCCCCGGAAAAGCCCGCCGCAAGCGCAAATCATGACCCGGCGCTGAGCACCGTCGTTGCCTCAAACGACGATGGCGCGGTGCAGCTTCGAGGATTGGGCCGGTCTCGGACCGCCTCGTTGCGATGGTGTCAGCGGCCACGCTTGCGATCCACCGCGGTCATGAGCCTGGCGAAGATTTGAGCCTGGCCGATGGCGTCGTCACCGGCATGGAGGGTGTGTGCTTGCTCCACCGTGAGCGCAGCCGGAAGACGTGAGCGTCCCGCGCGGGAGGTGGGGATCCCCTCCGTGACCGACACCGCCGTCTTGAGGTCGAAGGCCCGGGAGTGGCGAAAGGGCGAGGTGCCGATGTAGCGCAGGAAGTACCAGTACAGCCAAGATGCGAACAGCCTACCTCTCGGCAGATCGGGTCGCACCTCGAAAAGGATGCCCAGCAACCTGCCGCGATGGGTAACCTGCCGGGTATAACCCCAGGGCTGCCGCCTTCCGCTTCGTCCCCGAGCGACGCAGTCTCTGCTACGGTCTCGTCAGGGCTATAACAACCCTGGCGCCTCAGGAGGAAATGACCAAAGCCACCGGGATCGAGTTCGGCGTCCAGCCAGCGTTCGAGCGTGTGTTGGAGCAGCTCGATACGACGGGTCGCGCCTGGGTCACGGGAGAGGTGGGGTCGGGGCGGTCGACCCTGGCCGAGCAGCTCGTCACGCACGAGGTGGAACAGGGACGTCGCGCCACGTGGGTCGACCTGCTGGAGCTACGTGAAGCCGATGCGATCATCGGGGCCGTCTTCACCGCGGCGGCATCGTTGTCGCCAGCCGCGCGTGAGGCCTGCATGACCGACTGGCCACGGCTGGCGCATGCCGTGTCCAAGCTCGCCCAGGTGGGGCCGGAAGACTTCACCGTAATCGTCACGGTACCTACGTCGTGGGCCGACACGTCTGCCCGGGCCGACAGTGCGTTGGCCGACACCATTCTCCAACGCGCCCGGGACTTGCTTCGTAGCCTGGTCGCCGCTTCCGCCCTGCGCACGGTGCTCATCACCCCCCGCACGCTCGACCCCAAACACTCGGGACTCGACGATGTGGCGCCGACGTATCTATCCCGACCGAAGAACGCACTCGCTTTGCTCCAGACCGTCGATTGGGGCTCACTGGCCGTCGCGGCAGCGAGTCTTGCCAAGGCCGTCGCCGATGATGCCGAGCCATCACCCGTGGCCCTGCGGCTGGCAGTGGGCGCGGTGGGTCTTGGTGCGTCACCCGCTTCGGTGGCCCGCGAGCTCGAGCAACCGGGGCGGGCGGTGGTCCTTCGCGCCATGGCCCACAGTTTTTGCGAGCGACTCGTGCAAGCGGGGCGCGTAGACGAACGTCGCGCGGTCGAGCGACAGCTGCTGGCCCGTCGCCCCGTGTCGAGCGACCGGCTGGCCGCCCTGTGTGGGCTCGATGACGAACAACTGCCGCTCTTGACCCAGTGCGTGGGCTACGGCGAGCGAGAGACGCGCGTTTCACCCAACCTTCGCCGAACGTTGCTCGCTGAGCTGTGGCCTCAGATGCCGGAGCAAGCTCGGCATGAGCATCACCAAGCGCTCACCGAGCACTACGAGAAGCTCGACGGTGCCGACGAGATCACCGTCACGAGGAACTTTGAAACGACGGCGTGGTTGGAGCGAATGCACCATCTCGCCTACGTCGACCCGAACGCCGCCGTTGAGCACCTTCCTTGTCGAGAGCTCTACTGGACCCGAGGTCGCGTGCTGAGCAAGCAGCTGCAGCGCTACGAAGAAGCCGCCGACCTCTATCGGGCCTGTACGACGCGGTTCCCCAACGACAGCTACGCGTGGCATTACCTCGGCTACAATCTGGAGCGGGCGGGCATGGCCCGGCGAGAGGCTGAGGCGGCCTACGAGAAAGCGATCGAGCACGACCCCTCCAATCCGTGGTGGAACAGCCGTCGCGTGACCTTTCTCATTGGACAGGGCAAGCCGCGTGCGGCGCGAAAGGCCTGGGGTGCAGCCCTCGACCGCGTGGACCCAGACGGTGAGCGCTCGTCTCGCGACGGCTGGCTGGCCAAGCACTTCCACCGCTGGGTGGCGCGCGCATGGCTCGAGGCTGGTCACCCCGACGACGCGTTCGACATACTCAAGCTCCTGGGCGACGAGCAGATCGATGGCTCTGATCTGCTTCGCCAACTCCGGCACCGCGTGCTCGATGCCCTGGAGGTGGATGGCTTGGGTGGCCCGGCCTACCCCAGTTGGGTTCCGATGTCCCAGCGTTGGAAGCAACCAGACTCAGCGGTGTTGCCCGAGGAGCTCGAGGGCGAACCGCTTCGGGCGTGGTATCCGGGTCGTGTCATCGCCGCGACCGACAACGAGCTCACCGTGTTCTACGGGCAACGTCTGGAAGCCGCGCCGCTGCGCTCGTGGGTCACCCGCGTCGATGCGAACGTGCTGGTAAACGCGCACCCGCAACCGGTCGACGATTTCGTATTCCTGGCCATTTACGGGCCGGACACGCGGTGCCTCTTTTCGCAAAACTGGCCGAGGAGCCTGCGGTCGTCCGTGGTCGAATCAGCCGATCTCCCGCTGAGCTATTTCGACCGGTGGCGCTCCCCTGCGTAGAGCCGCTCTCGTCGCTTGCCTCGCTCGACCGCGGCTTGCTGAACGTCTTCGTGCTGGGCCCGGGACAGGGCGAAGCGATTGCGGTGGCATTGCCCGAGCGAGGCTGGATTCTCGTGGATGGCTGCCGCGCTCCCCGGCACCGCCGACGAGATCCCTTTCCTCTAGAGCGGCTCATGTCTCGGTTCGCTGCGAAGGATGAGCCGATCACCCTGGTGCTGACGCATCCTCATCGGGATCACGTGCATGGGTTCGCCGAGCTCATCGAGGCAGTAGAACCCACCACGGTTGCGCTGACCGGGATGGCCGAGGGAGACGCGTTGGTTCGCACCCTCGCCGACGAGGCGGAAGCGATGGCCGACGCCCGGCAACAAGAGGATACCGGCCGCAAACTCCTGGCGGCCGCCGTGCTTCAGGCGCTACGCGCCATCAACACATGGGTCGAGGACAACCCCAATGGGCTGGTTGCCCTTCACGATGGCGTCCACCTCGACGACCGGGCCGATCTCGACGTCTACGCGCGAGCTCCCGACGAGACGCTCCTGACCGGCTGGTTCGAGCGCGGGGAGATGGCGGACATGATCGCGAATCGGGCGAACGCACTCAGCGCCGTGCTCGAGCTCAACTATGGAAGCCTGACGGTGGTGTTGGGGGGTGACCTCCCGGTCAGGGACAGCCGAGGCAAGGTGCCTACTGGCTGGGATCGCGTGCTCGCCAGTCACGGGCACCTGCTGCACCACCGCGCGTTCAAGGTGCCTCACCATGGCTCGCGCGATGCGCTCCACCACGAGCTCATCGCGCCCTCGCCGGTCGGTGCGGACCGTGTCTGGCTGGTCACGCCGTTCAACTCGTCTTCACTTCCTCGTCTCGATAAAGAGGATGGCTTGGAGCGGCTGCTCAGCGGACAGTCACCCATCCACCTCACGGCTCCATCCGCGTCGGTACCATTGCAGCGTGCGCATCGGGATGGTCGTGTTACGCCGGCGCAGCTCGGGGAATTCACCGATCAGCTGCGCTCGTCGGGGTCGCCGTTCCAACCCAACGATACCGTCTACCGTCTCGACCGTGACGTCGCGCCCCTGGCTGCAGTGTGGGGAGTGGCTTTCGACCAGCAAGGCCCTGTTGCCCGCTGGCGAGGAGAGACCGCACTCGAAGTCCACCAGCCCCGTGAGTAGGACTCTCATGAGCGTCGTATTGGCCTTCGCTTGGTCTATCAAGGCTGGCCTTACAAACAACGCGTTTTGCTGTAAGGCTATTGGCACATTGGGCTGCCGTGGCGCGGCAGTTTGACTGAATGCACGAGTGTCGTGAGAAAGCTGTTGATCATGCTCGCGGCCGCTTCGGCCAACCAGGGCATGCGAAGGACCTCGTTTCGAGATCGAGAGTGCCCCATCGCTCGGGCGGCCGATATCCTGGGGCACGGCTGGCACCTCCTCGTGCTACGAGAGCTGTTGCGCGGCGTGCGCGGCTACGTCGACATCCAGCTTCGCACCGCGATCCCACCGCGAACGTTGTCGCGATGCTTCGACGAGCTCGGCGCGTTCGGCCTGGTGGAACGACGGTCACGGGGGGAGGGAGCGCGACGCTACGACTACCTCCCGACCCCGGCTGCGCGCGCGCTGCTGCCCATCTTGGTGGCGATGGGCATGTGGGCCAACCATTGGCTGGTCGGCGCCGGAGAGGAGCGCATGGTCTTCGTGAACACCGAGGACGAATGCCCCGTCGAGCAAGTGTTGGTCGATCGCCGCACCGGACGGCCCCTCGACGACCTGTCGTTGGCGCTCCGACCTGGTCCGCGGGCGAGCGACGCGTTCCGCGCGTTGCTTGAGCAGGACCGAGAGGCCCTCCCGGGTCCGCCGTCGTGATGGAGATCTCATGAATCGGGTGGGGTACGCGTCGCACAGGTGTTCCTCTACCGTACCCCGCCATACTTCGTCGGGTACGATGATCTCGTCGCTGACCCGGGCGAGGTGCCGTTGAGGTACTCCTCGAGGTTGGTGTAGCCGTCCCCGTCGGGGTCGGTGTCCGGTCGTCGGGATCGCTTGACGACAGCCCGCGCTGTCGCATCCCAAGCGTCGGCCATGCCATCGCCGTCGGCATCGGTGTAGGCGGGCCCTCCCTCGATGGCAGGATAGCCACCGACCTCATCGGGGTGGTCCAGACGCCGTCCGGTCGTGCCCACGTGGTCGGTACCGCTGCGAATGCCGGCGAGGGTTCGCGCGTCGACGTCGTCGACCGAGGTGCGAAAGGCACCATCGGCGTCATTGCATCGCGTAGCATTGTAAACGATGTTGTTGACCGCTCCGTGCACCCCTCCTCCCTCGTTGAGAAAAGGCGGATTGCGGGCGACATTGTTGGCGAATACGTTGCGAAAAAAGGTTACCCCATCGCTGCCGTTGCCGATCAGCGGGCCGAGGGCATGTGGCTCCAAGACGCCATCGACGCTGCAGTCGTCGCTGTGGGTGCTGTCGTGGAGGGCCTCTGCGAGGATCGAGTACTGCACCATGGTTGGGCTCGCGGGCCAGAACGTGAGGGTTTGGTCGGTCGTCCAGCTCCCGCTCACGTAGTCGACCATCACCGTGTCGCCACCGATCACCTGAATCGCATCACCGACGCATTCGCCGCGCGGCTAGGAACTTCGAACCTGGAAAACAGGCTCGCGAGCAGGTAGGCGCTGCAGCCTGGCTCGGGCGGCTCCGGAACTATGTCGGGCCCCAGCTTGGCGTGAGCAGAGAGCACTCCGTGGTAGCGCACCATGTGCATCCGGCGACGGGATGAGGGCGCAGAGACGCGCGAGCTGGTCGAAGGGGTGCAGGTCGACCGCGGTCGTGCCGTCTTTCCAGGCACGCTTGAACCGGTACCTCACCGGCTCGTCCTCGTGGCCCTCGCGAGCCTCCTTCGTCGTGGCCGACATGCTGGATCGAAGCAAGCCGGGGGGCTGCACGCACGTCGCGCTCACGCGGAGCGTAGCTCGTCGGCCTCGACGATACGGCCCTGCGCGTGCGGGTCGAGGGCAAGGCGGAGGAGCGCCGCGGCGAGGGCGACGTTGTCGAGCGACTGATACCGGTCGCGGAGCTTTCGTCCGCCCAACCACCCCACGACGTTGAGCGCCCGATCCGCGACGGCGGCGCCGAGGCGCTCCCCTGGGCGAAACTCGTCGCGATCGGGCCCGGTGATGAACGAGGGGCGCACGATCACGTGGGGCATCGACAGCCGACCGAGTTCTGCTTCGATCCGGCGTCGCACCCCGAGGTAACGCTCGTGGGGCACGTACGAGCCGAACCCCATCGACGAGACGTAGAGAAAACAGGGCGGCGTCGGGAGCCGACGGCAGCCGTCGATGAGCATCCGCGTCAGTCGGTAGTCGACGCTCTCGTAATTGACGTCCCCGCGGCCCTCCGCCACCTCGCGTCGCGAGCGGGCCCACGTGGTCCCCAGCAGTGCGAACACGTGGGTGGGGCGGACCCGCGCGAGGGTCGCCCCGATCGCATCCGGAGCCCACTCGGTGACGTCGACCTCGGCGCCGAGCGACGAGAATTGCGCCGCCCATCGGGTTCGACGGGGCGACTCGGGCCGGATGTGCGCCACCACGCGACAACCCGCCGCCTGCCCCTGGCGCACCACCTCGCG
>JBCCLB010000087.1:0-27098 GCA_039027095.1 Myxococcota bacterium
GTCCCCGGAGCCCTGTCCCCGGAGCCCTGTCCCCGGAGCCCTGTCCCCGGAGCCCTGTCCCCGGAGCCCTGTCCCCGGAGCCCTGTCCCCGGAGCCCTGTCCCCGGAGCCCCGAACCCTGCTCGCGGAGCCCCGGAGCCCCGTCCCCGGAACCTCGTACCTCCGGGCTCCGGGCATCCGCGTTTCCCGGCAGTCGGGGCTCCCGTCGCCGGCTATCGCCGGGCGCGCGCGAGATGGCGCGCGAAGCGCGCCGTGTGAAGGTGTGTGATCGCAACGGCGAGCGCGTCCGCGGCGTCTTCCTGGGGTGGGGCGTCGAGGCGGAGCAGGCTCTCGACGATGCGCGCGACTTGGTGTTTGTCGGCGCGGCCCCGACCGACGACGGCGCGTTTGACGGTGGCGGGTGGGTATTCGCCGACGGGGAGACCTCCGCGGCGAAGGCCGAGCAGCACCACCCCCCTCGCATGCCCGAGTTTGGCGGCGCTCGACGCGTTCTTCGAGAAGAAGATGCTCTCGACCGCCGCTTCGTCGGGGGCATGGGTGGCCACCACCTCGGCGAGGCCCGCGTCGAGGTACACGAGTCGGTCCGCGAGCTCCCCCGGCGGCATGCGCAGCGTACCGTGGGCGATGTGGCGGACCCGAGTGCCCGCGCGCTCGACCACGCCCCAGCCCAGCTTGAGCGTCCCCGGGTCGATCCCCAACACGCGCATAAGCCATTTCCTAGCCCCCGTGGCCAGGGAGGGCCAACGGCCTGCGGGCGGCGACCGGCCCGAGCGGCTTGGCCCATGTCGGGGGGCGCCGGTACACAGCGACGCATGAGCCGTGGCCTCGTGTTCGTGATTGTGGCGGCCATCGTGTTCGTGGTCCCCCTGTCGCCAGCGTCCTCGTCCCCGCCGCCGCGCCCCGTGCCGTCCCGGTTGGCCGCCGACGGGGCGCCATCGGACGCCGATGTCGCCGACCATGCGCGTCGGGTGGCGCTTTTGGAGCGGATCGAGCGGCGCTACCGCCGCTACCGCACCGTGACCGGCCGTTTCGTGCAGGTCACCCACCTGCGCGACCAGGATCGCACCTTGGTGACGCGCGGCGCGCTCAAGTTCAAACGGTCCGGGCGATTCCGCTTCGATGTCGACGGAGGGGGCTGGGTCGCCAGCGACGGCCGTACCCTCCGCGCCTACGATCCCGAGGCGAAGACGGTCTACGTCTCCCGCGCGAAGGGGTCGCTCTATCCCCCCGTCTTCGGATTTCTCGAGGGAGAGGCGACGCTTCAGAAGGCGTTCTCGTGGCGTCTGCTCGAGACGCCGGCGCCGTCCGCGGAACCCGATACCCCCCCCGCGAAGGCCCCGCCCAAGGCGCGTCGTCGCGTCGCCCTCGTCGGCCGACCCAAGACCCCCACCCCCATGGTCGCCCTGCTCGTGCTGTGGGTGGAGGAGACCACCGGCCGCCTTCGACGGGTGATGGTCGTCGATGCCGAAGGCAACACGAATCGCTTTTCGTTCGTCGCCATGCGTGCGGGGGCAAAGCTCTCCGACCGGGTCTTTCGTCCTCGGCGCCCGCGCGGGGCTCGCGTCGTGGAGCCCTGACCGACGACCGTCGGACGGGGGCGCCGAAGCGGTCGGCTTCCCCCGGGAGTACATGGGATACGGGTTCCACTGCGGGGAGGAGCGGGAACACGTCGCTGCGTGTGCGTCTCGGCGCGCGGCCCCCGGATACGTGAGGCGCCGCGTGCTGCCTTCGCGCTCGCGAGGCCGTGTCAGCAGTGGCCGTGACGACGCGGGAAGATTTTGCCGGGGTTGAGGATTCCCTTAGGGTCGAAGACGCGCTTCAGGTCCTGCTGGAGGGCGATGAGTTCGTCGCTCTGCTCGAGGGGGAGGTACGCGGCCTTCGAGGTGCCGATGCCGTGCTCTCCGCTGAGGGTACCGCCCATGGTCATGACCGCTTGGAACAGGTCGTCGAGTGCCCCTTCGACGCGCGTCGCCTCGTCGGGATCGTCCCACAGGATGTTGACGTGAAGGTTGCCGTCGCCGGCATGGCCGTAGCTGAGGGTCCGGAGCGCCCTTCGCTCGCCGATCCGTTCGACCTCGCGGATGAGCGCCGGCATCCGCATGCGTGGAACGACGACGTCTTCGCTCACCTTGTGCGCCGCCATGCGCCGCGTGGTGTAGCTCAGCTCGCGTCGTACCGACCACACGCGTTCTCGTTGTCCTGCGTCCTGGGCCACGAGGACGTCGCGGGCGCCGTGGTCCATCATCACCTGACCGAGCGCCTCCATGACCCGGTCGCAGGCGGCGGGGTCCCCGTCGACCTCGGTGATGAGCAGCGCGCGGGCCTGGGCGTCCACCCCCACGCCCTGGGCGCGCATCGACCGCAGGCACGCCTCGTCGAGGAGCTCGAGGCAGCGGGGGGTGATGCCCTGCGCCGCCACCGCGGCCACCGCGCGGGCCGAGTCCTCGACGTCGTCGAAGGTGACGAGCAGCGTCACGATCTGAGCCGGGCGGCCGATGAGGCGCAGGGTGGCCCGCTCGGTCACCGCCAATGTGCCCTCGCTGCCGACCAGGAGGCTCGTGAGGTCGTAGCCGGTGACGCCCTTTTTCGTACGGCGACCGGTGCGGAGGCGACGGCCGTCGGCGGTGATCACGTCGAGCCCGAGCACGTAGTCGCGGGTCGGCCCGTACTTGAAACTGCGTGGCCCCGAGGCGTTCTCGGCGAGGGTACCTCCGAGCGAGCACGTCGACCACGAGTTGGGGTCGGGAGGGTAGAAGAGCCCTTCGGCTTCGACCGCCGAGAAGAGGTCGCCGAGCACCACCCCGGGCCCGGCGACCACGAGGTGCTCGTCGCGGTCGATTTCGTCGATGGTGTTCATCCCCATCAGCGACAGGCAAATGCCGCCAAACACGGGCACGCAGCCCCCCGACTTCCCCGTGCCCGCGCCTCGGGGCGTGACGGGGACGTCGCACGCGCTCGCGATCTCCAGCGTCTTCGCAATGTCCTCCGCGCCCTCGGCCCGGACCAGCACATCCGGCATGACGGGGGCCTGGTCGGAGGTGTCGCCGGCGAACCCCTCGAGCAATTCGGGGTCGTCGGTGACCCGGCTGTCCCCTAGCGCGCGGGAAAGCGCGCGCTTGGCGCGGTCGACGCGGGCGGGGTCGACGCGGGGAAAGGGAGCGCGCTGCAACATACTCGCGGTTATGGCGGCCCGGGGCGTGCGTGGCCACTCTGGGGGTCGCGTCTCGACCCTCAGCGTCGTCCGCGGTGGCCGGCGCGGCGGTGCACCCAAGCGACGAAAGGCTCCGACAGGCCGCGCGCCCGGTCGAGCAGCGCCTCCACCCCGGGCACCTTGGCTTCCGCGAGCACCTGGAGGCACGCCCCGCGGTCGTAGAGATCCGTCTGGTCTCGGACCATCCCATCGTCGTCGTAGGCCAGCGCAGAAATCCCCGGAAAGTCGAAGGGCCGGCCATCGCTTCGGCGGACGGGGAGGGTGTTCCGCCACCGGTAGACCACCCGGCCCTCATCGATCGCGGTCCACTCGATGGGGAACACCCAATCCTCGAGGCCGCTCATGCTGCGCACGAGAAAGTCACGGATCGCTTCCCGGCCTTCGGCGCGCCCGAAAAAGGGGTCGTGGTAGGTCGCATCGTGCGCGAACAGGTCCGCGAGGGCGGGCCAGTGGCCGGCGCGGTGAAGCGCGAGATGGCGCGCGTAGGCATCGGCGGTGGCTTGACGAGAGAGGGCCATGGGCAGCGGTCACCGTCGCGCGCGCGGACGGGCCCGGTCAAGCACGGTCCACGGCGGCTGGTCGCGGTGCCTCGGTGCGGATAGACCTCGGTCGTGATGATCCACGTGCTCTACGAAAACGACGACTGGCTGCCGCCGCTGGTGGCGGCCCTCGAAGCGGAGGGGCTCGAGCATCACTTATGGCGCGTCCAGCATGGCCACTTCGACCCGCTCGCCCCGCCGCCTCGCGGCATCTACCTGAACCGGATGAGTCCGTCGTCGCACACGCGGGGTCACGACGAGAGCGTCGACCTCACGCTCGAGATGCTCGCGTGGTTGGAACACCACGGACGACGGGTGGTGAACGGGTCGCGCGCCGTTGCGCTCGAGGTCAGCAAGGCGCGACAGGCGCTGGCCCTTCGTCGCCACGGGATCCGCACTCCGGAGACGCGGCTCGCGGTCGGACGCGCGGCCGCGCTGGAGGCGGCGGCCACGCTTCCGACCCCCTTCATCACCAAGCACAACCAGGGGGGCAAGGGACTCGGGATCGTGCTTCTCGAGAGCGTCGCGCACTTGGCGGCCGCTTGGGACGACGGCACCGTGGCCCCCGGACCGAAGGGCCAGATGTTGCTTCAGGATTACATTCAGCCCCGAGAGGGGTTCATCACCCGCGTCGAGATCGTCGCCGATCGATTCCTCTACGCGATGCGGAGCGACACGTCGGATGGTTTCGAACTCTGTCCGGCCGATGCCTGCGAGGTCCCCGCGACCGCGCCCGAGGTCTGTCCCGCGGAGGGTCGCCGCGAAAAATTCACCCTGTCGCCGTTGACCGCAGACGACCCGCTCGTCGGGCAATACCGCGCGTTGTGTGCCGCAGAGGGAATCGAACTCGCCGGGATCGAATTCGTCGAGGGCGCCGATGGGACCCGCTACACCTACGACATCAACACCACCACCAACTACAACCCTGAGGTCGGGCGGGCCGCCGGCGTGAACGGGATGCGCGAGACCGCGCGCCACCTTCGTCGTCTCGTCGGGGAGGCAACGTCGGCGTGAGGCGGTCGCGGTCGTGGGGGGCGGCGTTGGTGACCGCGATGGCGGCGAGCTGCGGGGTGGGGACGCTCGGCGGGTGCGGGACGAGCGCTCCTCCGCCCACGCGCGGCTACGCCCCGCAAGAGCTCTTGCCGCTCGTGGTGCCGAGCAACCCCTACTTGGCGCGGACGGTGATGCTGGTCGCGAAGACCGGCGATGCCGCCACGGTCGGAGCCGTCGGGGACCGCCTCGTCGCGATGGCGCTCCAGCTCGTCGCCGACCCCACCATCGACGATGGGTTGCGCCAGCGCACGCTGAGCGAGGTGTACAGCGCCATGGTCGCGGTACCCACGCCGGCGGTGCTCAACCATTGTCGCCGCATCGTCGACGACCTCGGGGCGGCACCATGGCATCGGACGATGACCACCGCCGTGCTCGTGGCCCATGCGGACGCCGTACCCCCGCGCTCTGCGGCCGCGGTGGCGCCCGATCCGGAACCGATCGTGACCCCCCCGACGAGCGCCGTGCTCATCACCACGGCGGCGCCGATGGGCTCGACCTCGCCCCCCCCGCCTCCCGGGTCCGCGGCCGGAGGTGACGCCCCACCGATGCCGCCCCTGATGGCCCCGGCCACGTCGCCGTGACGGATCGCGACGCGTTTTACCGCGACCTCCCCGAATTTCATGACTTCGCCGATGTGGCGGGGACCGATCCGTTCTCCCCGGTCCCCGACGGTTGGCGCGTCGTGATCACCGACGTGGTCGGGTCGACCGATGCGATCGCCGCGGGCCGCTACCGAGAGGTCAACGCGATGGGGGTCGCGTCCATCGTCGCCCTCCGCAACGCGGTCCGAGGATGCGCCATTCCGTACGTTTTCGGCGGTGACGGCGCCACCGTCTTGACGCCGTCATCGCGTCAGCCCGACGTGGATGCGACGTTGCGCGGCATCGTAGCGATGGCCGCCGAGGGGTTTGGGCTGACGATGCGGGTGGGGACGGTGCCGGTGGCGGAACTCCGTGCGGACGGCTTCGACATCTCGGTGGCGAAGTACCGCCAGAGCCCGGGGTCCCAATTCGCGATGCTGCGTGGTTCGGGCGTGGGTGAGGCGGAGCGAAGGGTCAAAGACCCGCACGACGCGCGTGCGGCCCGGTACCGCCCCTCCGAGAAAGGCCCGCGGGAGGCGGATTTCGAAGGTTTCGAGTGTCGCTGGCGTCCTGTCCCGAGCCGCTGCGGCCAAACGCTGAGCGTCATCGTCAAGGCAGTGGCCGAGGACGACGCGCAGACGCGCGAGGCGACCTACCGCCGCGTCATCGCCCAGCTCGACGCTCTGGCCGCCGCCTCGGGTACGCCGGCCGATGTGGCCGCGGCCCTTCGGCTCGCCGCCCCGTGGTCGCGATTTGCGGTGGAGACGGGCATTCGCGCCACGCAGGCGTCGGGTTGGGGGGCGACCCGCGTCCGGCTCGAGGCAGGGCTCTCCGTCGCCATCGGGCGCACCCTGCTCGCCGCCGGCCTCGACGCGTTCGGCTTTCCGGGCCGAACCTACCGCGACGCGGTGGTGGTGAATTGCGACGAGCGCAAGTTCGACGACGTCCTGCGGGCCGTGGTCGACGTGGACGAGCGGCGCCATCGCGCGCTCCGGGCTTGGCTCGAGCACGAACGGCAGGGCGGCGCGCTCGACTATGGGATTCACGCGTCTCGAGAGCGGCTCCTCACGTGTGCGATCGGCGACTACCGCTCGGACCACGTGCACTTCGTGGACGGGGCCGACGGTGGGTACGCGCTCGCGGCGCGAGAGCTCAAAGCCCAGATGCGTCGTCGTCGAACACCACGGTCACGCTGAGAACGGCGCTTTCGCCGTCGCGAAAAGGGCCGCCGCGGGCGCCCTGAAGGATGCGGCGGATGCACACCCCGCGGCCATCAGCGGGAACGGGGGCGGAAACGTTCACCGTTCCCCATCCGTTGTAGGTGACGGCAAACCCGTAGGCCTGCCGCGCAGAGCCCAATCGGAAGCGGCAGATGCGTTTTGCCTGCTCAGCCAAGGCGTCCAGCTGTCTCTGGGCCCGGACGCGCAGGAAGTCCGGCGCCTTTGGCTGTCCCCCGGGGGAGCCCGAGCCCATGGGGCGCGGGTGCGTCTCGCCAACCCGAGGGGAAGGCGTTGGGCTCGGGGGTGTCGTCGTCGTCGGTGTTGTCGCAGGGGGCGATGACGGCGACGGGGCCGCCACGCGCGCTGGCGGTGCGACGCGCGGCGAAGAAGAAGCGACGGGCACGCGAGGCGAAGATGACGCTGAAGGCCGAGGGGTGGTGACCGATGCCGCCGGAGCGGTCACCGACGGGGGTGGTGGCCCCGCCGACGGGGGCGATCCTTCGGGTTCCGTTCGGCCGGCACGGCCGTTTGCGCCGAAGAGCGCGACCGCGGCGACACCGCCGCCGGCAAAGGCGGCCACCGCGAGCCATCGGCGCGCCCGCGCGGCCCTCTTTCGTTCGAAATCCACGGCCGCCGCATCCGACGACGGGACGGACAGTTCCAAGCTCTCGAGCGTGGGCCCGCCGTGCGCGTTCGGGGATGAGGAGACCCGCGCATCGTCGCCGTCATCGTCGGTGCCCTCGTGCGCCCGTCCGGATGACGCAGCGGCGGCGCCCTCGGCCACCGTCGCGTCGAGGTCTCGACCCCCCCCCGCGTCGTCGTCGCCGCCCTCATCGTCGCGTGTCGCGGGCGTGAGATCGAGGGGCGTGGCCGCACGGGCCGCCAATTCGCCCACCTCGGCGGGGAGGGCGCGGGACGAAGGCACCGAGCCGTCGAGATGGTCCCGCAGGGCCTGCCAGGCCGCGTTCGCGTCACGGAAGCGTTCGTCGGGGGCACGGATGAGACAGCGCAGAAACCAGTCGTCGAGGGATGCGGGAAAGCGAAGCGTGGCATCGAGGGACGCGGCGCGCGTCGACGGCGCCTCCAGCGGTTCGAAGAGCACTTCGCGCAGCACCGCCTGCACCCCGACGTCGTGCTCCCCCGCAAGCGACCGCCAATAGAAGCGACCGGTGAGCATCCAAAAGACGACGAGTCCGAGCGCCCACACGTCGGCCGGCGGTCCGAGGTCGCTGCTGGTGTCGGTTTGCTCGGGCGCCATCCACGCCGGCGAGCCGAGGGCGGCGGTGGTTTGGTGCGAGGCGGAGACCACCTTCGCGATGCCGAAGTCGAGGATCTTGACCGCCCAGGGCCGGCTTCGACTTCGAACCTGGCTCAAGAACACATTCTGTGGCTTGAGGTCGCGGTGGACGATGTCCGCGTCATGGGCCGCGCCCAGCCCGTGGCAAAGCTGTTCGACGATGGCGACGACGTGGGGCAGGTCGAGCGGGCCGGTCACCTGCGTGAGTCGGCTGAGGTCGCAGCCTCGGAGCAACTCCATCGCGAGCCACGGCACCCCGGCGCCCTCCGTCACGCCTGCGGCGACGACTTCCACCACGTGCTCGCTCTCCACGCGCGCCGCGATCTGCGCCTCCCGGACGAAGCGCGCGCGCTGCTTCGCATCGTCGACCAAGCGCGCGTGCATGATCTTCAGGGCGCGCGGCTGGGCCGTGCTGAGCTGCTCGGCGAGGTACACGGCGCCCATGCCTCCCGCTTGAAGAGGCCGAAGAATGCGGAAGTCCCCGCCGACGATGGTGCCGGGTCTCACCTCGTGCACGGTGGCGAGACGCTACCGGGGCCCACCCGGCGCGTCGACCGCCCGTCGCACCGCGCATCCGCCGGCGCTTTCAGGGACGCGCGCCGCCGTCGCCCGCTTCGTCGTCGACGTCGTCCAAACGCGCGCGAAGGTCTGTGCAGCCGCGCAGGGAGCCTTGAATCGGCGCCGTGTCTAGGCCCGGAGCCTCGGTTTGCACCAAGAGAAAGTTCTCGTCGACACACGTCCCGTTGAGGATGTCGATGTAGGTGTCTGTCAGTGCCTTGATTTCGAACTGATTCCCGGCCGCCGGCGCGAGGGACCGGGGCAATTCGTCGGTGTCCGGCGCGTCGATGAAGCGCGAATTCGACAGAAACGCGCGGGGGTAGTTGGGGACGACCCCCAAGCCGTGATGGATCCGAAAGAAGGCGCCGCCGTCGTACTTGAGCAGCTCGCCTTCGGCCCCGAGGCTGGAGAAGGCGTTGCCGGTGACGGTCCCGACGCACACGGGAATCGGCTCTTCGGTCGCCGGACGCGGGCAAATTCGAGGGCCGATCGGGCTGTTGCCGCATCCTCCGACGACGAGCAGCAGCAGCGGCAGCCCGCACGGCGGCGATGACCACCGGCGTCGACGTCCTCGCGGTCGCCCATTCGCTCCCATCTCGGGAGACCTACGACGCCCTCCAGACCCGGGCCAACCCGATCGTCGAGGGGAATGATCCACTTCATCCCACTTTCTGTCTCATCGAGCCTAAATGTGGCGTGTTGCCAACCCCGTGGCTGACGTCTCATCCGTCGGTCATGACCGATTTCTTGTCAGAAAGCCCCCAGTTGACGTAGCCACGTCCGACACCTAGCGTGGCCTCCGGTCGTGGGAGGTAGTGGGAAGATGTTCCATGCCTTTCGGCCTCACTGACGCATGTTTCGCGGGCACTACGAGCACTCGATCGACGGGAAGGGGCGCACCAGCCTGCCCGCGCGGTTCCGGGCGCAGCTCCCGACGGAGGGCGACATGCGGATGGTGATCGCGCCCGCGCTCCAACCGTCGACGTGCCTCGACGTCTATCCGATGCGCGCGTGGGAAGAGCTGGAGCAGCGGGTGGCGGGCCTGAACCGATGGGACCGCGACGTGATGTTGTTCCGCCGCCGATACATCTCCGCCGCGGTCGAGGTGGAGATCGACCGGGCGGGCCGTGTGCTCGTGCCCGCCTCCCTCCGGGAAAAAGCGAGCCTGCGCAAAGAGGTCCTGTGGGCCGGGGTGGGCAAGACCATGGAGCTTTGGTCGCAGGCCCGGTGGGCCGCCGCCCAGGCCATCGAAGACGCGGACATGGAGCGCTGGACCATGGCCGTCGCCGAGAAGCTGGAACTATGAACGTCGTCAACATCGTGCCCATGCCGCCCTCGAGCCGTCCTCCCCCGTCGACGTGGCCTCCGCCCGAAACACCTCACGTCACCGTGTTGAAAGACGAGGTCGTAAACGCGGTGTGCCCCCGGGCGGGCGGCGTTTACGCGGACTGTACGCTGGGCGCGGGAGGACACACCGAAGCGCTGCTCGCGGCCGGGGCCGGGCACGTGATCGGGTTCGACCGCGACGAGACGGCACTCGCGCTCGCGCGCCGGCGACTCGAGCGGTTCGCCCCTCGGGTCGACTTCGTCCACGCCCCCTTTTCACGCCTCGGGGCCGAGCTGAATCGCCTCGGGATGGATCGGCTCGACGGCGTCGTGGCCGACCTCGGGGTGAGCTCGATGCAGATCGACGACCCGAGCCGGGGGATGAGTTTTCGTGGTGTCGGCCCCATCGACATGCGGATGGACCCGAGCGGGGGCGAGACCGCGCGAGACCTCATCGAGCGGCTCGACGTCGATGCGCTGACCGAGCTCATCGGAAGACTCGGGGAGGAACGGCGGGCGCGCCGGGTCGCCCGTTGCATCAAGGAAGCCTTGGCCGCGGGACGCCTGGAGACGACGTCGGATCTGCGCCGGGCCGTGGTCAAAGCGGTGGGACCGAGTCGCCAGGGCAACGTCGACCCGGCGACCCGAACGTTCCAAGCGCTTCGGATCGCGGTGAACACCGAGCTGCACGAGCTGGATCAGTTGATCGACGCCGCCGCGACCGCGCTCCGCGATGGCGGGGTTGTCGCGATCATCTCGTTTCACTCGCTCGAGGATCGCATCGTGAAGCGCAAGCTCCGCGAGGCCCCGTCGTCGTGGCACCTTCGGGGCAAGAAGCCCGTCGTCGTGTCCGAGGCGGAGCGCGTCGAGAACCCCCGCGCCCGAAGCGCCAAGCTGCGGGTCGCGTCGCGGGTCGCCCGGGAGACATGAGCGATGAACACGCGTCGCTTCATCACCCTCTGGACCCTCGCCGTGGCCGCTTGCGTCTCTGCCTTCGTGGTGCACCTCGCGTTGCGCGGTCGCACCGTCGACCTCGGCTACCGACTCGGTAAAGCGCGGGCAGAACAGGCGCGGCTGCGCGAGGTGAAGCGCGTTCTCGAACTCGAAGCGGCGAGCTACCAAACGCCACAACGGGTCGAGATGGTGGGGCGCACCCTGCTCGGGATGACGCCCCCGCCCGCGGAGAAGATCATTCCCATCCGCCTGCGCGACCGGCATGAGAAGCTTCTCGAGACCGAGGGCGCACGCGCCGAGGGAGGCGGTACGAGCCCACCGTGAACAACCTCGACCCCAGTCGCGCCCGGATGATGCGCACCCGGATGGCGTTGTTGTGCGCGCTGTTGGCCTCGGGCTTGGGGGTGGTGATCCGTGGCGCGTGGAACATCGAGATGCGTGATGGCGACGCCTGGCGCAGCCTCGCGGAAAAGCAGCGGCTTCGTCATCTTCGCGTCGCGCCGAAGCGGGGGACGCTCTACGACCGCCAGGGCACGCCGCTCGCGATCAGTGTGGAGGTCCCGAGCGTGTCGGTCGATGCGGTCGAGATGCTGCGCGGCATCGACGATGCGCACCTCGAGCGCGCGATCGGTGCCTTCGCCGAGCGCATCGGCGCTGCGCTTCACCTCGATCCCGACAAGGTCGCGGTCAAGCTGCGCCGAAGACGTCGTTTCGCCTGGCTCAAGCGCCGCGTGACCCCCGAGGAAATCGAAGCCATTCGGGGCCTCTCCGATCGCCGTCAACGTCATCCGGTGCGCGGGATCATCATCGAAGGGGAGGGCCGACGTTTCTACCCCCACCGCGAGTTGGCGGGCCCGCTGCTGGGCTTCGTGTCCCCCGATGGGATGGGGCGCGATGGGATCGAACTCGCGCTCGACGATCGTCTCCGGGGTCGGGCCGAGGAGATCCGAGGCCTTCGCGACCGGGCCGGACGGCTCATCTTCGCGGAGGGGATTCAAGACGAAGCCGCCCTGGCGGGACACGACGTCCATCTGACGATCGACCAGAGCATCCAGTTCATCGCCGAGCGTGAGCTCATGGCGGCGCTCAAGACGCATGAAGCCAAAGGGGGCAGCGTGATCGTCGCCGATCCGAGGACGGGGGAGATCCTCGCGATGGCGAGTGCGCCGCTTTACAATCCCAACGACTACAACGTCAGCCAAGCATCATCGCGGCGCAATCGGGCCGCCCTGGACCTGTTCGAGCCCGGCTCCACCCTCAAGGTCTTCACCATGGCGGCGGCGCTGGCGAAGCGGTCGGTCAAGCCGGACGAGCAGGTCTACTGCGAGGAGGGCCACATGCCGATCGACAACGTGGTGATTCACGACACCCACGTGAGCAAGTGGCTCAGCCCCACCCAAGTCCTCCAGCTGTCCTCCAACATCGGCATCGCCAAAATCGGCCTCGGGCTGGGCGAGCGTGGTCTCTACCAGGCGCTGCGTCGCTTTGGCTTCGGGGAGCGGCCGGGGCTCCCGCTGGCGGGGGAGGGGGCGGGAACGCTCCGTCCGCGAGGGCGCCCATGGGTCCCCGTGGAGACCGCGGCCGCCTCCTTCGGGCAAGGCGTCAGCGTCACCAACGTCCAGCTCACCATGGCGCTCGGCGCGCTGGCGAATCGCGGTCGGCTGTTGGAGCCCATCCTCGTGCGCAAGATCACCGACGCCACCGGCGCGGTGTTGACGGAAGCCCACCCCAAGGTGCGCCGTCGTGTCGTCTCGCCCCGCGTGGCGAAGCTCATCACCGAGATGCTGGTCAGCGTGACCGAGGGTGAGGGGACCGGCGTCGAAGCCGCCATCCCGGGGTTCCGCGTCGCGGGAAAGACGGCGACGGCGCAGAAGATCGATCCCGCCACCGGGAGCTACAACGACACGCACTACGTATCCTCGTTCTTCGGCTACGTTCCCGCGGAGCGCCCGCGCATCGTCGTGAGCGTCGTCATCGACGAACCGATGGCCGGGAGTACCGCCGGGGGCACGGTGGCGGCGCCGGTGTTTCGGCGCGTGTCGGAAATGACCCTGCGGTATCTCGGCGTTCGTCCTCGGGGAACCAAATCGATGACGCTCACCGAGGTCGCGAAGTACGCGGGGGACGACGACCCGGCCGACAAAGCGTACGCGGTGCTCGAGGAGCGGAAACAGACCCGCGAGGTGACCCCGCCGCTCACCTCGCCGGCGACCGGAAGCGCGACCAACCCGTCGACGGGAGCCGCTCCCCGCCGTTCGGTGGCCCTGCCCGACGTGGCGCAGTTGCCCATGCGGGCCGCGGTCAAGACCCTGGTCGAGGCGGGGGTGACGCCGATCGTAGAGGGGACGGGGCGGGTCGTACGCACCGAGCCGGAGGCCGGCCGCAAGGTCGCGAAGGGCAGCTCCGTCGTGTTGGTCTTCGAGGCGGAGATGTAAGCTCGATGGACGCCGAGACGACCCGAGGCCGAACCCTCGCGCAGCTCGCGCGTCTCATCGGAGGACACGTGAGCCCTCCGGAGGCGGGTCCTGTCGTCTCGGTCACGGGGGTGCAACAGGATTCGCGGCGGGTCGAACCCGGCGACCTCTTCGTCGCCCGGCGCGGCGCCCAGTGCGACGGGGTGGCGTTCGTGTCGGGCGCCGCCCGGCGCGGTGCGGCGGCGGTCTTGGTGGAGGCGTCTCGGGTCGACGAGGTCGTCGGGGCCGGCTACGCGGGACCGCTCCTGGTTTCGTCGATGCCGCTGCGGCGGGCGCTCGCCACCGTCGCGGCCGAAGTCTACGGGCGCCCGAGCGACCACCTCGGGGTGGTTGGGATCACCGGTACCAACGGCAAAACGACGTGCGCGCACCTCCTTCAGCGCGTGCTCGGTGCATCCCGGACGGCGACGGTGGGCACGCTCGGCGCGTCATTTTTGGACGACACGCACCCGGCTGGCCTCACCAGTCCCGAGGCGGACGAGACCCAAGCGATCCTCGCCGCGGTTCGGGCGCGCGGGGCGGCGTTCGTCGCCATGGAGGTGTCGAGCATCGCGCTCGTCGCCGAACGCGTCCACGGGGTCCGCTTCGCGGGGGCGCTCTTCACCAACCTCACGCGCGACCATCTCGATTACCACGGCAGCATGGAGGCCTACGCGGCGGCGAAGGACATGTTGTTCTTCGACCATGCTCCGCCCGTGGCGGCCATCAACGTCGACGACCCGCACGGAGCCGACCTGTGCGCCCGACTCCGGCGATCTCGGCCGGACGCGATGGTCGTGGGGTACGGACGACGACGGGCCTCCGAAGCCGACGTCACCGCCACCCACATCGCCGCCGATGCGGCCGGCATGTCGCTGACGGTCACCACGCGAGGGAGGGTCGGGGAGGGCGCGTGGCCGGTTCGTCTCCCCCTCGTCGGCGACCACAACGTCGACAACACGCTCGGGGTGCTCGCGCTCGCGGCGGGGTGGGAAGCGGTCGGGACGCTCGCGGGGGGGGAAGGGGTCGCGGCCGGGGTGAAAGCGTTGGCCGAGCCCATTGCGATCCCGGGGCGACTCGAGCGATGCGACGGCCCGGGGGACGACGTGACGGTATGGGTCGACTACGCCCACACCCCCGACGCTTTGGCGCGGGTGCTCGGCAGCGTCCGGCCCGCATCCGGAGGGGCTCGCTGGTGCGTGTTCGGATGTGGTGGCGACCGGGACCGCGACAAGCGCGGGCCCATGGGGGCGGCCGTCGCCCGCGCGGCTGACGTCGCCATCGTCACCAACGACAATCCTCGCGGGGAATCACCGGAGAACATCGCCGCGGCGGTGGTGGCGGGGCTGCGAGAGGGGGGAGGGGCGCGCTACGAAGTGATCCTCGACCGCGAGATGGCGATTCAGCGCGCCATCGGTGAGGCGACGAAGGGCGATGTGGTGGTGATCGCGGGCAAAGGTCACGAGCGCTACCAAATCATCGGCGACACCACGCGGGACTTCGACGACCGCGCCGCCGCCCGGGCTGCCCTCGCGGATCGGCGGCGGGCGCGCCGCCACCGCCACCCCCACCATCTGCCGTCCGCCAAGGAGGGTTCCACCCGATGAGTACCCCCATTCCTCCCAACGACGCTCGATTCGCGCTCGACGAGGTCCTCGCGGTGACCGGCGGTCGCATCGAAGGTCCCGTTGGTCCCAACCACCGCGGTTTCTGCGGCGTGGGGACCGACTCTCGCCGTCTCCGCCCGGGTGAGATCTTCGTGGCGCTGCGCGGCGAACGCCATGACGGGCATGCGTTCGTGGCGGCCGCGGCGGCGGCGGCCGACCAGGGGCTCATCCTCGTCGACCGGGATGCGCCGCCGCTGCCCCCCGCGTCGCGCGTGACCCGGGTTCGCGTGGCCGACACCTTGGTGGCTTTGGGGGCGCTGGCGGCCCGACACCTCGGTCGGTGGCGGGAGGGAGGCCGGCGACGGGTGCTCGCGGTGACGGGCTCGGCGGGAAAGACCACCACCAAGGCGGCCATGGGCGCGATCCTCTCCGAAGTCGCGCCCGGCGCCGCCCACGTGACGCGGGGCAACCTGAACAACCGCATCGGGGTGCCGTTGACCATTCTCGGTCTCGAGGCGCAACACCGCTTCGCCGTGCTCGAGATGGGCACGAGCGAACAGGGTGAAATTCCGGCGCTGGCGCGACTCGGCGCCCCCGACGTCGCCATGGTGACCCTCATTTCCGACGCCCACACCGAGGGGCTCGGAGGCATCGAAGGGGTACGACGCGAGAAGCTCGCGATGTTCGGGGAGGCGCCAAGGGGGGCCATCCGGATCGGAAACGCCGATGACGCGCGGGTCCGCGCCGGACTCGCGCCCTACGGTCGTCGCGCCATCGGTTACGGGACCGATCCCGAGGCCCGGTATCGTGTGGTCGGGCGGGGGCTCGCGGGCGCCCTGCAGCGGACCGAACTCCTCGTCGACGACCGGCATTTGACCGTCGCGGCGCCGCTCTACGGCGCGGTCGGGGCCTTGTCGGTGGCCGGGGCGGTGGCGGGGGTCGAGGCGCTGTTGGAGCGGCCGGTGACGTCGGCGCAGATCGAAGCGGGATTGCGACACTTCGACGCGGGCCGACGCTTCCAGATCCGAGAGGTGGGTGCCCTCAAGGTCATCGACGACAGCTACAACGCCAACCCCGCATCGTGTGCGGCCAGCCTCGAGACGGCGGCCGAGCTGGCCGGGGCGGAGGGGCGCGCCCTCGTGGCGGTCCTCGGGGAAATGCGGGAGCTCGGCGAGGAGAGCCCGGGGCTGCACCGGCGCCTCGGGGTGGAGGCGGCGCGCCGTTGCCGTCACGTCATCGCCGTCGGCGGCGATGCGCGTCACCTCGCCGAAGGGGCTCGGGAGGCCGGTGCCGCCGCCGTCTTCGTCGAAGATGCGGAGGCGGCGGTCGCGCCGCTTCGGGAGCGTCTCGAGCAGCCGGCCGACCTCATGGTGCTGGTCAAAGCCAGCCGCTCGATCCGGGCCGAGCGGGTGGTCGAGGCGCTCCTGGCGGAGGGCCGCCCGTCGTGATCTACGAGCTCTTTTATCCGCTGAAGTTTCACTACAGCTGGCTCAGCTGGCTGAACGTCCTTCGATACGTCCCGTTTCGTACCATCATGGCGACGCTCACCGCCATGGTGCTCACCTTCCTGTTGGCGCCGTGGTTCATCCGTGAGCTGCGCCGCAAGCAGATCGGACAAGTCGTTCGCGAGAGCGGTCCCGCGAGCCACCGCATCAAGGCCGGAACCCCGACGATGGGGGGGGCTTTGATCCTGTTGTCGTTGCTCTTGCCGACGGTCTTGTGGGCCGACCTCAACAATCCGTTCGTGCTCGCCACCACCGCCGTCACCGCGGGCTACGGCGTCATCGGTTATCTCGACGACTTTCTGAAGATCAAACGCAAGAGCTCGGGGGGCCTGCCGGGTAAGTACAAGCTTCTCGGGCAGATGCTCATCGCCGGGGCGGCGCTCGGCTATACGTTCATGTTGCCGAATCGGGTACCCGCCGATTGGTTCGCGATTCGCAATCGCCTGGCCTTTCCCTTCGCGGCGTTCTCCGAATACCATCTCGAGCTGCCCGTTGGGGTCTATCTCGTCTTTGCCGTCTTCGTCGTCGTCGGGACCTCGAACGCGGTCAATCTCACCGACGGCCTCGACGGCCTCGCCATCGGTCCGGTGATGACCTCCGCGGCGGCGTACCTCATTTTCGCCTACATCACCGGCGCGACGATCGCAGGCTTGTCGCTCGCGGCCTACCTCGACATTCCCGCGATCGGATCCGTCGGAGAGTTGGCCGTGTACTGCGGGGCCGTGTTAGGCGCGGGCATTGGGTTCCTTTGGTACAACACCTACCCCGCCCAGGTCTTCATGGGCGACGTAGGCTCGCTGTCGCTCGGGGGCGGACTCGGCATGCTCGCCGTGTTCACCAAGAACGAGCTGCTCAGTGTCCTCCTCGGGGGGATCTTCGTCGTAGAGACGCTCAGCGTCATCACTCAGGTGGTTTCGTTCAAACTCACCGGCAAGCGCATCTTTTTGATGGCCCCGATTCATCACCATTACGAAAAGAAGGGCTGGGCCGAGCCGAAAATCATCGTCCGGTTTTGGATCGTGTCGATCCTGCTGGCGCTGGTTTCGCTCGCGTCGCTGAAGATCCGATGACGGTCGCAGGGGCCCGGGTGGCGATCGTCGGCCTCGGCACGAGCGGGGTGGCCGCGGCAAAGCTCTGCCGAAAGCTCGGGGCGCGAGAGGTTTGCGGCTTCGACGAGCGCGCAGAGACGGCGGCGGCGCGGGTGCATCCTCTGCGGCAGCACGGGGTGGCGCTGTCGTTCGGACCGTTGCCGGCTCTCAGTTCCTTCGACCTGGTGGTCGTCTCCCCCGGGGTCCCCCCCCGCCCGGCGCTCGACGATGCGGCCGCGGCGGGTCGCGAGGTCATCGGAGAGATGGAACTCGGGAGTCGCTTCGTGGAGGCCCCCATCGCGCTCGTCGGGGGGACCAACGGAAAAAGCACGGTCACCGCGTGGCTCGCGGAAATGTTGCGAGAAGCGGGCCGGCGACCCTTCGTGGGCGGGAATTTTGGCACCCCTTTGTCGGCCTTTGCCGCCGACGACGATCCGTCGGCCGATGTGTTGGTCTTGGAGATCTCCAGTTTTCAGGCGGAGCGGGTACCGACCTTGCGGGCGCGGACCCACACCCTGCTCAACATCAGCGAGGACCACCTCGACCGGTACCCCTCGTTTTCCGCTTACGCCGACGCGAAGGGCAATCCCTTCGTGAACATGACGTCCGCGGACCACGCAGTGATCCCCGCGGGAGACGCCACGGTGGCGCGACAGGCCGCGCGAGGGCCGGCGCCGGCGGTGACCTTCGGCGTGGACGGCGGCGGCGACGTTCGCGTGGAGGGCTCGGACATCGTGGCGACGGTCCCCGGCCGGGGACCTACGGTTCGATTTCCGGTGCGGACGGTGGGCCTCGCGGGGCGCCACAACTTGAGCAATGCGTGCGCGGCGGTCGCGACGGCGATGGTGTGGGGGGTCGAGGCGGCGGCCATCGAGCGCGCGCTCGGTCGGTTCCGAGGCCTGCCCCATCGTTCGTCTCCGGTGGCTGCGGTCGACGGGGTGACGTTTTACGACGACTCCAAGGCGACCAACGTCGGCGCCGCGGTGGCCGCGGTCGACGGGCTCGAGGAGGCGCGGGTGGTCCTGATCGCGGGCGGACGAGACAAGGGAGGCAGCTACGCCCCCCTCATCGAGGCGATGGCGCGGCGCGGACGGGGGCTGGTGCTGGTGGGGGAGGCGACGGCGCAGATCGCGTCGGCGGCGGCCGACCGGGTGCTCGTGCGGTGTGCGACGAACCTCGACGAGGCGGTGACCGAGGCGGCCGCCATGGCCCGCCCAGGAGATGCGGTCCTGCTCAGCCCCGCCTGCTCGAGCTTCGACATGTTCGACGACTATCGCGCGCGCGGCGAAGCGTTCGTGCGTGCGGTCCGCGCCCTCGACGGTGCGGCGGGCGACGCCGAGCGAGGGGAGGTGCCCCGATGATGGGCCCGATGAGGTCGCGGTGGTCGCGGGGACGGGCGTGGTTCGCATCGTGGTGGCCAGGGGCGCGCGACGACGATGGGACGGGGGGCGACGGCGGGGTCGACGTGGTGTTGGCGGCGGCGGTCGTGGCCCTCGTCGGCTTCGGCGTGGTCATGGTGTACAGCGCGAGCGCATTCGAAGCGGCGGTCCGGTTCGGTGACGCGCAGTACTATCTCAAGCGGCAGGCGGTGTACGCGGTCGCAGCGCTGTTCACGATGGGTCTGGCCAGCCGGTTCGACTACCGGTCCCTCCGCCCGATGACCTACCCCTTGCTCTTGGTGGTGGTGCTGATGCTCGGCGCGACCATCGCGGGCCTCGGCCACCGCGCCGGCAATGCCTATCGGTGGCTCGCCGTCGGTCCCATTCACATCCAGCCGTCGGAGGCCGCCAAGGTGGTCCTGGTGCTGTGGTTGGCCTATTCGCTCGCGAAAAAGCGCGAAGACCAGGTGAAGTCGTTCTGGGTCGGTTTCGTGCCCCACATGCTGATGGTCGGCTTCCTGATGGTGCTGTGCCTCCAGCAGCCCGACTTCGGCAGCGCGGTGGTGCTGTTCCTGCTCACGCTCACCCTGTTGTTCATCGCGGGCGTCAAGACCCCCCACATCATCGTGAGCACGATGTTGTTCGCCGTGGCGGGCGCGGCCGCCATTCGCCTCTCCGCCTACCGCTACGCGCGCTTTCTCTCCTGGATGAACCTGGCCGAGCATCGGCAGGGGATCGCCTATCAGCCGTTTCAGTCGGTGATGAGCTTCGGGTCGGGAGGCGTGTTCGGCCTCGGTCTCGGGCGTGGGTTGCAGGTCCTCTACCTGCCGGAGGCCCATACCGATTTCATTGCGGCCATCGTGGGCGAGGAGCTCGGCTTCGTCGGGGTCTTGGTGATGGTCGGGCTCTACGTCGTGGTGGTGGCCCGCGGGGTGAAAATCGCGCTCGATGCTCCCGACGACTACGGCGCCTACATCGCCTTTGGCCTCAGTACGTTGCTGGCGATGCAGGTGTTGCTCAACTTGTCGGTCGCGATGGCGATCCTTCCCACCAAGGGCCTGACGCTCCCGTTCATCAGCTACGGCGGCTCGTCCTTGTTGGTGAGCGCGGGGGCGATGGGGATCCTCCTCAACATCAGCCGTCACCGGCGGCGCCGCCGGGTGGATGCGGGCGGGGCGCACCCGGCGCGGTCACGAGCTTCGGCGCCGGCGACCGAGGCGGTCGCGACCGCATGAAAGGGAACCCACGCCGATGAAGGTCTTGATCGCAGGCGGAGGGACGGGGGGCCACGTGTTTCCGATGCTCGCGGTGGCCGATGCCCTCCGGGCGCTGCGCGACGACGTCGAGATCGTGTTCGTCGGCACCGGACGCGGATTGGAGGCGCGGTTGGTTCCCGCGCGCGGCGACCGTTTGAAAACCCTCGACGTCCGGCCCCTTCGCGGGGCGGGGATCACGGGCTTTCTCCGCGGGGTCGGGCGGGCGTCGGGCGTGCTCCCCGAGGCGCGGGCTCTGGTCGCGGCGGAGGCGCCGGCGGTGGTGTTTTCGGTCGGGGGCTATGCCGCGGGGCCGGTCGCGCTGGCGGCGTGGAGCCTCCGGATCCCGGTCACCCTGATGGAGCCCAATGCGGTCTCGGGGCTCACCAATCGCATCTTGAGACCTTTCATTCGGCGCGCCTACGTCGGCTTCCCGGAGACGGTCGCAGACTACGACCCCCGCGTCGTCACCCTCACCGGCGTGCCGCTCCGCGCCGGCTTTACCCCCGCGCCTTACCCTGGCCGCTACGTTCCCCACGTGCTCGTGATGGGAGGAAGTCAGGGGGCGCTCGCGCTCAACGACACCGTGCCGCAGGCGCTGGCGGCCTGCCGACGCGCGGGGCTGGCCATGCGGATCACCCACCAAACGGGGCGGGGCAAAGACGAAGCCGTGCGCGCCCAGTACGCCGACGGACCCTTCGCTTCCGATCGGGTGGAGGTCGTCCCGTTCATCGAGGACGTGGCGGGGGCCCTCGCGGACGCCGACTTCGTCGTGGCGCGCTCGGGGGCGGGCGCGACGGCCGAGCTGTGTGCGGTCGGCCGACCCGGTCTGCTCATTCCGTTTCCCTTCGCGGCGGACGACCATCAGCGTCACAACGCCGCGTCCCTCGCTCGATCCGGGGCGGTCCGTTGTGTCGTCCAGGCGGAGGCGACCGTGGCCCGCCTCACCGCCGAGCTTCGCGACGTCCTGCGCGACCGCGACCGTCGCGTGGCGATGGCGGAGGCGGCGTCCGCGCGAGGGCGAACGGACGCGGCGACCGCGGTCGCGCGTGATCTGCTGTGGTGGGGGGGCGAGGAGGTGCGGGCGGCATGATGTTCCGGGGCCGGGTGCGGCACATTCACTTCGTGGGGGTGGGCGGGGTCGGCATGAGCGGGCTCGCCGAGATCCTCCAGCAGCTCGAGTTTCAGGTCTCGGGCTCGGATCTTCGCGACGGCAGCAACACGGCTCGGCTCGCTTCGATCGGGGTCCGGACCGACATCGGCCATCGCCCCGAGAACGTGCACGGCGCGGATGTGGTCGTGCGCTCGACGGCCATCGTCGACGACAACCCCGAGTTGCTCCAAGCACGCGAGCTGGGGATCCCCGTCATCGGACGCGCGGAAATGCTCGCCGAGCTCATGCGCATCAAGTACGGCGTCGCGATCGCGGGCTCGCACGGGAAAACGACGACGACGTCGCTCGTCGCCACCATCCTGCGCGCGGCCGGCCTCGACCCCACCGTGACGGTGGGGGGCAAGATGCAATCGCTCGGCAGCAATGCCCGGCTCGGCGGGGGCGACCTCCTCGTCGCCGAAGCGGATGAGAGCGACGGGACCTTCCTGCGCCTCAACCCCACCATCGCGGTGGTGACGAACATCGACCCCGAGCATCTCGACTACTGGGGCAGCCACGAGCATTTGATGGATGCGTTCGTCGAGTTCTGCGAGCGGGTCCCGTTCTACGGCCTCAACGTGCTGTGCCTCGATCACCCCCACGTCCAGCACATTTTGCCGCGTCTCACCGGTCGACACGTCACCTACGGCGTGTCGCGGCAAGCCGACTACAGCGTCCGCGGGGTGCACTACCGAGGGCTCGAGACGGTCTTCAACGCCTACCGTCGCGGGGAGCCGCTCGGCGGGTTCACCCTCAAGATGCCGGGGGCCCACAACGTGTTGAATTGCCTCGCGGCCATCGCGGTTGCCGACGAGCTCGCGGTGCCTCGGGACGTGACCAAGGAGGCGCTCGCGACCTTCGACGGGGTCGGCCGTCGTTTCTCGGTCGTGGGCGAGGCGGCGGGGGTACAGCTGATCGACGACTACGCCCACCATCCAGCCGAGATCGAGGCGACGCTCGAAGCGGCGCGACACGCTTTTCCGGCGGACGAGCATCGGGTGATCGCGGTGTTCCAGCCCCACCGCTACACCCGCACCCGCGACCTCTTCGACGACTTCGTCACCGCCTTCAACCACACGGACATCCTCTTCGTCACCGACGTCTACCCGGCCGGAGAAGAGCCCCTCTCCGGGGCGGACGCCGAGCACTTGGTGCGCGCGATCGTCGAGCACGGCCACCAGCGGGTCGAGCTCGCCCGGGACAAGACCACCCTGCCCGAGCGTCTCGAACGCACGGTCCGGCCCGGCGATGTGGTGGTGACGCTCGGGGCCGGCAACATCAACCAGGTGCTGCCGCTGCTTCGCGACCGCCTTCAGCAGCGCGCCCGCTCCGACGACGGCGCAGGAGAAAACCCGGAATGAAGTTGCGGAGACGACGACCGGGCCGTCCGGCTCCTCACGGCCGCCTGCGCCCCCCCGAGGCCCGCCCGTCGGGGCTTCCGAGCAACCGTCGGATCCGCCCCTCCCAGGAACCTCCCCCGCGCGAGGCCGTCCCGGCGGGGGGCGAGGGGAAGGTGGGCGCGGCCCCGAAGCCGACCCCGGAACGGACGAAATCGGCTTCGCGACTGCGGAAGCGGCGACGCCAGCGGGGAACCATGTCGCCGCGCATGGCGAAGTGGTGGGGACGGTTCTCGCTCGTGACGGGCGTGATCGTCGTGATCAGCGCCTCCGTCTTGGTGGCGTGGGGCCTTCGCCGCTACCTGCACCAGAGCCCGCGGTTTGCCCTGCGCAAGGTGGTGGTCGAAGGGCATCAGCGACGCACCCCCCAGGGGCTGGCCAAGGCGGGCGGCCTCGAGGCGGGGCGCAACATCTTCGGCATCGACGAGGCCCAAGCGGCCACGGCGATCGAAGCCGATCCGTGGGTCGAGCGGGCGACGGTGCGGCGCGAACTGCCCAACGTGATGCGGGTCGAGGTGGTCGAGCGGGATCCCCGTGCGCTCGCGGTGCTGGCCGGTCGGCTCTACCTCGTGGATGGGCAGGGCGAGATCTTCAAGACGTACGATGATGGCGACCCCACCGACCTGCCGGTGATCTCAGGGGTGGCGGAAGCGGACGTCGGCGAAGACCGCGAAGCGGTGCGACGGAGGCTCCGGCGGGCGCTCGACCTCGTGGCCGATCTCGAACGCGCCCAGATCGCGAAACGACATCCGGTTCAGGAGGTCGCGGTGACCAAGGATCTGGAGATGCGGGTCACGGTGGGGACCGACGGCATCACGCTCGTCTTCGGACCACCCCCTCACCGGGCCAAGATCGCCAAGGCGGCCCGGGTGCTCGAAGAGCTGCGCTACCGCAAGGTCAAAGACGCGATCCTATTTCTCGACAACCGAGCCCATCCCGAGCGGGTGGTGGTGAGAATGCGATGAATCGCGCCCGTCAAAACTTGGCCCGGCTGCGGACCGCGTGTGAGCGTCGCGCCACTTCACGGCGATGGGCAGGGCCCGGCCGCAACGAGGCTTGGACGCATGAGTGACATCGAGAGCGAAATCGTCGTCGGGCTCGACATCGGGACGACGAAGGTGTCGGCGGTCGTCGGCGAGGTCGACGGGGACGGCATCACCATTCTCGGGGTGGGTAACGTGCCGTGCCGTGGCCTGCGAAAAGGCGTCGTCTCGAACATCGAGTGGACCACGCGGAGCATCGCCGAGGCCATCGAACTGGCCCAAACGATGGCGGGGGTCGAAATTCGCACGGTGTACGCGGGGGTGTGCGGTAGCCACGTGCGGTGCCAGCCCTCCGACGGCGTGGCGGCGGTCACGGGAGGTGAGGTCACGCCCGATGACGTGGACCGCGTCCTCGAGGGCGCCCGGGCCATCCCCATCGACGCCGACCGCCAAATTCTGCACGTGCTGCCGCACGAGTTCATCGTCGACAATCAGGATGGCATCCGTGACCCGGTGGGGATGAGCGGGGTTCGCCTCGGGGTCCGGGTCAATCTGGTGACGGCGGCGAGTTCGCCGGTCCAGAATGTCGTGCGCTGCGCCGAGCGTTGTGGCTTGACGGTGGCCGACGTGGTGCTCGAGCCCTTGGCGAGCGCCGACGCGGTTCTCAGCGAGGACGAAAAGGAGATCGGGGTCGCCGTCATCGACATCGGCGGGGGCACCACCGACCTCTTGCTCTACGTCGATGGCGGGATCAGCCATTGCAGCGTCATCCCGGTGGGGGGCAACAACGTCACGGCCGACATCGCGGCCGGGCTGCGCACGCCGATGGGGGAAGCGGAGCGGCTCAAGCGCAACAACGGGTGCGCCCTTGGGCGGATGGTCGCAGAGGATGAGGACGTCGAGGTCCCCGGGGTCGGCGGCCACGCCGCCCGCACGGTTCCACGGCGCGTGCTGTGCGACATCGTCGAGCCCCGCGTCGAGGAGATCTTCGCGGTGATCCGAACGCGGATCGAAGACACCGGACTGCTCGAACAGCTATCGGCGGGGGCGGTGCTCACCGGGGGCGCGGTGTTGATGGAGGGGATGGCCGAATTCGCGGAGGAGATCCTCGGGATGCCGGTACGCTTGGGGGTGCCGGTCGGCGTACGCGGCATCACCCAACTCGTGTCGGGCCCGCAGTACGCGACCGGGGTGGGGTTGGTGCAGTTTGGCGCGGCGGCGTTGGCCGAAGCGCGCGGGCGAGACTTCGAGCCGGTGGTGGGGACCGACTTTGAAGACGTGCCCGAGAGTGGAACGAGTCCTCGTCGGGGCTCGAGGATTCTCAATTGGTTTCGCGCGGCGTTCTGAGTGCCGCGTAGGCGGGAGCGACGTGGGGTCGGAGGGCAAGAGGCGGCCCGCCGACGAAACCCCCAGGTCGCCGATGCGCAGTTGTTCCGGGAGAAAGAAGAGCAATGAGTTTCTCGATCGAATTTGCAGACGACAACGTGTCCTACGACGCGCGGATCAAAGTCATCGGCGTCGGTGGCTCCGGTGGCAACGCCGTCAACACCATGATCAACCTCGGCTTGGAGGGCGTCGAGTTCGTCGCGGTCAACACCGACGCCCAGGCGCTCGCCAACTGTGCGGCCCCGACCCGGCTCCAGATCGGCGGAGGCATCACCCGGGGGCTGGGCGCGGGCGCCAACCCGGAACGGGGACGCAAGGCGGCCCTCGAGGACGTCAACCTCATCAAGGACGCCATCGCTGGCGCGGATATGGTGTTCATCACCGCCGGCATGGGCGGCGGTACCGGCACCGGGGCGGCTCCGGTGATCGCCCAGCTGGCGCGCGAGGAAGACATCCTCGTCGTGGGGGTGGCGACCAAGCCCTTCATCTTTGAAGGACGGCAGCGCTGTCGCCGGGCCGACGCCGGGCTCGGAATGTTGCGCGACCACGTCGACACCCTCGTCACCATTCCCAACGAAAAGCTGCTCGCCCTCGACGACGAGGACCTCTCGTTCATGGAGGCGTTCCGGAAGGCGGACGAGGTTCTGTACCAAGCCGTCAAGGGCATCAGCGACCTCATCACGCAGAGCGGTATGGTCAACGTCGACTTCGCCGACGTGAAGACGGTGATGAGCAGCATGGGCCGGGCCCTGATGGGGACGGGCTGCGCCAAGGGCGACGGGCGGGCCCGTCTCGCGGCGGAGCTCGCGGTCACCTCGCCCTTACTCGACGACCTTTCGGTCGATGGCGCGATGGGCGTCCTCATCAACGTCGTCGGCGGACCCGACATGCGAATGCGCGAGGTCAGCGAAGCGGCCACCCTGATTCAGGAACAGGCCCACGAAGACGCCAACATCATCTTTGGCGCCACCATCGACGAAAACATGGGCGACGCCATCAAGGTGACCGTCATCGCCACCGGGTTCGAGGTCGAGATGCAGCGGGCGGCGGGAGACACCGCCAGCTCGTCGACGGATGCGCTGAGCGAACTGGCGCGAGGCAGCACGAACGCGCGCACGGACGTACGTCAGCTTCAGGCGGAAGCGATCGAGGCGACGCCGCCGCGGACCCGACCTGCGGCCCGCGAAGCGGCGCGGCCTTCCCCTCGCGCGGTGGCCGGGCGAGACGAAGGGATGGTCGCACCTCGTCGCGTGGTCGCGTCGCGTGAGCCCGAAGTGGAAATCGAAGAGATCGAGGTCGTCGAGGAGGTCGAGGCGGCGCCACCCCGTCGCTATCGACGTCACATCGACGATGAGGTTCCGGTCGAGCGTCACAAGGCGCGACGTCGGGCGCGCGCCGCGGCGGCCAATGACGCGCGCTACCGGAGCGCGCGCACCGAAGACATCGATTGGGACGTCCCCGCGTACCAGCGTCGCGCGAAGTAGCGACGACGCTCGGGGTTCCGAGGCTCGGGTTTCCGGGCTTCGGGTTTTTGGGCTTCGGGTTTCCGGTGTCGGGACTCTGGGGTGTCGGGGTTTCCGGGTGTCGGGGCTCCGGGCGTCGGGTTCCCGGGGTTCCGCGTGTCCGGGGTTCTGGTTGTCGGGGTGTCGGGGTTTCCGGGCGTCCGGGCCTCCCGGTTACCGGGTGTCGGGTTACCGGGTGTCGGGCGTCCGGGTGGCCGGGTGTCCGGGTTCTGGGCGTCCGGGCGTTGCGTCTCCGGGCGTCGGGTTTCGGGTCTCCGGGTGTCGGGGTTTCGGGTTTCCGGGTTTCCGGGTTTCCGGGTTTCCGGGTTTCCGGGTTTCCGGGTACGCCGGTCAGACGGAGGGGTGTGATTGGCGAGGAATGCTCGCATTTGAGGCATCTAGGGTGACTTAGAGGCTCCAAATGCGAGCGAAGCTCGCCGATTTGGCTTCTCTGTTGTGCGCCCGGGCTGTGGGCTCAGGTCTGTGCAGATTGGGCTCGCGGTTCTCGGGGAAGAGAGCTCTCCTCGGCTTGGTTCAGCGTGCCCTCGTGCTCGGGCCGGTCAAGGGGCTCGCAAGCTCGCCCGTGCTGCGCGCGGCTGCGCCCTTGAGCGACCCTGCGCGCGAGGGCGGGGGAGAGGCCTCAAAGGAGGCTCA
>JBCCLB010000088.1:0-27067 GCA_039027095.1 Myxococcota bacterium
GATGCCGACGGCCCAAGGAAAGTGGGAAACCACGCCTTTCCGCGACCTCATCGACGAGCTGGTCGAACTCCTCACCACCCAGCTAAGCTGGACGCTCGCCCCACGATGATCCCACTACGGACTTCAGGCCGGTAGAACTAGGCCGCGGGGCGCGTGCCGACCTCGACCGGGGCCGAGGCGGACCGGGGCGCCGAGACGATCCGCCACGCTGCGTGCTTTTCGCCCCGCTTGGGCGGCGGCACGAGCCATCCTTTTTCCTGTAAGCGAGAGACGATGCGGCGCGCCGTGCGCGTGCGGCAATCGAAGAAGCGCTCCACCATGCGAACGAGGTTGCGGCGACCACGGCGGCGCCCCCCGAGCGCGCTCCGTGCCATCGCGAGCCGAAGGTGAACCGCCAGGGGTCCCAGAGCAATGCGTGAAGCTGGCGCCTCAGGTGCGTTGGGTGTCGATGACATGGCAACAATACTCTGCAACGACTGTTCCGTCAGTCGACGGCAATTGAAGGCGTCACGATCGCGTCCGCCATCTTTTGAATCAACGAAGCGCCCGCCTCGGGGGCGAAGGCCAACGCATCGAGGAGGGCGGCGCGCGTGAGCGCGAAGGCGCGGCATCGTGACCCGTCGGGCGCCGCGGAGAGGTCGACCCGCCGTCGCGCCAAGACCTCGAGGGCCCCGTAGAGCCGCCCCGACGCCCGAGGTTCCGAGGTCGTCATCGTGTCTGCGGCCGTCGACGGCACCTCCCGGAGCTGCAGGTGCGCCACGATGCGATCCTCGCGTTGCGCCGCGGGCGATGCCGGCAAAGGTATTTCCTCCATGTCGTCGGCCAGACGCGCCAGACCGTCGAGCGGGAGCACGCCGAGGAGCGGATCGCGCGCCAAGCAGGTCAACTTGGCCAGCGCCATCTCGCTCGCCGAGACCAAATGCGCCACCGTCGGCCGAGGCGAGGCCGGCGAGGTTTCGACGGCGGCCTGCGCGACCGCGCCGAGCGCCGCGTCGAGCAAACGAGGATCCGACGCGACGATGCCGACGAATTCGTCGGTCGCCACCGCCATCGTGACCACCCGTTCGAGCGCCGTCAGCTCGCCGAGGCGCTTCGTTCCCCATGCGGGCAGGCCTCCCGCGATCTCGTTGGGCCCCCACACCCGCGTTCCGCTTCGCACGTAGCCCTCGAGGATGAGCTCCACGGTGGCCCGCCTCTCTCGATGGCCGCGGCCGAGAAGGGCTCCAGGCTCGTAGTGGGCCAATGTCGCGGCCGCCCCGACCTCGAGCAGCGACGCGACCGGGATGTCCGCAAAGACGGAAAGGGCCCGCCACGCCACCAACTGACGGGCGGGGGACCATGCGGCGCGGTCGCGCGACGGCTGCGTGCTCATCGTCTTCCGGGCTGGGGGGAAGGATGATGGGACACCGCCGTTGGCGGACGAGCTTCCCCGTCGCGCGACATCGTGCGGTCGCAGCGCGAGGCGCGGCGGATGACGCGGGCGAGCGCGACGACCGTGGGCGAACGATCGCCGGCGAGGCGGGTAAGCACCTCGTCCTCGTCGTCCGGGGGGACGGCAGCGGACCGAGGTCGCAGCAGATCGAGGAGGGGCTCGCGCAGACGGGAAGGCAACAAGTGGCGCAGCAGCTCTCGGCTTTCCCCTCGGAGTTTTGGGTCGGTCCCGGTGCAGCCATTCGCCAAGAGCTCGAACTCCTCGTCGGGACGCGCGACCTGAAGCACCGCGAAGAGGTCGTCGATCGCCCGTCGATGCCGCGCGTCGAGAATGTCGACCAGGTGGTCGCGCGCCACGCGATGCGCCGGGCGACGCGGATCGATACCCGCGACCGTCGTGGCCGCCGACCGCGCGCGACGGCCTTCGGCGACCACCTGGCGCGCAAACTGACTGAGGGCGCGACGGTCGACGCGCTCTCGCCGATGGCGTCGCCGCGCCATCACCACGGCGCGGGCGAGGGCGGCGCGAACGTCCGGATCCGGCTCCGGGACCAGCCTCTGGGTCATCCAGCGGGCGTTGCCCGGAAACGATGCCAGAACGGAGGGAAGGTGGCGGCGCTCCGATGCGGGACGACCGTCGTCACCGAGAAGCCCGATGATGGCGGGCACCACCACCGACCCCGGGAGTCGCCCGAGCGCGCGGCACGCTTCGTCACGGGTCGTCGGCTCGAGGAGCGCCTGCAGCAGCGGCCGAAGATGCACCGCGCGAGGGTCGCGGCCGATGGATCGGACCGCCGCGCACGCCACAAGATGGTCGCCCGCGCCCAGAAGCCGGAGGGCCACCACCGGCGCCGCTTGGTCGGGGAGGAGATGGATAGAGCGCGCAATCCCGAGACGGGCCTCCTTTCCCCGCGTGAGCGCGTCGAGGAGCTCGCGCCGGTCGACGACAGAATTCCAAGCCTCGGCCGTGAAGCGGGCCACTTCGGCGGTCGCCGCCACCTCCGGCGCTTGGTCGCCATCGGCGGAGCGGAGGCAGCGCGCGGCGGCGCGCGGACCGTACGTGCACGCGGTTCGCAGCGCCTCGGCGCGGACGCGCGGCTCGGGGCGAGCCATGAGCGTCTCGAGCAACGGGAGCACCTCCCGTTCCCGACGACCCGCGAGATGCCCCAGCGCATCGCAGACGACGTCGGGATCCGGGTGGTGAAGCACGAGGGGTGGCAGCAGCTCCCGTTTGCCAAAACCCGCTAGTACCTCCATTCCGGCCCGGACGACCGCTGCTTTCGGCGCGCTTAGCGCCGCGACCAGTGAGGAAAGCCCGTCGACCCCGAGGGTCGGCCACTCCGCGCGCGTGGGCGAGGCGCGCGCGCGGACACGGCGGCGGTACGCGTCCGCGTAGCGACGGCGCAGTAGGTAGAGGATCGCCAAGGCAACGAGCGACGCCGATAGGGTGACGGCGATGGAAGATAGGGCGGGGGCGGCGTAGAGGAGAATCAAAAGCACCGCCGATGTGAACGCCTGTCCCCCGCGCTTGCCCACCGTTTCGACGAGAGATTTCAGGCGCTGCCGCCGCGCCTCGGAGAGCGGGAGATAGAGAAACTCGGACGCGGTGCTGAACGCCGAGTGTCGCAGCGCCCCGTCCCCCAGCCGCAACATCGCGGCCCCCACGAGGGGCTGAAGCAGCGCGGCGCCCCCCCCCGCGGCGAGGGTGACGGGCAGGACCGCCAAGCTCATCATCACCGACGACCGATGGAGAAGGATCGGCAGGACGAGGGTTTGCACCAGGAGCGCGAGGCCGTTGGACACCGCGTAGAAGAGTCCCAGTGTTTTCGTCAATTCTGCGCCCGAGGCCCACCCGACGATCGTCTCTTTGAACACGAAGTCGGCACTGGTCGCGGCGACGGTGACGGCGACGAAGAGCGCGAGGACCAACCGCCCGTAGCCGCCGAGGGCGGGGAAGAACCCCGGGGAGGTCTCGGACAGCTTGGCTTCGGCCCGGGACGTCGGCGGGCTCGCGCCAGGTGACGGGCTCACGCGGCGAAGCGATGCCCCCAGGGCCACCATGGCGGCGACCAGGTACACGCCGCCCGACACCAGCAGAAGGTCTCGAGCCGCTATCGTTTCCGAGAGGACCGTGGCCAAGAGGCCACCGCCCACCGCGCCCACGAGCCCGCCGCCGCCAATGAAAGCGTACACGCGTCGCCCGGCGGCGAGGCCCACCGATTGGTGGACCCACAGCCAGAAGGGAACGAGCAGCGTGGTCGCGGCCACGCCAGGCCAGACGTAGAGCGCGAAGAGGCCGGCCGTGCTCGTACGCGCGAGCCCCCACCAGAAAACTCCATTGACGGGCGCGACCACCGCGAGAATCGCGCTGAGGACCATCAAGGAGCGGCGGCGCGCAAATCGTACCCGGATGCGTTCGACGAGCGCGGTGGTGGCGAGCGCGGCGGCCGCGACCGACGCGTAGGCTAAGGGCAGCCAGGTGACCGGCAGCTCGATGAGAAACATCGCATCGCGAGCGGTCTCGAGCGCCGTGTGCGCTCCGAGGATCAGACCGAGAAGAACGGCCGACAGGGCGACACGACGCGATGGCACCGAGGACGGGTCGGGCATCGCGATGGCGTAGGTCTCGGGCGGGCGAGACCGGGACGAGCGCTCCCGGCCCCGCCGTGAGCGTCAGTCGTCTTCCGAGATCTCTTTTGCGGCGGCTTTGTCGACCTTGTCGACGGCCTCGCCCGTCGCCTTGGCTGCTTCGTCCACTTTCTTTTCCGCTTCCGCCGCGGCCTTCTCAGCCCCTTCTTCCACGTCCTTGGCCGCCTCTTTGGCGTCCTTTTCGAGTTCCTCGGCGGCTTTATCCGCCTTTCTCTCCGCTTCACGCATGTCCTGCTGCGCTTCCGCTGCTTCTTCCTTCGCCTCCTTGTCGATGGCCTTGGCGCTGTCGTCGCAGCCGACGGCTCCCATTCCGAGCATCAACGTAGCGGACATCAATAGGGTTCGCATATTCAGTTCTCTTTCTTGGTTCGTCGCCGCGATCCCTCGTGGACTGCGACGAGAAGCGAACTCGAGATCGAGTTCTAGGGTCTGTCTTAGGCTCAGTCGAAGGCGGTCGGCAGCGGGAGCTGTCCGGCCCGAACCCACGACTTGGCGGGAGGCCTCGTCGCCGGCGACGTGGGCACGACAGGCGGCGCGACGACGGGCTCCGAGGGACGAGACGCCACCGCCCGAGCGGGCTCGGGTGACGTCGAAGGAGGGCTCGGGGCGACGCGCGACGGCTCCGAGGTCGGCGACGGGTCAACTGCCGCCGGGGCGTCAGAGGCTTGGTCCGGCGACCGGGTCCCATCTCCGCGTTCATCCGCGGGCGCGACACGAGCGTCGTCGGTGGGCCCGACCTCGGCCGCGGCGTGAGACACGCCCGGAGAGGCAGCCGCGGACACGATGTCGGCGACCTGACGCGAGACGTCCGCACGCGCCGCCAGCTGGACACGGTCTTCGCCTACGGAGGGGACCGCAAAAACGGCGACGAACCCGGCGGCCAGAAGTCCTGCGGCGGCGGCGACCACACGCCGCGTTCCGAGGTGTGCTTGGGGACCGACGCGTAGGGTATTTGGGACGGTGGCGCTGCCCGTGGTGCGGTCGATGCCAGAGCGACGACCAGGGCGACGACCAGGTCGCACGGCGTGTGTCGCCGCCAAGGCCGATGCGCGAGCCTGCGCCCCGGGGCCGTACGCCCCGTGGGCGGGCAGGGCGGCCTTTGGGGGGGGGAATCCACGCGCGGTCTCCGCTGATTCGAGTACCTCGCGTGCCGGCGGAACGGGCCGTTGCGGGCTCCGAAACGGAGCCGCGGCATGACGCCACGCCCGGAGGGCACCCTCGAGCTCGCGGGCCGTCGACCAGCGTCGCTCACGGTCGGCTTCCAGGCCCATCGCCACGATGTCGGCGAGCGGCGCATCGACGTCGTCGACGACATCGTCCAGGCGCCGTTGACGGCACATCAAGATGTTCGTCAGGACAGAATTGTAGTTTTCGCCGTCGAAAGGCCCGACCCCGGCGATCATCTCGTACAGCAGCACGCACACCGCCCAGACATCGGAACGGGCATCGATGTCGGTGCTGCCGGAGGCCTGCTCGTACGACATGTAGAAGGGCGTCCCGAGCAGCTGCCCCGTCTTGGTGAGGCGCTTGTCGTCAGAGGTTAGACGCACGATGCCGAAGTCGAGCAGTCGCGGCTGTACCGCGCCGTCGACGTCGACGAGCATGATGTTGCTCGGTTTGATGTCGCGGTGCACGACCCCGCATTCGTGGGCGACGGCGAGACACCGCAGCAGGGGAAGCACCAGGTCGACGGCTTCTTCGGGCCACAGGCGGCCGACGTCGTCGAGATGCTCCTCGAGCGACGGGCCCGCCACGAGTTCCATCACGATGAAGGGAAACCCTCGCTCGGCCCCCACATCCAAGGCTCGGACCACGCCCGGATGACGGATCCGGGCGGCGGCCCGGGCCTCGCGGAGGAGGCGCGCCATCGCTTGCGGATGAGCGCTGCCACGAAGCAACTTGATCGCGACGTCGGTCTGCAGACGATGGTCGTAGCCCCGCCAGACCGCGCCCATGCCCCCGCGACCTATCGGCGCCACCAGCTCGTAGCGACCCGCGAGCGTATCGCCCGCTTTGATGGGCTCTTTCCCGTCGTCGTCGGGCAAGGAAGACGCGGGGTCGGCCGGCGGCAGGCTACCGTCGTCGGACAGCCGGAGCGACAGGTCGGGGGTCGACAACGCCATGGTTCCGCCGGGTCGCAACAAACGGGCCGCTCGAAGTTACGGAAATGCGGTGACCGATGCCGAAGCCGCGAGGCGCTGGGGCGCACGCCGTGGCGTCTTGCCCCAACCCGCAGTTTGGCCGGCGCGGATTTATCGGGGAACCAAACTTGCATGCGCAAGCGCGGCCGATGAACGTCAGATGCTCCCGGCTCCACGCGCGCGCACTCATGATTGCCGCTGCGTTCACGCTGTGCCTGATCGCGCCCCCGGCGGCTGCGTCCGACACCCGGGATGACACGAAGGCTCGCGCGGAAGTTTCCTTCGAGGCCGGTTTGCGGGCCGCCCGTCGGGGTGCCTGGCCCGAAGCCGTCCGCGCCTACCAACGCTCCCTCGAGAGCTACTTCACGCCGAAAACCCTCTACAGCCTGGGTGCCGCGCAGAGCGCAGCGGGCGACGACGTCGGCGCATACCGCAACATGACGCGCTTCTTGGCCTTGCCCGCGGAAGACGGTCTGAGCCGCTTTCGCGACGCGGCAACCGCCGAGCAATCGCGGCTCCGGGCGCGCATCGGCGTGTTGCGGATCACGGCGCCCGAGCAGGGCGTCGTCTCGGTAAACGGGGAAGGGGTCGGGACCGAGTTCGATACCGACCGTCCCGACCGCCATCGAAATCTCATCGTCCCGGTCGCACCGGGCCCCCAGGCCGTCAGCTGGCGCGACGAAGGAGACGGACAAACGGCCGCCGTGGATGTCACGGTGGCCGCCGGCGCCACCGAGGTGGTGCGGTTGCGCCCGCTGGTCGATGGGGACCCGGACGAAGACGCTTCCAAGTCGTGGTCGACGCAGGCGTGGTTGGGATGGGGATTCGTCGGCTTGGGCGGCGTCATGGGGATCGCGGCGCTCGGCACCGGGGTGACGGCACTCGGCGCCTCCGATGGCGCCGTCGCGGGCAGCTCCGAGGCGGAAGACGCCCGCAGCTTGGGGATGGCCACCGACGTTCTCCTCTTCGGCGGCCTCGGGGTGGCGGCGGCGGGCGGCGTGCTCATCGCGCTGAACCCGTGGGACGAAACCGAACGAGAAGACGCTCTCACCATCGGCCCCAGCCGGGTGACCCTACGGTTTTGAGCCGGCGTCCGCGCGGGGCAAAAAGCCACACCCGTGACGATTTTGGCGGCACCGCCCGGTCGATGACCGGCCCTCTGGGATCCGTTAGGTCGACGACATGCGCCTCCGTCGCGGCCGCTTCTTTCTCGGTGTCGTCATCGGCGCCACCGCAAGCGTGTCGTGCGGGCCGGCCATGCCCTACGTCGGCCCCAATCGCGACGTATTGGCCCGCGATTACCGCGAGGTCGACCACCCTCCGCCGCCGGCGCGGGCCGAGACCATTCCCGCGCGACCGTCGGCGACCGCCCAGTGGATCGACGGCGCGTGGGCTTGGGACCGCGGCCGCTGGTCGTGGGTGGTGGGCCGCTGGGTGGAGCCCCCCGCGAACGCGATCTACCAGGCGTGGGACACGTGCTGGTGCAGCGACGGCAACCTTCTCTACCGCCCGGGCGCGTGGCGCGGGAGCGACGGGGCGGTACGCCCGCCGCCGGAGCCGTTGGCCTTGGCGTCGACGAGCCGGGGCCCCGTCGTCGACGAAGAGGGAGCCACCGTCGAAGTCGGCGCCAACGTCGCGTCCAAGCGACGCTACTTCCAGCGGGCCCAGCGACGCCACCGCCGAGAGACGCGACGAAAGGCCCGCGCTTCGCAGGCCGACCTCACGCGGCGCGGCGCTTGCCTCGAGGAGTCGGGACGAAGCCTCCGGCCCGATGTACCCCCGTGACCTCAACGACCTTGCGCCTCATGTACCTCGCGCTCGTCGCGGGCCTCACCGCCTGCGCGTCGTTGCCGGAGGGTCGTTTCGCGGTGGATGACGTCGAGGTCTATGGCGCCGAACACGTTGGCGACGACGCGCTCCTCGACGCGATGGCGACCCGGAGGAATCCGCGGTTCTTCGGGCTCTTCGAGGGTGTTCTCTACGATTATTCCATTTTCAATCGCGCGGTGCTCGAGCGCGACATGGCCCGGGTCGAGCGCCGCCTCCGCGCCCTCGGCTATTACCAGGCGCACGTGCGCGCCGCCCGGGTCCACCGCGAGCCCGACCGCGAGGTACGCATCGAGATCATCGTCGAAGAGGGACCCCTCACCACCGTGCGCGTCATCGAGACGCCCGGATGGCCCGACGGCATGGCCCGCCCGGAGCTCGAGAACGGCCTCGTCGTTGGCGAAGCCTTCGTCGAGGAGCGCTACCGCACACATCGCGAGACCCTCGAAGCCTACCTCCGCAACCAAGGTTTGGCCTGGGCCACGGTGACGTCGTCGTCTCAGGTCGACCTCGCGAAAGACCGCGCCCGGGTGGTCATGAAGATCGACCCTGGCCCCAGCGCGACCCTCGGAAAAACCACGGTGGTGGGGCTCGACGAGATCCCCGAGGAGCGCGTCCGCGCCGAGCTCCGTTACGAACCAGGCGACCGGTACGCTCCAGAGAACCTTCAACGTACGGAGCAAGCGCTGCTGAATACCGGTGTGTTCAGCTCCGTCGCCGTCAATCCGCAACCGGGCCCGCGTCCCGATGGCCCCCGCGCGGTCCCGGTCGAGATCACGGTGCGCGAGTCGGAGCTTCGCCAGGTGAAGCTCGGGGGCGGCGTCGAGCTCAACGCGCTGGCCACCGAAGTACGAGGTCGCGCCGGATGGGAAGACCGGAACTTTCTCGGCGGCGCGCGCAAGTTCACCGTCGAGGCCCAGCCAGGGGTGGTCCTCTACCCGCTGCGCATCAACAACATCGTCGCCCCGGAGCGACCGCTGCTAATGGGCGAGCTCGAGACCCGCCTCGAGCAGCCGGGCTTTCCCGAGCGCCGAACGACCACCTTTTTCGCGCCACGATTCGGCGTCGAGCCGGTGCTGCTCCAGACCGACCCAGACCCGCAAGATCCCGTGCTCGGCTACGTCGACATCGGGGCCGCGCTCGGGGTCGAGCGGTATTGGTTCGACCGCAAACTCCGGCTCTCGGTGCAGCAAAACGTCCGCTACGACATCCCGTTCGCCTATCTCGGAGGCATCGACGAGCGCCTCTCCAACATTCTGCTCGGTTATCCCGAGGTTTCGGTCACCGTCGATCTTCGCGACGACAAGCTCGACCCTCACGCGGGGTTCTTTTTCGAGGTCAGCGCTCAGGCCGCCGTGTTTGGAAGCGGTCGCGACCTCCGCTTCGCGCCCGACGTTCGCGGCTACATTCCGCTGGGAGAGCACCTGACCCTCGCCCTTCAAGGCCAGTTGGGCCTTCTCCGACCTTTCGATTACGGCGACACCATTCCCACCATCATCGCCGACAACCAGGCGCGCCGCACCGCGGATGAGGTACGCGACCTTCAGTTGATGTTCTTTCGCGGCTTCTTCGCCGGCGGGCCGGGTACCAACCGGGGCTACGCGCCCCGCAGCATCGGTCCCCACGCCAACACGCCTTTCATCAACCCCGCCGCGGTGCGTCCCGAGTGCATCGGGCAACGCGATGATGCCACGTGCCGCACCGCCACGGGGGGGCATACCCTGTGGGCCGCTGCCGTCGCGCTCAGGTTTCCTATCTACCGCCCCTTGCTGGGCGCCGTCTTCTGCGACACCGCGGACGTCGCCCCCCGCCCCTTCACCTTCCGCGCGCGTCCGCACTTGTCGTGCGGCGGTGGCCTCCGCGTGGCCACCCCCATTGGCCCGATCCGCGCCGACCTCGGCTATCGCATCCCGGGGCTGCAAGTCCTCCGCGGGGAAGGCGGCGATGAAGGAAACCCAGGGACCATCTTCGGTGCGCCCCTCGGGCTCAACATCGGGATTGGGCAGGCGTTCTGATGCGACGGTGGCTTCGTCGGGCGGGGTGGGCGCTTTTTCTTTTCACGATGTTCGTCGGGGGCCTCGTGGCCGGGGTCGTCGTTCACCTCCCGACGGCGCCGGCGCGGCGCTTGATCGCCACGCATCTTCCGCCTCTCGTCTCCGACGCGTTGCCGGGGCGTATGCGCCTCGGTGCCATCGATGCCCTCGCCCCGGCCGGGATCGTGCTGCGTGACGTGCGCCTCGACGACCCACGGGGGGAGCCCGTCGCGTACGTCGACCGGCTGACCTGGGCGCCCGGCTGGTCGGACTTGGTGGGCGGTCTTCCCGATCGTCTCGAGCTCGGACGTCTCGCGGTTGGCGCCGCGTGGCTGACGATCCGCGAAGGCGACGACGGCCTCGCCCTGGTGGAAGCGGTCTCGGCGCCGTCTCCGGATGAAGAAGACGCCGGCGGAGCCACGCTGGAGGTCGCCATTTCATCGCTCACCGTCGAAAAGGCGGAGGTGGCCCTCGGGGAAGGAAGGGCCCCGGTGACGGCGACCGACCTTCGTGCGCGCCTCCGCGCCGGCGACGAGGTCCGCCTCAACTGGTCGCTGGGGTCCGCGGAGACCTCGCTTGCCGCGGGTCCGCACCTGCACATCGGGGGCGAGGGGCGGCTGCGTGTGGCGGATGCGATCGATGCGTCGGTGCGACTCGAAGGGTTCGTCGACCGCGCCCAATTTCGGGCGGAGGGGGCGCTCATCGACCAACGCATCGCGGCCACGCTGACCTGGCCGCCCCAGCCGCTCGACACCCTCGACGCGCGGTGGCGTCCCTCGGCGCTCCCCGACGCGACGTACGGCTTCAATGTGCGTGGGTTCGGCACGCTGACGGCGCCGAGGGTCTCTTTTGAGGGCCGCATCATCCGGCCCGACGGACGAGCGCAGGTGTACGTCGATGCGACCGCAGACACCGAGGCGCAAGCGGCCTCCGCCAAGGTCGCGGTATCGGGGCTCGAACTCGGGTGGTTCGGCGCGGACCTCCCCCGGGGCCGCCTCGCGGCCTCGGTGCGCGCTCGTGCCACCTACGGGCCCGAGGTCGCGGCCGAAGTGTGGGCGTCGGTCCCCGCCACCGAACTCGACGGGATCGCCGTTCCCTCGTTGGACCTCCACGCGCACGGCGCGCGCCTCGACGCCACGGAAGCCGCCCTGCACGTCTCGCTGCGCGCGCGCGAACGCCCGTGGCGCGCGTCGCTGGACTACGCGGCACAGCGGGCCCGCCTTCGTGTGCAAGCCGATCGCGTGCCCCTCGCCCTCGTTCCCAACGTGACGCGCGGGACCGCGGACGTCGCGCTCGACGCCGAGGTCGATGCCCCCCTCGACGAGGCGCGTGCGGTAGACGGCGACCTGCACGTCGCCGTGCGCGGGTTTCAGCTCGGCTCGGTCCGCGTGCCGCGCCTGCAACTCTCCGCCGACGTGAAGGGCCCCATCGCCGAGCCCGCCCGTCTTCGCGCCCGGGTCCGGCTCCAGGGTCGCGCCGGCACGCCAGAGCTCGGCGTGCATCCGGTGACGGTGTCGGCCTCCGGCTCGCTCGGAAGCGTCGCCCTCGCCGCCGACCTCGGCGATGCCCCGGGAGCGTGGCGGTCGGTGTCGCTGCGCGCGGAGGGAGGCTATCGACCGGAGGGACGATTCGCCCTCGCGCGCCTCGACCTCGACGCCGAACTCCCCTCGGGGGCTCGGGTGGGGCTCGACGTGGGCGATGCGTGGTTCGACCCCGAGGTGGGCTTTGCCGTCGACCGCGCGCGCATCACCGGCGCCGGACCTCGGGCCATCGATGCATCCGTGGTCGGCACGCCCGATGCGATCCGTCGTCTGACCCTCGACGCCCCCGACGTGCGGCTCGCGCGCGTGCGACGGGCCGTCCCCCTCGACCTTCCGCCGATGAAGGGCGCGCTGAGCCTCCGCGTGACCGCCGAACGCAGTCGCTTCGGCTGGAGGGGCGTCGTGGCCACCCGCTTGGAGGGGGTGACGGTTGCAGGCATTCCCCCCTGGTCGGGCGCGCTCGACGCCAAACTCGAGGGTCGAGACGTCGCGCTCTCCGCCGATCTGAGGGGAGGAGGGGTGACCCTCGACGTCGCGACCGAAAACGTATCCCTTGCTGGTCCTCCGACCTCCGCCCCGTCGTGGCGTGGCGCCACCGGTCGCGCGCACGCCCGAGTCCGCGCCGACGAAGTCGCACGGGTCGTCGAAGCGCTCGTGGCCGAGGACCTCATCGACAACCCGAGTCTCGGCGTCGCCGGCGCCGCCACGGTCGACGTGATCGTGGAGCGCACCGGGAACGACGGGCCGGTCGCCATCCTCGCCGTGCAAAGCCCCGGCCTCGAGCTAAGCCAGGGCGGGCGCTCCTGGGACCCCTTGCGCATCGCGGTCTCAGGACACCTCGACGACCGGGCGGCCACCGTTCACCTCGCCGTCGACGACGACGAGGGCGCCTGGGTGCGGGGCGCGATCCGGGCGCGCGGCGTGGCCGGAGACCTCCTCGGAGGAAATGTCGACGGGCTGAGACGACGTGACCTCGACGTCCGCCTCGACGTCGCGAACCGCGCCGTCGCCGCCATCCCCCTCGTGTCCGTAGACGGCATCGCAGGGCACGTGGGGGCCGAGGTTCGTCTACGCGGCAGCCTCGACGATCCGAAGCTCGAGGTGCAGGCGCGGGCCCGTCGCGTTCGGGTCGACGACATCCCCCGTCCCCTGCGGTTCGACGCTCAATTGGCGCTCACCTCCCGGCGCGCCCGGCTGACGGTCGACGGGGGGGCGCGCCGGCGGCCGCGGTTGCTCATGGCCGACCTCGAAGTGACCGGTCCCATCGCGCGGAGGCTCTACGACCCCGTTCCCTGGTCGGCGTTTCGCGTGGAGGGCACGGCGGAGGTGCATCAACTGCCGCTCCGGCCGCTCGAGCCGTTCGCGGGGGTCGCGCTTCGGGGTCGCCTCGACGCCGACGCAAAGGTGACGTGGGGCGGCGGCGAAGTTCCTGCGGCTGAAGTGAACGTCGTGGGCGAGCAACTTTCGGTCGGCGGAGGCGACCCCATCGACCTGCGGCTCGAGGCCGAGGTCGCCGACGGGCGCGGTCGCGGCGACGTCGAGCTGAAGCAGGACGCGGGGGGAAAGCTCGCGATGGAGGTGGAAATGCCCGTGGCCTCGGATGGCACCCCCCGGCTTCGCGCAGGCACCCTCGAACTCGAGCTCGAGCAGTTCGACGTCGCCGCCGTGCAACCGTTCGTGGCGACCGCCCTCCCGGTTCTCGAGGGTGAATTGGGCGGGTCGTTCCGCCTACGCCCCCGTGGGGGAAGCGTTCAAGCACAGGGGGCCGTCACCCTATCCGCCGGGCGATTCCAGATCGCCGGAGTGGGGGAAGTCTTCGAGGATGCGGAGGCGCGCATCGAGGTGAAAGGCCGAGAACACATCGTGCTCGAGCGCCTCCGCGCGGACACGCTCGACGGCTCGATCGAGGTTCGCGGCGAAGCGCGACTCGATGGCTTGGCCCTGCAGAAGGCCACGGCCGAGGTCGACATCGACGAGCCGATCCCTCTGATCGTTTCGGGGCAGCGCGTCGGCGACGCCCAGGGTCGCGTCGAAGTGGAGGCGAAGATGGTCGATGCGGGCCTTCGACTCGGCGTGAACGTGCCGAAGCTCGAGGTGGCGCTCCCGCGCGCCCTCCCGAGCGGCGTCCAATCACTCGAGGGAGCCGACGACATCGCCATCGGCGTGCGCAAAAAAGGTCGGTTCCGTCCCGTCCCCACCGGGCCCCCGAAGGAAGAGGAAGACCGCAGCGAAGCCGCGCTCCCCATTCTCGTGGACGTCGCCCTTCAGGACGTCGAGGTCCGGCGCAACACGCAACTCTGGGCGCAGCTCGACGGGGGCCCGAAGATCGAGGTGACCGACCGGACCCGTGTCGGCGGGACGATCCGCATCAATCGGGGCGAGCTCGACGTGCAGGGTCGTTCGTTCGAGATCGAACCCAGCGTCATCAACTTCGACGGTCACCCGCCCGACAACCCCCAAATCATCGCCACCGCACACTGGGACGCGCCCGACGGAACTCGGGTCTACGCCGACTACCGGGGTCCGGTTCAGGCCGGCGAGCTCACGCTGCGCTCGGATCCTCCGCTGAGTCAGGAAGCCATCATCTCGCTCTTGCTCTTTGGCGAGAGCGGGATCGACGGAGGGGAAGGAGGGGGCGCCAGCACGGCGGCCAAGGTCGCGGCGGGCGTGGTCACGGCCCCCTTGAACCAGGCGATCTCCGACCTGACGAGCCTCGACCTCCAGACCAAGCTCGGCAACCGCGGCGGCAACGACACGACGGAGGTGCAGCTCCGCATCGCTCGCAGCCTCAGCGTCGGGTTCGCCCACCTCCTCGGCCTGCCCGCGCCCGGGCAAAGCCCCGACCGGAACTTCGCTTCGATCGAATGGCGGTTCGCCCGCAAGTGGGAGCTCGAGGCGACCGTGGGCGACGCCGGAAGCGCCGCGCTCGAAGCCCTCTGGCGTCACCGCTACCGGTGACCCGCGGTGGTCGGGTGAGCGTTTCGCCTCTATGGACGCCGTCGCCATGCGCATCGGAATCGTGGGCCCGGGGGCGATCGGGGGGTATCTGGCGCTGCAAACCTCGCAGGAGGCGTCGGTCGTCGTTCTCGACAAGGTTCGCGACGAGCCACGACCTCCGCCCGAAGGCGCGGTCGACGTGCGGGGGCGTCAGATCACCGCGGGCGAGCTGACGATGACGTCCGCGCCCGAAGACCTCGCGACCTGCGACCTCGTGGCCGTGGCCACCAAATCGGGTGCGACCGCGGCCGTGGCGCGCACCCTCGCGGGGGTGGTGGGCCCCGACACGCCGGTCGTGTCGATGCAGAACGGCCTGCGCAACGTAACCCGGCTGCAGGCGGAGCTCGGGGCGCGGGCGGTGGGCGGCGTCGTCGGCTTCAACGTGTTCCGCGATGGTCCGCGGCGGCTCACCCAAGCGACGGAGGGCGCGCTCTACGTCGGCCGGCCGCCGTCTTCGATGCGCGCCGCCGTCGAGGCCTGGGTCGGCGCTCTCCGCCGCGCGGGAGAGACGGTGCTGCTCGAAGCGAACGTAGAAGAGGTGAGGGCGGGAAAACTCCTCCTCAATCTCAACAACGGGGTCTGCGCGGCCACGGGGATGGGCATCGTCGCCAGCATCGAAGACGGGGACGCGCGCTGGTGTTTCGCGACGGCCATGCGCGAGGGCCTCCGCGTCATGAAGGCGGCGGGCGTGACCCCGGGCCGAGCGACGGTCCTGCCTCCTCAGTGGCTCCCGCTCGTCCTCCGGCTTCCCGACGTGGTGATCCGCCATTTTGGTGGCTCGTTGGTTTCGATGTCGCGCGACGCGCGTTCGAGCACCCTGCAAGACCTCGATCGGGGGGCGACGACGGAGATCGACGAGATCAACGGCGCCATCGTATGGCTTGCCGAGCGAGCCGGTGTCCCTTGCCCCGTCAACCGGCGCATTACCGAGGTCGTCCACGACCACGAGCGCGCCGAAGGCACGCCGGCTTTTCTGTCGCCCCAGGCCCTCCGGGGCGAGCTCGAGCGGGCGATCACGCGCGCCGCGTGACGCAGGCAAGAAACGACCGTCGGCGCAAGGCCCCGGGCGCCGGTTGTCGGCACGCCGGCTGCAAGAGGTGATGGTATGCGCCCGGTATTGCTCGCTTCATGTGACAGTTCGCCCCAGCGTGCGGACGGTTGCCCCACCGCCGCGGGAGCGCATCATCGATGAGTTCTCCCTCGTCGTTGCCTCCCGGGGACACGTTGGCCACGTCGGGTCCGCCGGCGCTCCTCGACGGGCCCGAGGCGGAAGACATCCGCTCGCTCATCACCGAGGTCCGCCACGAGCTGTCCCTGCTCCGGGGCACCGCGCGAAAACTCAAGGATGACGTCGTGCGAGCGTCCGGCCCGCCGGGCTCCAACCTCGCCCGCAACGACGCTTTGGACGCGCCCTCCGTCGCTCGAGGCCTAGGGGCAGTGGACGACCGTGCGGCGACCATCCTGGCCTCGGTCGAGGCCCTCGGTTGGGCCCTTTTGGGCCGTGCGACCGAGGAAGTCGAGGACACGCAGCCCTACGGACAACCCGCGACGGCAGCGAACGGACCCGAGACCCTCGCCGACACGTGGCGCCATCGCCCCGTGGCCTTGGACCTCCGCGAGGTCGTCGACGACAGCTACCAGATCGAGGCGGTCATCGGTCGGGGGGGGATGGGCACCGTCTACCGCGCTCGCGACCTTCGTTTGAGTCGCCCTGTCGCCCTCAAGGTGGTGGCGTCGGCGGCGTGGGAGGGCGACCACGCGCGGGACACGTTCGTGCACGAGGCACGGGCCCTCGCCCGCGTGCGACACCCCAACATCGTCACCGTTCACGCCGTCGGACTGCACCGCGGCCACCCTTTCATCGTGATGGACCTCATCGACGGTTGTTCGTTGCGCGTCGTCGCCCGCCGCGAGCCCCCGACCGTGACGCGGGCCCTCCATCTCGTCGACCAGCTCTGTCAGGGGCTCGACGCGCTCCATCAGGCGGGGTTGGTTCATCGCGACATCAAGCCCAGCAACTTGCTGGTCGATCGACGCGACCAGCTCTACATCGCCGACCTCGGCCTCGCTTGGCCGATGGCGGGTGGCGCCTACGGTGCGCATCCCGCGACCGGCGGCACGCCCGGGTATTCCGCCCCGGAGGTCTTCGCGTGCACGTCCGGCGAGAGCTACGGACCCGCCACCGATGTCTACAGCGTCGGCGCGGTTCTCTATCGATTGCTCACGAGAAAGGCCCCGTTCGGCTTTCTCGACCATCCGTCCGAGCGGATCGAGGCCCAACGTCAGGGTCTTTTACCGCCCCCTATCGACGGGATTTGCCCGCAGATCCCCCGCCGGATCGCCAGCCTGGTCGCGAGTTGCTTGGCCCCGAGGCCGGAGGACCGGCCCGCCTCGACCGCGTTGCTGGCCCGTCGCCTCGCGGCGTTCGCTCGCGCCTCGCAGCGTTACGACGGCGAGCGCATCGTGGTCGTCGACGACGACGGGGACATGTGTGAAACGAACGCCTCCATCCTGCGCCGGCAACTCCCCGGCTCCGTGGTGGTCGGTTTCACCCGGCCCGTCGATGCCATCCGTGCGATCGAACACGATGGCGCATCGCTCCTCGTAACCGACCTTCGCATGCCCAAAACCGACGGTCTGACCCTCACGAAGACCCTGAGGGCCGATCCCAAAACCTCTGATCTCCCGGTTCTCGTCGTCACGGGGGCGGCGCGTCACGACGACGTGCGCCGCCTCGAAGACGCCGGAGCCTCGGCGGTGGTCGGCAAGCCCGTCGAACCCCGCTCCCTGGGCGTCGTCGCCCGCAGTCTCGTCGGCTCAACGCGACCACGGCCCAACTAACCCCCAAAGGATTCATGAAAGACTCGCTCCCCACCATCTTCCACTCCACCTTCGACAAGGTCGTCGGTTGGCTTCACACCTTCGTCGACATGCTCCCCAACGCGCTTATCGCGCTGTTGGTCGTGGCCGCATTCGGTTTCGCCTCGCGCTACGTGGCGCGTGGGGTCGAAAGTCTCGTCAGCCGCATCTCGAACCACCGAACCATCAACAGCCTCGCCGGGACGCTCGCGCGCATCTCCGTCATCGCCTTCGGCGTGTTCATCGCGCTCAGTCTGCTCCACCTCGACAAGGCGGTTACGTCTCTCCTGGCCGGGGTTGGTGTCGTCGGTCTCGCCCTCGGTTTCGCGTTTCAGGACCTCGCGGCCAACTTCGTCAGTGGGGTCTTCATGGCGATTCGACGCCCGTTCAACCCGGGCGACCAGGTCGAGGTCGACGGCCGCCTCGCCAAGGTGTGCTCCATCGAGCTCCGGTCCACCCACCTGGAGACGCTCGACGGCCTCTCCGTCATCATGCCCAACCGGAAAATTTACGAGAACCCGATCGTCAACTTCACCCAAACCCCCGACCGCCGGCTCGATGTGGAGGTCGGCGTCGCCTACTGCGACGACCTGGAAACGGTCCGCGACGTCGCGAAGAATGCGCTCGCCGACCTGCCGGGGCGAAACGAAGACCGAGACATCGAGGTCGCGTTCACCGGCTTTGGCGGCAGCTCCATCGACCTCGTCGTCCGGACTTGGCTGGGCACCGCGACGCAGCGCGAATATATCCTCACCCGCTCGGAGGCCATCATTCGCATCAAAAAAGCGTTCGACCAGAATGGCATCACGATCCCCTTCCCCATTCGCACCCTCGACTTTGGCGCCCGCGACGTAGGAGGCGAGCGGCTCGACACCGTACTGGGGAGCGAGCCGTCGAACGACGCGGCGTCCCATGCAGCAGAGTAGACAACCCCTGCCCCGGGCCGGTCGGGTGGGCGTGGAAATCGAGGTGGGGGGGATCACCGTCGACGAGGCGGCCTCGGTGTGCGCCGAGGTGCTCGGAGGCACCGTCGACCACGTGTCGACCTACGCCCGCGAAGTTGAAACAAGGCACGGAACGTTTCGCCTCGAGCTCGATTCCTCGATGCTGCAATCATGGGGCGAACGCCTCGACGAGGCATCCCTCGGGGCACGCATGCTGGAGGCGGTGGCAACCGAGGCCGTTCCGACCGAGATCGTCTCTCCGCCCCTCGATCGGGGTGACCTCGAACGGCTCGATGACCTCTGTCGCGCCCTCCGCGCCGCGGGGGCTCGGGGAACCGGCGACGGGCTCCGGTGGGCGCTTGGGGTTCACTTCAACCCCGAGCTCGACCCGGTCGTCCCCGAGGACATCACCCACCACCTCCAGGCCTTCTGCGTCTTGTATGACCATCTGAAGAAGAGGGGCGACACCGACATCTCTCGGGAGCTCAGCCCCTTCATCGAGCCCTACCCCGAGGCCTACGTCGCATTGGTTCTGAGCGACGCGTACGCACCTTCTCTCGATCGTCTCGTGGCGGACTATCTCCACCACAACCCGACCCGGAACCGAGCGCTCGACATGCTTCCTATGATGAAGCACCTTCGACCCCAGCCGGTCGAGGCGACGCTCCCCGACGAAAAGATCAAGGCTCGTCCCACATTTCACTATCGGCTGGCCAACTGTGCAATCGAACGCGACGACTGGTCCATCGTCAACGAATGGGTGGCCTGGGTCGCCATCGAAACCTTGGCCCACGACCCTGAGCGGCTCCACGCGGCTCGGAGGGGGCATCTCCGTAAGGACACCGACCGCCCCTGGTTGGCGCAGGTACTCTTCTGATGGCGGACCGTCGACCCATCATCATCGTCACCGCGCCCGGACATGGTTTACGCCTCCCCACGTGGCTCACGCGGCTCGCCGTCCGCCGTGCTCGGGGCCGACCCCGGGTGGTCACGCCGAATGCGGCTGAAGTCACCTGGCCAACCGTCGGCGGGCTCGTTCTGGGCGGGGGAACGAGCATCGATCCGATGCGATACCGAGAGCGCGCGTCCGTCGAAGAGCCGACAGACCCAGAACGCGATGACCTCGAGCTCGAACTCTTGGAGGGTGCGGTCGCCCGCAACCTGCCCGTCCTCGGGATTTGCCGCGGGGCGCAGCTCATCAACGTGCATTTCGGCGGGACCTTACATCAAGACCTCCGCGTGCGTTATCCCCGGCACCGTCCTGAGCGGCGGCTTCTGGCGCGCAAACGGGTCGACATCGTTGGAGGCACGCAGCTACATCGAATCGTCGTGCGCCGAAGAATTCGCGTCAATTCGCTGCATCGACAGGGCGTCCGCAACACCCCTTCCGAGCTTCGGGTGAGCGCCTGCGACGAGCTCGGTGTCGTACAAGCCATCGAGGGGCGCGATGACGATCTCGAGGTACTCGGGGTGCAGTGGCATCCCGAGCTGCTCCCGGGCCGCCGGGTGCACCAGCGATTGTTCCGCGAATTGGTCGATACCGCCCGCCGGCGTCGGCGCGACATGTCCATCCCCGCCGGTGGGCGTGCCGACAATCCCGGCCAGGGAAGAGCATGGCTGGACCAAGAGTTGCTGGACCAAGAGTTGCTGGACCAAGAGTTGCTGGGAGCGTGGTCATGAAATCCGACGCTTCCGCCGCCCGCGAGATCTACGACGCCGTGCGCGAGGAGGGCGAGCGCGAGCTCGACCGTCCGTTGCGGTCGCTGTTTTGGTCGGCCGCGACGGCGGGGGTGCTGATGAGCCTCTCGGTGGTCGTGTCGGCGCTGCTGGCGAAAGCAGCCGGACACGACCACCCCGCACGCACCCTCATCGTCGCTTTGGGCTATCCGAGCGGCTTTCTGCTGGTGATGCTCGGCCACATGCAACTCTTTACCGAGAACACCATCACGACGGTTCTCCCGGTCCTCGAGCGGAAGTCGGCCTCATGCTTGAGGCGCAGCGCGCTGCTCTGGGGCGTCGTCTTGGGAGCCAACGTGCTCGGGGCGGGGGCCGCGGCGGCGGCCCTGGTCTTCGGCATGATGCCCGCAGAGGTGGTCCCCGCCATGGTCGACGTGGCCCGCGAAGCCACCAGCGGTAGTTTCGGGGGGGTGTTCGCTGCCGCCATTCCCGCTGGGTTCGTCATTGCGGTTTTGGTCTGGGTCACGCGCCTCCAGCGACAGCGCGTCCTGCTCATCGCCCTCTTCACCTGGGTGATCGCCGCCGCCCACTTCAAGCACGTCATCGTGGGCTCGGTCGAAATGTTCGTCCTCCTGTTCACCGACGGCCTTTCCGCGCTGTCCCTGGTGCTGACCTTCTTCCTCCCCGCGCTGGCGGGGAACGTCGTGGGGGGGACCCTCATGTTCGCGCTGATGGCCTGGGCGCAGGTCAGTGAAGAATCGAAAGACGCCGACGACGGCCAGAAACGAGGGTCGACCGGTACCGAGCCCGCGTCGGCGCAGGGATGACCGGATGCCCTCGTGAGCCGCCAACACATCTACAATAGGCGGCGGATCGTCGCGCAAAACCAGGCAGGGACAACGATTGACACGGCTCGAGCGGCGGGCATGGATCAATGATGATGCATTCGCTATCCCTCCAAAACATCTCGCTCGTGACTCACGATACGTATCGCCTCACCCTCGACAAGCCCGAGGGCTACCGGTGGAAGCCGGGTCAGGCGACCGACGTCGCGCTCGACCAGGAGGGTTGGCGCGAGGAAAAGCGACCCTTCACGTTCGTGAACGACCCTACGGGCGACACCATCGAATTCGTCATCAAGTCGTACCCTGACCACGATGGCGTGACGGCGCGCATCCCCTCCCTCTCCGCCGGCGACGCGCTCCTCCTCGGAGAGCCGTGGGGCGCGATCGAAGACCGAGGCCCGGGCGTGTTCCTCGCCGGAGGAACGGGAATCACCCCGATGTTGGGGCTCCTGCGCGCCCGCCGCCGCGGTGAAGGCGTAGGCCGTCCTGGCCTCGAGGGATGTCGCCTCATCTTCGCCAACAAGACGCGAGAGGACATCATCCTCCACGACGAGTTGCGCGACATGCCCGGCCTCGACACGGTCTTCGTTCTCAGCGACGAGGACGCCCCCGGCCATCCCCACGGCCGGCTCGACCGGGTTCTTCTCGACGCGCACATCACCGATTGGCAGCAGCTCTTTTACCTGTGCGGTCCGCCGCCGATGGAAGAAGCGGTCGTCGAAGTGCTCCGCGCCCACGGAGTGAGCGACGACCGAATCGTCAAGGAAGCCGACGAGTGAGCAGGCGTGCGTGTCGGGCGACGCCCGCAGCGTAGATGGCATGAATGATGAACGGCTCGCCGCTATGGAATCGATCACGCCCCTCGTCGAGAAGCTGAAGGCATGGGCCGACACCGCCGTCGCGATGTTGCCCAACCTCGCGGTGGCCATCCTCGTTCTCGTCGTATTCCGAATCGTCGCGTCTTTGGTGCAGCGCGCCGCAGAAGCGCCGCTGCAGCGGATGACCGACAACCAGCAGATGCACTCGTTGGCGCTGCGCTCGCTGCGCTTGCTGGTCATCGTCGGCGGCTTTTTGGTGGCCTTGCGCGTCGTCCGTCTCGATGGGGTCGTAACCTCTGCCCTCGCCGGGATCGGCGTCGTCGGTCTCGCCCTCGGCTTCGCGTTTCAGGACATCGCGGCCAACTTCGTCTCCGGCGTGATCCTGGCGGTAAGAAGCCCGTTTTCGGTCGGCGACGTGGTCCGGATCGGAGACTTCTACGGCACGCTGCGGCAGGTGTCGCTGCGGTCGACCCTCGGCGAAACCTTCGAGGGCCAGCTCGTCACCATCCCCAACAAGGACGTCCTGAGCAGCCACATCGTCAATTACCACCGCAGCGGATACCGTCGATGCGACGTCGAGGTTGGGGTCGCCTATGGTGACGACTTGGAACGAGCCGAGGCGGTCTGCCTCGCCGCGGCGCGCGACGTCACCGAGCGCGACACCGAGCGCGAACCGGACGTGTACTTCAAGGGCTTCGGGGGGAGCTCTATCGACTTGGTCGTTCGGTTGTGGATCTCCCCGACCTCCCACAACATCTTGTTGACCAAACACCAAGCGGTAAAGGCCATCAAGGCGCGGCTGGATGAGGCTGGTCTCACCATTCCCTTCCCCATCCGAACCCTCGATTTTGGGGTCGTCGGGGGGACGCCGCTCGAAAAAGCGCTTCCTTCGGGCGCGATCCGCGCACCAAAGGCCAACGACAATCGCGGGGCGGCCGACGATCGCGCTTCAGAAGAGGGAGCGGCGGAGCAACATGCAGCCGAATGATTCGCGGCCAGACGAAACCTTCCGAATCGATCAAGCCAAGGAGTCCACGAACATGAACATGGAAGAAGTCACACGCGCGCTCGGTCGGATGCGGTCCCGTTTCACCCTGAGCGGCGGAGCGGTCGCCTGCAGCAGCCTGAGCCTACTCAGCCTGACCCTACTCAGCCTGACCCTACTGGGGTGTCCGACGAAACCGGCACAGGCGCCTGGCGCCAACGATCGGGACGGCGACAAGGACGTCGTGCCGATGGCGGAGCCGGAGACGAGCCCCCCTGCCGGCGCCGCACCGGTTCCCACCGCTCCCCCTGGCTCCGGCGAGCCCAGCGCCACCGCGCCCGTCGAAGGAGGAGCCGGCGCCGGCACCTCCGTACCCTGACTCGGATTCTTCCCAACGCTCTGTCGTCGGCGTGCCTCGGTACCCGACGTCTCCGGAGGGGGGCCCCAGCCAGGGTCGGGCCGGGCACAGGCGACACATACGAACGAATCCTCGCTTGCCGTCGGCGTTGCGTACCGGCACGGGTACAGGGTGGACCCGGCCCCGAACATCCCCTCCGCCATCGTCTGCGTCGGCTCTTCCGCCGGGGGTCTCGAAGCGATGGAGGCCTTCTTCGGCGCACTCCCGCGAGACACAGGCGCGGCGTTCGTCGTCGTGCAGCACCTGAGTCGTGAGCAGCCAAGCGCGATGGACCGAGTCCTCCGTCGCGTCACCCCGCTCCCCGTCGCGATGACCCGAGATGCCACCCCGATCGCCCCCGACCACGTCTACCTTCTCCCTCCGACGTCCGTCTGTATCTATTCGAACGGCCGGTTGTGGCTCGCCGACGCACGCGACCAGTCGGCGACGGAACGGCGGCACCCCATCGACCTCCTGCTCGGGTCGCTGGCCCGCGAGGTCGGCGAGGCGGCGGTCGCGGTCATTCTCTCTGGCACCGGAAGCGACGGGTCACGGGGCGCCTGCGACGTCTACGATGCGGGCGGCCTCGTGCTCGTGCAGCACCCCGAGACCGCTCGCTTCGATGGCATGCCCCGCTCCGTCATGGCCGCTGGCGTCGCCGACGAAGTGGCGCGCCCTGGCGCGCTTCCCGGCCTCTTGCTCGAGCGACTCCCCGCCCGGGCGGCGGAGGCCGACACGGAGGCCGATCGCCGTCACACCGAGCGTATTCTCGACGAACTCCATCGCCACTACCGAGTCGACTTTCGCGACTACAAGGCGAGTACGGTCGACCGCTGCATCGCGCGCCGTTTCGCCGCGGCCAGTACGTCGTTGGCTCGCTACGCCGATGACTTCTCCGGCGACCTCGCGGAGCTGGGGACGCTCTACCACGAGCTGCTCGTAGGGGTGACGGAGTTCTTTCGTGACGGAGAACCCTTCGAGACCCTGGGCGGCGACATCCTGCCCGAGTTGATCGACCGGCTCGAACCGACCGAAGAACTACGCATCTGGGTGTGCGCATGTGGCACCGGCGAAGAGGCGTTCACCGTCGCCATGCTCGCGCACGAGGCGTTCCGAGCCATCGGGGAGGAGCCGCGGGTGAGGATCATCGCGAGCGATGTCAATCAGGCGGCCCTCGACCATGCCGACGCCGCGGTCTATCCCAAGGCGGCGCTCGAACCCGTCCCGGAGGAGCTGCGCGCCCGATACTTCATGGGCACGTCCGCCGGACAGCGCGTCATCGACGACGTTAGGCAGTCGGTCGTGTTCGTGCGGCATCACGCGCTCGAGGGTGCTCCCTTTGCGAAGCTGCACCTGGTTTGCTGTCGCAATCTGTTGATCTATCTACGTCGACCCGCGCAGCGACGGCTTCTTTCGCTCCTTCTGTTCGGCCTCCGAACCGGAGGCGCTCTGATGTTGGGAAAGAGTGAACGTTCCGTGGCCCAGCTCGACGCGTTGCGTCCCCACGATGCATCTTCGGGCATCTTTTGGAAGCGCAGCGACGGTCCGGACCGTTCGGTCCGTCGGCGACGAATGCACCGAAAGCAGGCTCCGGTGGTTTGGCCCGCCTCACGGGCGACCGAGGCTCCTACGAGCCTAGCCGACACACCGCCAACGCTGCTCGCCGCCTATGACGCCTTACTCGCGGCGCACATCCCCGCCGGCCTGCTGCTCGACCACGAGCTGAATCTTATCCACGTCTTCGGCGACGCCTCTCGTTTTTTGGAAGTTCAGCCCGGGCGACATACCTCCGATCTCAATCGGCTCTTGCAGCCCATCTACCGAGGGGTCGTCAAGGATGTGGTGCGTCGGATCCGCGCATCCTCCGAGGGGGCCCCACCGCCGCCCGAATTGACGGTCGACCCCGGGGGCGCGTCGTCCCCGGTGCACGTCTCCGGCCGACGACTCGCGATCCCGGGCGACCACACGTTCTTTTTCGTCTCGCTCTCCACCGCCGCGCCTCCCGCAGCCGAGGCCGACCCGAAAAACGGTGACGGCCGTCCCGTCGCTAGCTCCTTGCGGGACGCCGACGGCGACCCGAACTCGGCCGCGCGGCCTGGGGACGACACCGTCCTCCTCCGCGCCGAACTACAGCAAGCGCGTGAGCGACTCGCCGCCACCGTTGCGAAGCTCGAGGCGAGCAACGAGGGCATGCAGGTCACCAACGTCGAGCTCGTCGCCGCAAACGAAGAACTGCGGAGTACCAACGAAGAATTGCAGAGCGTCAACGACGAGTTGCAGGTGGTCAACGCCGAGCTCGAGGACAAGGTCTCGGCGGTCGCGGAGATCACGGCGGATGTGGAATCGCTTCTAAAGAGCATGGAGGTAGGCACGATCCACCTCGACGACGACCTATGCATCGTCCGCTTCACGCCGCTGGCCGCGGCGAAGTTTCACTTCAAGACACGGGACGTGGGCCGCAACATCGATGACTTCAATACGCAATTCGACGTACCGACGCTCGTGGGTGACCTTCAGCGCGTCATCGCGGAGGGTTGCACCGTCGAGCGCGAAGTCCAAGACGATCACGACCGATGGTATTTGCTACGTTTTCTCCCCTACCGAAGCCGCGGCGTCGATGCGGGGGCGGTCATTACCATCATCGACGTCGACGCGCTAAAAGATGCCCAGCAGTCTGCGCGGCGCGAGGTCGAGCGCAGGGACGAGTTTTTGGCCGTGCTCTCGCACGAACTCCGCACGCCGCTGTCGGCCATCTTGAATGCGACGCAGGTCGCCAGTTCGGAGCCGTCGCGAGCTTCCGAGGTCCTCGCCGTCATTCGGCGCCAGTCGGAGCATCTGGCCGAACTGTTACGTGACCTCCTCGACGTCTCTCGCATCAGCAGCGGAAAGCTGAAGGTCCAGCTTCGACCCGTGAGTCTGGTAGAGATCGTGGTCGGCGCCGCCGAAGCCGCGCGGCCGGCCGTCGAGGCGCGGCGGTTGACCCTGAGGGTCAACCGTCCCGACGGTCCCGTCGTCGTAAACGGCGACGGGTTGCGTCTCCGCCAGGTCGTCAACAACCTTTTGGACAACGCCACGAAGTACAACCGGGAGGGTGGACGTATCGACGTGCACATTCGAACAGAGGGGTCGGACGCCCGACTGACGGTCACCGATACCGGTATTGGCATCGAACCCTCTGACGCGGCCAAGATGTTCGAGCCTTTCGTCCAGAACCGCAGAGGCGCCAGCCGAGACGAAGGGGGGATGGGCATCGGCCTCGCGGTCGTCCGGCACGTGATCGAGTTGCACGCGGGGACCGTGACGGCCCATTCCGAGGGCCCCGGGCGGGGGAGCGAAATTAGCGTCACCCTCCCCCTCGCCCAGGGCGACGTCGCCCTCGACGAACCGGACCCCCCGCCGAAGGAGGTGCAGGACAGTGCGGTCATTCTTCTCGTGGAAGACGACGAGGATGCGCGGGAAATGTCCGAGCTTTTGCTGTCCAGGGCGGGCTTTACGGTCACGACCGCGTCGAGCGTGCCCGCCGCCCTCGATGCGTACCAAAACCAGCGCCCCGACGTCGTCATCACCGACGTGGGGCTACCCGGGAGAAGTGGCCTTGAACTCGTTCGCGAGTTGCGTCACCGCGCTGGCCCATCGCTGGTCATCATCGTGATGAGTGGATATGGGCGGCCGGCCGATGAGACCGCCGCGAAAAAGGCGGGCGCCGACCGGCACTTGGTGAAGCCGGTCACCATCGAAACCCTGGAGGGCACCGTCCGCGCCGAGCTACAGCGTCGCGCGCCCTCCAAATGAGGGCTTCCCCACGGAACCCCGCCGGCCGATGCGGGGGCGTCATTCCGCTTCAGGCGAGGCATCGGTCACCGCTAAGCGCGGAGCACTCACTGGTCACCGCCTTAGCACGAAGCACTGGTCACCGCCTTAGC